>NZ_JBITET010000014.1:0-158090 GCF_044455385.1 Micromonospora sp. NPDC051227
AGGTCATTCCGCCTACCCGCAGGGGGCCTGTTGTGGTGCTCGGCCGTTCGGGGGGTGTAACCGGGGCGGCCTGGCGGGTGTTCCCGGCGGCTGCCGCGCCCCACGACCCGATGGTCGCGGTGGCATGCCAGGTATAACGACCCGGCCGGGCCGCCGATTCCGCCGCCGGGGTGGCCCCGACCACCCGACACCCCGCGTCAAACCGGACAACGCACCCAGCCGGCGAAACGGACACGGCGGTCACGGCGGGATGAGCGACTCGGGTTCACGGAAAACGCGGTGTCCGGAGGCCGGAGACCCCCCGACATCATGAAATTCGAGTGGATCATGCCGGTCTGGGTCGTTCGGGCGCCCCGCCCCGACCCGGCCCGGGTGGCAGAACGTCTCACGGGCCGGCCCACCCGGGGTCTGCTCAGGCGCGACGACGCGGCCGGGCCGCAGTGCGAAGACCGGACCAAGCTGGCCGGACCCGACACGCACCAGGCCCACCCACAATCGTGCTCGATCCAGGAAACAGGCCCCTCGCCGCGATGAGGAGGCCACTACAACGAGGATCGAGCACGATCATGCCGGGCGCGAACGGTCAGGTTGCGGCGAGTAGCTCCAGGACCGCGTCGCGGGCGGCCAGGACGGCTGCCTCGGATTGCGGGCCGGGGTTGAGGATGTCGAAGGAGTGCTGCCCGTCCGGCACCTCGATCACCCGCATCGGCCAACCCTGCGCGGTGGCCGCGGGGAGGAACGCGTCGATGCCGGCCAGGACCGGCGGGATGTCCTGGCCGGCGCGGGTCAGCACCAGTGGCACGCCGGTGCCGGAGCTGAGTGCCTCGACCGGCAGGAACCGGGCGTCGACCTCCCAGCCGGGGAACGGGATGAGCAGCGGGTACGTCAGTGCGATCCCGCGTAGCCATGGCGGCGGGACGCGGAGCCAGTCGGCTGCGAAGAGGCCGCCGCCGGAGAAGAACCACAGCACCACCCGCTCGCTGTCGACCCGCGGATCGGCGCGGACCTGCTCGACCATGGCGGCGATGTCGTCGGCTGCGGCGGGCAGCGCCGACAGGTCGGACACCTGGTAGCTGACCAGCGCGGTGACCACTCCGCTGGCGGCGAGCAGCGCGCCATAGCCGCGGTAGAGCAGCCAGTCGCGGGGGTCGGGCGCGTCGGGTGGCAGTGGAGCGCCGTGCACCACCACGACGGCGGGCGCGGGACCGGTCTGGGTGGGCAGGTGCAGGTCGACGTGGCCGTGTCGTTCGACCGGCGCAGCCGGGGTGGACAGGACGAAGGGCCGTTGTGCGACGGGCGTCGTCATGGCCTCATCGTATCGATCATCGACCTGCCCGGTTGCCCCAGACGATCTAGAAGGGACAGCGAGTCAGGCCGGATCGCCGGGCTTCGCGGCGTCGCCGGCCTGGGCGTGCCGCTCCAGCAGTCGCTGCCGGATCTCCTCCGGGGTGTACGCGCGCCGCCGCCGTTCGGCCCGCGCGATGACCACACCGGACGCCGCGACGCCGGCGAGCCCGGCCAGCCCGAGAACCTTCCACCACCGCATTCGTTGCCGCATCGGCCTAGGCTAGACCCTCATGAGCATCAGCCTGGATGAGGCCGTCGAGTTGACCCGCACCGGTGACGTGTGGGTGTTCCGGGGTCGCAGCGTGCCGGACCGGGCGATCCAGTTCACCACCAACAGCCCGGTGAACCACGTCGGGATGGCAGTGGTGCTGGACGACATGCCGCCGCTGATGTGGCACGCGGAGTTGGGCAGGTCGTTGCCGGACCTGTGGTCGGGCAGCCACCAACGCGGCGTCCAGCTGCACGACCTGCGGGACGCGGTCTGCGTCTGGGCCAACCGGTACGGCCAACGGGCCTGGCTGCGGCAGCTCGACCCGCCGGCCGACGCGGAGATGGAGCGGGCGGTGCTGCGGACGATCGCGCGGTTGGACGGCACGCCGTTCCCGTCGACCGCCCAGTTGGCGTGGCGCTGGGTGCGGGGTCGGGTGCCGGCGCTGCCGCGCCCCGGCCGGCTTTCCGCGCTGCCGCATTTCGATCGGCTGTCGGCGCTGTCGCGCCTCGGCCAGCCGACACCTCGACCGACCCCGACGGACCGCGCCAACCAGGCCGGCCGCGCCAACCAGGCCGGCCGCGCCAACCCGGGCGACCGCGCCAACCCGGGCGACCGCGCCAACCCCTCCGGCTCGGCCCGATCGGCAAGGGAGCGGGACCGGGCGCTGGAGACGGCGTACTGCGCCGAGGTGGTGGCGGTGACCTATGAGGCAATGGGGTTGCTGCCGGCGGGTCGGCGTCCGAACTGGTATGACCCGGGGCGGTTCTGGAGTGGTGACGACCTTGGTCTGGCCGCTGACGCCCGGTTGGGTTCCGAGATCGAGGTTCAGGTACCGCCGCGCTGAGGTTTGACCTGGGCGGTGACCGGCAATTGCTGTGACCGTGAACGCCTCCACGGATCTTGACACGTTGGCCGACTTCTTCGACCGGTACGGCGTGGCGTTGACCTCCGGCGACCTGCCGTCCATCGCCGGCTGCTATGCCCTGCCGGGGCTGGTGGTGGCCGACACCTACAGCTTCTCGTTCACGTCCGCCGCGGCGGTGGCGCTGTCCTTCGTGGGCGCCGCACCCGACTACCAGGACCGGGAGTTGGTCGCGGCCCACGCCCGGATCGAGGACGTGCAGCCGGTGTCCGCGTTGTTGACGATGGTGGCGGTGGAGTGGGAGTTCCTGGACAGTCGGGGGCAGGCGGTGCCGGGGGAGCGGTACCGGTACCTCCTGCGTATCTCGGATGACGGCCCACTGATCTGCACGGTCGTCCGGACGGGCTGACCGACGGGGGCCGGTCGGCCCGATCCGTACCCGCCCGGTTTCCGGTCCGTGCGGGTCTGGCTACGCTGTCGCGTCGGTGGGGACGAGGGGAGACCTGATGGCGGTGCGGCCGGAAGGTGCGGCAGATTCGCGGGCGGCGCGGGTGTTGGCGTCGGTGCCATGGATCGTGGTGCTGCTCGGTGTGTGCGCGCTGGTGGTGCTCCTGGTGATCGCGCTGTTGTCGTTCCGGACCAGGGAGCGCGACGCGCCGCCGCAGGCCGCGCCTCCGGCGTTCCTGCCGACCGTGCCGGCCGCCGCGTCGGCCACCGGTGGGCCGACTCCGGCCGCTGTGGAGCGGCGCTCGGTGTCGCCGCGACCGTCACGCAGTAGTCGGACGCCGTCACCGCGGGCCACCGTCACCGGCTCGCCGACTCCGGGGCGGACGAGCGTCCTGATGGCGCCGTCGGCGGACGACACGGTCAGCGCCCGGTACGAGGTCGGTACGAACGGCTGGGACGGGGACGCGGCGGTGCTGGCGATCGCCAACGAGTCGAGTCGGTCGGTGGACTGGCAGGTGGAGTTGGTGTTCGACGACGACACCTGGACTCTGCGAGTGAGTGAGGACTCGGGCGTCTCGGTGCGAGGGCGCGGACACGGGGAGTTCGTGTTGCGCGGGACCAGTTCGCTGGATGCGGGTGACTCTCGGACGCTGCGGTTGCGCGTCGGCTGGGGTGACTCGGCGCAACGACCGGTCAAGTGCACGATCAACGGGGTGGACTGCCGGATCGGCTGAGCCAGCGCCGCGCCGCCGCGCCGCGAGACCGCCGCACTGCCAAGGCTTTCCGGGCCGGGCCGCCGATCGTTACGCTGCGCGGACGGTCCGCTGAAGGAGGTACATGTCCGGCATGCGCCGTGTTCCGCGCCCGCCACACGGTCCGGTGGCGATCGCCACGTCGCCCTGGATCGTGGTCGGCGCCGGTGTCGTCGTGATGGTGGTCCTGCTCATCGTGGCCCTCGGCGCGTACCGGGGGCGTAGCCCCGCGCCGGACGGCGCGCAGCCGCCGGCGCTGCCGGTGCCATCAGCGGTGGTGGCGCCGAGCGTGCCCACCACGGCACCGTCTCCGGCGCCGGTGCTGCCGGGGATATCCGGCCGTGCGAGCGGGCTGCCGCCGAGCGCCGCCGGGTCCGGTTCACCATCGGCCGACCCGACGGTCGGTCCGATCGGGAAGCCGACGGCGTCGCGGTCGCCGAGCCGGGCCGCGCCGGGGCAGCCGGCGATGACCGGGCGGTACCGGGTGGTGCAGAGCTTCGACGGGGGTTTCATCGGCGAGGTGGCGATGGTCAACACGTCCGCCCGGAGCCGCGGTTGGACGGTGCGGTTGGAGTTCTCCGGTGGACGGCTGGTGACCGCCTGGGTGGAGGGCGTCCCACAGGGGACGGTCCGCCAGTCCGATGACGGCTTCACGTACGTCAGCGGGGTCGAGGTGTCGCCCGGCGGTTCGGTGTCGTTGCGGTTCCACATGGAGCGGGCGTCCAGCACGCCACGGGAGTGCACGGTCGACGGGGTCCGCTGCAACGGGCTCTGAGCGGCGCTTCCGCAAGGATGTTGCTTTGTTGCGACCATGTTTGCAAGGTATTGCAGAATGTTTCGGCAAGGGTTAGCGTGCGGCCAATCAGCGACCAGAGGAAGGCGTCGATGAAACCCCCGCCGATACCGCGCACTGCCCTGCTGGCCCTTGCTTCCCTGCTCACCGTCACGCTCGTCGGCGCTCCGGTCGCCGTGCACCCCGCCGCCGCAGGCCCCCGGCCGTCCGACGGCGCCCCACTCGCGATCGGCGGCGCGACCCAGTGGCGTGACGAACCCACCGCCGCGGCGCTGCTCAAGGCCGGCGGCAACTCCGCCCGAGCCGAGCAGTTCTACTTCGTCCTGCCGGACCGGTTCGCCAACGGAGACCCCCGCAACGACCGCGGCGGCCTCACCGGCGACCGCCTGCGGACCGGCCTCGACCCGACCGACAAGGGCTTCTACCACGGCGGCGACCTCAAGGGCGTCATCGACAAGTTGGACTACATCCAGGGGATGGGCACCACCGCCATCTGGCTCGCCCCGATCTTCAAGAACCGGCCGGTGCAGGGTGCCGGCAACGACATCTCGGCCGGCTACCACGGCTACTGGATCACCGACTTCACCCAGGTGGACCCGCACTTCGGCACGATGGAAGAGATGAAGCGGCTGGTCAAGCTCGCCCACCAGCGCGGCCTCAAGATCTACCTCGACGTGATCGTCAACCACACCGCCGACGTGATCAAGTACGCCGAGGACAAGTACGCGTACGTGGACAAGGCGACCTCGCCGTACACCGACGCGCAGGGCCGGGCGTTCGAGGACCGCAACCACGCCGACGGCTCCCGGGCGTTCCCGCCGGTCAACAAGGAGTCCTTCCCGTACACGCCGACGTTCGCCGAACCGAAGGACGCGAGCGTCAAGGTCCCCGCCTGGCTGAACGACGCCACCATGTACCACAACCGGGGTGACTCCACCTTCGCCGGCGAGAACAGCGAGTACGGCGACTTCTTCGGCCTCGACGACCTGTGGACCGAGCGCCCCGAGGTGGTCCGGGGCCTGACCGAGGCGTACGGGGACTGGATCGGCGCGACCGGCGTCGACGGCTTCCGACTGGACACCGTGAAGCACGTCAACATGGACTTCTGGCCGCAGTTCAGCCAGGGCATCGAGCGGGCCGCCGAGAAGGCCGGCAAGAAGGACTTCTTCATGTTCGGCGAGGTGTACAGCGCCGACCCGGAGATCAGCTCCAGCTACGTCCGCCAGGGTGGCCTGCCGGCCACCCTCGACTTCGCCTTCCAGGAGGCCGCGCGGGGCTTCACCGCCGGCGCCGGCTCCGCGAAGGCGCTCGCCGACGTGTACGCCCGCGACGACCTCTACGCGGCCCGGGACACCGACGCCGGCCGGTTGACCACCTTCCTCGGCAACCACGACATGGGCCGGATCGGTTCGTTCATCGCCGGTGGTGGCAGCGACCCGGCCAGCCACCTGCGTCGCGACCAGCTCGCGCACCAGTTGATGTTCCTGACCCGTGGTCAGCCGGTGGTCTACTCCGGCGACGAGCAGGGCTTCACCGGCCCGGGCGGGGACAAGGACGCCCGCCAGGACATGTTCGCGTCGAAGGTTCCCGACTATCTCGACGACGACCTGCTCGGCACCGACCGCACCCACGCCAGCGACCAGTTCGACACGACCCACCCGCTGTACCGGACCATCGCCGACCTGGGCCGGCTGCGCCAGGCCCACCCGGCGCTGCGCGACGGTGTGCAGGTCACCCGGTACGCGGCCGACGGGCCCGGCGTCTTCGCCGCCTCCCGGATCGCCCCGGCCGACCGCACCGAGTACGTGGTGGCCGTGAACAACGCCGACACCGCGCAGACTGTCACAGTGGACACCTGGTCGGCCGGCGCCACCTTCACCGGCATCTACGGCGGCTCGGGCGACGAACAGGCCGGCGACGACGGCGAGTTGACAGTGACCGTGCCGCCGCTGTCGGCGGCGGTGTACCGGGCCGGCAACCCCATCGCACCGGCGGCCGACAAGCCGACCATCACCATCACCAGCCCGGCTCCGGACGCGTCGGTCGCCACCCGGGCGGCGGTCACCGCCCGGGTGACCGGCGACCCGCTGGCCACCGTCACCGTCGCGGCCCGCGTGGCCGGCGGCCGGTGGACGCTGCTGGGCAGCGCCGACCACGCCCCGTACACGGTGCAGCACGACCTGACCGGCCTGGCCGGCGGCACCCCTGTCGAGTACAAGGCGGTGGTCCGCGACGGCCGGGGCCGTACCGCCACCGCCCGGTCCACCGCCGTGGTGGGGACCCCGGCGCAGGGCAGCTCGCGGGAGTGGGCGGTGGTGCACTACCAGCGTCCGGCCGGGGGGTACGACGACTGGGGGCTGTACGCCTGGGGGGACATCGACCCGGCGTACGTCACCGAGTGGCCGAAGGGGCAGCCGTTCGCCGGGGAGGACTCCTACGGCCGGTTCGCCTGGGTGAAACTCAAGCCGGGCGCGACGTCGGTGAACTTCCTGGTTGTCGACAAGGCTGGAACGAAGGACGTCGCCCAGGACCGCAACATCGACGTCACCCAGACCGGCGAGATCTGGCTCAAGCAGGGCGACCCGGCGATCTACCCGAGCAGGCAGGCGGCCACCGGTGAGCCGGACCCGTCGGTCGAGGAGGGCACCGCCGTGCTCCACTACCGGCGGGCCGACGGCAACTACGACGGCTGGGGCCTGCACCTGTGGGACGGCGCCGCCAACCCGACCGAGTGGTCCGCCCCGCTGCGGCCGACGTCCGTCGACGCGTTCGGGGCGGTGTTCCGGGTGCCGCTGGCGGCCGGTGCCACCGGCCTGAACTACATCATCCACCAGGGCGACACCAAGGACCTGCCCGACGACCAGCGGCTCGACTTCGCCAGCGCCGGCCGGGAGGTGTGGCTACTCGCCGCCACACCGGGCCGCCTGCTGCCGTCGACGGCCACCACCGCCAGCGGAGACACCGACATCAGCAAGCAGAAGGCGCACTGGATCGACCGGTCCACAGTGGCGTGGCAGACCCCGCCGACCGACGGCAAGACGTACGCGCTGGTCACCGCGCCCACCGGCGGGGTCAGCGTGGTCGACGGCGAGCTGACCGGCACGTACACCACCTTGCCGCTGCGGTCGCAGCGCAACGGGCTCACCGAGGCCCAACGCGACAGGTTCCCGCACCTGTGGGCGTACCGTAGCTTCGCCCTGGACCGGGCGGACCTGGCCAAGGTCCCGGCGGCGCTGCGGGGGCAGCTGCTGGTCACCGAGCGCGACGCCGAGGGCGCGCTGCTCGCCGCGACCGGCGTGCAGATCCCCGGCGTGCTCGACGACGTGTACTCCCGGGCGACCGACGCCACCCTCGGGCCCACGTTCGCGGGGCGGACGCCGAGCCTCGCGCTCTGGGCGCCGACCGCCCACAGCGTGCGCCTGCACCTGTTCGACTCGCCCACCGCCGCGCCGAAGACGGTGCGGATGCGCCGCGACGACCGCACCGGCGTCTGGTCGGTGCGCGGCGACCGCTCCTGGACCGGCAAGTTCTACCGGTACGAGGTGCGGGCGTGGCAGCCGGCGGCGCAGCGGATGGTCACCGCGTCGGTCACCGACCCGTACTCGGTGGCCCTCGCCGCGGACTCCACGCACAGCCAACTCGTCGACCTGAACGACCCGGCGCTGGCCCCTCCCGGGTGGCGCACGCTGCGCAAACCGGCGCCGGTGCCGCCCGCGAAGGCGCAGATCACCGAGCTGTCCGTGCGGGACTTCTCCATCGCCGACGACACCGTGCCGGCCGAGCGGCGGGGGACGTTCCTCGCGTTCACCGACCCGGGAACCGCCGGCATGACGCACCTGCGGGCGCTCGGCGAAGCCGGGGTCACCCACCTGCACCTGCTGCCGGCGTTCGACTTCGCGACGATCCCGGAGAAGCGGGCCGACCAGCGCCAGCCGACCTGCGACCTGGCGGCGCTGCCGCCGGACTCGGCCGAGCAGCAGAAGTGCGTGGCGGCGGTCGCCGAAACCGACGGCTACAACTGGGGGTACGACCCGCTGCACTACACAGTGCCGGAGGGCGGCTACGCCGTCGACCCGGTCGGGGCGGCGCGGACCACCGAGTTCCGGCGGATGGTCGCCGGGGTGAACGACGCCGGGCTGCGGGTGGTCATGGACGTGGTCTACAACCACACGTCGGCGGCCGGCACCGACGCGAAGTCGGTGCTCGACCAGATCGTGCCCGGCTACTACCACCGGCTGCTGGAGGACGGCACTCCTGCCAACTCCACCTGCTGCGCCAACACCGCTCCCGAGCACGCCATGATGGGCAAGCTGGTGGTCGACTCGCTGGTCACCTGGGCCCGGCAGTACAAGGTGGACGGCTTCCGCTTCGACCTGATGGGTCACCACCCGAAGGCGAACATCCTGGCCGTCCGGGCGGCACTGGACCGGCTCACCGTCGCCCGCGACGGCGTGGACGGCAAGGCGATCATGCTCTACGGCGAGGGCTGGAACTTCGGCGAGGTCGCCAACGACGCCCGTTTCGTCCAGGCCACCCAGGCCAACATGGCCGGCACCGGCATCGGCACCTTCAACGACCGGCTGCGCGACGCGGTGCGCGGCGGCGGGCCGTTCGACGAGAACCCGAGGGTGCAGGGTTTCGCCTCGGGGCTCTTCACCGACCCGAACGGCGACGCGGTCAACGGGTCACCGGCCGAGCAGAAGGCCCGGTTGCTGCACGCCCACGACCTGATCAAGGTGGGGCTCACCGGCAACCTGCGCGGCTACCGGTTCACCGACACCGCCGGGCGTGAGGTCACCGGGGCGCAGGTGGACTATAACGGCTCCCCGGCCGGCTACACCGCCGCGCCGGGGGAGGCCGTCACCTACGTCGACGCGCACGACAACGAGATTCTGTACGACGCGTTGGCGTACAAACTGCCGCAGGCCACCTCGGCGGCGGACCGCTCCCGGATGCAGGTGCTGGCGCTGGGCACTGTGGTGCTGGGACAGGGCACCGGGTTCGTCACCGCCGGCACCGAACGGCTGCGGTCGAAGTCGCTGGACCGCAACTCGTACAACTCCGGCGACTGGTTCAACCAGATCCGCTGGGACTGTGAACGGGGCAACGGGTTCGGTGCCGGTCTGCCGCCCGCGCCCGACAACGAGGACAAGTGGTCGTACGCGAAGCCGCTGCTGGCCGACCCCGCGCTGGTGCCGGACTGCGCGGCGATCAACACGACCAACGCCCGGTACGCCGAGTTGCTGCGCATCCGGGCATCGTCGCCGGTGTTCGGGCTGGCCACCGCCGAGCAGGTACAGCGGAGGGTGGCGTTCCCACTGTCGGGTGCGCAGGAGACGCCGGGTGTGCTGACCATGACCCTGGACGCCCGTGGGCTGGGCGGGCCGTGGACGTCGCTGACCGTCGTCTTCAACAACACCCCGTCGGCGGCCAACCAGACGGTGACCGGACTGCGTGGAGCGGACGTGGCACTGCACCCGGTGCTGGTCGACTCGGCCGACCCGGTGCTGCGTACCGCCTCGTTCGACAGGGCGGCCGGCACGTTCACCGTACCGGCGCGCAGCGTGGCGGTCTTCGTTCAGAAGTGATGTGAACCGGCCCCCTTCCGCGTCTCGCGGAAGGGGGCCGGTCCGTTGTGCCGGCGCTACGCCGTCGTCGTCACCCGAGGGTGCTGAGTCATCGTCACCCGAGGGCGATCGATCAGGCGAAGCAGTTGTCGATCGTGCCGCCCGGGATGGCCAGGCAGTTGGTCGGACGGTTCGCGGTGATGGCGGACTTCTCGTCCACGTTCACGTCTCCGAAGAAGCTGAAGACACCGCCCGGCTCGAAGGTGGAGAAGTTGTGGGCGACCTTCGTCTTCGACAGGTTGACCTCGCCGAAGATGTTGAAGATGCCGCCGCCGACCCCGATCGGGCCCACGGCCCGGTTGCCGACAACCTCGCTGTCGCGCAGCGTGGTGGTGCTGTCGACGTTGAAGAGCCCGCCGCCGAAGAAGCCGGCGGTGTTGTCCTTGATGCTGCTCTTCTCGAAGGTGGCCACGCTGTCGAAGGCGATGGCCACACCGCCACCGACACCGGCGGTGCTGTTCTTCTCGACAGTGACGTTGTGCAGGTTCAGCTGGCTGTCCGCCGCAGCGATACCGCCACCGGCGAGAACCGCGGTGTTCGAGACGAACTTGGTCTCGTACGCCGTGGTGTTGCCCTCGATGTCGAGGTAGCCACCGCCGAAGCCGAGCGTCTCGTTGTCGGTGATCTCGGCCTTCTTGAGCTCGACCGTTCCGCCGTTGACGTCCTCGGTGAAGATCTCCGCGGCACCGTTGGAGATACCGCCACCACCGATGACGGCGGTGTTGTCCTTGATCTTCGACTCCTCGATCTTGAGCAGCCCGGCGTTGAAGACGCCGCCGCCGAAGAAGAAGGCGGTGTTACGGGTGACGGTGCTGTGCCAGATCTTCGTGGTGCCGAAGTTGGCCACACCACCACCGTTGCCGCCCGACTGGTTCAGGACGACCTCGGACTCCAGGATCTCGGCGGTGCCACCCGGCTGCACCAGGATTCCGGCGCCGTCGTTCTCCTCCGGCTCCTCGACGAGCGGCGTGACGACGCCCGGCTTGGCCTTCGGGGTGACCTTCGGCGCGGCCTTCAGGCCCGCCTTCGGGTTGGCCTGCCGCGCGGTGAGCGCCTGGGCCAACGGGGTGCCCGCCTTCACCTGTGCGGCGATCGCCTCGGAGTCCGAGTAGGCGGCCCAGACCGCGGCCGGCTCGACGCCGTTCTCCAGTTCGAGGGTCTGGCCACCCTTGATGGTCAGGCCCTTGATGGTGAGGTGACCACCGGCGCCGACGTTGAGGATGCGGAAGTAGTCCGCCGTGGCTTCCCGAGAGATCGTGGTGTGCTCGCCCTTGAGCGTGATCCGCTCGGTGATGACCGGCAGGCCGTTGCCCTCGTAGTCGTTGCGGGTCAGGTTGTAGGTGCAGCCCTTGGCCAGCTCCAGCACACCGCCGTGCTTGTTGTTGGCGAACACGATCGCCTGAATCAGCTTGTCGGTGTCGCAGGGCACCTCCTTCCCGCGCTCGTGGTCCTTGTTCCGGTCCTTGTCCTTGTCCTTGTCCCGGTCCTTGTTCCGGTCCTCGTCCTTGTTCCAGTCGCGCGCCTCGTCACCCCGCTGGTCGCCGTCCTTGCTGACCTGCGCGGTGTTCCAGTTCAAGCCGACCGCTCCGGCGCTGCCCGCGACGCCAACCGCCGCGAGACTGATCACGCCCGTCAAACCGGCCACGCCACTGGCGAGCCAGAGCTTGCGGCGGCTCTTGGCCGTCGCCCGCCCGGAGGCTTCGTTGTTCGTTAGGTAGTTGGACATCGGAGCTCTCTGCCCTCTCCTCGTACCAGACAGGGTCGCCGCCGTCAGACGGGCGTCCCCTGCTACAAATCGGTTGTAGCTCCCAAAACCACCGTATGAGAAGGTTCCTCGCCTCGCGGGCTTATCCGAGAGAAGCCCACATTCGGTTCATGTTGCCCCCAGCGAGGCCCGGACCGGCACACCGTCGCCCAAGCCGGCCTGCACGCGCCTGACCTGCCCAAATGGGTACGCCCCTCCGAGCCGGTCACGGCTCGAAGGGGCGCGCCCTCTATGTGGTTCGGCCCCACCTGATCAGGCGAAGCAGTCCAAAACGTTGAAGCAGTTTGTCGGCCGGTTGGCAGTGACGGCAGACTCGTCGTCCAGCGTCACGGTGCCGCCGAGGCTGTTGAAGATGCCCCCCGGCTCAAGGGTGGAGAAGTTGTGGGCCACCTTCGTCCGGTGGAGCGTGACCTCGCCGCCCTCGGTGTTGAGGATGCCGCCGCCACGGCCGAACGGACCGACGGCCCGGTTGCCCGACACCTCGCTGTCGCGCAGCGTGGTGACGCTCTCCTCGTTGAAGAGGCCGGCGCCCGAGAAGCCCGCTGTGTTGTCGTTGATCCTGCTGTTCTCGATCGTCGCAACGCTGTCGTTGGTCACGGCCAGACCGCCACCCGAGCGACCGGCGCTGTTCTTGACCACCGTGGCGTCCTTGAGGGTGAGCTGGCTGTCGACCACCGCGACGCCACCACCGTCGAGCAGCGCGGTGTTGTCACTGACCGTCGTCTGGTGCAACGTCGTGGTGCCCTCGACATCCAGGACGCCGCCGCCGAAGCCGAGCGTCTCGTTGTCGGTGACCTCGCTCTTGTGGACCCAGACCGAGCCGCCCTCGACGTCCTCGGTGAAGATGTCGGCAGCGCCGTTGGAGATGCCACCGCCGCCGATGATGCCGGTGTTGTCCTTGATCTTCGACTCGTCGACCTGGAGTACGCCGGCATTGAAGATGCCGCCGCCGAAGAAGAAGGCGGTGTTGTGCGCAACCGTTGTCTTGCTGAGCCTGGTGCTGCCGAAGTTGGCCAACCCGCCGCCGTTGCCGCCGGACTGGTTGTAGAGCAACTCGCTGTCCAGGATCTCCGCGCGACCACCGGGCTGCACCAGCACCCCGGCGCCGTCGGTGAACCCAGGCTGCTCGACCAGCGGCACCACCGCCGTACCGGCACCCACCGGCTTCGCCGCTGCGGCCACCGGCTTGGCCGTGGCGGCCTTGGTGGCAGCCGGGGCGGCCTTTGTCGCTGCCGCTGCGGGCTTGGCTGGCGCCGCTTTCGTGACCTGCTTGGCGGCCTTGGCGGGCGCTGCCTTGGCGGCGGCCTTCGCGGTGGCCTTGGCGGGCGCTGCCTTGGCGGGCGCTGCCTTGGCGGTGGCCTTCGTGGCCGGCTTGGCGGCGGCTGCTGCCGGCTTCGCTGCCGCTGCCGCTGCTGCCGCTGGCTTGGCGCCGGTCGCGGTCGCCGGCTTCGCGGCGGGCGCCGCCGCGGCCGGTGGCTCGGCCACGGTCGAGCGGACCTGGACCGAGTACGGCGCCCAGACCGTCGCCGGGTCGGCGGTTATCGGGGACTGAAGGGTCTGGCCACCCCTGATGCTCAGGCCCTTGAGAGTGAGGTGCCCGCCAGCGCCGACGTTGAGGATGCGGAAGTAGTCGGCCGTGGCCTCGCGACCGATGGTGGTGTGCTCACCCTTGAGGGTGATGTGCTCAGTGATCACCGGGAGGCCGTTGCCGTCCTGGTTGCGAGTCAGGGTGTAGGTGCAGCCCCGGGCCAGCTCCAACACGCCGCCGTCCTCGTTGTTGGCGAACGTGATCGCCTGGATCAGCTTGTCGGAGTCGCACGGGACCTGCTTGGCGCGGTCCTTCTCGTCGTGCTTGCCGTCCTCGCCGTCCTTGCCGTCCTTTCCGTCCTTTCCGTCCTTACGGTCCTTGCCATCTTTGCCATCCTCGCCGGACCGGTCGTCGAAGCCGCTCCAGTCGTCGCCGCTCCACTCGTCGTCCTGACCGCCGTCGTCCTTGGCGCCGCCCTTGTCCGCGCCGCCGTCGTCGCTGACGTTCTGCCGGTTGGTCGACGGCTGCGCGTCGGACACCTGGTCGGACTTCGGCTTGTCGTTCCGAGCGGCGACGCCGCCGAGGGCCGCCAGGCCGACCACGCCGGTCAGCCCGGCCACGCCGGCGACCCAGAGCGCCCGCCTTCGCCGTGTTGGCGGAGCTGTCGAGGCCCCGCCGTCGGTACTCGTTACGTCGTTGGACATCAGAGCCTTCCGCCCTTTCCTGCTACCAGACGGGATCGCATCGCCCGAGGCGCCACGACCAGCTACAAATGGGTTGTAGCCTCTGATCCTCACCGTATGAGAACCATCTTCGCGATGCGGACTTATCCGAGATAACCACGCATTTAGCGCAGGTCAGGTGAGGGCGGCCAACCGGTCCGGGCCGGCGGAAAGGACCCGAGCAGCAGCAACACCGACGGACGACGCCACTGGCCCTTGGGCGATGATCCACTCGGCTTTCTTGAAAACGCGGTATCCGGGCGGCCGGGATAGCGCGACTTCAAGGAAGTCGAGTGGATCACGACCGAGCCCCTGGCCCACCAGCCCTCAAAAAGGGCCAGATGGACCAGGGGCGGGCGGGTCAGCGGGCGGGCGGGCCAGGGGCGGAGCTTGATCTGCCAGCCTCGGCAGACAGCCGGGCTCAGCTGGGCAGGCGGGGGCCGGCTTCGCGCTGCTCGGCCAGCCAGGTCTCCACCTCGTCGGAGGTGCGGGGCAGCCCGGCCGACAGGTTGACCGCGCCGGTCGCGGTGACCAGCACGTCGTCCTCGATCCGAATGCCCATACCGCGCAGCTCGGCGGGGACCAGCTCGTCCTCCGGCTGGAAGTACAGACCGGGCTCGACGGTGAGCACGTAGCCTTCGCCCAGCGCGCCGTCGCGGTACGTCTCCTTGCGGGCGTTGGAGCAGTCGTGCACGTCGATGCCGAGCATGTGGCCGAAGCCGTGCAGCGTCCACCGCCGGTAGACGGTCGACTTCTCGTCCATCGCCTCGTCCACGCTCACCGGCAGCAGACCCAGCTCGGACAGGCCCTCGGCGAGCACCCGCATGCAGGTCAGGTGGACGTCCTTGAACTTCACCCCGGGGCGGATGGCCTCGATGCCGGCCTGCTGCGAGGCGTACACGATGTCGTAGACCTGGCGCTGTAGCGCGGTGAACCGGCCACTCACCGGCAGGACCCGGGTGACGTCGGCGGTGTAGAGGTTGCGGCCCTCGACACCCATGTCCATCAGCAGCAGGTCACCCGGTCGGGTGGCGCCGTGGTTGTGCACCCAGTGCAGGATCGTGGCGTGCTCGCCGGCACCGACGATCGAGCTGTACCCGACGTCGTTGCCGTCGTGGCGGGCCCGCAGCGCGAAGACGCCCTCCAGCAACCGCTCGGAGACCGCCCGGTCGGCCGGCAGGATCCGGGCGACATCCTCGAAGCCGCGGACGGTGGCGTCGATCGCGTCCTGGAGTTGGCCGATCTCCCACTCGTCCTTGACCAGCTTCATCTCCGAGATGGCGATGGCCAACTCGCGGTCCCGGGCCGGCTGGCCCTCGGCGCGGGGCCCGTCGTAGGGGCGGACGGCCGCGTCCACCTGGGCGTCGAAACCGCGCAGCACCCGGGTACGCCCCGGAGCCAGGTCGGCGAGCGTCGCCTCCAGGCCGGTCAGGTCGGCGGTGGGCAGGCCCAACTCGGTCGACTTCTCGCCGAGGGTGTGCCGTCGACCCACCCACAGCTCGCCGTTGCGGCTGCGGAAGAACTCGTCGGTCTCCCGGGAGGACCGGGGCCGCATGTACAGCGTCGCGTCGTGCCCCGAGCCGTTGGGGCGCAGCACGAGCACGCTGTCGGCGTCGTGGTCGCCGGTCAGGTAGGCGAAGTCGCTGCCCGGCCGGAACGGGTGGTCGGTGTCGTTGGCCCGGACCTTCTCGGTGCCGGTGGGGATCACCAGCGTCTCGCCGGGGAAGGCCGCCGAGAGGGCGGCCCGCCGCTTGGCGTAGTTGGGCGTCTCCGGGCGGGGCGTCACGGGGAGCGCTGTCTCGCTCCAGCCCTGCCGCATGAAGGACAGGAACGCCTCCGGGAAGTCCGGATCGTGCGATTCCGTACCGTCCGTCGGCGTACCGTCGGTCTGTCCCTCGGTCATTGCGCCGCTCCCTCCGCTTCGTTGCTGGTCCCGACGGTACCGCGCGTCCGGTTGGCGGTAGCGCCCCCTGTGAGTCGGGTGGATCGACGGACGGCTGCAAGGGCCGACAGCGCGCGTGGAAAGATGGCCACCATGTGCGGACTTCTGGCCTTCTTCAGCGCGAACGGCAACGCCGCCGCCCATCGCGACCACATCGCCGGAGCGTTGGAATGCCTGCACCACCGCGGCCCCGACGAGACCGGGGTCGAGGTGGTCGGCGACGCCTCCGGCCGGTACGCGGACGGCGTGTTCGCCCACAAGCGGCTGGCCATCATCGACGTCGCGTCGAGCCACGAGCCACTGCCCTACGCGAACGGCCGTTACCTGCTGACCTTCAACGGCGAGATCTACAACTACATCGAGCTGCGCGAGGAGTTGATCAGGAACTTCGGTGCCCAGTTCGCCACCGCCGGTGACGGCGAGGTGATCGTCGCGGGCTACCACTTCTGGGGTGAGCAGGTACTCACCCGGCTGCGGGGCATGTTCGCCTTCGTCATCTGGGACCGGCAGGAGCGCCGGGCGTTCGGTGCCCGCGACTACTTCGGCATCAAGCCGATGCACTACCTGGAGACCGCCGACGGCCTCTACCTCGCCTCGGAGAAAAAGGCGCTGCTGCCGTTCGCGCACAGCAACTACCAGGGTGACGCGGGCGTCGACACGGCCAACCTGAGCCACTACCTGACCCTGCAGTACGTCCCCGAGCCCGGCACCCTGCACAAGGGCATCAGCCGGATCGGCTCCGGGGAGTACCTGAACTGGACCCCGGGCGGCCGGATCGACGTACGCCGGTGGTACCGGCCGGTGTTCCGGCCGGCGCCGGTCGACGACGAGCAGAAGCTCTACCACGAGATCCGGGAGACGCTGCGGGAGAGCGTGCGCATGCACATGCGCTCTGACGTGCCGGTCGGCTCGTTCCTGTCCAGTGGCATCGACTCCACAGCGGTGGTGGCGCTGGCGCGGGAGTTCAACCCGAACATCCTGACCTTCACCGTCGGCTACGACGTGCCGGGTTACTCGGAGATCGACGTCGCCCAGGATTCGGCCCGGCACCTCGACGTCACCACGATCCCCACCAAGATCGGTCCGCAGGACATGATCGACGCGCTGCCGAAGATCGTCTGGCACCTGGACGACCCGGTGGCCGACCCGGCGCTGGTGCCGCTCTACTTCGTGGCCAAGAAGGCCGCCGAGCACGTCACTGTGGTGCTCTCCGGTGAGGGCGCGGACGAGTTCTTCGGCGGTTACACGATCTACCGGGAGCCGCTGTCGCTGGGCACCGTCAACGGCCTGCCCGGCGGGGTGCAGAAGGGGCTGCGGGCGGTCTCCAAGGCGATTCCGCAGGGGGTCAAGGGCAAGAGCTTCCTGGAGCGCGGCACCACCCCGATCGAGGAGCGTTACTACGGCAACGCCCGGATGTTCACCGAGGAGGAGAAGCAGCACCTGATGCGCCGCTACGACCCCTCGGTGCGCTACACGGACGTGACCGCCCCGATCTACGCCGAGTGCACGGAGCTCGACGACGTCACCAAGATGCAGTACGTCGACCTCTACACCTGGCTGCGCGGCGACATCCTGGTCAAGGCCGACCGGATCTCGATGTCGCACTCGCTGGAGGTGCGGGTGCCGTTCCTCGACCGTGAGGTCTTCGACGTCGCGGCGAAGATCCCGGTCGATCTGAAGCTGCCGCCGCGCTCCGACGCCACGAAGTACGCGATGCGTCAGGCGTTGCAGGGTGTCGTGCCGCCGGCCATCGTCAACCGCAAGAAGCTGGGCTTCCCGACCCCCACCCGGGTCTGGCTGCGTGGCGAGATGTACGAGTGGGCCCGGCACGTGCTCAGCACCTCGGGTGCGGGTGACCTGCTCGACCTGTCGTACGCGCTGCGCCTGCTCGACGAGCACAAGCGGGAGGAGGCCGACCACTCCCGCAAGGTGTGGACGGTGCTGATCTTCTGCATCTGGCACGCGATCTTCGTGGCCAAGACCCTCGACCCGGGCATCCAGCGCAACCAGTCCGCCCTGCTCACGAAGCCGGTCGTCGGCTCCATGGTCCGCTGACCCCTGCCCCACCCTGTTGATCAAGAGGTTTGCGTCATCCGGAGCGTTTCCGGTGACGCAAACCTCTTGATCATTTCACTGGGTGGTGGTGGTTAGCGGCGGGCGCAGGTGACAGTGGGGAGTCCGTTGGTTCCTGTGGAGCTGGCCAGGAAGCCGAACGTTGTGGTGCCTTCCGGTGCGACTGTGCCGTTGTAGGCGACGTTCGTCGCCGTCACCGTAGAGCCGGACGATGTCTGGGTGGCACCCCAGATCTGACTGATCGACTGCCCGTTGGGCCAGGTCCAGCTCGCCGTCCAACCGGAGAACGGCGTACTGCCGTGGTTCATGATCGTGACCTCGCCCTGGAAGCCGCCCTGCCAGGTGCTGCTCACCTTGTAGACGGCCATGCAGTCACCGCCCGGCGGCGGGGTGGTGGGCGGCGGGTCGGTCGGCGGCGGCGTGGTGGGCGGCGGGTCGGTGGGCGGCGGGGTGGTCGGCGGCGGGGTGGTCGGCGTGCCACCCGGGCCCACGCCGGTGACCTGGCCGTTGCCGCCGTCGAAGGTCACGTCGGAGCATCCGAAGAAGTTCTCCTGCGAGTCCGAGCGGACCCAGCGGGAGTAGATGATGTGCCGGCCACTCTTACCCGACGGCAGGTTGCCGCTGAAGTAGTAGTGCCCGTCGTTGCTGCCGACCGAGCCGCGCTGCGGCGGGTTGGTCACCGTCAGGAACGGCTCCTCCAGGTCACTCCAGGCCAGGGCCCGGGTCGGGCTCCAGCTGTTCTTCGTCACGTAGAAGTAGAACGTGCCCGGGTGGTGCGCCCAGTTGCTGTACTTGAAGTCCAACCGCGCCCCGGCGGTCAGGTGGGTCAGCGGCCAGTCGGTGCGGGGCAGGTCGTAGCCGCGGAAACCGGTGTTGCCGCCGCTGCACAGCTGCCCGTCCGGGATGAAGCCGGTGGTCCGGCCGCCAGCGTCGGAGCGCAGCACGCTGAACCAGTTGTACAGCGAGTTCGCCCCGCTCTGCGCCACGGCGGCAGAGCACGCGGGGTTGTTCGGCCTGATCTCACCGGTCTGGCTGCGGCCGTCCTGCCAGCACAGGTAGGTGCGGCTGCCCGGCGTCATCGCCGCGCCGTGCGCGGCGGCCGGCTGAGGATTGGACGCCAGGGCGACAGCGCCCAGCGCGACGGTCACGGCCGCGGTGAGTAACGCGGCCGTACGGGAACGATTCACGGGTTCTCCTGACTCGCGAGGCGCGCTGCCTGAGCCGCCCCGCTGCCATCGGGTGGAATGTGGCCTGATCGCCCCGCTGTGGTGAGCGGTGCGACGATCACGGCGACGTGCCCCAGCGGAAACAGCCGGTGGACGTGCGCCGTCGACGGTCCTGTCCTGGACCGGTGCCCTCGCGTCTAACCAACCCGGCAACCGGCGGTGCCGCAGCCCTCGCACCGCCCGGTACGCGTCATCCCACCACGCCGCAGGGCCGAGCGCAATAGGCCTTCCTCGATGCATGAGAAGACCCGCCGGTCGCGGCTGGACGCCATATCCTGCGTACGGGGAGCGGGAACGGAGAGGCGGCAGCCGGTGCCGGACGTGTTCGACGAGGTGCACCGCCGGTGCCGCGACGGCGAGCCGATCGCGCTGGCCACCGTGGTGGCAACCTGGCACTCCGCCCCGCAGCCACCCGGTACCGCCATGGCGGTCGCGACCGACGGCACGGTCATCGGCAGCGTCTCCGGCGGCTGCGTCGAGGCGGATCTCTACGAACGGGCCCGCCGTGTGCTCGACACCGGCCAACCCGAGCTGTGCCGCTACGGGATCAGCGACGACGACGCGTACACCGTGGGCCTGACCTGCGGCGGCATCCTCGACGTGTTCGTGGAGCGCGTCGATGCGAGCGCCCTGCCGGCGCTGGACGCGGTCGTCGCCGCCCGCCGCAGCGGCCACCCGGCGGCGATCGTCACCTGCGTGGCCGCCGACGTCAACCACGATCCACCCGCCGACGCCGGCAGTTCTCCCAGCACCGGACCGACCGACCCGGCCCGGCGGCTTGGCCGGCGGCTGGTGCTGACCGGCCAGCGGTCCGTCGGCTCGCTCGGCGACGACCGGCTCGACGACGCCGCCAGCGCCGACGCCCTCGGGCTGCTCGCCGCCGGGCGCAGCGGAATGCTCCGGTACGGGTACCACGGGCAGCGCCGAGGCAGCGGCATCAGCCTCTTCGTGACGGCGTACGCCACCCCGCCCCGGATGATCGTCTTCGGGGCGATCGACTTCGCCGCCGCGGTGGCCCGGATCGGCGCGTTCCTCGGCTACCGGGTCACCGTCTGCGACGCCCGGCCGGTCTTCGCCACCGCGCGGCGCTTCCCCGAGGCGGACGAGGTGGTGGTGCAGTGGCCGCACCGTTACCTGCGTACCGAATTGGCTGCCGATCGGCTCGACGAGCGGACGGTGCTGTGCGTGCTCACCCACGACCCCAGGTTCGACGTGCCGTTGCTGGAACTGGCGCTGCGCCACCCGCTGGCGTACGTCGGCGCGATGGGCTCACGACGCACCCACGATGAGCGACACAAGCTGCTGAGCGAGGCGGGGCTCAGCCCGGCGCAGCTCGCCCGGCTCGCCTCCCCGATCGGGTTGGACCTCGGTGGTCGTACCCCCGAGGAGACCGCCGTGAGTGTGGCCGCGCAGATCGTCGCGGCCCGGTGGGGCGGCACCGGTCGCCCCCTCGCGGTACTCGACGGGCCGATCCACCAGCCGGGGTAGCGCGCCGTGGCCTTCGGCGCCCATCGGGCCGTGCGCTGTGCCAGCCTGGTGCCACGGAGATCGGCTCGGCGATCGGCGGCCGGTGGCGACGACGAGAGGATCGGCATGGGATACGCGGTGGTGCTCGGTGAAGCGCTCGTCGACCTGCTCGACAGCGAGCTCGACGGGGAACGGGTCTATCGGCAGGCCATCGGCGGCGGGCCACTGAACGTAGCGGTCGGGGTGGCCCGACTCGGCGGTGCGGCACAGTTCGTCGGCTCGCTGGGTGACGACGCGCTGGGCGGCCGGATCCGCGCCTTCCTCACCGCTGCCGACGTCGGGGTGGCCGGTGCGATCACGGTCCCGGCGCCGACCACGCTCGCGGTGGTCACGTACGCGGGGCCGGAGCCGGACTTCCGTTTCTACGGCGAGCCGGCCTCTTACGGACTGCTCGGCCCCGACGATCTGGACCTGGCGCTGCTGGAGGGCGCCGACGTGCTCTACTGCGGCTCGATCGTGCTGCTCCGGCCCGACACGCTGGCCGCCGCCCGCCGGGCCTGGGGGCTCGCCGCCGGTCTGCGGGTCTTCGACCCGAACGTACGTCCCCGGCTGCTGAACGGGCCGGCCGCGCTGGAAGGGCTGCGCGAAGTGGTGGCCGAGTTCGCCGCCGGGGCGCACCTGGTCAAGCTGAGCGCCGCCGATGCGGTGCTGCTCTATCCCGGCGAGCCGGTCGAGGGGGTGGCGGCGTACCTGCGTGAATTGGGGGCGGCCACTGTTGTGGTGACGCTCGGCGCGGCCGGTGCGGTGCTGGCCGCCGCCGACGCCGACCCGGTCCGGGTGCCCGCGCCCACTGTCAACGCGATCGACGCCACCGGCGCTGGTGACTCCGTGATGGCCGCGCTGATCGCCGACCTGCTCGTCGACGGCGAACCGGAGAGCCCGTCCGGCTGGACCGACCGGGTCGCGTTCGCGCTGCGGGTTGCCGGCCTGGTCTGCGAATCCCCGGGCGGCGCCACCGCCATGCCCACCCGCACCGACGTCCAAAACCGCTTCCACACCTAACCCCAGCGACCCCGCCCCCGCCGATCTTGCACTTTCGGTCGACGTTTGGTCCGCTTTGCTCGGCTTTGGCCCCACATAAAGTGCAAGATCGCGGCAGCGGCAGGGGCAGCGGCAGGGGCAGGGGCAGGGGCAGGGGCAGGGGCGGGTCGGGGGGCGAGGCCGGGGGTCGAGTGTGGGTTGACCTGCGGTTTTGTGAGCGTTGACATCGACGACATCCAATGTGATTGTGGGCGTCGTCGGGGAGGCTCTGATGCGGGTGGTTCTGGTACCTCTGGCGTTCCGCCGCGTCGCGGCCCTGCTGGTCATGCTGCTCGTGGCTGCCGGGATGGTCGTCGCCGACCCGCCGGAGCGGGCGGTGGCGTGGGACAACGGGGTGGCCGACACCCCGCCGATGGGCTGGAACAGCTACGACTCGTTCAACTGGAGCGTTACCGAGGCCGACGTCCGGGCCAACGCCGACTACATGGGCGCCAACCTACGGCAGTTCGGCTGGCAGTACGTGGTGATCGACTGGGCCTGGTACTACCCCGGTCGGCACAACAACAGCCCCAACCAGGACGCGAACCTGCAACCCCGGCTCCGGATGGACGCCAACGGGCGGCTGCTGCCGGACACCACCCGGTTCCCCTCCGCCGCAGGTGAGAACGGGTTCAAGCCGCTGGCCGACTACGTCCACGGGCAGGGGCTGAAGTTCGGCGTCCACCTGATGCGCGGCATCCCCCGGCAGGCGGTCGCCGACAACGTCCCGATCCTCGGCACCACCTGCCGTGCCAACCAGATCAACAACACCACCACCGCGGCCTGGCTCAACCTGATGTGGGGCCTGAACATGTCCAACCCCTGCGCTCAGACCTACCTGGACTCGACGTTCCAGTTGCTGGCGTCCTGGGGGGTGGACTACGTGAAGGTGGACGACATCGCAGCCCCGACGTACCGGCAGTCGGAGGTTGAGGGATACCGACTGGCCATCCAGCGCAGCGGTCGCCCGATGGTGCTGAGCCTGTCACCCGGCCCGACCTCGCTGGCCAGCGGCGCACACGTCCAGGCCAACGCCCACATGTGGCGGATCGTCAACGATCTCTGGGACAACTGGTCGTCAGTGGACGCGCTCTTCGACCAACTGCGCAACTGGACCCCGTACCGCACCACCGGCGCCTGGCCCGACGCCGACATGATCCCGATCGGTCGGCTCTCCAAGTACGGGCCGGTCGGGTCGCCGCGATACTCCAACCTGACCTCCGACGAGCAGCGCACCCTGATGTCGCTCTGGGCGATCAACCGGGCGCCGCTGATGTGGGGCGGCAACCTGGTCGAGAACCGCGCCGCGGAGTTGGCGTTGATGACCAACGCGGCGGTCCTGGGGGTCAACCAGAACAGCACGAACAACCGTCAGCTCTACGGCGGCAGCCGGCAGGTGTGGACCGCCGACGTGCCGGGCGGCAACGACCGGTACGTGGCCCTGTTCAACAGGGACAGCAGCGCGTGGCAGGTGTCGGTGAACCTCGCCGACCTCGGCATCGGGTCGGCCGCCGTGACCGACCTGTGGTCCGGCGCGGCCCTCGGCACGGTGACCGGCACCCTCACCCGGTCGCTCCCGGCCCACGGGGCCGGGCTGTACCGGCTGGCCCCGGACACCACAGTGCCGGTGCCGACCACGTACACCCTCACCGCCCGGCACAGCGGCAAGCTGCTGGACGTCTACAACAACGCGACCACCGACGGCGCCGAGCTGGTGCAGTGGGCCGCGAACGGTCAGCCCAACCAGCGGTGGCGCTTCCAGGACGCGGGCGGGGGTTACCAGACGGTGGTCAGCGTGCACAGCGGCAAGTGCCTCGACGTGTACGGCGGCGCGACCGCGACCGCCGACGGGGTCCGCGTGATCCAGTGGAGCTGCAACGGCGGCACGAACCAGCAGTGGCGCGTACAGGATGTTGGCTCGGGGTACGTGCAGCTCGTCGCCCGGCACAGCGGCAAGTGCCTGGAGGTGCTCAACGCCGCCACCACCGACGGTGCCCGCGTCGTGCAGTGGACGTGTGGCACCGGCGCCAACCAGCAGTGGCGACGCACCTCGGTGTAGGCGGGTCAGGCGTCGCCGTTCAGCTGGAGGTAGGCGCGGTGGGTGGCGACCAGGGCGGGGCGGGCGCCGAAGGGGGCCTCGGCGGCCACCCGCTCCGGCGGGGCGCTGCCGGTGTGCGCGGCCCGGATCAGCCAGGCCAGCTTCGCCAGCTCCGCGTGCTGGGCCCGGACGAAGTCGACGTCCACCGGGTCGCCGTGGCCCGGGATCACCAGCGTGCGCGCGGTGGTCAGTCGCAGCAGATCCGCGACCGCGTCCGGCCACTGCAACGGGTACGAGTCCTCGAAGGCGGGCGGGCCGCTCTGCTCCACCAGGTCCCCGGCCACCAACACGTCGGCGTCCGGCACGTGCACCACCAGGTCGGCCTCGGTGTGCCCCCGCCCGGGGTGGCGCAGCAGCACCCGTCGACCGCCCAGGTCGAGGACCGTCTCGACGTGCACGGTGTGCGTGGGGGCGAGCAGCGGGGTGTCGGCCAGCTCGGCGGCGAGCGCCGGGTGCTCCGTGCGCAACTCCTCGTACGCCTCCCGGCGCAGCCGCTCCGGCTCCTCGCGGAGGGCGGTGGCGGCCAGTTCGTGCGCGTACACCGGGCGGGGTGGGTCGCCGGCCAGGACGGCGTTGCCGAAGCAGTGGTCGTAGTGGTGGTGGGTGTTGACCAGCGTCAACGGACGGTCGGTGACCGCCCGGACGGCCGCGGCCAGCTCGGTGGCCTGGGCGGCCGAGGAGAGCGTGTCCACCAGTAGCGCCTCGTCGGCGCCGACGACCAGTGTGACGTTGACCCGCAGCAGCGGCTCGGCCAGGACGTACATCCGGTCGGCGACCTCGACGAAGCCGGCGTTCACGAGGCCCGTCCGGCGCGCTCGACGAAGCGTCCCCGGTCGACCAGGATCCGGTCCACCCGGCCCCGGGCCACCGTCTGGTCACCGTCGCTGACGGTGACCTCGAACGACAGCCGGCGACCGTCGACGGTCGCCAGCAGCGCCTGAGCGCGGACCGTCCGGCCGACCACTGTCGGCGCCAGGTGCTCCAACTCGACCCGGGTGCCCACTGTCGTCGACCCGGGCGGCATCCCGGTCGCCGTCGCCGCGACGGTGGCCGCCTCGGCAAGCGCCAGCACCCGGGGAGTGCCCAGCACCGGTACGTCCCCGGAACCGACCGCCTGGGCGGTGTCCGCGTCGGTGACGGTCAACTCGACCTGGGCGGTCAGACCCGGCGCGAAGGCCGGCTCGGGCTGCTCCTGCATGGTCGTCAGCCTAGGTGCTCGCTGGACGCGTCGAGCACGCGCCCGACGATCCGGGCGCGGCCATCCCCGACGGCCAACGGGTGGTCCCCGTCGGTCGATGCCGTCCCCGTCGTTAACCTTGACCCCGATGGCCGTCGTGACTGACCCCCAGCCCCCCGCCCGGACCGACCCGCCCGCGTCCCCGGACGGGGGTCGTCGGCGCGTCGTCGCCATGACCGTCTGGGCGGTCGCCTTCGTCGCCGCGTGGCTGGCCATCGGCCTGCCCACCGACCCGGCGTACGCCTTCGTCTGGATCTGGCTGGCGACGATCGCCTGGAACAGCGAGCGACCGTGGCGCAGCCACCTGCGCTTCGCCCGGGACTGGGTGCCGGTGGTGCTGCTGTTCGTGATCTACAACCTCTCGCGCGGGTTCGCCGACAACGGGGCCACGCCGCACGCGATGGAGCTGATCGTCGCCGACCGGTTCATGTTCGGCTGGGCCACCGGTGGTGAGGTGCCCACCGTCTGGTTGCAGCAGCACCTCTACCACCCGCAGGTGCACTGGTGGGATGTCGCGGCAAGCTGGGTGTACTTCTCCCACTTCGTGGTGGCGCTGGCCGCCGCCGCGGTGCTCTGGCTGCGCGACCGGCACCGCTGGGCCGCGTACATGAGGCGCTGGGGTTTCCTCTGCGCGGCCGGCCTGGTCACCTACTTCATCTACCCGGCCGCCCCGCCCTGGTGGGCGGCGCAGAACGGCCTGCTCACCGAGGTCGCCCGGATCTCGACGCGGGGTTGGAAGGCGTTCGGCATGCACGGCGCCGGAAACGTCCTCAACGCCGGTCAGATCGCCTCCAACCCGGTCGCCGCGATGCCGTCGCTGCACACCGCGTGGGCGTTGTTCGTGGTGCTGTTCTTCCTGACCGCCACCCGTCGTCGCTGGTGGCCGCTGCTGCTCGCGTACCCGCTGGCGATGACCTTCACCCTGGTCTACTCAGGTGAGCACTACGTGATCGACGTGCTGGTCGGCTGGGCGTACGTGGGGCTGACCTTCCTGGTGGTCGGCTTGGCGGAGCGCGGCTGGGCGGCGTGGCGCGCCCGCCACCCGAGCGCCAAGGCGGCACCGCCCACGGAGCAGCCCACCGACCCCACGACCAATCAGCCGGAACCCCCGACCCCCCGCGAACCAGACACCACCACCAACCCCTCCTCAGTCCCCGCCGACCACTAACCCCACCCCGGCCCCCAGCCCCGGTCCTGCTCGGTTGATCATGAAGTTATTTGCCTTCCCGCACGGCGGCGTGTCGGGGCAATAGCGTCATGATCAACTAGCGAGGCGGGGCGAGGATGTGGGGGAGGGTCAGGGTTGGGTGCGGGCGGTCTGGGCTCTTGTGGTCAGGTCGGCGGCCAGGGCCCAGGCCTCGGCCAGGTCGCGGTCCTGAGCGGTGGCGCCGGAACCGCCCGCGGTGTCCGCGTGGACGGTGGCCAACCCGAGACGGCGCTGGATGGGCCCCTGGACCACTCGCACGCTCTGGATCCGGGCGTACGGCACGATCACCAACTGCCGGGTGAGCCGCCCGGACCGGGTGGCGAACACCCGCTCGAACAGCCCCGCGCCGAACGCGGCACGGCCCAGCGGGTGCAGCCAACGGGTCCGGCGCGGAGGTGGGCTCAACGTGAGCGTGTCGAGGCGTACCCCGGGAAGCACCTCGGCGACGATCATCGTCGCCGTCGGCAGGTCCCCGACCGGCAGCAGCCGGTCGGGCCGGTTGCGGTCGTCGGCCTCCGCGACGGAGTAACCGGCCACCTCCAGCCGCAGCCGCAGCCAGCCCTTCATCCGCCACAGCAACGGCCAGGTGGCCCGCACGGTCTGCACCCGCTCCAGCGGCACGGTCTGCGCCCGCGTCTCCAGCAGGCCGTTGTGCACCCGCAGCGTGCCGCAGTCGCGGGCCAGCCGGAAGTTCCAGTCGTCGAGGACCCGGCGGATCGGTTGCAGCAGCACACCCGCCATCGCGGTCAGGGTGCTCGCCACCGCGACGAACGACCACGAACCGGCGGTGAGGAACTGCACCACGACGAAGGCCACACCGAACGGAAGCAGGAACGCCTGCGGAGTGAGCAGTTGGCTGATCAGCAGGTTCTGGTTGCGTACCGCGTGCAGTGGCCGGCCCGGCACGGCCGCCGGTGGCGCCGTCGCACCCGGGGCCGCCGGGGCCGCCGGGTCGCCGGGCGCGGGCTGCTGCGCCACCCGCCCGGCCAGCGCCAGCAGACGCTCGCGCAGCACTGCCGCGTCGGCCACCCCGAGGTACGCCAGTGGCGCCTCGGTCTTGCCTCCGCCGACCACTTCCAGGCGCAGCTCGGCCAGGCCGGTGAGCTGGGCGAGCAGCGGCCGGACCACCTCCACGGCCTGCAACCGTTCCAACGGGATGGCCCGGGTACGCCGCCAGAGCAGCCCCTCGTACACCCGCAGTTCCCGGCCGACGACGTGGTAGCCGGTGTTGTACCAACTGACCACCGACAGCACTGTCGCGCCGAGCGCCAGCACCGCCACCATGGCGGCGAACCAGCCGAAGCCCACCCGGGACAGCGTCGACCAGGACAGCCCGGCGATCACCACGACCAGGGACTTGGCGCCGTGCAGCACCGGGCTGAGCGGGTGCAGTCGCTGCCGGGGTTCGCCCTCGCCGCCGACCGGTGGTGCCGGCCACGGCGCGGGCGTTCCGGGCGGCGCCGGCCCATCGGGTGCCGCGCCAGTCGGCACCGGCCCAGGCGGCGCCGCGCCAGCGGGTGCCGAGCCACCGGGCAGCACCGGTCCCGGTGGTGTCGGGCCGGTGGGTGGCACGGTGCTCGGCTCGGCGGGCCTGTCGCTCATCGGAGCGGCCCTCGGCGCGGTCGGCGGCTGCCCGCGCGGGTGCTCACAGCCCCTCCGCCCGGTCCTCGCCGAGCGCGGTGAGTCGATCGCGCAGCCGGGACGCCTCCGCCGGGCGCAGCCCGGGCACCCGGGCGTCGCTCGCGGCCGCCGCGGTGTGCAGCTGCACGGTGGCCAGGTCGAAGGCGCGCTCCAACGGCCCGGCGCTCACGTCGACGAACTGCATCCGCGAGTACGGCACGATGGAGAGCCGGCGGACCAGCAGGCCGTGCCGGACCAGCAGGTCGTTCTCCCGCTCGGCGTACCCCCAGGCCCGAACCGCGCGGACGATCGCGACGGCCCGCCACGCGCCGAGCACCAGCACGACGGCCACGGCGAGCCCGAACAACCAGTGACCGCTGAACGCCCAGCCGACCCCGGTCACCGCCAGCCCGATGGCGACCACGATCGCCAGCCGGATCAGCTCCACCCAGATCAGGTCTGTGGAGATCGGCTGCCAGTTGACAGTGTCCGGCCAGGGCTCCAGCGGACCCCGACCACCCGGCGCAGCCGTCAGCAGAGCGCCGGGCTCGGGCGGCAAAAGGCCGGGGGGTGGCAGGTCGGGCGCCCGCTGGTCGACGGCGGGTGCCGGCCGGTGACCGGGCGGCAGCGCGCCCGGTGGCAGTGGCGCGGGCGTCGAGACATCCGGCGCGGTGGGCTCCGGGCCGAGCGTGCCGGGTGCCGGGAACGCGCCGGGCGGCGGATCGACGCCGGGTGGTGCGGTGGCCGGGGTGGGCGGCCAGGACGGGGAGGTGGGGCCGGGGGAAGCCGAAGGGTCGCCGCTCACAGGTCGAGCGTAGGCGATCCGGGCACCGGAGTGACGGCACGCAGGAAGCCTCGAGCGTCGAGGAAGTCACCGAGGCTGCGCCGGTGCTGGGCGCAGGCCAACCAGGTCTTGCGCCGATCGGCGTCGTGCAGACGGGGATTGTTCCACTCCAGCGCCCAGATGGCGGCGGACCGGCAGCCCCGGGCCGAACAGACCAGGGCCTCGTCGGCGGGGGAGGGGATGCTCATCCCGGCCAGTCTAAGGCGGCGGGACGGGGAGGTTGAGCGCCGGGCGACCACGGGGGGAGCCGCCCGGCGACGGGGTGAATCGTACACGCGACGGGCCGGTCCGTGCACACCCAAGATGCGCGATTCGGCTGCTGGGGACGGCGCGGCCAAAATCGGCTTCTCCCCACCTCCACACTCAGCAAGGCGTGCGAGTCTTGATACCGCACGAGCCGCGACGACCGACAAACGCTGTGGAGGACCGGTGGCCCAGCCGACCATGCCCGACGCCCCGACGCCGAACGGAGCGGCACCCGCGCCGGTGACCACACCGGCGCAGGACGCCACCCTGCTGGAGAAGGGCCTGTTCGAGATCAAACGTGTGATCGTCGGGCAGGACCGGATGGTGGAGCGGATGTTCGTCGCGCTGCTCGCCCGCGGCCACTGCCTGCTCGAAGGCGTGCCCGGGGTGGCCAAGACCCTGGCGGTGGAAACCCTCGCCAAGGTCGTCGGTGGGTCCTTCGCCCGGGTGCAGTTCACCCCGGACCTGGTGCCCGCCGACATCATGGGCACCCGGATCTACCGGCAGTCCAGTGAGAAGTTCGACGTCGAGCTCGGGCCGGTCTTCGTCAACTTCCTGCTCGCCGACGAGATCAACCGGGCGCCGGCGAAGGTGCAGTCCGCGCTGCTGGAGGTCATGAGCGAGCGGCAGGTGTCCATCGGTGGGGAGAGCCACCGGGTGCCCGACCCGTTCCTGGTGATGGCCACCCAGAACCCGATCGAGCAGGAGGGCGTCTACCCGCTGCCCGAGGCGCAGCGGGACCGGTTCCTCATGAAGATCGTGGTGGGCTACCCGACCGACGCGGAGGAACGGGAGATCGTCTACCGGATGGGCGTGGCCGCGCCCGAGCCGACCGCGGTGTTCGACACCCCGGAGCTGATCGCCCTGCAACGCAAGGCGGACCAGGTCTTCGTCCACAACGCCCTGGTCGACTACGCGGTCCGGTTGGTGCTGGCCACCCGGGCCCCGGCAGAACACGGCATGCCCGACGTCGCGCAACTGATCCAGTACGGGGCCAGCCCGCGCGCCTCGCTGGGTCTGGTCCGGGCCACCCGCGCCCTGGCGTTGCTGCGCGGGCGTGACTACGCGCTGCCGCAGGACGTGCAGGACATCGCGCCGGACATCCTGCGGCACCGGTTGGTGCTCAGCTACGACGCGCTCGCCGACGACGTGCCCGCCGACCACATCGTGCAGCGGGTGATGTCGACGATCCCGCTCCCGGCGGTCGCTCCCCGGCAGCAGGCCACCCCGCCGTCGATCGCGCCGCCGCCGGGCGCTGGCTGGCCCGGGCAGCGCCCGTGACCTCACCCACCCCTCGTCCGGCCCCCCTCGCCGACCGTAGCGAGGCCGTGCTGTCCCGGCTTCAGCTGCTCGTCACCCGCAAGCTCGACGGTCTGCTCCAGGGCGACTACGCCGGCCTGCTGCCCGGACCGGGCAGTGAGGCGGGTGAGTCCCGGGAGTACCGCCCCGGTGACGACGTGCGCCGGATGGACTGGCCGGTCACGGCCCGGACCACCACACCGCACGTGCGGCGTACGGTCGCCGACAGGGAGCTGGAGACCTGGCTCGCGCTGGATCTCTCCGCCAGCCTGGACTTCGGGACCGGGCAGTGGCTCAAACGGGAGGTCGTGGTGGCCGCCGCGGCCGCCATCACCCACCTGACAGTGCGCGGAGGTAACCGGATCGGCGCCGTGATCGGCACCGGCGGCGGGGTGTCCGCCCCGGCCCGACGCTGGCGGGGCGGACCACCGCCGGCCGGCCCCGGGGTGCTCACCCGGCTGCCGGCCCGCTCCGGACGGAAGGAGGCGCAGGGCCTGCTGCGTGCCGTCGCCGGCACCGCCATCCAGCCCGGCCGTGGTGATCTGGGCGCCCTGATCGAGATGCTCAACCGTCCGCCCCGCCGTCGCGGGGTGGCCGTGGTGGTCTCGGACTTCCTCGCGCCGGCCGAGCAGTGGGCGCGGCCGATGCGCAAGCTGCGCGTCCGCCACGACGTGCTGGCGATCGAAGTGGTCGACCCGCGTGAGCTGGAGCTGCCCGACGTGGGCGTGTTGCCGGTGGTCGACCCGGAGAGCGGCGAGCTGCACGAGGTGCAGACCGCCGACCCACGGCTGCGGCAGCGTTACGCCGAGGCCGCCACCGCCCAACGGGCCACGATCGCCGCCGCCCTGCGCGGCGCCGGCGCGGCCCACCTGCGTCTGCGTACCGACCGAGACTGGCTGCTGGACATGGTGCGATTCGTGGCCGCGCAGCGGCACGCGCGTACCCGGGGGACGACACGATGATCCGTTTTCTGCAACCGTGGTGGCTGCTGGCCGTGCTGCCGGTCTTCGCCCTCGCCGCGTTCTACGTCTGGCGGCAGTTGCACCGTCGGGCGTACGCGATGCGGTTCACCAACGTGGACCTGCTGCGTACTGTCGCGCCGAAGGGCCTGGGCTGGCGTCGGCACGTCCCGGCGACCGCGTTCCTGCTCTGCCTGCTGGTGCTGGCCACCGCGCTGGCCCGTCCCGCTGTGGACACCAAGGAACCGCTGGAGCGGGCCACCGTGATGCTCGCCATCGACGTGTCGTTGTCGATGCAGGCCGACGACGTGGCACCGAACCGGCTGGAGGCGGCCCAGGAGGCGGCCAAGCAGTTCGTCAGTGAGCTGCCGGAGAGCTACAACCTGGGTCTCGTGTCGTTCGCCAAGGCGGCCAACGTGCTGGTGCCGCCGGGCAAGGACCGGGACGCGGTGACCAGCGCCATCGACGGGCTGGTGCTGGCCGAGGCGACCGCGACCGGCGAGGCGGTGTTCACCTGCCTGGAGGCGATCCGGTCGGTGCCGACCGATGGCGCGGCGGGCATTCCGCCGGCCCGGATCGTGCTGCTCTCCGACGGCTTCCGGACCTCCGGTCGGGCGGTGGAGGAGGCGGCGGCGGCCGCGCAGGCCGCCAACGTTCCGGTCTCCACCATCGCCTTCGGCACCGACACCGGCCAGGTCGACATCGGCGGGCAGTTGCAGCGGGTGCCGGTGGACCGGATGGCCCTCGCCGAGCTGGCCGAGACCACCGAGGGTTACTTCTACGAGGCGGCCTCGGTGAGCGAGCTGAAGCAGGTCTATCAGGACATGGGCAGCTCGATCGGGTTCCGCACCGAGCCGCGTGAGGTGACCCAGTGGTACGCCGGGGTGGCGTTGCTGCTGGCGCTCTGCGCGGGCGCGTTCAGTCTGCTCTGGTCGTCCCGGATGCTGTAGCCGGTGCGCCGGCGGCGGTCAGCGACCGCCGCCGGCACCAGCACGGGGCAGCGCCAGCCGCCGCCGATCCGGAGCGGTCAGTGACCGCCACCGGCGAGCACGAAGACGATGGCCACCCAGACGGCGGCGAGGGTGAAGCCCAGCGGGGCGACGTAGCGGCTCATGGACGGCTCCGGGTGGCGGCTGGACGGTCCGCGTGCGGGGGCGGACCGCAGGGGGTGGGGACGCGCACACGAAGTCGTGACCGGGCGGCTCCCGGCGACCGCCCGGGATGGGGCGGCGCGGCACACTCACCTCGGCAGTTGCCGACGTGGTGGGGAGCGGAGCGGGGTCAGCTCACCAGACTGAGTCGTGGCTCAGCGGGACTGACCATCGGCCCGGCCACGACTGGGAGGATCGCTATCTCGCACAGCGATCACCTCCTGCAAGTCGGGCGGGCCGGAACGTCGATGATCGTACACCTGCGGTGCCGGCGGAACGCACTCGGCCGACCGGCCGGCGACCCCTCCACCGCCCGGTTGGCGACGCCGGTCGCCACCAGCGCTTACGCCTCGCCGAAACGACTTCGGCTGCCCGACCCGCACCACCGTGACCAGCACCACGGCGAGCAACGGCAGCCAGCAGCAGCGTGCCAGCACCCACCCCGGGCCGTCCGGGGCGGTGTGCAGACCGGGCAGCGCCAGCCCGCTGCGGGCGGTGAGCGCGGTCACTGCCACCAGTACCGGCTGGTGCCACAGGTAGATCCGGACGGCGGACCGGTTCACCTCGGTCACCGCTGCGCCCGGCAGCGGCCGGGTCAGCAGCCGGTACAGTGCCGGCCGGGCGAGCAGCCCCAGCCCGACCTGGGTCACCGCCAGCGCCACGACCAGCAGTGACGGCGGGTTCAGGTTGGACACCCCGGCCCCGGGAATGCCGACCGCGCTCACCGGGTAGCCCAGCGCCAGCAGCGCCGCCAGCGCGACCGCTCCACCGGCCGCCAACGTGCCGCCCGCCCGCCGGCCGTCCAGCCGCCCGTCGGCGTGCGCCACACCCAGCAGGTACGGCACCGACCAGGCCGCCAGCACGGTGACCGGGGGCAGGTCGGTGCCCGACGGCAGTAGCCGGACGGCCAGGTCGACCGCTGCCACCACGGCCACCGCCGGTGCCCCGCACCGCGCCACCCCCCACCGGCGTACGGCGACGCGCAGCGGGCCGGTCACCGTGACCAGGATCACCAGCGGTAGCAGGAACCACAACGGGCTGACCGCCAGCCGCAGCGCGACGGCGAGCGTGTCGTCCGAGGTGCCGACGACGGTGGCGGCCAGCAGCACGGCGGCACCCACACCGAGCAGCGCCACAGTGGGCAGCAGCAGCCGGCGCAGCCGACCGGCCAGCCAACCGCCCGCGCCGCGCGGACAGCGGGCCAGCGACCGGGTCGAGCCGAACCCGGCGGTGAAGAAGAACAACCCGAGCGTCTGCAATACCCAGGTCATCGGGGCCAGGTCGGGCAGGGCGGTCAGCGGGCTGGCCTGGTGCAGCCCGCCGTCGCCGGTCAACACCAACCCGGTGACCAGCCAGTGCCCCAGCACCACCCCGCCGATGGCGTACGCCCGCAGCGCGTCGACGGCACGGTCCCGGCTCACCGGGCGTCTCCGATCCGGTCGGCGTCGACGCCGCCCAGCACGACCGCCGCCACCGCGACCAGGGCGGCGCTGCCCGACGCGAGGTAACCGTCGTGCCCCGCCACCCCACCCACCGGCAGGGGTCGGGCACCGAACGCCGGGTCGCCGGGTCGCCGGCCGAAACCCAGACCGGGCAGGCGCACCGGCGGTACCCGACGGATCCAGTCGGTCGGCGCCTCGGCCGCCCAGAACCGCCGCCCGCCGGGCAGGTCGTCGGCGCGCTGCACCCCGGCGCCGACGCCGCCGAGGCTGACCACGTCGGTGACCTGGGTAGGGGCCTCCGCCGCCGCCAGCGACACCACCAGCGACCCGTAGCTGTGCCCGACCAGCGTGATCGTCGCCGCCGGACGCCGCCCGGCCAGCTCCCGCAGCAGCGTGGCCAGCCCGGCCGCGCCGCGCCGCGCGCTGACGCCACCGGCGGCGGTCAACACCCCGTCGGGCGGGTCGTAGCCGAGCCAGGCCAGCACCGCGACCCGTGCCGCCGGGTCGGTCGCCCGCAGCTCCCGGTAGAGCTGCCCGGCCTGCACCGCCGGCGCCCGCCGGGCGACCCCGCCCAACCCCCGGTCGAAGTCGGCGAGGGTGCTGCCGACCCCCGGCACCAGCACCGCGATCCGGTCCGCGTCGGCGAGGTCGCCGAACACCTCGACCGCGCGGCCGTCACCGCGCTCGTCGAACAGCAGGAACCGGCGTCCGTCGGCCGCCCAGTCCGCGTACGGAGGGCCGGCCGCGCGCATCGCCGCCGCCATCACGGGGTACGCCTCGACGAACCCCGTCGCCGTGGCCGGCTCGGGTCGGGTCGGCAGAACCAGGTTCACGCCGAGCAGCGCGGCCATCGCCACCCGGCTGGCACCTCGTCGTCGCATCACGTTCTCCCTCCGGAATGTCGTCCGGAGGGACAGTGCGCCCAGGGGCGGGGCCCGGTCGTCGTCCCGCAGAGCCGTTCCCGGGCTGGCTCCCCGGGGCTACTCGCCGGCGGCCACCAGACCCGTCTCGTACGCCAGCACCACGGCCTGGGCCCGGTCGCGCAGACCCAGCTTGGCCAGGATCCGCCCGACGTGCGTCTTCACGGTCTGCTCGGCCACCACCAGGTCACCCGCGATCTCCGCGTTGTTGCGGCCCCGGGCGATCAACCGCAGCACCTCGGTCTCGCGCGGGGTGAGCCCGGCCAGGTCGGTGGGGCGCGGGCGGCGGCGGTCCGGACGGGCCGCGAACTCGGCGATCAGCCGACGGGTGACCCCCGGGGCGAGCAGCGCGTCCCCGGCCGCCACCACCCGCACCGCCTGCACCAGATCGGCCGCCGGGGCGTCCTTGAGCAGGAACCCGCTGGCCCCGGCGCGCAGCGCCTCGTACACGTAGTCGTCCAGGTCGAAGGTGGTGAGGATGAGCACCCGGGGTCGCTGCGTCGACCGGTCACCAAGCAGCTTGCGGGTGGCCTCCAGCCCGTCCATGACCGGCATCCGCACGTCCATCAGCACCACGTCCGGGTCGAGGTGGCGGGCGGCGGCCACCGCCTGCGCGCCGTCGGCGGCGTCCCCCACGACCAGCAGATCCGGTTGGGCGGCCAGCAGCGCGCCGAAACCCTGCCGGACCATCGCCTGGTCGTCGGCGATCAGCACCCGGATCATCGGTCCCCGCCCTCCGCGTCGTACGGCAACTCGGCCGCCACCGCGTAACCCCCGTCGGGCAGCGGCCCGGCGGTGAACGTACCGCCCAGCGAGGTGGCCCGCTCCCGCATGCCGGTCAGTCCGTGCCCGGAGCCGCCGTCGGCGGTCGGTCGGACGTCGGCCGGGGAGTTTTCGACGCGTACCCCCAGGCCAGATGAAACGGCGCGGACGGTGACCCGCACCGCGGCGCCGGCCGCGTGGCGGGCCGCGTTGGCCAGGCCCTCCTGGACGATGCGGTACGCGGCCAGCCCGACCGGCGCGGGCACCCGGTCGTCGTCCACCGGCTCGGCGTCCAGGGTGACCGGCAGCCCGGCCCGGCGTGCCGCGTCCACCATCGCACCCAGGTCGGTGAGGTCCGGTTGCGGCGCGGTCTCCGGTCCGGTCGTCTCGCTGCGCAGCACCCCCAACAGTCGCCGCATGTCGGTGAGCGCGTCGCGGGCCGACGCGGCGATGGCGACGAACTCCGCGGCTGCCGGGGCCGGCACGTCCGTCAGGCGGTACGGGGCGGTCTCCGCCTGCACCGCGATCAGTGACATGTGGTGGGCCACCACGTCGTGCAGTTCCCGGGCGATGCGGGTGCGTTCCTCCAGCACCGCGCGGCGCTCCTGCTCCCGTTCGCTCAGCTCGGCCTGCGCCGCCAGCGCGTGCCGGGACAGTCGGTTGCGACGGATCAGGTCGCCGACGATCGCCAGCGCGCCGAGCAGCAGCAGGACGGGGACCCGGTTGTCGGGATGGACCAGGGTGAGCACCGGCACCGTGCTGATCGTCACCACCCAGACCAGCACCGGCCGGTCGACCCGTGCGACGACCACCGCCAGCACCGCGATCGACCCGAGTGCCAGCGGCGGGGTCCACGGCCAGGCCTGGTCGGCCGGGGCGTTGAACGTGCAGATCAGCAGGGCCAGTACCGTCAGCCGCCAGGCCAGCAGCGGACGCCGGGGCAGCGCCAGCAGCGGCGCCACTGTCATCGCCGCGAACAGGAGCGCGATCGGCGGCGGCAGGCCCCAGTCGCTCTCCACTGTCAACGTGATCAGGAAGAGGCCGAGCGCGGCGAGCAGGCCTACCGGCGCGGCGTAGCGGGCCGGCCCGGGCCAACGGGCCAGCAGCGGCCGTTCGGGCCGGGTGTCCGGGCCGAGCACTGTCTGCCGTAGGGCCCGCAGGGCCACCGCGATCGGATGCCGGTTCACCACCCGGAGGCTACGGGCCGACCCCGCAACGAGGCGTGCCACCAGGGGTTGATCCCGGTGTGGTACCCCAGTGTGACGCGACTCCCGTTAGCGCTTACCTGCCGGTAACGCCTAGGCTCCGACGCGTCCGTGCTGACCATTCGCAAGGGGGAACAGTGGCCCGTACCGTGCTGGTGACCGGGGGCAACCGGGGGATCGGCCTGGCCATCGCGCAGGCCTTCGCCAAGCAGGGCGACCGGGTGGCGGTCACCCACCGCAGCGGCGAGGCACCCGACGGGCTGTTCGGCGTACGCGCCGACGTCACCGACGCCGCCTCGATCGACGCCGCGTTCGCCGCCGTCGAGGCCGAGCTGGGTCCGGTCGAGGTGCTGGTAGCCAACGCCGGCATGACCGCCGACACGCTGCTGCTGCGGATGTCCGAGGAGCAGTTCACCGACGTGGTGGACACCAACCTCACCGGCGCGTTCCGGGTCGCGAAGCGGGCCTCCGGCAAGATGCTCCGCGCCAAGTGGGGCCGCATGATCTTCATCTCCTCGGTGGTCGGCCTCGCCGGCGGCGCCGGGCAGGTCAACTACGCCGCCAGCAAGGCCGGCCTCGTCGGCGTCGCCCGCTCGATCACCCGGGAGCTGGGCAGCCGCAACATCACCGCGAACGTGGTGGCGCCCGGCTTCATCGACACCGACATGACCGCCGGTCTCTCCGGCGACCGCAAGGCGGAGATCCTCAAGTCCATCCCGGCCGGCCGGATGGCCAGCCCGGACGAGGTCGCCGCCGTGGTCACCTGGCTGGCCTCCGACAGCGCCGGGTACGTCTCCGGCGCCGTCATCCCGGTCGACGGCGGCCTCGGCATGGGCCACTAACCCTTTTGACTACGGAGGAAATCAGCGATGTCCGGACTGCTCGCCGGTAAGCGACTGCTCGTCACCGGTGTCATCACCGACGCCTCGATCGCCTTCTCGGTGGCGAAGCTCGCTCAGGAAAATGGCGCGCAGGTAGTGCTCACCGGCTACGGCCGGCTCTCCCTGGTCGAGCGCATCGCCAAGCGGCTCCCCGAGCCCGCGCCGGTAATCGAGGTGGACGTCACAAACACCGAGCACCTGGCCGGCCTCGCCGACCGGGTACGCGAGCACGTCGACGGCCTCGACGGTGTCGTGCACTCGATCGGCTTCGCCCCGCAGAGCTGCCTGGGTGGCGGCTTCCTCGACGCGCCCTGGGAGGACGTGGCGACCGCCCTGCACGTGTCCACCTTCTCGTACAAGTCCCTCGCGATGGCGGCGCTGCCGCTGATGTCGCCCGGCGGCGCGGTGGTCGGCCTGACCTTCGACGCGACGAAGGCGTGGCCGGTCTACGACTGGATGGGCGTGGCCAAGGCCGGCCTGGAGTCCGCGTCCCGCTACCTGGCGCTGCACCTGGGCAAGCAGGGCATCCGCAGCAACCTGGTCGCCGCCGGGCCGCTGCGCACCATCGCCGCGAAGTCGATCCCCGGCTTCGACCAGTTCGAGGACGCCTGGGCCGAGCGGGCCCCGCTGGGCTGGAGCCTCACCGACCAGGAGCCCGCCGCGCGGGCCTGCCTGGCGCTGCTCTCCGACTGGTTCCCGGCCACCACCGGCGAGATCGTCCACGTCGACGGCGGCTACCACGCCATCGGTTCCTGACGCGTACCACGACGCTCCCTGGTCGCCGTTCGCGTGATCTACGCGTCCGGACCAGGGGGCGTCGCCGGGACGTCCCGGCCGAGGGGCAAGAATGACCCCATGTCGTACGACGCGGTGGTGCTGGTGTCCTTCGGTGGGCCCGAGCGGCCCGAGGACGTGATGCCGTTCCTGCAGAACGTGACCCGGGGCCGGGGGGTGCCGCCCGAGCGGCTGGCCGAGGTCGCCGAGCACTACCAGCACTTCGGTGGGGTGTCCCCGATCAACCAGCAGTGCCGGGACCTGTTGGCCGCGGTCCGCGCCGACTTCGCCGCGCACGGTCTCGACCTGCCCATCTACTGGGGCAACCGCAACTGGGACCCGATGCTCGCCGACACCGTGACCCAGATGCGCGACGACGGGGTCACCCGGGCGCTGGCCTTCGTCACCAGCGCGTACGGCGGCTACTCATCCTGCCGCCAGTACCAGGAGGACATCGCCGCCGCGCGTGCCGCCGTCGGCTCCGACGCCCCGGTGATCGAGAAGCTGCGGCAGTTCTGGGACCACCCCGGCTTCGTCGAGCCGCACGTCGACGCGGTCCGGGCGGCCCTGGGCCAGCTCGACCCCGCGAAGCGGGACACCACCCGGCTGGTCTTCACCGCCCACTCCATCCCCAGCTCGATGGCGGCCAACGCCGGCCCGCACGGCGGCCGGTACGAGGCGCAGCTGCACGAGACCGCCCGGCTCGTCGCCGCGGCCGCCGCACCCGACCTGGCGTACGACCTGGTCTGGCAGAGCCGCTCCGGCCCGCCGCAGGTGCCGTGGCTGGAACCGGACATCAACGACCACCTGGCCGCCCTCGCGCAGGGCGGCACCACCGCCGTGGTGGTCAGCCCGATCGGATTTGTCTCCGATCACCTGGAGGTCGTGTGGGACCTGGACACCGAAGCGTTGGAGACGGCGAAGCAGCTCGGCCTGGACTTCGTCCGGGCCGGCACGCCGGGCACCGACCCGCGCTTCGTGACCATGGTGCGTGAGCTGGTCACCGAGCGGACCGACCCGGACGGCGCGCAGCTGCGCCGCCGCCTGGGCGAGCTGCCCATCTGGGACACCTGCCCCACCGTCTGTTGTGTGCCGACCCGTCGTCCGACGTCTGCTGGGGGAACCGATGCATGACCGTAAGCCCGTGCAGAGTTGGCTGACCGACATGGACGGCGTGCTGGTGCACGAGGGCCAGCCGGTGCCCGGCGCGCCGGAGTTCATCAACCGGATGCGCGCCTCCGGCAAGCCGTTCCTGGTGCTGACCAACAACTCGATCTACACCCCACGGGACCTGACGGCCCGGCTCAGCCGGATGGGGCTGGACGTTCCGGAGGAGTCGATCTGGTCCTCCGCCCTGGCCACCGGCCAGTTCCTCGCCGACCAGCGGCCGGGTGGCACCGCGTACGTCATCGGTGAGGCCGGGTTGACCACGGCGCTGCACGCCGTCGGCTACGTGCTGACCGACTTCGCCCCCGACTACGTGGTGCTCGGCGAGACCCGCACCTACAGCTTCGAAGCGATCACCAAGGCCGTCCGCCTGATCAACGACGGCGCCCGGTTCATCTGCACCAACCCCGACGTGACCGGCCCGTCCGTGGAGGGCGCGCTACCCGCCGCCGGCTCGGTCGCCGCCATGATCTCCAAGGCGACCGGGGTCGAGCCGTACTTCGTCGGCAAGCCCAACCCGATGATGATGCGCTCGGCGCTCAACACCATCAACGCGCACTCGGAGAGCACCGCGATGATCGGTGACCGGATGGACACCGACATCCTGTGTGGCCTGGAGGCTGGGCTGGAGACCATCCTGGTGCTCACCGGGATCAGCACCCGCACCGAGGCGGAGCGTTACCCGTACCGTCCGTCCCGGATCATCAACTCGGTCGCGGACCTGCTCGACGAGATCTGACCAGCGGGCTGCGGCGGTCTGGTCAGGGGCGCAGGGGGGCGTTGCAGGCGGCCACCAGCGCCTGCCGGCAGGCTGCGGTGAGCGGCCGCAGTGCCGCGTCCCGTTGCTGTGCCTCGTAGTTGTTGATCGCGCCGCCCGGGGCGGCGTGCCCGGCCAACGCCAGCACCCGGTCGAGCACCGCGGCCCGGGCGAAGAGCCGGCGGGCTCGCGGGTCGAAGCCCGGTGGGAGATCGGTGGTGCCGTCCGGGCGGCGGAGCGCGGCCAGCGCACCGGCCAGTTCGGGCCGCCACTGGGCCACGTCGAGACGGGTCAGCACGGCGGTCGTCTCGGCGAGCGCGGCGGCCAGCTCGGCCTCCGCCTCGGCGGCGCCAGGCAACGAGAGTGACGCAGCGGGGGCGTTGGCCGGCAGCGGGTAGACCCGCCAGAGCACCGTCTCGAAACAGTCCCCCGAGCCGGAGGTGTGCAGCCGCACCTGGGGAATCAGCCCGAGCCCGCCGGCGACCACCGCCTCGCCCGTGACCAGCGCCGCACCGGCGAAGTCGCCGGGGCCGGGCAGACCCCGGGGGTCGCCCGGCGCGGGCAGCACCAGGCGGATCTCGTCCGGGGAGAGCTTGGCCAGGGTGGGCAGCGCGGCGCCAAGCGGGACGTCGGTCCAGGTGCCCGGGGCGTCCGCAACGAGGTGTTCCTCGTCGCCGGCGATGGCGTCGGCGACCTCGTCGTAGGGCACCAACCCGGCGCGCCACGCGCGCACCCAGGCAACGAACCGGCTGGACCGGCGCGGCGCGAGTGTGACCGCGCCCGTTGCGGGGGTGGACATGCCGAAAGGGTACGTGGTCACGACCGGCCCTGTCTCGGCTGCCGCTCCGGTCGCCCGGCCTGCCCCCAACTGCCCTGTTCGCCCCAATCCCCGGCCCCTGGCGCGGGTGTGTGGTCGGCGGTCAGGGGGCGGGGCGGTGTGTCGGGGGCCGGGGTGGGCGCGGGCTGGGTTTAGCGTGATCGACATGGCGGGGCGATACGGCGAGGACGTGTTGGCGGGCGACTGGCGACGGCGCAAGGTCACCCCCGAGGTGGACGCCGAACCGGATCTCGTGGTCGAGGATGCCGATTCCGGGTTCTGCGGCGCGGTGGTGGGCTTCGAGGCCGGCGCGGTGGTGTTGGAGGACCGGCACGGCAAACGGCGCAACTTCCCGCTGCTGCCGGCGGCGTTCCTGCTCGACGGCAGCCCGGTGACGCTGCGCCGCCCGAACCGGGCGGCGGTGCCGGCTGCCCGTCGGCGGACCGCGTCCGGTTCGGTCGCCGTGGACAACGTGCGGGCCCAGGTGGCGAAGGCCAGCCGGATCTGGGTGGAGGGCATCCACGACGCCGCGCTGGTCGAGCGGATCTGGGGCGACGACCTACGGATCGAGGGCGTGGTGGTCGAGCCGTTGGACGGCATCGACGCCCTCGACGCCGAGGTGCGCAACTTCGGCCCCGGCCCGACCCGACGACTCGGCGTGCTCGTCGACCACCTGGTGCCGGGCAGCAAGGAGAGCCGGATCGTCGCCCGGGTGAACTCGCCGCACGTGCTGGTGACCGGGCACCCCTACGTGGACGTGTGGCAGGCGGTCAAGCCGGCCGCGTTGGGCATCGCGGCCTGGCCGGTGGTGCCGCCGGGGCGGCCATGGAAGGAGGGGGTCTGCGCGGCCCTCGGGGTGGCCGAGCCGGCCGACATGTGGCGGCAGATCCTGTCCCGGGTGAACAGCTTCGCCGACGTGGAGACCCCTCTGATCAACGCCATGGAACGCCTCATCGACTTCGTCACCGAGCCGGCCTGACCGCCTGGCCCGCCGGATCCGCCCAGCGGCGGGTCAGGGAACCTCGTCGGGGCTGCGGGCGAAGACGAACGTGGCGATGTCGACCGCCGCCGCCCGTCCGTTGTCGTCGCGCAGCACCGACAGGATCTCGCCGTTCTCCGGCCCGGAACGTCCCCGCCAGCGGTCCGTCCCCTCGGCGGTGAACCGGCTCACCCGCTCACCGCGGACGTGGGCCACCAGGTCACCCGCGTCCCAGCTCAGGTCCAGCGAAGTGCCCATCCACCACCAGCGGCCGGTCAGCTCGGCCAACTCGGCATTCGGCGCGGCGGTGGCCGGCCGCCACGGCTGCGGGAACGCCGGCTCGGCGTCCAGCACTGTGGTCAGCAGTTGGCGGCCGAGCCCGGTGATCGGGAAGCCGTACGAGTTGGCGAAGCCGACAACGGCGGTACGGGTGGGCCGGTGCACCAGGAGGGCGGCCACGTACCCGGGCATCGAGCCGCCGTGCCCGACGTACACGCGCTCGCCGTCGCGGTAGAGCTCCAGCCCCAGGCCGTGCCCGCCGGTCCAGGAGTCGAGGTCGCTGATCACCACGGGGGCGCACATCTCGGTCAGCGTCTCGGCGGCCAGCACCGACGGGTCGGGGTCGGCCAGGAACGCGGCCCAGCGGCCCAGGTCCTCGATCGTCGACCAGAGCTGCCCGGCGGGGGCCATGGCGCCGGTGTCGGTGCGGGGCTCCTCGCGCAACGTGCCGTGCCACGGGTGGACGACGTAGCCGCGGGCGTACGGCTCGGTGGCCGCGTAGGTGGTGCGGCGCAGGCGCAGCGGGGTGAGGACCCGTTCGTCGAGCAGGTCGGCCCAGGGTGTCCCGGTGAGTCGTTCGAGCAACCCGCCGAGCAGCCCGTACGCCAGGTTGGAGTAGTGGTACGCGCGGTGCGGCGGGTAAGCGATCTTGTCGGCGTCGACCTCGGCGAGCAGGGTGGCCAGGTCGACGCCTGCCGTCCGCTCCCACCAGTCGCCCTCGGGTTCGCGTTGGATGCCGCTGGCGTGGCCGAGCAGTTGGCGCAGTGTGAGATCGCCCACACCGGTGCCCGGCAGGTGCTGCTCCAGCCGGTCGTCCAGTGCCAGTCGGCCGGCGTCGCGCAACTGCATGATCAGGGTGGCGGTCATCGTCTTGCTGATCGAGCCCACCCGGTACTGCAGGTCGACATCCGGGCGGGGGTGTTCGCCGGCGACGGCCACATGCGCCAGCGTGCCGTCGCGGACCACGCCCAGCACCAGCGACGGGGTGTGACCATCGGCCTGTGCCTGGGCGACCCGGGTGTCGATCTGTCGGGCGGTCTCGGGGAGCACTGTCAACGGGATCTCCTCGGGTCGGGCCGCCGATTCGTGGTGTTTTCGACGGGCCGGAAAGGGTCTCGCAGAGCCTACTGATCTTCGCGGGAAGGCTGCGCGTGCATTTGCGTGTCACGATTGGGTGGTGGACGCCGTGGTGTGGATCGTTTTGGGTGTGCTGCTGGCCGTCGCCGAGATTTTCACGACGACGCTATTTCTGATCATGTTCGGGGCCGGTGCGTTCGCCGCCGCCGGTGCGGCCGCCCTGGGCGCGCCGGTCGCCGTGCAGGCGCTGGTCTTCGCTGTGGTGTCGGCGTTGAGCCTGGTGGTGGTCCGACCGGTCATCCGGCGGCACAGCCGCTCGGCGCTGGAGAGTGGCGAGCAGCCGTTCGGCGTGGAGGCGATCGAGGGCTCCACGGCGCTGGTGCTGGAACGGGTGGACGCCGAGCAGGGTCTCGTCAAGATCGACGGTGAGTTGTGGAGTGCCCGGTCGTACGACACGACACAGGTCTACGACCCCGGTCAACGGGTTCGGGTGATAAAGGTCCGGGGCGCTACCGCCCTGGTGTGGCAGGACGATGTTTCTTCCGCCGGCGAGCTGCCGGAATCGAGAGGGTGAACGGGATGACCTTAATCGGGGTGGTGGTGATCGCGGTGGCGTTGATCGCCGTGATAACGCTGGCCAAGGCTGTGCGGATCGTGCCACAGCAACGTCAGGACGTGGTGGAACGGCTCGGCAAGTACAAGCGCACCCTCAGCCCCGGCCTCAACCTGCTGGTGCCGTTCATCGACGCGGTCCGTACCAAGGTCGACATGCGGGAGCAGGTGGTCAGCTTCCCGCCGCAGCCGGTGATCACCTCGGACAACCTGGTGGTCTCGATCGACACGGTCCTCTACTTCAAGGTGGTCGACTCGGTCCGGGCGACCTACGAGATCTCCAGCTTCCTCCAGGCCATCGAGCAGCTGACCGTCACCACGTTGCGTAACGTGATCGGTTCGCTCGATCTGGAGCGGGCGCTGACCAGCCGGGACGAGATCAACCGGCACCTTTCGGGTGTGCTGGACGAGACCACCGGCCGCTGGGGCATCAAGGTGACCCGGGTCGAGATCAAGGCGATCGAGCCGCCGGCCAGCATCCGCGACTCGATGGAGAAGCAGATGCGCGCCGAGCGGGACCGCCGTGCGGCGATCCTGACCGCCGAGGGGCACAAGCAGTCGGTGATCCTCACCGCCGAGGGTGACAAGCAGTCGGCCGTGCTGCGGGCCGACGGTGACCGGCAGGCCCGGATCCTGCAGGCCGAGGGTCAGGCGAAGGCGATCCGGACGGTCTTCGACGCGATCCACCAGGCCAACCCGAGCCAGAAGGTGCTCGCCTACCAGTACCTGCAGGCTCTGCCGCAGATCGCCCAGGGCAGCGCCAACAAGGTCTGGATCGTCCCGGCCGAGCTGACCAAGGCCCTGGAGGGCATGGGTGGCGCGCTCGGCGGGCTGAGCCAGATGGTGGGGGATCTGCCCGCACCGGAGGCCGCGGACCAGGCGAGCCAGGTCGAGCGCGAGGCCGCCGAGGCGGCGCAGGCCGCGGCGGACGCCGCCCAGCAGATCCACGACGAGGTACGTGTCGCCGAGGCGCAGGCCACCGGCGGCAAGGGGCCGAAGGGGCTGCCCGCGCCGGAGCCGGTGTCGCCGACCAGCCTCGTCGAGGACCCGGCCGACCAGCGCGAGCGCGGCTGATCCGGTACGCCGGCCGCCCGGTCGGCTAAATACGAGAAAGACTCATGGGGCGCTCCGACGCCTGCCACGATCGGTCCTAGGACGGGTGGTGACCAGGCAATCGGGGCGCCCCGGCGCGTCGATGCACCGCTCGACGACGAGCGAGGTGACGCATGAAGGATCCGGCGAATCGAATGTGGTCCTCGGCCCCGGTGCCCGGCGCGCACGACCCGGTCGCCCCGCTGGGCTCCCGGCGCAGCGGTGGCGGGTTCGGCGTACTGCCCTTCGTCGGTGAGCCGACCCCGGGCGCCCCCGCCACGAACGCCAGTTGGGCCTGGTCGGTGCGTCGGTTCGCGCGGGCGGCGGTCTGGCTGCTGCCGGCGTACGCCATCCTCTACGGCGCGGTGGCGATGGCCAGCGACGGAGGCGTGGGCAACGACCCCTATCCGGCCGACGGCCGGGCGGTGTACCTGATCGGTTGGGTGGCCGCGGTCTGGCTCGGCCTGCTTGCGCTGCTGGCCCTCACCGGGCTGCTGGCCGCGACCCGCAGCCGCCGGGTGGCCGCCGCCGGGCTGCTGGTCAGCATCGCCGGCACGGTGCTGATGCTGCCGTTCGCCGGGTTCGAGGAGCAGACGCCGGTCTTCGGCGCCACCGCGCGGTCGCTGGTCCTGCTCGGCGCGACGTTCTACAGCGCGGGCTGGTTCCTCACCGGGTGGGCGGTGGCCCGCTCGGGCACCTTCAGCCTCGGCGACGGCGTCATGCTGATCATCGCCGCGCCACTGCTCGGCCTCGGCGGTGCCCTGATCGGCTCGTTGCAGACCTTCGGCGCGATCTTCGTGCTGATCGCCGGCATCGGCATCGGCTACCGCTCCGGCCGTCTGATGCCCCGCGAAACCGCCAGAGACGCCGCCACCGCCAGCCTGAGTACCCCAAACCCCTAACGCCGCGCGACGCCCCCTCCCGCGCCGTTGATTATGAAGTTGTTGCACACCCCTTGACCCCAAGCGACGTGTCGTGGCAACAACTTCATGATCAACGCGGGCTGGCGGGTGGGGGTTGGCTGGTGGAGGGGCGTGAAGTTGCTGACAATTGTGGGGTGGGGGTAATCGGTTGGCGTTTTTTGTGGCAATCCTGGGGAGCATGGCCGCCCCCCGCTCGCCGCTGTCGCGGCTGTTCACCGTGCTGCTCGCCGGCGTGTTGGCCGGGCTTGTCCTGGCAGTCGCCGCGCTGCCGGGCAACCTGCTGCTCGGGCTCACCGCCCGCTCCGCGCTCGGGTCGTACGCCGCGTTGCCGGCCTCGCTGAAGACCCCGGCCACGCCGCAGCGTTCGTACCTCTACGCCAACGACGGCAAGACGCTGATCACCACGTTCTACGACGTGAACCGCACCGACGTCCCCCTGTCGGAGATCGCTCCGGTCATGCGGCAGGCGATCGTGGCGGCCGAGGACCGGCGCTTCTACGACCACGGTGGCGCGGACCTGCGCGGCCTGGCCCGGGCGCTGGTGGCCAACGTCAAGGGTGGCGGCACCGAGCAGGGCGGCTCGACGCTGACCATGCAGTACGTCCGTAACGTGCTCAAGACCGACCCCACCCGCACCGCCGAGGAGCGCGCCGCCGCCACCGATCCCACAGTGGGCCGCAAGATCCAGGAAATCCGGTACGCGAGCGCGCTCGACAAGAGCCTCGGCAAGGACGAGATCCTCGACCGGTACCTGAACATCGCCTACTTCGGCTCCGGCGCGTACGGGATCGCGGCGGCCAGCCAGCGGTACTTCGGCAAGCCTCCGGCGCAGTTGACACTCGCCGAGTCGGCCCTGCTGGCCGGTCTGGTGCAGTCCCCGGACGCGTACAGCCCGATCAGCGGCGACAAGGACGAGGCGCTGGCCCGCCGGTCGTACGTGCTGGACTCGATGGTCGCCACCAACGCGATCACCGCCGCGCAGGCCGCCCAGGCCAAGGCGGAGCCGCTGGCCCTGCACCCCACCGCCCAGCCCAACGGCTGCACCGCCGTCTCCCAGGGCCACGACGACTGGGGCTTCTTCTGCGACTACCTGCGCCAGTGGTGGCTGACCCAGCCGGCCTTCGGGGCCACCGTCGCGGAGCGCGAGCAGGCACTGCGTTCGGGCGGCTACACAGTGGTCACCTCGCTGGACCCGAAGATCCAGGCCACCGCGCAGCAGCAGGCCACCAAGGTCTACGGGTACGACAACAAGCGCGCCCTGCCGATCGCGGCCGTGCAGCCGGGCACCGGTCGGGTGCTGGCGATGGCTGTCAACCGGCACTACAGCCTCGCCGACAACCCGGGCGGGCAGGCGAACCACCCGAACACCGTCAACCCGCTGATCTCCGGCGGGGCCAGCGTCGACGGATACCAGGCGGGTTCGACGTTCAAGCTGTTCACCATGCTCGCCGCGCTGGAGTCGGGCCGTACCCTCTCCACCGGTTTCGACGCGCCCGCCAAGCTGCCCACCCGGTACGCCGCCGAGGGGCCGGGCAGCTGTGACGGCCACTGGTGCCCGGCGAACGCCAATCCGGACTGGATGGACGGGTACCGGATGATGTGGGACGGCTTCGGCCGGTCGGTGAACACCTACTTCGTCTGGCTGGCCGAGCAGGTCGGGCAGGACAAGGTCGTCGAGATGGCGCAGCGGCTCGGCATCACCTTCCGCGCCGACTCGGACGCCAACTTCGCCAAGAACAACTCCGCGAACTGGGGTTCGTTCACCCTCGGCGTGGCGGCCACCACCCCGCTGGACCTGGCCAACGCGTACGCGACGGTGGCCGCCGAGGGCACCTACTGCACACCGGTGCCGGTGGTCTCGGTGACCAGCGCGGACGGCGCGAAGGTGCCGGTGGGGCAGCCCTCCTGCAAGCGCGTGCTCGACGCCGACGTCGCCCGTGCCGCGACCGACGCGGCCCGCTGCCCGGTGGGTCAGCAGTCGGCGTTCGGGCAGTGCAACGGTGGCACGGCCACCGGTGTGAACGACATCCTCGACGGCCGACCGGTGGCTGGTAAGACGGGTAGCTCGGAGCAGAACTCCACCGAGACGTTCGTCGGCTTCACGCCGCAGGTCGCGGTGGCCGGAATCGCCGCCAACCCTGACGACCCGGCCGACTCGGTGGGGTCGGCGGTGCAGACGAAGGTGATCGACGCGGTCGCCCGGGTCATCGCCACCGCCGTGAAGGGCCAACCGGAGAAGGCGTTCGTCGCACCGAGCCACGAGCTGGCCGGCGACCCGCACCGCCCGGTGGAGCGCCCAACGGTCCCGAACCGCAGGCAGGACCCCACCACCGACGACCCCCGCTCAGCCCTCCAACGCTGGCTCGACCGCCGAGGCTGACCCAACCGCTCCCTCCCGGCCCCACCCGCACCCCTCCCCGCGATCTTGCACTTTCGGTCGTCGAATAACGCTTATGTGCGGCATTTGTCGGCGCAGAAAGTGCAAGATCGCGCGGGGAGTGGGGCAGGGCGCGGGGTGGGGGTGGGTTAGCGGTCGCGGCGGCGGGGGCGGTAGCTGGTTAGGGTGGCGGGGAGGCCGCGGCGGATGATCCCGGCCCAGTCGGTGTCGCCGCGCAGCACCGCCGCCGCGGTCTTGCGGGCCTGCTCCGCGGTGAAATGCGGCGGGAGCATCAGCTCCGCCGGGTCCACCAGGGCGTTGATCACCACCGGCCGGTCGGCGGTGAGCGCCCGGTCCCAGACGTCGCGCACCTGATCCGGTGAGTCGATCAACTCGCCGTGCAGCCCGAGCACCTCCGCCCACTGGTGGTAGGCGATGTCCGGCAACTGCTGGCTGTCCGGGAACATCGGCGTCCCCTCGGTGGAGCGCTGTTCCCAGCTGACGAATGCCAGATCCCGGTTGTTGAGCACCAGCACCACGAAGCGCGGGTCGGCCCAGCTGCGCCAGTACTTGGCCACGGTGATCAGCTCGTTGACGCCGTTCATCTGCATGGCGCCGTCGCCGATCAGTGCGACCAGCGGCCGGTCCGGGTGGGCGAACTTGGCGCTCAACGCGTACGGCATGGCGCCGCCCATGGACAGCAGCGTGCCGGAGAGGCTGGCCAGCATGCTGGGGCGTACCTGGATGTGTCGGGCGTACCACGCGGTGGTCGTGCCGCAGTCGACAGCGAGCAGCACGTCGTCGGGCAGCCGCTCGTTCAGCGTGTGGAAGAGCAACTGCGGGTTGACCGGGTCGGCGGCCTGCTCGGCCAGGTCGTGTTGCACCCGGCGCCACGCCGAGGTGGCCTCGGTGACCTCCGCCCGCCAGGCGGTCGGCCCGGGGCCGGGGCCCAGTTCGTTCAGCAACGCCCGCAGCGTGGGGCGGGCGTCGCCGGTCAGGTTCACCTCGGTCGGGTACCGCAACCCGAGCTGGGTGCCGTCGAGGTCGATCTGCACCGCGCGGGCCTGCCCGGGCGGCGGATAGAACTCCGAGTACGGCATGTTGCTGCCCACGATCAGCAGCCGGTCGCAGCCGCTCATCAGCTGCCAGCTCGGTCGGGTGCCGAGCAGCCCGATCGCGCCGGTCACCCACGGTTCGCGGTGGTCGACGGCGGTGAAGCCGAGCAGCGCGGTGGCCACGCCGGCCCCGAGCCGATCAGCGATCTCGCGGACCTCGTCGCGCGCGCCGAGGGCACCCTGGCCGACCAGCATGGCCACCCGTTGCCCGCCGCGCAGCACCTCGGCCGCCCGGCGTACGTCCGCCTCCGGCGGCACCGTCGGGATGCTGCTCGGCGCGTTGCTGGTCCGGTAGTAGCCGTGCGCGTGCGGCGGGTTCGGTACGGCCGGCTCGTCCTGCAGGTCGAGGGGCAGGATCAGGGCGGTGACGGTGCGCCGGGCCAGCGCCGTCCGGCACGCCCGGTCGACCAGGTGGCGTACCTGCGCCGGGTGGTCGAGCTGGGCCAGGAACGCCGCTGCCACGTCCTTGTAGAGGGCGAGCAGGTCGACCTCCTGGTAGTAACCGCCGCCCTCGGCGGTGGTCGCGGTGTGACCGACCAGGGCGACCACCGGTTGGTGGTCGAGCTTCGCGTCGTACAGGCCGTTGAGTAGGTGGATGGCGCCCGGCCCGCTGGTGACCAGCGCGCAGCCCAGCGGCCCGCCGCCGTACTTGACGTGCGCGGAGGCGGCGAAGCCGGCGGTCTCCTCGTGGCGGACCTGGACGAACTGGGCGCGGCCGTCGGTGCGTTGCAGCGCGGAGGTGAGGCCGTTGATGCCGTCGCCGGGATAGCCGAAGTAGCGGTGCACGCCCCAGCTGAACAGTCGCGACACGATGTGGTCGGCGACGGTCGGACGCCGGGGCAGGGTGCCCGCTTCGCCCGCCGTGGTGTCGTCTGCGCTCACCTGGCTGGTCCTTCCCGTCGCGTCCCGATGCCCGCCGGTCATTCCCCTTCTTCTGCGGACAAAACACCCCGTCGGACGGGCGTCGAGGCGCACTGCTCCGCGTCCGGCAGAATCGTCGGGTGCCCGTCCACGAGATCACCGACCCTGACGACGACCGGATCGCCGACTACCGGGCGCTCACCGACGTCGAGCTGCGCACCCGCTGGGAGCCACCGCACGGCCTGTTCATCGCCGAGGGGGAGCTGGTGCTGCGCCGGGCGCTGCGCGCGGGCTACCCGGCGCGGTCGTACCTGGTCGACGCCAAGCGGGTCGACCAGCTCGCCGACCTGGACACCGGCGACGCGCCGGTGTACGCCGCGACCCAGGACGTGCTGCAACGGGCAACCGGCTTCCACGTACACCGGGGGGTGCTGGCGTCGTTCCACCGCCGGCCGCTGCCGACGGCGGCCGAGGTGCTCGCCGCCGCGCGCCGGGTCGTGCTCCTGGAGGACGTGAACAACCACACCAACCTCGGGGCGGTCTTTCGGGGTGCCGCCGCGCTCGGCATCGACGCGGTGCTGCTGTCGCCGTCCTGCGCCGACCCGCTGTACCGGCGCAGTGTCCGGGTCAGCATGGGTGAGGTCTTCGCCATGCCGTACGCGAAGCTCGACCGCTGGCCCGAGGGCCTGGACCAGGTGCGGGAGGCCGGCTTCACGGTGCTCGCCATGACGCCCGCGCCGGACGCCGTACCGATCCAGCGGTTGACCCCGGCGCAGCGCGAGCGGGCGGCGCTGCTGCTCGGCGCCGAGGGGCCCGGCCTCACCGCGGCGGCACAGGCCGCCAGCGACGTGCGGGTGGTCCTTCCGATGCGCCGCGGCGTGGATTCGCTGAACGTGGCCGCCGCGGCGGCGGTGGCGTTCTGGGAGCTGGGCCGCGACGATCCGCCGTTCGGCGACGAGTAGATCGCTTCGGCTTGCATGGCCATGCGTTCTATTGCATAATTTTCCCCGTGTCCAAGGTTCTCACCTCCCTGCCCACCGGCGAACGTGTCGGCATCGCCTTCTCCGGCGGCCTCGACACCTCGGTCGCGGTCGCGTGGATGCGCGACAAGGGCGCCATTCCCTGCGCCTACACCGCCGACATCGGCCAGTACGACGAGCCCGACATCGCCTCGGTGCCCGGTCGCGCGCTCAGCTACGGCGCCGAGGTCGCCCGCCTGGTCGACTGCCGCGCCGCCCTGGTCGAGGAAGGCCTGGCCGCGCTGACCTGCGGCGCCTTCCACATTCGCACCGGCGGACGGGCGTACTTCAACACCACCCCGCTGGGCCGCGCTGTGACCGGCACCCTGCTGGTGCGGGCGATGGTCGCCGACGACGTCCAGATCTGGGGCGACGGCTCGACCTTCAAGGGCAACGACATCGAGCGGTTCTACCGGTACGGCCTGCTGGCCAACCCGATGCTGCGCATCTACAAGCCGTGGCTCGACACCGCCTTCGTCACCGAGCTGGGTGGGCGTAAGGAGATGTCCGAGTGGCTGCTCGAACGCGGCCTGCCCTACCGGGACAGCACCGAGAAGGCGTACTCGACCGACGCCAACATCTGGGGTGCCACCCACGAGGCGAAGACCCTGGAGCACCTCGACACCGGCATCGAGACGGTCAACCCGATCATGGGCGTCCGGTTCTGGGACCCGTCGGTGGAGATCCCGAGCGAGGACGTCACCGTCGGCTTCGACCAGGGCCGCCCGGTCACCATCAACGGCAAGGAGTTCGGCAACGCCGTCGACCTGGTGCTGGAGGCCAACGCCATCGGCGGCCGGCACGGCCTGGGCATGTCGGACCAGATCGAGAACCGGATCATCGAGGCTAAGAGCCGCGGCATCTACGAGGCGCCCGGGATGGCGTTGCTGCACGCCGCGTACGAGCGGCTGGTCAACGCGATCCACAACGAGGACACCCTGGCGAACTACCACAGCGAGGGTCGCCGCCTCGGTCGGCTGATGTACGAGGGCCGCTGGCTGGACCCGCAGGCGCTGATGCTGCGCGAGTCGTTGCAGCGGTGGGTCGGCACAGCGGTCACCGGCGAGGTGACGTTGCGGCTGCGCCGGGGCGAGGACTACTCGATCCTCGACACCACCGGCCCGTCGTTCAGCTACCACCCCGACAAGTTGTCGATGGAGCGTACCGAGGACTCGGCGTTCGGCCCGTCGGACCGGATCGGCCAGCTCACCATGCGCAACCTGGACATCGCCGACTCGCGGTCGAAGCTGGAGCAGTACGCCTCCCTCGGCCTGGTCGGCGGCGGGAACCCGCAGCGGATGATCGGGGCCGCGCAGGCCGCCTCGACCGGGTTGATCGGCGCGATGCCCCGGGGCGGCGCGGAAGCCATCGCCTCCCGGGGCGTCACCTCCGCGGAGGACGAGGCACTCGACCGCGCCGCGATGGAGTTCGGCGTCGACTGACCCCTCGCGCCGGTGGCGAGTCGAGTTCCGGCGTCACGGACGGTAGCGTGGCGGCCGTGTTCCCTACCGTCCGTGAGGTCCTCGCCCTGGACCCGGTCCGCCACGGCGCGCCACGCGTGGTCGCCGGCGACGAGGGGCTGGACCGACCCGTCCGGTGGGTGCACGTCGCCGAGGTGCCGGACATCGCCACCCTGCTCGGCGGTGGCGAACTGGTGCTCACCACCGGCATCGGCCTGCCCGGGGACGACGCCGGGTTGCGCGCGTTCATCGGTGATCTCGCTGACGTCGGAGTCTCCGGACTCGTCGTCGAGCTGGGCCGCCGGTACGTCAGCGGTGTGCCCCGGGTGATGGCCGCCGCCGCCGAGCGGCGCGGGCTGCCCCTGGTGGAGCTGCGCCGGGCCACCCCGTTCGTCCGGATCACCGAGGCGGTGCACGCGCTGATCGTCGACGCGCAGCTCACCGAGCTGCGCGCCACCGAGGAGATCCACCAGCGGTTCAACGACCTCTCCGTGGAGGGCGCCGACGCCGCCGAGGTGATCCGACAGGCCGCCGAGCTGTCCGGTTGCCCCGTGGTGCTGGAGAACCTGTCCCGGCAGGTGCTCGGGTACGACCCGGCGGGCGAGAGCGCCGAGCTGCTGCTGGACGGCTGGGAGCAGCACTCCCGGCGGATCCGTCCGGCCGGGCGGACCGCGTACGACCCGGACAGCGGCTGGCTGGTGACCACCGTCGGTGCCCGGGGGCAGGACTGGGGTCGGCTGTTGCTGCGCTGGCCGGCCAGCGGCGACGTGCCCAGCGCCCAGGCCGTCGAACCGACCGCCGGCTCGCCCACCCGGCTCACCATCCTGATCGAGCGGGCCGCGTCCACCCTCGCGCTGGGCCGGCTGATCCGCCGCGACGCCGAGGGCCTGGAGCGGCAGATCCATCGCACCCTGCTCACCGCGCTGCTCGACCACTCCCGCCCGGTGGACGAGGTGGGGCTGCGGGCCAAGGCGCTCGGCGTGGTGCTCGACCGGCGGCACCTGGTCGGCGTGATGGTCCGGCATCGCGCCGACGACCCCGCCGGGGAGGTCGGCCCCGAGGCCGGCCAGGCCCGGCTACGCGATCTCTCCGAGGCGGTCGGCCAGGCCCTGCGGGAGGCGAAGCTGACCGCGCTGACCAGCGCCGTCGACGACAACTCGGTGGGCGCGCTGCTGGCCCTGCCGGACCCGGCCGCCGAGGACCGCGCGCTGTCCGCGTTCGCCAGCGCACTTCGTCAGGTACGCCTCGACGCCGGCGCGGCCCGGACCGCGTCGGGCGCGGACGCGTCCCGGCTGGTGCCCGGGGCCGACCCGTCCCGGGCTGCCGGCACGGGTGGGGTGATCGTGGCTGCCGGCTCCGGAGTGGGCACCCTGCGCGAGGCCCGACGGTCGCTCGTCGAGGCACGGCAGATTGCCGAGGCGGCCCGCCGGGACCAGCGCGACCTGCCGATCTTCCGGCTCCCGCACGTCGGGCTGGCTGGCCTGCTGCACCTGCTGCGCGACGAACCCCGGTTGCAGACCTTCGTGGAACGCGAACTCGGCGCCCTGCTGGAGTACGACGCCCGGCACCCGAGGGAGCGGCTGCTGGACACCCTGCGCGCCTACCTGGAGCAGGGGCGCAACAAGTCCGCAGCCGCTGCCGCCGCCCACCTGTCCCGACCGGCCTTCTACGAACGGCTGGCCCGCATCGCGCGCATCCTCGACGTGGACCTCGACTCGGTAGAGGCCGCCCTCTCCCTACACGTGGCCCTCCTGGCCCTGGACGCAGTCCGAACCCCGTAACGCCCCCCACCCGAGCCCGGCCCCACCCGAGCCCGGTCGATCATGGAGTTGTGGTGCCCCGCAAAAGTTGCGATCGGGGCACAACGCCCACCACAACTCCATGATCGACGGTGGGAGGGGAGGGATCAGGCTCCTAGGGCGTTCAGGGCTTTTGCGTAGGTGGGTGGGATGTGGTTGGGGCCGCCGGGGGTGAAGACGTCCGACTTGGCCACCGCTGACCAGGCCGTCTCCGGGACGGCGTCGACCAGGGCCTGGATCACCGGGGCGTCGCGCCACTGGTCCTGCTCGGCGAGCAGGCCGAGGGCCACCACCGACTCCTCGACCTCGCCCACGCACTCGAACGGCTTGTGCCCGTCCACGCCCAGCAGCTCGCGGTAGCCGGGGATCTGCGACGCGTCGGCCAGCAGGTCGCCGCCGAAGATGTGGGTGACCCGCTCCCGCGGCATGAACGGCGCCATGGCCAGGAAGACGAAGCGGCACTTCGGGCAGTCACGGCACCAGCGCTCACTCGCGTCGCGCAGCTTGAACGCCTGGTTGCAGCTGGTCACCACGTCGTCGTACCGGGTGAACTCGGCGAACAGCCGGGCGATGTGCAGCTCGGACAGCGAACGCAGCAGGGAGAAGTACGGGTCGGTCAGGCCGGCGTGCTCGGCCAGCGACGCCCGCAGCAGCCCTTCCGCCTCGACGCCCTTGGACCACTGGTGGTTGATCTCGTGGCCGTTCCAGACCAGGTTCGGGTCGGACGCCGAACGCTCGTTGGACATCACCACCGGCCCCAGCCCGTGCAGGACGGCGGTGGCCACCGCGATCAGGGAGTTGATGGCGGTGACCGGGATGTGCCCGTTCAGCGCGCCGGCCGCGTTCAGGTCGAACAGCACCGGGTCGATGCGCCGCCGGGCGGCCAGCGGGACCAGCCCGGACGCCTCGTTGACGGCGACGATCACGTGGTTCGGGTTGACCGAGAACGGCACCGGGTCCAGCTCGGCGCGGCGCAGTGCCTCCAGGCTGACGATCGAGTCCTTACCGCCGCCGACCGCCGAGAGCGGGCGACGGTCCGAGTCGTCGTACACCCGGGGTGACTCCGGCGTGCCGGCTGGCACCTCCGGGCGCAGCTCGAGCACGTGCGGCAGTTGGTTGCGGTACGCGTACTCCGCGAGGCCCCTGGTGTAGACGGCCGTGACGTAGTCGACGGTGGCCGCGCCCAGCGGCGCCGGCAGCACGAGTCGGGGTGGCGCGGCGGCCTTGTAGTAGCTGACCCCGGCGACGACGTGCAGCACCTCCAGCACCCGGTTGAGGGTCACCACCGTCCCGTCGGAGGGCGGCCCCGCCGGCAGCGGAAGTGTGATCACCTCGGTGAACCGCTGCTCACCGGCCGGGCCGGTCAGGGCGTAGTCGAACAACACCTCGCCGGTGGCGAAGTCGATCGAGTAGGACGGGAAGGTGAAGGCGTCCATCCGCCGGAGCTGCTCGTTGGGCACACGCCATACTAGGCCCTGGTTCGTCCGGCCGTGTCCGGACCGGGCCCGCCCTGCCGCCGCCGTGACCCACGAGGAGAGCCCCGTGCGCCTTTCTGACCTGCGCGGACGTACCGTCGCCGTCTGGGGCACCGGTCGGGAGGGCCGGGCCGCTGTGACCGCCATCGCCGCGCACGGCCCGGCCGAGCTGGTCGCCGTGGACGACAGCGCGAACTTCCTGTCGCTGCCCTGGGACGGCCCCCTGGCTGAGGCGGCGCCGCTGGTCACCGGCGAGGCGGGTTTCGAACGGCTGGCCGCCGCGGACGTGGTGGTCCGCTCCCCGGGCGTGCCGCAGACCCACCCGTGGCTGATCGAGCTGCGCCGGCGCGGGATCCTGGTGACCCAGGGCACCGCGTTGTGGATGGCCGACCACGCCGCGCGCACCGTCGGGGTCACCGGCAGCAAGGGCAAGAGCACCACCTCCAGCCTGATCAGTCACCTGCTCACCGCGATGGGGCGGCCGAACGTCTTCGGCGGCAACATCGGGGTGCCGACCCTGGACCTGCCGGAGGCGGAGCTGTACGTGTTGGAGCTGTCCAGCTATCAGTGCAGCGACCTCACCGACTCGCCCCGGGTGGCGGTGGTCACCGCGCTCTTCCCGGAGCACCTGGACGCGCACGGTGGGGAACGGGAGTACTACCGGGACAAGCTCAACCTGCTCGCCCACGACCCGCAGACGATCGTGGTCAATGGCGGCGACCCCCGCCTCGCCGCGGAGCTGGGTGAGCTGCCGGCGGTCCGCGCCGGTCGCCCCGACACCACCCACGTCGCCACCGGCGCCGACGGCACGCAGTGGTTCCACTTCGGTGACCAGCCGCTCTTCCCCCGTGCGGTGCTGCCGCTGGTCGGCCGGCACAACGAGGGCAACCTCTGTGTCGCGCTCGCCGTCCTCGACGCCCTCGGCGTGGACGTGGTGGCCGGTAAGGACCACCTCGCCGTCGCGGTCGCCGAGTTCCAGGGGCTGGCCCACCGGCTCACCGAGATCACCGACCCGTCCGGGCTGACGTTCGTCGACGACACCCTGGCCACCAGCCCGTACGCGGCCATGCACGCCATCGACGCGTACGACGGGCGGCCGTTGACGGTGATCGTCGGGGGCAACGACCGGGGTCTGGACTACACGCCGTTGGCCGAGCACCTGGCCGAGCGGGAGCTGACAGTGATCGGTATTCCGGACAGCGGCACCCGCATCGTCGAGGTGCTCGCCGGCCTGCCGAAGGTGCGTACCGAACTGGTCGACGACCTGGTGGACGCGGTCCGGCTGTCCCGCGAGGTGACCCCGGCCGGCGGGGTGGTGCTGCTGTCCCCGGCCGCGCCCAGCTACGGCCGGTTCCGCAACTTCGAGCACCGTTCCGAGGTCTTCGCCCAGGCCGTCGCCGACACCGCCCGCTGAGCCGGGCTCAGCGCGGGTGAAGCCCGGCGTGCAGGGCGCGCATCGAGCGGATCGCCGACCGGATCTCCTGGAGGTAGCGCCCCGGCGTGAGCGTCTGCTCGGGCAGCACCGCCAGGTCGGTCAGCGTCGGGTCCACCCCGACCGTGTCGATGGCGCACCCGTACGGCACGGCCAGCGTGCGCAGCGCGTCGCAGTGCTGGAACGGCACGTAGATCGGCGCGGTGACCATCAGGACCTTGTCGCCCGGCGCGAGCCGGACGTGGGCGGCCCAGAACCGCTGGGTGTCGGCGGTGTGGGCTCGCCGCTGGTCGGGTTCGCTGGACGGCGCGGCCAGCACCCGGATCGGCGGCAGCCCGTCCGGTCGGTAGGTCCGCGACGACCAGGAGTGGTGCGGGTGGCCGGCGTCGACGCCGTCCTGCTCCGCCGGGGCGGCCACCTCGAACACCCGGCGGACGGCCGTGTCCAGCACGTCCACCTCGGTCTCGTCGGCCGGCAGGCCCGCCTCGGCGAGCGTGCGGCGTTCCCAGTCCGACAGCGGCCGGAAGCTGCCCAGGACGGCGACCTCGCCGCTCACCGGTAGGCCGGCGCGGAGCAGGTGCGCGGCGTAGCCGACGCGGCGTACGCAGGCGTGTGCCAAGCCGCCGAGCACCACCAGGTGGGCGTACGCCGACCTGGCCGGCGGCACCGGGTGGATCAGCCCGAGCGCGGCAGCCGCGTCGAGCACCAGTGTCGCGGTGGCGCCGTCGAGGTCGGGCTCCCGGGCGTCGGGCCGCTCCCGGCCGCCCCGGAAGTCCCAGTGGCGGGCGGAGAAGTCGTCGAGGAAGCGGAGCACGTCGGTGAGGTCACCGTCGGGCCAGGTGCCGCCGAAGTGGGCGACGAGGCCGCGGAGCGGGGTGGAGCAGACCCAGGTTCGGATCTCCGCGGTGATCTGCTCGTCGTCCGTTCCGGTCGACGGCGCCGCGTCCGCTCTGTGCACCTGCCGGATGCTACCGGCCCGCTGGCGCGGCGCCGACGGTTGTGGTTGCTGTCTACGCTGGCGGGAGCGGCGGATTGGGGGATCTCGATGGCCCGTGACGTGGCCCGTCAGCGGTTGCGGGAGGGTGGCGGCTCCGCCGCCGGCCTCGTCCGGCTGGTGGCGCACACCGACCCGGTGGCGTTGGTCGGCATCACGCTGTCGATCACCCTCAGCATCGTGCTCGACCTCAGCAATGCCGCCTCCGGGGTGGAGTCGCTGTTGGCCGGCCTGATGGGCATCACCATCTCGCTGTTGGTCGACTCACTGGCCCGCGCGGAGCGCCGCTTCCACCTGCGCACCCTGTTGGACGGCCCGCCCTGGCTGGTCCGTACCACCACGGAGCTGGCCGGGGCCATCCGGGAGGCGGCCGAGCAGCACGCGGGCACCCGGGTCGCGGTGGAGGCGCAGCGGCGCTACGAGCAGTTCCGGTTGGAGGCCGAGCAGCTCGCGGACGGTCGGATCATCCGGCGCGGTGACGAGGACGAGGATCTGGTCGGCGCGACCCGCGCCTGCGTACGTCGGCTGGACGGGTTGACCAACGTGATGCCCCGGGTGAGCGGGGAGCTGAGTTGGTGGCGCAGTGAGATCGGCCGGCGCTACTGGGAGGCCAACGTGGAGGCCCTGCAACGGGGCGTCCAGATCACCCGGGTCTTCGTCTACGCCACGCTGACCGACGATCTGTCCGCCCTGGTGGAGAAGCAGCGCGCGGCCGGGGCGCGGGTGGGTCTGCTGCCTCTCGGTGTGGTGAGTCCGCACCTGCACGTGAACTTGACACTCTGGGACGGGTCGAGCTGTTGGGAGGCCCACATGACCGCGCACGGCGAGATCGGCGAGAATCAGTTCTCGGTCAACCGGACGGACGTCGCTCGGCTCACCCGCGTGTTCGACCTCTGCGCGAACGCCGCGACCTTCCAGGACTGACGGCCCCCACCGGGGCGGGAACGGGTGAGCCATGACGTGGAGCGCGGTCCTGCTGGTGACGGCCGTGGTCTGGGCGGTCAGCGTGATCCGCTCCGTCCGGCTCCGCGCGCTGGTCTACAGCCTGCCGCTGCCGATGACGCTCGCCCTGGTCACCACCGAGTATCGGGTGGACGGCGCGCAGGTGCTCGGCGTGCTCGGGCTCAACCTCTTCTTCGTCACCGTGGCGGTCACCCACCAGCGGTGGCGTTGGCCGATCCTGCTCGCCGACGTCGCGGGGATCGCCGTCTACGTGGCGCTGAGCGCCGGCCTGTTGGCCGTCGACATCCCGTTCGAGATGGCCCTCGCCGGCACGCTCGTGCTCTGGTTGGCGGCCATCCTGTGGCTGCGCCGTCGCGCCCGCCGACGTGGGGCGTCCGCCGAGGAGACGGTAGCCGTCGCGGAGACTCGCCCGGACGGGCTGCCTGTGTTGCTCAAACTGGTGGTGATCTTCGTTGGGGCGGTCCTCACCCAACTGCTCGGTGCCGTGCTGCGCGGCATGGTGGTGACTTTCCCGTACTCGGGGGTCCTGGTCGCCGTCGAGGCCCGCACGCAGTTGACCGAGTTCACTCGGCACTTCGCCCGCAACAGCCTCGCGCTGGTCGGCTTCCTCGCCGCGTACCACTACCTTCAGGACGTCTCGTCGGCCGTGGCGTTGGGCGCCGGCTGGGCGGCCTTCGCGCTGGTCGCCGTCGCCCTGCACCTGCCGTTGCGCCCCCGCCGCGTTGCCCAGGCCCGGGCGGCGCGCCGCCCGCCGAGGGCATTGCGGCCGGCGACCGAACCACCCACCTCTAGCGGCCTGCCCTGACCAACTCGGCGATCCGGGTGAGCGGTTCGGCGTACGCGGGCCAGTCGAGGCCGTCGACGCTGAGCGTGGGGCGGCGGCGTACGCCGTCCACCGCGCCCGCGCGCACGATCGCGGTCAGTCCACCCGCCGCGGGCGCGGCCAGCGCCTCGCTGCCTCGGCCCACCTCGCGCGCGGCGACGCGCTCCAGCTCGGCGATCGTCTCTTCGATGCGCACCGCGTGCCTCCCCGGCGACAGTGGACCGACCCAGGGTAGCGGTGGGCGGCCAGGCTGCGGATCGAGTGGACTTTTCCCATGAAGACTGCGGAATTCGGGGGCCAAGACCAACCATTGCCGTGGAAACCGTTGACGTGCTGTCAGGTCGGGGCATCCATGCGCTACAGGCTGACAGTTGTTCGCGTCGGCCGGCGGTGGGAGCGTGCGGTATCCACGCACGCCGCTGAAGGGTTGCCACGATGACCGACGACCTGCTGGCCCGGCACCGGGCCGTGCTCCCGTCCTGGATGCCGTTGTACTACGCCGAGCCGATCGAGTTGGTCTCCGGCTCGGGCCGCCGGGTCACCGACGCGCAGGGTCGCAGCTACCTGGACTTCTTCGGCGGCGTGCTGACCAACATGATCGGGTATGACATCCCGGAGATCCGGGAGGCCGTCGAGCGGCAGCTCGCCACCGGCATCGCGCACACCTCGACGCTCTACCTGATCCGTCAACAGGTGGAGCTGGCCGAGAAGATCGCCCAGCGCTCCGGCATCCCGGACGCCCGGGTGTTCTTCACCAACTCCGGCACCGAGGCGAACGAGGCGGCGCTGCTGGTCGCCACCAACCACCGCCGTTCGCACCAGATCCTGGCGGTGCGCAACAGTTACCACGGCCGGTCGTACGCGGCGATGGGCGTCACCGGCAACCGCAACTGGTCGGCCAGCGGCCTCAACCCGCTCCAGGTGGCCTGGCTGCACTCAGGTGACCGGGTGCGTGGCCTGCTGGCCCGGCTCAGCGCCGACGAGCAGGTCGACGCGGCGGTGGAGGACCTGCGCGAGGTGCTGGCCACCCAGACCGCCGGTGACGTGGCCGCGCTGATCGCCGAGCCCATCCAGGGCGTGGGCGGTTTCGTGCACCCGCCGGACGGGCTCTTCGCCGGCTGGAAGAAGGTCCTCGACGAGCACGGCATCCTGTTCATCGCCGACGAGGTGCAGACCGGCTGGGGGCGGACCGGGGAGCACTTCTGGGGTTACCAGGCGCACGGCGTCACCCCGGACCTGCTCACCTTCGCCAAGGGCATCGGCAACGGGTTCGCCCTGGCCGGGGTGGTCGGCCGGGCCGAGGTGCTGGAGTCGGTGCCGGCCATCAGCTTCTCCACCTTCGGCGGCAACCCGATCTCCACGGCCGCCGGCAACGCGGTGCTCGACTACCTGATCGCGCACGACCTCCAGGCGAACGCGGCCCGCGTCGGCGCGATCCTCGCCGACGGCCTGCGGTCCGCCGTGGGCGGGCTCGACTGCGTCGCCGAGGTACGCGGAAAGGGGCTGATGCTCGGCGTCGAGTTCGTCCGGCCGGGCAGCAGTGAGCCGGACCCGGCGCTGACCAACCGGGTCTTCGAAGCTGCCCGCGACGGTGGCCTGCTGGCCGGCAAGGGCGGTCTCCACGGCAACGTGCTGCGGATGGGTCCACCGTTGACGCTGACCGAGGAGGAGGCCCGTGAGGGCCTGGCGATCCTCGTCGACGCGATCCGTACGGCGGCGGGGCTGGCGGCATGAACATTGGTCACTTCATCGACGGCAAGCGGGTCGGCGGCACGTCGCAGCGGCGCGGCGACGTGTTCGACCCGGCGACCGGTCGGCGTACCGCCGCTGTCGAGCTGGCCTCGACCGCGGACGTCGACGTGGCGGTGCAGGCCGCCGCCCGCGCGGCGCGGGCCTGGCGGGACGCGTCGCTGGCCCGGCGGTCCGCGGTGCTGTTCGCCTTCCGGGAGTTGGTGCACGCCCGGCGGGACCGGCTCGCCGAGGTGATCACCGCCGAACACGGCAAGGTGCTCGCGGACGCCGCCGGCGAGGTGCAGCGCGGCCTGGAGGTCATCGAGTACGCGTGTGGCCTGCCGTCGGCGTTGCGCGGCGCGTTCAGCGAGAACGTGTCCACCGAGGTCGACTCGTACACCATCCGGCAGCCGCTCGGGGTGGTCGCGGTGATCTCCCCGTTCAACTTCCCGGTGATGGTGCCGCTGTGGTTCGTGCCGGTGGCGGTGGCCTGCGGCAACGCGGTGGTCCTCAAGCCGAGCGAGAAGGACCCGAGCGCGGCGCTGCTGCTGGCCGAGTGGTTCGCCGAGGCGGGCCTGCCCGACGGGGTGCTCAACGTCGTCAACGGCGACAAGGAGGCGGTCGACGCGTTGCTGGAGCACCCGGAGGTGCGGGCGGTGTCGTTCGTCGGCTCCACCCCGATCGCCCGGTACGTCTACCAACGCGCAACAGCGGCCGGCAAGCGGGTGCAGGCGCTCGGTGGGGCGAAGAACCACATGGTGGTGCTCCCGGACGCCGACCTGGACCTGGCCGCCGACGCGGCGGTCAACGCCGGGTTCGGCTCGGCGGGGGAGCGGTGCATGGCCATCTCGGTCCTGGTGGCGGTGGAGCCGGTGGCGGACGCGCTCGTCGAGCGGATCGCCGCGCGGGTGACCGGGCTGCGCACCGGCGACGGCCGGCGGGGCTGCGACATGGGCCCGCTGGTCACCGCCGCGCACGCGGCGAGGGTGCGCTCCTACGTGGACGCCGGTGTCGCCGCCGGCGCGGTGCCGGTGGTGGACGGGCGGGACGTGACGCCGGACGGCGACCCGGCCGGTTTCTGGCTCGGCCCGACGCTGTTCGACCGGGTGACCCCGGGCATGTCGATCTACACCGACGAGATCTTCGGGCCGGTGCTGAGCGTGGTCCGGGTCGGCTCGTACGACGAGGCGGTGGACCTGGTCAACGCCAGCCCGTACGGCAACGGCACGGCGATCTTCACCAACGACGGCGGGGCGGCCCGGCGTTACCAGCACGAGGTGGAGGTGGGCATGGTCGGGATCAACGTGCCGATCCCGGTGCCGATGGCGTACCACTCGTTCGGCGGGTGGAAGTCGTCCCTCTTCGGTGACCTGCACGCACACGGCGAGGACGGGGTGCGGTTCTTCACCCGGGGCAAGGTCGTCACCAGCCGCTGGTTGGATCCGCGGCACGGCGGGGTCAACCTCGGGTTCCCCACCCAGACCTGAGCAGTCGCAGCACGCCCGCCCCGGCCAGGTACGCCACCAGCGCCGGGACGGGCGTGCCGAGCGGCTCCGGGGTCTGCTGCGGTGTGGTGCTGTTGACCAGCAGCGCGGCCACCACGGCGGCGTAGCCGGCCACCGCCGACGCGGTCCGGGCCCGGGTGCCCCGAGGGGCCCGCCGCCCGGTGCGGTGCCGGCCGCTGCGCGCCTCCACCGGCCCGAAGATGGCGACCAGCACCACCAGGACGACGCTGAGCAGCAGCAACCAGGGCACCCGCCAGGCCCACCAGGCGGCCGTGTCGACCGCCGGGGTGGGCAGCGTCCCGACCGCGTCGAGCAACCCGATCAGCAGGATCGCGGCAGTCAGGTGCCAGAGGAAGACGGTCAGCACCACCAGGTTGACCCCGATCACCAGCTGCCACGGCCGGCTGCGGCGCAGCAGCCGCTCCGCTGGGCCGCGCAGCAGCAGGATCAGCCCGAGCTGGCCGGCGGCGACGGCCAGCAACGCGAGGCTGGGCGGCGAGGCGTTGTCGAGCCGCTCGTCGGGCACCTTGAGCATGGCCACCGGCCAGGGGCCGAGCACGGTGAGCAGCAGCACCGCGCCCAGCCCGCCCGCCAGGAAGACCAGACCGGCCCGGCGGGAGGTGGGCAGCCGCCGTCGGCGTACCCCCGGAAGGTCGGGAGTCGACGGCCCGGCGCGGGCGTCGTGCCAGGCGAAGCCGAGCTGGTGGACGGCCAGCCAACCGAACAGGTAGTTGCCGTAGCTCAGCTCCTCCGGTCCGCTCAGTCGGCCGAGGTCGCCGAGGCCGACCACCGCGACGAGCGTCAGCGGCACGGCCAGGCCGAGGCGGCGGTGCAGCGCGTACATCGGTGGGGTGAGCACGACCGCCGCCAGGTAGGCGACCAGGAACCAGAGCGGAATGGTGGCGAACCAGAAGACCTCGCGGATGCGGGTCGGGTCGGCCCCGAGCAGCCAGGCGACCGCCGCAGCGGCGGTGAGCACCAGCAGCAGCGTGCTGGTGGGGCGGACCAGGCGGGCGCTGCGGTCGATCAGCCAGCCGGCGGCGTCGCCGCCGCGAGCCCGCAGCCGGGTCAGCGAGGCCGCGTTGGCGTAGCCGCCGACCAGGAAGAAGACCGGCATCACCTGGGCCAGCCAGGTCAACGGGTACGCCCAGCGCAGGTCGCCCAGCGCGGAGTGCCCGGTGGCCTGCCCGGTGGCGTCGCGGCCGATCACCGTGACGCTCCAGTGTCCGAGAACGACCATGGTGATGGCGAGCGCGCGGAGCAGGTCGACGTACCGCTCCCGCCCAGCCGGGGTGCGCTCGGCCAGTTGGCGCAGACGGCGCATCGCCTCAGGCTAGGCGACCCGATGACGGCTGGTGGTGATAACGGTTCGACAGTCAGGACTTGAAGTCCGGGCCCGGCTGTCGTAGAAATTCTTCAGTAACAGAGCATGAACTGAAGAGAACTACCGCCCCTCGCGCGGCGGACGCCTCCCCCACAGACCGGCGATCCGCCCGACCCGACCCGAGGAGAACTTATGAACAGGCGTGACATCCTGCGACGCAGCGCCGCCGCCGGCCTTTTGGCCACCCCCGCCGCCGGCCTGCTGTCCGGCTGCGCCACCAGCGGTGGCGGTGACAAGAACGATGCCGAGACCTACCAGGGCACCAAGAGCGCGCAGAACCCGCTCGGCGTGAAGGAGGACGCACCACTCGAGGTGGTGATCTTCGGCGGCGGGTTCGGTGAGGAGTACGCCAAGGCCCACGAGGCCATGTACACCGAGAAGTACCCGAAGGCGAAGATCAAGCACTCCTCCACCCAGGAGATCAGCAAGACCCTCCAGCCGCGCTTCGTCGACGGCACCCCGCCGGACGTGGTCAACAACTCCGGCTCCAGCCAGATCGACTTCAACGGCCTGGTCAGCCAGAACGCCCTCGCCGGCCTCGACGATTTGCTGGCCGCCCCGAGCCTCGACATCCCCGGCAAGACGGTCAAGGACACCCTGCTGCCCGGCGCGGTCGAGGTCGGCTCCTACGACGGCAAGTTCCTGGTGCTCAACTACACCTACACCGCCTACGGCATCTGGCACTCCGCCAAGCTCCTCGCCGACCGCGGCTGGTCGTACGCGAAGACCTGGGACGAGCACATCGCGCTCTGCAGGCAGATCAAGGCCGCCGGCATCGCCCCCTGGACGTACGCCGGCCTGCACCCGCGCTACATGAGCTGGCCGCTGATCTCCACGGCCATCAAGTTCGGCGGCCCGTCGGTGGCGACCGCCATCGACAACCTGGAGCCGAACGCCTGGAAGTCCGACTCGATGCGCGCCGCCGCCGACGCCTGGCACCAGATCGTCAAGGACAAGTACATCCTGGAGGGCTCGCCCGGCCTGGACCACAAGCAGTCGCAGACCGCCTGGTGTCAGGGCAAGGCCGCCTTCATCTCCTGCGGCTCCTGGCTGGAGAGCGAGCAGAAGGACGTCACCCCGGCCGGGTTCAACATGACCATCGCGCCGACGCCGAGCCTGGGCAGCGGCGACAAACTGCCGTTCGAGGCGATCCGGGGAACCGCCGGTGAACCGTTCATGGTGCCCGCCAAGGCCCGCAACGTCGCCGGTGGTCTGGAGTACTTCCGGACCATGCTCTCCAAGAAGGGCGCCCAGGACTTCACGAAGAAGGTCGCCAGCCTCACCGTGGTCGCCGGCGCCACCGAGGGCGTCGAGCTGCCGTACGGGCTGAGCACCGTGGTCAAGGCCCTCGACGCGTCCGGTGCCAACGGCTTCAACTGGGTCTACAACAGCTTCTACCGCAAGTTGGAGCGCAACCTCGTCGACGCCGCGTGCGGCGAGTTCTTCAGCGGTCGGATCGGCCCCGCCGAGTTCCTCGAACAGTGCCAGAAGGGCGCCGACTCGATCGCCCAGGACAGCTCGATCAAGAAGTACAAGCGAGCGGCCTGACCGCCCGGCCGGTGGGGGAGAGGTCCGCCCCCACCGGCCGTCCCCCCTCGGAGAGGTCCTTCTCGTGAAACATGGCAAGTGGCCGCTGATCGTCACGTTCCTGGTGCCACCGGTGCTGCTGTACGTGTTCTTCGTCGTCTCGCCGTACCTGCAGGCGTTCCAGATTTCCACCACCGACTGGCTCGGCTACTCCGCCGACGCCAACCCGGTCGGCCTGGCCAACTTCAAGACCCTGTGGCACGACGACTACGTGTGGAACGCGCTGAAGAACAACGTGATCCTGCTGGCCCTCGTACCGGTGCTGACCATCGTGCTCGGGCTCTTCTTCGCCACCATGCTCGCCATGGGCGGACGCAAGGGCAGTGCCGGCGTCACCGGCGTACGCGGCGGCGCGCTCTACCGCACCGTCTACTTCTTCCCGCAGGTGCTCTCCGTGGTGATCATCGCGCTGCTGTGGAAGGAGGTGTACCACCCCAACAAGGGGCTGCTCACCACCGCTCTGCACGGCCTCGGCCTGCCCGCGCCGACCTGGCTCGGCGACCCGGCGACCGCCTTCTGGTGTGTGCTGGCGGTGATGGTCTGGAGCAACGTCGGCTTCTACGTGGTGCTGTTCGGCGCGGCGATGTCGGCCGTGCCGAAGGAGATCTACGAGGCCGTCCTGCTCGACGGCGCGTCCCGGTTCACCACCCTGCGCCGGGTCACCCTGCCGCTGCTCTGGGACACCGTCCAGGTCGCCTGGGTCTACCTGGCCATCTTCGCCCTGGACGGGTTCATCCTCGTGCAGCTGATGACCAACGGCGGGCCGAACTTCTCCACCGACGTGATCGGCGTACGCATGTACGACACCGCCTTCGGCAGCGAGACCAAGTTCGGCTACGCCTCGGCGATCGGCGTGGTGATGTTCTTCCTGACCCTCTCGGTGGCGGTGCTGTCGCTGCGGGTCGGCCGGCGCGAACGGATCGAGTACTCGTGACCACTCTGGATCAGCCCACCGCGACCGCCCCGGCCCCGGTCACCAGCGGGGACCGCCCGGTACGCCGGGAACTCGGCGTGGCCAACGCCCTCTCGCACGGCTTCCTGCTGCTCTGGGGCCTGCTCACCGTACTGCCACTGCTGTGGATGTTCATCAGCTCGTTCAAGACCAACGGTGAGATCCTCGCCGACCCGTGGGGGCTCCCCGGCGCGCTGCACCTGGACAACTGGGTGCGGGCCTGGACCGGCGCGCACATCGGCCGGTACTTCCTCAACAGCCTGGTGGTGGTGGCCGGCTCGGTCAGCCTCACCATGCTGATGGGCGCCACCGCCGCGTACGTCTTCGCCCGATACGAGTTCCGCGGCCGCCAGGTCGTCTACTACCTGTTCGTCGGCGGCCTGATGTTCCCGGTGTTTCTCGCCCTGGTGCCGCTCTTCTTCGTGGTCCGCAACGCCGGCCTCTTCAACACCTGGCTCGGGCTGATCCTCGTGTACGCGGCCTACTCACTGCCGTTCACGGTGTTCTTCCTGACCGCGTTCTTCCGGACCCTGCCGACCTCGGTGGCGGAGGCCGCACTGGTCGACGGCTGTGGTCACTTCCGGCTCTTCTTCCGGGTGATGCTGCCCATGGCACGTCCGGGACTGATCAGCGTGGCGATCTTCAACTTCCTCACCCACTGGAACCAGTTCCTGTTGCCGCAGGTGCTGTTGCAGGGCGACGAGTCCAAGTGGATGTTGGCGCAGGGGTTGTTCGCGCTCTCGGTCAGCCAGGGCTACGCCGGCGACTACGCTCGGCTCTTCGCCGGGCTGAGCATCGCGGTGCTCCCGGTGCTCGCCGTCTACGTGGCCTTCCAGCGCCAGGTGCAGGCCGGCCTCACCGCAGGGCAGCTCAAGTAAGACCCACCCCCCGCTGACCAATTCCGATCATCGCCCTCTGTGTGCCGATCGGTCTTTCCCCCGCCCGCGGTCCGATCCGTCCCGCCCGATCCGCACCCGACCCCCGATCCGCACCCGTCCCCGCCCCGATTCGCCCCCAAGATCCGCGCAACTTCGGTGAGACTGCTGCCTTGGCACGTCGTGAGGCAGCTGTTTCACCGAAAGTGCGCGGATCTTGGCCATTCCGCGATGGGTCCGCGGGGTTGAGGCGCGTTGGGGTGGGTCGGGGCGGATGTCGAGCGGCGGCCGGTGCCTTGATCGTGCTCAATCCTGGATGTAGTCCCCTCCTCGCGGCGTGAGACCACTACATCCTGGTTCGAGCACGATCATGAGTGCGGCCCGGCGCGGCCTCGCACGGCGGTGGGCGCGGGGGCGGCCAGGCGGGGTGCGGCAGGGCGCGGCCGCGGTCGGCGCGCGCGGCGCGGCCCGGCGGCGTCGGGAGCGGCGGGCGGGCGCGGAGTGGTGGGTCAGGGGGTGGGGAAGAGGTGGGCGTGCAGGGCCGCTGGGTCGGTCACCTCGGGTAGGCCACGGGCGGCGAGCCAGGCTGCGGCGGCGGCCCCGTCTCCGGCGATACGCAGGGGTGCGTCCGGCCAGTGTCGCGCGATTTCGGCCCGGACTGCGCCGGCGAGCGGGGTGTCCGCGGTGAGCAGGCCGCCGCCGAGCACGATCGGTGTCACCGCCCCGGTGGGGCGGACGCGGCTCACGCTCTCGGCGAGGTGCGCGGCGGCTTCGGTGATCAGCGCGGCGGCGACCGGGTCGCCGTGGGTGGCGGCGTCGACGACCAGCGGCGCGAGCCGGGCCAGTTCGACGGGGGGTCGACGAGTCACCGTCTGGATGGTGGCGTCGACGGTGTCCCGGGGGCGGGCGGCGATGTCGGCGCTGCCCAGGATTTCGGTGAGCACGGTCGTGGTCAGCGCGCCGAGCGCACTTCCGGTGTCGAGGTCGGCGAGCAGTCGGCGCACGGCTTCCCGGCCGAGCCAGAAACCCGAGCCGGCGTCGCCGAGCAGCCAGCCGTGGCCGTCGGCGATCCGGTCGAGCCGCAGCTCGTGGACCTGGGCGGTGATCGCCCCGGTGCCGGCGATGAGGATGGTTCCGTCCGGGGCGGCGGTGCCGGAGGCGTACGCGACCAGGGCGTCGCCGTGGACCTCGTACGGGCAGCGCAGGCCGGCGTCGTGCCAGGCCTGGTCGAAGGCGGCCCGCCCGGCGGGGTCGGCGAGCAGCCGGCCGGCTCCGGCGAGCCCGATGGTGCCGGCGGCCGCCCGGGTCGGGTCGATGTCGGCGAGCGCGCCGCGGAGCGCGGTCAGCAGTTCGGCGGCGGCGCGTTCGGCGCCGTGACTGGTGGGGTTGCCGCCGCCGGCGCGGCCGGTGCCGAGGCGTTGCCCGGTGAGGGTGAGGACGGTCGCCCGGGTGGACGTACCGCCGATATCGAGACCCACCACGACGGTGTCGGACATCGGCACGAGTCTCCTTGCGCGGAACGGCGATCTGGCTTGTTCATGCTGGTCGGCGGGGTCGTGCGGGGCAAGTTGTGGCGGGACTGGCGGGCTGTGCACCAGGTAACAGTTTGAAAACTTCGCCCACAGTCTTGACACAGAGGGTCGTTCAGTAAGAACTTTTACCACTAACAGTTAACAGTCTTTTCGGAAAGCTGAGGCGTCTCATGGTTGATCACGAGGTGGACACCGCCGCGGGGACCGCGGTGGTCGACGCCGACGTGATCGACCGGCGGACCTCGGCCTCCGACGGAGTGTTGGCCCGGGTTCGCAACGGGCTCGGCGAGTTGACCGGCGCCCTGCGTCGGGTCGCCGAGCACGTGCTCAGCGACCCAGAGGCCGCCGCCCGCGCGACAATCGTCGAGCTGGCCGAGCGCAGCGGCACCTCACCGGCGACCATCACCCGCTTCTGCCGGGCGATGGGCTTCGAGGGGTACGCCGACCTGCGACTGGGCATCGCCTCCGAGACCGGCCGGGCCCGCTCGGCCGGTTGGACAGTCGACATCGGACGGGAGATCCAGCCGAGCGACCCGCTCGCCCGGGTGCTCGACCAGATCATGGCCGCCGACACCCGGGCCATGCACGACACCGCCACCCTGCTCGACCTCACCGAGGTGGAGCGGGCCGCGGTGGCGATCGCCGGGGCCAGCAGGGTGAACATCTTCGGTGCCAGCGGCAGCGCCCTGGTCGGTGAGGAGATGCAGTTCAGCCTGCACCGCATCGGTGTGGCGGCGTGGGCGTGGAACGACGTGCACGAGGGGCTGGCCAGCGCCGCGTTGCTGCGATCGGGGGACGTGGCGCTCGGCATCTCGCATACCGGGCAGACCCGGGAGACGATCGAGATGCTCGCCGAGGCGGGCAGCCGGGGCGCCACCACGCTCGCGCTCACCGGCTTCCCCCGCTCCCCGTTGGCCGAGCTGGCCGACATCGTGCTGCTCACGGCCAGCCAGGCGACCACCTTCCGGCCCGACGCGCTCTCCGCCCGCCACCCCCAACTGGTGGTGCTCGACCTGCTCTACATCGCCGTCGCCCAACGCACGCACGACCGCGCGCACGCGGCCTTCCGGCGGACAGCGCAGGCTGTCGACGGGCACAAGGCTGCCAAGAGGCTGTCGGGAAACCCCGGAACACAGCCGACGCGAGGTTTTCCGACAGCCTCTGAGGGAGCCCTCTCATGATCAGCGCCCAGGGGTACGCGGACGCCGTCCGCCCGGTGCTCGACCGGCTGCTCGACTCGGAGGCCGACGGCATCACCCGGGCCGCCGACCTGATCGCCGACAGCCTGCGCGACGGCGGCGTGCTCCAGGCGTTCGGCGCCGGGCACTCGGAGGCTTTCGCTGCCGAGTTGGTCGCCCGGGCCGGCGGGTTGGTCCCCACCAACCGGCTCTCGGTACGGGACCTGGTGATGCACGGTGACGCCCCGCGTGACGTGCTCGCCGATCCCAAGCTGGAACGTGATCCCTCCATCGCCCACCAGATCTACGCGCTCGCGGCGCCCCAGCCGCGCGACGTGTTCGTGGTGGCTTCCCAATCCGGCATCAACGGCTCGGTGGTCGAGCTGGCGGCGCTGGTCACCGAGCGCGGTCACCCGTTGATCGCGGTCACCTCGGTCGAGCACACCGCGCGGGTCGCCCCACGGCACCCGTCCGGGCACCGGCTCGCCGACCTCGCCGACGTCGTGCTGGACAATGGCGCGCCGTACGGCGATGCACTGCTGCCGCTCGAGGGCGGCGGCGCGGTCTGTGCGGTCTCCTCGGTCACCACGGCGCTGCTGGCGCAGTTGCTGACCGCGGAGGTCGTACGACGGTTCCACCAGGCCGGGGAGGTACCCCCTATCTACCTCTCCGCCAACGTCCCCGGCGGGGACGAGCACAACCTCGCCCTCGAGTCGCGGTACGCCGGACGTCTCCGGCGTACCGCATGACCCGAATTCCACAAGGAGACACGACGATGTCGATTACCCCCGAACAACCGGCCGCACTCGACCGTCGCACGGTGCTGCGTCGCGCCGCCGCCGTGGGCATGCTCGCCACTCCGGCCATCGGCCTGCTCGGCGCCTGCGCCACCAGCGGCAGCGACGGTGACAACGAGCAGGTCGCCGGCGGCACGAAGAGCGAGAAGAACCCGCTGGGCGTCAAGGAGGACGCCGCGATCGAGGTGGTCATCTTCAACGGTGGCTACGGCGAGAAGTACGCCACCGACGTGCACGAGCCGCTGTACAAGACGGCGTTCCCCAAGGCCGAGGTCAAGCACCAGGCCACCCAGGCCGTCTCCACCGTGCTCCAGCCCCGGTTCGCCTCCGGTAACCCGCCGGAGTTCGTGAACAACTCGGGCGAGAAGCTGATGGACTTCGGCGCGCTCGTCGCCGACGGTCAGCTCCAGGACCTCACCGAGCTGTGGGACGCGCCGTCGGTCGACGACCCGGCCAAGAAGGTCCGCGACACGGTGGTCCCCGGCACCATCGAGGCGGGTTCGTTCAACGGCAAGCCGTACGTCCTGTACTACGTCTCGACGGTCTTCGGTATCTGGTACTCCGCGAAGCTGTTCAAGGACAACGGCTGGGCGCCGGCGAAGACCTGGGATGAGTTCATCACTCTGCTCACGAACATCAAGGCCAAGGGCATCACCCCGTACGGCTACGCCGGTGCGAACGCCGCCTACTACCAGTGGAACGTGATCCTCACCCAGGCCGCCAAGATCGGCGGCACGGACGTGCTGAAGAACATCGACAACCTGGAGGACGGCGCCTGGAAGCAGGACGCCGTGAAGCAGGCGGCCGCCGCGTGGGCCGAGGTCGGGGCGAAGTTCAGCGACAAGAGCTTCGAGGGCCTCAAGCACACCGACGTGCAGCTGCGGCAGAACCAGTACAAGGTGGCCCTGTACCCCAGCGGTGACTGGCTGGAGGGCGAGCAGAAGAAGGACACCCCGGCCGGCTTCGACTACCAGCTCATGCCGGTGCCGAGCCTGACCGCCTCGGACAAGCTGCCGGCCACCGCGCTGCGCGCCACCGCCGGTGAGGGCTACTTCGTCTCGGCGAAGAGCAAGAACCCCAAGGGTGGGCTGGAGTACATGCGTCAGATGCTGTCGAAGGCAGGCGCGAAGGGCTTCACTGAGGTGGTCAAGGCTCCGACCGTGGTCACCGCCGGCTCGGAGGGCTTCGCCTTCCCGCCCGGTGTGGCCAGCTCCCAGGCGGCGCTCAAGGCGGCCGGTCAGGACGTGTTCAACCTGTACTTCGACGGTTGGTACAAGGAGCTCGACACGGAGGCGCGTACCGCCACCAACGAGCTGATGTTCGGCCGGATCAACGCGGACGCCTTCGTGGAGCGGATCCAGAAGCGCGCCGACGCCATCAAGAAGGACAGCTCCGTCACCAAGTTCAAGCGCTGATCGATCGGAGCTAGGGTCATGCGGCACGGCAAGTATCCATTCGTGATCGGGTTCCTGTTCGCCCCGGTCGCGCTGTACGTGACATTCGTGATCTGGCCGTACGCCCAGGCCTTCCAGATCTCGATGACCAACTGGCGGGGGCTGTCGGCCCCGCAGTGGGTGGGCTTCGACAACTACCGGAGGTTGCTCGACGACGGGGCCTTCTGGAAAGCGGTCCAGCACCACGGCGTACTGCTGCTTGCCCTGCCGCTGATCACCATTGCCATCGCCCTGTTCTTCGCCTTCCTGCTCAACGTGGGCGGCAAGAGCAGCGGTGGTCAACGCCAGGGGGTCTGGGGGGCGAAGTTCTACCGGGTGGTGTTCTTCTTCCCCCAGGTCCTGGCGGTGGCCATCATCGCGGTGTTGTTCCAGATGGTGTACCGGCCGAACGAGTCCGGCCTGATCAACGGCGTGTTGATGAAGTTCGGCATCGAGCCGATCCTCTTCCTCGTCAAGCCGAACCTGGCCCTCTGGTCGATCATCGCGGTGCTGGTCTGGCAGGCGGTCGGCTTCTACGTGGTGCTCTTCTCGGCCGGGATGGCCTCCATCCCCGGTGAGATCTACGAGGCCGCCGAGATGGACGGGGCGACGAAGGTGACCCTGTTCTTCCGGGTCACCCTGCCGCTGCTGTGGGACACGCTCCAGGTGGCCTGGGTGTACCTCGGCATCGCGGCGTTCGACGCGTTCGCCATCGTGGCGGTGCTCTCGGTGGACGGTGGCGGCCCGGACGGCGCCACCACAGTGCTCGCCATGGAGATCTACCGCAACGCGTTCGTCTACTCGAAGTACGGCTACGCCTCGGCGATGGGCGTGGCGCTGTTCTTCCTCACCCTCACGTTCGCGGCGCTGACGCTGCGGCTCACCAAGCGGGAAAGCGTGGAGTACTGATGAATCCGCAGTCGACGCTGCCGCCGACGCCGGCGGCGCTGCCGCCGAAGAGCGGTGACCCGTCCGCCCCCGCCGGGTCGGGGCACAAGGGCCCCCGCTCGGAGGTAAAGCTCTTCGCCGGCCTGGGGCACGTCGCGCTCGCCGTGTGGGCGGTGATCGTGATCGTGCCGATCCTCTGGACCTTCCTCGCCGCGTTCAAGAACACCAGCGAGATCTTCAGCAGCCCGTGGACGCTGCCGGCCGAGCTGCGCTGGGAGAACTTCGGGCGCGCCTGGACCAAGGCGCACGTCGGGCGGTACTTCCTCAACAGCGTGATCGTGGTGTCGTGCAGCACGTTCCTCACCATGCTGCTCGGCTCGATGGCCGCGTACGTGCTGGCCCGCTACAAGTTCTGGGGCAACCGGGCGGTCTACTTCCTCTTCGTCTCGGGGTTGGCCTTCCCGGTCTTCCTGGCACTGGTGCCGCTCTTCTTCGTGGTGAAGAACCTGGGTCTGCTGGACACCCACACCGGCGTGGTGCTGGTCTACACCGCGTACTCGTTGCCGTTCACGGTGTTCTTCCTGGCCGCGTTCTTCAAGACGCTGCCGTCGTCGGTGGCGGAGGCGGGGATGATCGACGGCTGCGGGCACAGCCGGCTGTTCTTCCAGGTGATGATGCCGATGGCGAAGCCGGGCCTGATCAGCGTCGCGATCTTCAACATCATCGGTCAGTGGGCGCAGTACCAGCTCCCATTGGTGCTGCTCTCCAACGCCAAGGACAAATGGGTGCTCACCCAGGGCATCGCCGACATCTCCGTCAACGCCGGCTACGAGGCGGACTGGTCCGGGCTGTTCGCCGCGCTGACCATCGCCATCCTCCCGATGATCCTCGTGTACGCGGTGTTCCAGCGTCAGATCCAGGCCGGCCTCACCTCCGGCGCGGTGAAGTAGGGCGTCTCACCGCTCGTCGACGCGGGTGTGCCAGGAGCCCCACAGGGCGGCGTACGCCCCGCCGGCCGCGACCAACTCGTCGTGGCTGCCGATCTCGGTGATCCGTCCGTCGGCGAGCACGGCGACCCGGTCGGCGTCGTGCGCGGTGTTGAGCCGGTGCGCGATCGCGATGACGGTCCGTCCGACCAGCACGGCGGCCAGCGCGCGTTCGGTCCGGCGGGCGGTGGACGGGTCGAGCGCGGCGGTCGCCTCGTCCAGGATCAGGGTGTGCGGGTCGGCGAGCACCAACCGGGCCAGCGCGAGCTGTTGGGCCTCGGCCGCACCGAGTTGACGGGCCCCGTCGCCGAGCTGGGTGTCCAGGTCGTCGGGCAGCTCGGCAAACCACTCGGCGCCCACTGTGAGCAGCGCGGCGCGCATCTGTTCGTCGGAGGCGTCGGGCGCGGCGAAGGAGAGGTTGTCGCGTACCGAGCCGATGAAGACGTGGTGCTCCTGGGTGACCAGTGCGATCCGGCGGCGTCGCTCGGCCGGGTCGAGGTCGGTGACCGGGCAGCCGCCGATGCTGACGACGCCGTGCCGCGGCGCGTCGATCCCGGCCAGCAGCCGGGCCAGGGTGGACTTGCCGGCGCCGGACGGGCCGACGACGGCCAGCCGCTCACCGGGCTGCACCTCCAGGTCGATGCCGTGCAGCACGTCGGGCCCGTCGGAGTAGGAGAACCGGGCCCCACGGACGACGAGCCGCTCACCCCGTGACGAGGCGGTCGTGCCGGGTGGTTCGGGCGGGACCATGCCGACGCCGAGCAGCCGCGCGTACGACGCGAAGCCGCGTTGCGCCTGCTCGGTCCACTGCAACAGCCGGTCCATCGGGTCGATCGCCTGTTGCAGGTAGAGCGCGGCGGCGACCACCGCGCCGAGCGACACCATGTCCCGGGAGAACAGGTAGCCCCCGACGAGCAGGACCATGGCGACCGGCAGCGGATAGCTGGCCTCGACGACCGAGAAGAACACGGTACGCAGCGCGAGGGTCGCCCGACGGGCCCGCCACACCATCGTGATGCGGGTGGTGCCGTGCTTGATCCGGTCGTCGGCAAGCCGCAGCGCCTCCACAGTGCGCGCGCCCTCGGCGGTGGTGGTCAGCGTCTCGGTCAGCTCGGCCGCCGCCGCGCCCTCGGTGAGGTACGCGGAGCTGGCTCGGCGCAGGTACCAGCGGGTCACCGCCACGATCGACGGGAGCCCGGCGAGCGCGGCCAACCCGAGCAGCGGGTGCAGCAGGAAGACCGCCCCGAACAGCAACGTCAACTGCACCGTGGCGATGACGATGGTGGGCACCACGTCCCGGACGGTGGTGCCGACCGTCGACACGTCGACCGAGCTGCGGGTGGCCAGGTCCCCGGAGCCGGCACGCTCGACGACCGAGACGGGCAGCCCGAGGGTTCGGGAGACGAACTCCTCGCGCAGCTCGGCGACGGCCCGTTCGCCGAAGCGGTGGCCGGCGTACTGGGCGTAGCGGGAGAGCAGGGCGCTGACCAGGACGCAGCCGGCTATGGCCAGTGCCAGCCGGTCCACAGTGGCCACGCCCGCGCCCGCGGTGACCCGGTCGACGATGGTGCCCAGCAGCCACGGAGGAGCGAGCCCGGCGACTGCGGCGGCGCTGTGCAGCGCCAGCACGACCCCGACTGCGCGCCGGTGCCGGCTGATCATGTCCCGCAGGGCCCGGCGTACGGTGCGGCGGTCGGCGATCGGCAGCCGGCTCACCGGTACGCCTCCTCGCTGCCGCGGGCCACCAGGTGCCGGTAGGCCGGGTCGTCGTCGAGCAGGTCGGCGTGGCTGCCGGTGGCGGTGATCCGGCCGGCGCTCAGAAGCGCGACCAGATCGGCCCGGCCGAGCAGCAACGGCGAGGTGGCGATCACGACGGTGGTCCGTCCGGCCCGCGCGGTCCGCAACCGCTCGGCGATCCGCGCCTCGGTGTGCGCGTCCACCGCCGACGTCGGGTCGACGAGGATCAGCACCTCCGGTTCGCTGCTCAGCGCCCGGGCCAGGCGGAGCCGTTGGCGTTGACCGCCGGAGAGCGTCCGGGCTCGGGCGTCGATCGGGGTGTCCAGCCCGGCGGGCAGGGCGTCGACGACGTCCTGCGCCGAGGCGGTCCGCAGGGCCGCGCTGATCCGTTCGTCGTCGTCGTCGGCCCCGGCGCGCAGGATGTCGCGCAGCGTGCCGGCGAAGAGGTAGGAGTCGTGGTCGGCGACGAGGATCCGCGCACGGACCTCGTCCAGGGCGACCTCGCGCAGCGGCACGCCGCCCCAGGTGACGTCGCTGGCGACGTACCGGCCGAGCCGGTCGGCCAACGCCACGGCCGCCGCCGGGTCGTCCGCCGCCACCCCGGTCAACTGGCCGGCGCGCACGGTCAGGCCGGTCACCGCGTCGTGCAGGTCGGCCGGGCCGACCGGCGCGGCCAGGTTGCCCGGCCGGCGTGCGTCGGGCACGTCGCCCGGCCACCGGCGGCCCGGGCCACCGACGTCGTCCGGTGTCACGTTGAGCAGGTCGGCGATCCGTCGGGCGGCGACCCGACCGCGGATGAGCTGGTAACTGCCCTCCAGCAGAAACCAGACCGGCACGATCAGGGTCGCCACGTAGCCGTAGACCGCGACCAGCTCGCCGATCGTGACGTCACCGGTCACCGCCATCCGGGCCGTCAGCCACACCACCGCCGCCAGGAACAACCCGGGGATGGCGACCGTCGCCGCGTCGATCCAGCTGTTGACCGCGCCGACCCGGTAGCCCTCGGCGCGTAGCTCCTGGGACCGGGCCGCGTACCGACGGGCGAACAGGTCCCGGCCGCCCACCCCGGCGAGCACCCGCAGCCCGGCCACGATGTCACCGGATCGGGCGGTGAGAGCGCCCTGTTGCCGTCGGTAGACCGATTCGACCTGCTCCAGGCGGCGCAGCAGCGGCCCCACGATCAGGCCGACGACCGGCACCCCCACCAGCACGCAGAGCGCGAGCATCGGGGAGATCGACCAGAGCACCACGGCGATCACCCCGTACGCGACGACCGCGCCGACGCCCGGCCCGGTCAGCGTCAGCACCTGCGCCGTCCAGTCGATGTCGGAGCCGCCGATGGTGGACACCTCGCCCGCCCCGACCCGGCGGGGCAGCACCGCGCCGATGCGGGACAGGTGGCGCAGCAGAACCTCCGCCGAGCGGGCCTTGGCGTCCTCCCGAATGAAGGTCATCGTGCGGTGCCGCATGATGCCCAGGTAGGACAGGGCCACGCCCGCGACGACGATCGCCGCGACCCAGAGCGCCAGGGCCTGGGTGTCGCGTTCGCGCAGCCCGTCGTCGACGGCGCGGGCGATCAGGTAGGGCCGGGCCGAGAGCCCGATCATCCAGGCCGTGCCGATCAGGCTGCCGCGCAGCACTCGCCAGGGTTGGCAGCGGACCAGCCACCACAGGTAGCGCATCGGACCGCGGGCGTCGGGAGTGCCAGGATCGGGATGCGGGATCTGCGGAGGCACCCGACCACGCTACCGACCGGCCCTGACACCCCACCGACCCGATCATGGTGAGGTGCGCCTCCGTTTCTGTCGTACGGGAGAGGCAGAATCACGTTCGTGCTGGTGGCGGTGGTGTCCGACGAGCGGGGTGGGGGAGTGCTGTGCCCGCTGGACACCACCGGCCGGCCGACCGGCCCGCCCGAGGTCGTCACCGATCTGGCCGCCGCGGTCGCCGCCCGCGAGGCCGCCGAGCACCCGCGCTGGGTCTGGTCGACAGCCACGGCGGTCTACCCGCCGCTGCTGCGCGCCGGCGTCCGGGTCGATCGGTGTCACGACGTGGAGTTGACCGAGGCGTTGCTACTCGGGCACGCGGGCCGCTGGGGCGAGCCCCGCTCGCTGGCCGCCGCCTGGGCCCGGCTGACCGGCGCGGCGGTCCCGCCCGACCCACCGCCGCGCGCCGCCGCACCGCCCGGGCACGGGCAGGGCGCGCTCTTCGACACAGTGCCCGGTCCGCCGAGCCCGGGCATCGAGGCACTGGCCCAGGTGTACGCCGACCAGCTCACCCGTGTCGCGGCGACCGAGCACCCCGGTCGGTTCCGGTTGCTGGTGGCCGCCGAGTCGGCCGGCGCGCTGATCGCGGCGGAGATGGGCGTCGCCGGGTTGCCCTGGCGCGCCGACGTGCACAACGAGATCCTGCACGAGCTGCTCGGCGAGGCGTCCCCGGTCGGTGGTCCGCCACGCCGACTCGCCGAGCTGGCCGCCCGGATCGCCGACGCGCTCGGCGTACGCGGCCTGCACACCGACTCCCCTGCGGAACTGCTGAAGGCGTTCGCCCGGGTCGGGGTGGAGCTGCCCAACACCCGGGCCTGGGTGCTGCGCGGGGTGGACCATCCGGCGGTGCCGCTGGTTCTTGAATACAAGGAGCTCTACCGGATCTGGACGGCGCACGGCTGGGGCTGGCTCGATCAGTGGGTGCGGGGCGGCCGGTTCCAACCGGAGTACGTGCCGGCTGGCGTCGTCTCCGGCCGGTGGGCCACCCGGGGTGGTGGCGCGTTGCAGATCCCCAAGGTGATCCGGCGGGCGGTGGTGGCCGATCCGGGCTGGCGGTTGGTGGTCGCCGACGCCGGCCAGCTGGAGCCCCGGGTGCTGGCCGCGGTGTCCGGCGACGCGCGGTTGGCGGCGGCGGGCGGTGCTGGCGACCTCTACGCGGCCCTTGCCCGGGACTCGTTCGGCGGTGATCGGGCCAAGGCCAAGGTGGCCCTGCTCGGGGCGATGTACGGGCAGACCGGTGGGGCCGCGGTGCCCGCGTTGGCGGTGCTGAAGCGCAGTTACCCGACGGCGTTCGGTTACGTCGAGGCGGCGGCGCGTACCGGTGAGACCGGTGGGCTGGTGCGGTCGTGGCTGGGGCGGACGTGTCCGCCCGGCTCGGCCGGGTTCGGTGATCTCGACGACGAGCCCTCCGACCCGGAGGGGGCGACTGATCCGCACAGTCCGCGGGCGCGTGCCGCCCGATCCCGGGGGCGCTTCACCCGCAACTTCGTCATCCAGGCCACGGCGGCGGAGTGGGCCTCCACCTTGCTGGCCACGCTGCGGACGGAGTTGTCCGGCACCGACGCCGAGCTGGTCTTCTTCCAGCACGACGAGGTGGTCGTGCACGCGCCGGCCGATCAGGCGCACGCGGTCGCCGAGGCTGTCAACCGTTGCGGTGAGCGCGCCTCCGCGCTGCTCTTCGGTGCGACGCCGGTCCGGTTCCCACTGGACCTGTCCATCGTCGACTGCTACGCCGACGCGGCTTGACCGACGGCGTGTCCGTGTTGGCGGATGCCGGTCGTGTAACGGTTGTGCTATTTCTCCTTTTCGCCCCGCCACCCTCGGCTGGCCGTCCTCGTTGCAGTGTCCGTAGGAGGGGGCGGATCGGACACGGTCCGTCCCGTGCTTGAGGGGGCGCAGCTGAACCGGATCGCAGGAATGATCATCGCCGCAGGCGGGGGACGACGGATCGGTGGTCCCGAGGCGCTGCTGCACCAGGGAAGTAAGCCCCTGGTCAATCAGATGATCGACACGATGACCGAGGCGGGCTGCGAGCAGATCGTGGTCGTGTTGGGTGCCGCCGCCGAGCAGGTCCAGGAGACCGCCGACCTGGGTAAGGCCACCGTTGTGATCAACAAGGCGTGGGGCACCGGAGTCGGCTCGTCTATTCGCGCTGGCTTGGCAGCGATGGACGACGAGGGGATCGAGGCGGTGGTGGTGGTCCCGGTCGACATGCCGGGCTTGACCGCCACGGCGGTCAGCCGGGTGGCCGCGCTGCCATACCCGGACGTGCTGGTCTGCGCCACCTACGACGGGTTGCGCGGCTACCCGATGCTGTTCGGCCGCCGGCACTGGCCCGGCATCGCCACCCTGGCCAGTGCCGACGTGGGCGCCCGGCCGTACCTGTTGGCGCACAAGGACCAGATCGTCGACATCGCCTGCGACTCGGTTGCCGACGGCAGCCGGATCGACACCCCGGAGCTGATGGACCTCTACGGCCTGACCGTCCCGCCCCAGCGCGTCGGCGTCTAGCCCCGCGCCGATCTTGCAGTTCCTGTCGTCGATACGCCTGGAATGCCCTGCATGTCGGGGCAGAAAGTGCAAGATCGCGGAAGGGGTGGATGTGCGCCGGGCAGCCGCGGTAACGGGGCTGCCCGGCCGTGCGTCTTACTCCGCGGCCTGGTCCAGTTCACCGGTGGCGGCGAGGCGTTGGTACCAGTGGGCGCTGTCCTTCCAGGTGCGTACCTGGGTGTCGTAGTCGACCCGGATAATGCCGAAGCGACGGTCGTAGCCGTAGCCCCACTCGAAGTTGTCCAGCAACGACCAGACGAAGTAGCCGCGCACATCAGCGCCCTGCGCGCGGGCGTCGGCCATCGCGCCGATGTGCCGACGCAGGTAGTCGATCCGCCGGTCGTCGTGGATCCGGCCGTCGGCCGACACCACATCGTCGAAGGCCGCACCGTTCTCGGTGATCATCATGGGCTGGCTGGGGTATTCGCGCTGGAGGCGCAGCAGCAGCTCGGTCAGCGCCGGCGGGTCGATGTTCCAACCCATCGCCGTGTACGGGCCGGGCTGCGGCAGGAAGTCGACGTTCTCCGCGGCGACCCACGGCGTCGAGGTCGAGGCGCCGTGCCCGTCAGCGTCGGATCGGGCCGACACCCCGTCCCACGCCCGGACCAGGGTGCTGGAGTAGTAGTTGACCCCGAGCACGTCCAGCGGCACCGCGATCAGCTTCTCGTCGCCCTCGCGGACGAACGACCAGCCGGTGACCGAGGCGGTGTCGGCCAGCAGGTCGGCCGGGTACTCCCCGTCCAGCATCGGGCCGAGGAACGCGCGGTTCGCCAGCGCGTCGATCCGCCGGACCGCGTCCTGATCGGCGGCCGAGTCGGACGCGCCCCGGATGACGTGCAGGTTCAGCGTCACCGACAGCTCGGCGGACGGGGCCAGCTCCCGGACCACCCGACCGGCGAGGCCGTGCGCGAGGTTGAGGTGGTGCACCGCGGCCAGCGCCGCCGCCGGCTCGGTCCGACCCGGCGCGTGCACACCTGAGGCGTAGCCCAGGTAAGCGGAGCACCACGGCTCGTTGAGCGTCGTCCAGGTGTGCACCCGGTCGCCCAGCGCACCGACGATGCCCGCCGCGTACTCCTGGAAGCGCAACGCGGTCTCCCGCGCCGCCCACCCGCCGGCGTCCTCCAACTCCTGCGGAAGGTCCCAGTGGTACATGGTGGCCACCGGGCGGACGCCCCGCTCCAGCAGCCCGTCCACCAGCCGCGAATAAAAGTCGATGCCGGCCTGGTTGAACCGGCCCGAGCCGCCCGGCTGCACCCGGGGCCAGGAGATGGAGAACCGGTACGCCCCGAGCCCGAGGTCGGCGATGTGCCCGAGGTCGTCGGCCCACCGGTGGTAGTGGTCGGCGGCCACGTCACCGGTGTCACCGTTGAGGGTCCGACCCGGTGTGTGGCTGTAGGTGTCCCAGATGGACGGTCCGCGCCCGTCCTCGGTCGCCGCGCCCTCGATCTGGTACGCGGCCGTAGCCGAGCCCCAGACGAAGCTCTCCGGGAAGTGGTGTTGCGTCATCGTTGCGTCCCCTGGATCTCGCAGATGTAGCCCGTCGAGGTGCCGGCGACCAGTTCGGCGCTGGCCGTCCCGCCCTCGTAGCGCACGTCGAACTCGGCGCCCGGGCCGTTGCCGGGTGACGGTACCCGTACCCGGGTCCGCTGCCCCTCGGTCGGTGCGTACACCCGCAGTCGCACATCGTCGGCCCACTCGTAGTCCGGTCGGTCGGTGCGCGAGCCGAACGGGATGACCGCGCCCGGTCGGGCCAGCACCGGCAGGCTGTCGAAGTCGTGCTTTTCGGTCAGCCAGGCCGGGCCGGTGACCTGCGCGCCGGTGACCAGGTGCGTCCAGGTGCCGGCGGGTACGTAGTACGTGACGTCGCCGTCGGCGCTGAGCACCGGGGCGACCAGCACGTCCGGGCCGAGCATGTACTGCCGGTCCAGGTGGGCCGTCGCCGGGTCGTCCGGGAACTCCAGGAACATCGGCCGCATCACCGGCGTCCCGTCGCGGTGTGCCTCCCGGGCGGCGGCCGCCAGGTACGGCATCAGGCCGAGCTTGAGGTGGGTGAAGTGCCGCAGCACGTCCACGGCCTCCTCGTCGTACGCCCACGGCACCCGGTACGAGCCGGACCCGTGCAGCCGGGAGTGCGAGGAGAGCAGCCCGAAGGCGACCCACCGCTTGAACACCGCCGGGTCGGGGGTGCCCTCGAAGCCGCCGATGTCGTGGCTCCAGTAGCCGAAGCCGGACGCCGCCAGGGACAACCCGCCGCGCAGCGACTCGGCCATCGCGACGAACGTCGACTCGCAGTCGCCGCCCCAGTGCACCGGGAACTGCTGCCCACCGGCGGTGGCCGAGCGGGCGAACAGCACCGCCTCGCCCTCACCACGCTCGGTCTCCAGCAGCTCGAAGACCGCCTTGTTGTAGAGGTACGAGTAGTAGTTGTGCATCCGCTGCGGGTCCGAGCCGTCGTGCCACACCACGTCGGTCGGGATGCGCTCACCGAAATCGGTCTTGAAGCAGTCGACGCCCATGTCCAGCAGGGCCTTGAGCTTGCCGGTGAACCAGCGGACCGCGTCCGGGTTGGTGAAGTCGACAAGCGCCATGCCGGCCTGCCACTTGTCCCACTGCCAGACCGAACCGTCCGGGTTGCGCACCAGGTAACCGGCCTCGCGGCCCTCCTCGAAGAGGTACGAGCGCTGCGCGATGTACGGGTTGATCCAGACGCACACCTTCAGGTCGCGCTCGTGCAGTCGGCGCAGCATCCCCTCCGGGTCGGGGAAGGTCGCCGGGTCCCAGACGAAGTCGACCCAGTGGAACTGACGCATCCAGAAGCAGTCGAAGTGGAACACCGACAGCGGCAGCCCGCGCTCGGCCATCCCGTCGACGAACTCGGTCACCGTCTTCTCGTCGTACGAGGTGGTGAACGACGTGGACAACCAGAGGCCGTACGACCACGCGGGGATCCGGGCCGGACGGCCGGTGAGGGCGGTGTACCGGCGCAGCACGTCCTTCGGGTTGGGCCCGTCGATGACGTAGTAGGTGAGCGACTGGCCCTCGACGCTGAACTGGGTCTGGGTGACGACCTCGGAGCCGACCTCGAACGACACGTGCTCCGGGTGGTCCACGAAGACCCCGTAGCCGGCGCTGCTCAGGTAGAACGGCACGTTCTTGTACGCCTGCTCGCTGGCGGTGCCTCCGTCGGCGTTCCAGATGTCGACGGTCTGCCCGTTCTTGACGAACGGGCCGAAGCGCTCGCCCAACCCGTACACCGTCTCGCCGACACCGAGGGCGAGCCGTTCGTGTACGTGCCGGCGGCCCTCGGCGTCGGTGACGACGCCGATGCTGCGTGCGGTGGACGCGGTGACCAGCCGGTCGCCGTGCAGGAAGTCGACCCGCCACCCGTCGATGAGCGCGACCCGCGCGGTCAGCTCGCCGGTGGTCAGCGTCGCGCTGAGCCCGGTGACGTCGACGGCGACCGGGTGCGTCTCGTCGGTGCTCAACCCGAAGTGCGGCTCGCGGGGCAGCCCTCCGGTGTGGTGGGAGATGGTCACCCCGATGACGCCGGCGGCGGGGGAGAAGAACCGGACGGTGACCAGGGGACGGTTGAGGGTGTCGCCGCGGCCGGTGATCCGACCGGTCGGTGCGAAGACGGTGAAGCCGCGCTCGTCCGGCTCGACCGACTCCACGGTGCCGGGGCGCAGGACGCTGACGCCGGGGCGCAGCTGCCAGTACCCGTCGGTGAACTTCACTTCTCGGCTCCTGCCGTGATGCCTCGCGCCAGAGTGCGCTGGAAGATGAGGAAGAAGAGGATGGCCGGCACCAGGCTGATCAGCGCGCCGGCGTTGGTGGTCGGAGCGTCCATCAGCCGGTCGCCCTGCAACGACGCGAGCGCGACCGGAATGGTCTGCGTCTGGTTGTCGATCAGCATGACCAGCGGGATGAGGAACTCGTTCCACGTCCAGATGAAGAAGAAGATGAGCAGCACCGCGAGGGTGGGCCGCAGGTTGGGGAAGACCACCCGCCACAGCACGGTCCACTTGCCGGCGCCGTCCAGGGCGGCGGCTTCCAGCAGCGAGCGCGGGAACGTGCCCATCACGGAGGCGAGCAGGTACGTGCCGAACGCGCTCTGGATCACGGTGAAGATGATGATCACCGAGAGCTGGGTGTTGTAGAGGCCGACCTGCTTCGCCACGTAGTACAGCGGGTAGATCAGCGCCTCCTGCGGCAGCATGTTGGCCAGCAGGAAGAGACCGACGATCCACAGCCGGCCCCGGACCCGGCCGATGCCCAGCGCGTACGCGTTGAGCAGTGACACGGCGACGCCGAGCACGGCCACCGAGCCGGCGATGACCGCGGAGTTCCAGAACTTCAGCGGGAAGTTCACTTCGGTCCAGTACGTGCGCAGACCCTTGGTGTAGAACTCCGACGGCCAGCTCAGCGGGCCGCCCGAGGAGTAGTCGCCGGGCGACTTGAACGCGTTGAGCAGCATGAACGCGAACGGCACCAGCATGACGAGCGCGCCGAGGGTGACCAGGACGAGCACCACCCAGCGGCTGACGCCGCGGTGGTGTCGATCGCGTACGGGCCGGGCCGGCGTCACCGGCACCGTGCTCGGTGTGAGCGTGACGGCCATGTCAGAACCCCCGGTCCCGGCGTTCGCTGCGGGCCTGCATCCAGATGAAGATCCCGGCCACCACCACGATGATCAGTGTCAACACCATGGAGATCGCGGAGCCGTAGCCGACCTGCAGCTTCTTGAAGAACGTGTAGTAGGCGAAGTACGAGGGCACGTTCGTCGCGTTGTCCGGGCCGCCCCGGGTCAGGGCGAAGATCGGCCCGAACACCTTCAACGCGGCGATGGTGCAGGTGAGGGCCACCACGAAGGTCTCCGGCCGGATCTGCGGAAGGGTGATCGCGCGGAACCGGTGCAGCCAGTTCGCGCCGTCGACCTCGGCCGCCTCGTACAGCTCGGGGTCGACCCGCTGCAACGCCGCCATGAAGACGACCACCGGGTAACCGATCTGCACCCAGATCATCACGGCCATCACGGCCGGCAGGGCGGTGCCCGGGTCGCCGAGCCAGTCGTGGCGTAGCGCGCCGAGACCGACCGCGTCGAGGAGGCTGTTGAACGCACCGTCGGGGCGCAGGATCCAGCCCCAGACGATGCCGGCCACCACGACGGGCAGCACCTGCGGGAGGTAGAACGCGGCCCGCAGCGCCGCGGCGGTACGGGGCTTGAACCGGCGGCCGATGACGTCGAAGAGCACTGCGGCGAGCAGCAGCCCGAGCACTGTGGGCACCACCACCATCGCGACGAGCATCCAGACGGTGTTGCGGAACGACGCCCAGAAAACGTCGTCCTGCAGCAGTTGCTGGTAGTTGGCCAGGCCGACCCACCGGGGGTCGCCGATGCCGGACCACTTGGTCAGCGACAGGTAGAGGGTGCCGACCAGCGGCGCGCCGATGACCAGGAGAAAGAGCACCGCTCCGGGGAGCAGGTAGAGCCAGTACGCCGCGTTGCGGCCGCGGCGTCTGCGGCTGGGCGCGGGCGGGATGGGGGTCGCGGCCGGCGGTGTGGCGGCGACCGTCTCGGAGACAGCCATGGAAGATCCTTCCCGGCGGGGCTGGCGGGCGCGCCGGTCGTGCCGGTCGCGCCCGCCGCTCGCCGTGTCACTTGCCGGTGATCTCCTTGACGCCATCGGCGTACGGCTTGGCGATCGTGTCGAGAACCTGGTCGGGCGACTTCGAGCCGTTGATCAGACCCTGGAAGCCGGAGACCAGCACGTCGTAGTAGCCGGGGACCGGCCAGTCCGGGTAGAAGGCGAGCCCGTCCTGCTTGCTGACCGTGTTGAAGTCCTCGATCAGCTTGCGGTCCTTCGGGTCGCTGATCTTCGACGCGTCAGCGGCCACCGGAACACCACCGTTGTTGCCGATCAGGTCCTGGATCTCCGGCCGCAGGGTGATGTCGATGAAGTCGTACGCCAGGCTCTTGGCCTTGCTGTTCTCCGGGACGACCCAGAGGTTGCCGGAGGAGCCGGCCTGCAGGGTGTTGCCGGGGAAGAGGAAGGTGTCCCAGTTGGCCTTCATCTCGGTCTTGAACCGGCCGTACCACCAGCTGCCCGAGACGATCATCGGAACCTTGCCGCCGATGAAGGCGGTGCCCATGTCCTCGGCCTTGAGGCTGGCCGAGTTCTTTGCGACGTAGCCCTTCTGCACCCACTGGGCGAAGGTCTCCGCGCCGTACTTGAGCGGGTCGGCCTTGAAGTCGACAGGGTTCTTGTAGAGCTGGTAGTTGTCGACGAACTGCCGGTCGCCCTTGGAGAGGGCGAGCTGGTAGAAGAGCTGCCCGGCCGGGTACTCGGCGCCGGCCATGCCCAGCGGGGTGATGCCCTTGCCGACGAAGGTGTCCATCGCGGCGGTCATCTCGGCCATCGTGGTCGGGACCTTGACGCCGTTGCTCTGGAACAGGTCCTTGTTGTAGTAGACAGTGACGTACTCGCCGTAGTTCGGCACACCGAACCACTTGCCGGAGCCCATCACGCCCTTGTCGCTGTACCGGGCGGTGGTCTGCAGGCTGGGGCTGAGCTTGCCGGCCCAGCCGCGCTTGTCGGCCTCGCTGCTCAGGTCGGCCAGCAGGCCCTGGGAGGAGAGCAGCCCGGCGGTCGCGTTGCCCTTGTTGTACTCCATGATGTCCGGGCCCTCGGACGAGTTGATGATCATGCCCGCGTTCTGCTGAATCTGCTCGAACGCCTTGCGCTCGAAGCGCACCTCGACGCCCGGGTGCTCGGACTTGAAGATCTCGATCGCCCGGTTCCAGCCGATCCCCATGGCGCTGTTCTCGCTCTCGTAGTGCCAGAGCTTCAGAACCTTGGCGTCGCTGTTGTCCCCGTTGTCACCACCGCCGCAGGCGGCCACGGTGGTCGTCGCGGTCGCTGCCAGGGCGATCGCGGCGACGAGCCGGTGGAATCGCTGCATTACTATCCTCCTCGTTGAGTACTAGCCGGTACTTCACGGGCCCGTCGTCGCGTTGCAGCGCGATGGCGGGCCGTTTTCGCTGGTCAGCCGCCGTCGTCCGACGGTGGACCAGAAACAACCAGTGCCTGCCGCCGTGGCGCGGCGGTCGAGCCCCGGATCTCCAGCGCGCACGGCAGCAGTTGCTGGTGACGAAGGTCAGCGGGGCCATCCAGGTGGCGCGTCAGCGCCTCGATCGCGATCCGGCCGAGCGCCGAACCGGGTGACGTCATCGCGGTCAGCGCCGGGGTGGCCAACTCGGCGACCTGCGGCGAGGTGACCATCGAGACGACGGAGACGTCGTCGGGCACGGACAACCCGCGGCCGGTCAACTCGCCGAGGATGCCGAAGATCGCCGTCTCGTTCATGGCCAACACCGCGGTCAGTTCCGGGGCCTGCGCGAACGCGGCGGCCAGGGCGGCCCGCCCGCCGGCGGCGCTGTCCTCGGCCGCGATCATCACCGGCTCCAGGCCATGCCCCGTCATCGCCGCGGTGAAGGCGTCACGGGTACGCAGCGCGGGCCCGTAACCGCTGGCCAGCGTGGCGGCCGAGTGGTTGACGTAGACGATCCGCCGGTGCCCGAGGCCGACCAGGTGCGCGACGGCCTCCCGGACGGTCTGGTCGAAGTCGATGTCGACGTAGGAGAGCGTGCTGGTATCGCCGGTGCGGCCGATCAGCACCAGTGGCACCCCCGCCTCCTGGAGCACTGTGACCCGCTCGTCGGCTAGCTGGACCTCCATCAGCACGACCCCGTCGAGCATCCGCTGACTGGCCAGCCGACGCAGGTCGTCGAGGTCGCCCCCGCCCACCGGTGAGAGCACCAGGTGGTAGCCGGCGACGCTCGCCGCGGCGGCGGCACCGGTGACGAAGGCGGTCTCGGTGGCGCCGAGGCCCCGTTCGTCCATCGGCATCAGCAGGCCGAGGATCCGGCTGCGACGACTGGCCAGCCCACGTGCCATCGCGTTGGGCTGGTAGTCGAGCTGTGCCATCGCGGCGAGCACCTTGTTGCGGGTGGCCTGCGAGATCGGCCGGGTGCCGGTGAGCACGTACGAGACGGTGCTGACCGAGACCTGTGCGAGGCGGGCGACGTCGTGCATGGTGGCCACCGCGCACCTCCTCCGGCCTGGGGTGGGACCGCTCCCGAACTTCGTCGAAGCGTTTCGACGAAGCGGTTCGACAGGACGCTAGGCCACCTGTTACGGCGACGTCAATAGCCGATGTCGAAAAGAATCCAGTGGGGTGCGCGGCGCGCCTGCGCAGCGAGCGGACCGCGCCGATCTTGCAGTTCCTGTTGCCAACATGGATGGATATGCACCTTGTGTCGGGACAGAAAGTGCAAGATCGCGGGGCGGGGGGGGGTGGGGCGGGGGGTGGGGGTCGGGGGTGGGGTGGGGGGTGGGGGTGGGGGTCAGGGGAGGTTGAAGAGGGTGGCGGCGCTGTTCCAGCAGACCGCGCGTAGCCAGTCGTCGCCCAGGTCCAGGCGGGCCAGGCCGCTCACCTGATCGGCGTACGGGTACGGGATGTTCGGGAAGTCGCTGCCCAGCAGCACCTTGCCGGCCAGCCCCAACTCGCGCAACCGGGGCAACTCGTCGGCGGGAAAGGGGACGAACTGGTCGAAAAAGGGCGTGAAGGCCATGGTGGTGTCGAGCCGGACCCGCTCGTACGTCTCGGCGAGGCCCAGGAAAGCCCGGTAGTCCGGGGCGCCCAGGTGCGCCACCACGGCGGTCAGCCGAGGGTGGCGGGCGAGCAGGGCGGCGAACGGGTCCGGGCCGGTGTGGGCGGTCCCCACCGGGGCGTGCCCGGCGTGCACCACCACCGGCACACCCGCGTCGGACAGCATCCCCCACACCGGGTCCAGCGCCGGATCGGTCGGCGCGAAGCCGCCGACCTGTAGGTGCAGCTTGAACACTCGGGCGCCTTCGGCGAGGGCCGCCTCGACGTACCCGGGGGCATCCGGCTCCGGGTAGAACGTGGCCGAGGCCAGGCACCCGGGGGTGTCGCGGGCGAAATCCAGTGTCCAGCGGTTGAGTTCCGCCGCCATGCCCGGCCGGTGCGCGTACGCCAGGGCGCTGAACGCCCGCACCCCGAGCCGGCGCAGGTGCGCGACCCGGTCGGCGTCGCTCCACCGGTAGCGGATCGGCCATTCGGTGCCGACCAGCGGCCCGGCGGCGTCGAAGTACGCCCACACCCGACGCAGCAGGCGCGGCGGCAGGAAGTGCACGTGCACGTCGGCGAGGCCGGGCAACCCCAGGGCGCGGCAGAACTCCGGTACGCGTTCGTCCTCGGCCGGCGGGATCGCCGGCGTCGGATCGGTCATATGTCGATGTCGAAACGGCTCAGCACCGAGGGCGCGATCAGGCCGACGGTGGCGAGCGCCGAGACGACGGTCAGTGCGATGCGCATCCCGACCACTTCGGCCTTGCTGCCGACGCGCAGGGCGATGCTGTTCGGCAGGCCGATCATCATCCACATGCGCCGCTTGATCGGGATCGGCCAGAGAATGGGCACGCCCGCTCTGGTGATCATGTCGCCGAGGATGTGCACGAAGCAGCCCACGCCCAGCGCGGTGCCGATCAGCGGATAGCCGCGTCCGCCCGGCAGGTTGGCGAAGGTGAACCAGGCCGCCCCGGCCGACGCGAGAGTGATGATCACCCACCCGGCCCGCTCGGCCCACTCGTCGAACAGACCGCGCAGCGCCAGGCCGAACATGAAGAACAGGATGGTGATGACCGCCCACTTGCCGTACGCGGCGCAGAGCGCGGTGGTGCCCCAGCCGACCAGCACGGTGAACGGCAGCGTGTGGGTCAGCGTACGGTGCCCGTTGTTGCGGCGGGGATCCCTGCTGAGCTTCGTGGCGTAGTAGACCCCGAGGGAGATCTTCTCCATCACCTCGGCGGCGAAGAGCGAGAAGACCCCGAAGGTACGGGCCACAGTGGCCCCACCCTGGTTCTTGGTCACCTTGCCCGACATGTCGAGGTCGGGAAAGAGCGCGCCACCGGCGCACACCGCGGTGCCCACCGCCAACGCGAGCGGCGACTGGTGGTAGTCGGCGAACTGCTCCAACGCCCAGGAGCCAGCCAGCCACACCGCCGCGCCGGAAAGCGCGTGTTGCGGTCCCATCATCTCGGCTCACCCTCCCCAGGGATCTTGAGCGCCAAAACTACGCCACTGTAGTCAGCGTCGGCGCCGCAGGGGCATCACCCGGACAGTCCACATCGGACCATGTCAGAGGGTGGGGGTGAAGCTCTGCCGGATCATCGGCAAGTATGCCGCGTTGACCTGCCAGTCGAACTCTTCTGTCAACCACGAGACGGTGTAGGAACGGTCCGCCGAGGTGTTGGCGAGCAGCCGGAAGCTGTGCACCGGAACGCCGAGGGCGTTCTGCCAGCCGCACTCCCAGACCGCGCCACCCTCGAAGATGTCCATCGCGGAGATGTCCACCTTGCGATAGCCGGGCAGCGCCGCACTCGCGGTCAGCCGAGCCTCCTCGGCCTTCCAGTACGCCACCGGGTCCGCGCGGGCCGGCCCCGCCTCGACGCTGAGCACCCGGGACCCGCCGGATCTCCGGAAACAGGTCACCGAGCCCTCGCTCCAGCGTGCCCACCCCACCGGCGCGGCGATCCGGAACCCGGTCGGGTCGTCGTACCAGGTCCAGCCCTCGCGCAGCCCGTACTTCACGTCGGCCGGCGGTGACACCGACACCACCGGGGTCGCCGCCGGTGGCGGGGACGACGCGCAGGCGAACGCCGCCGGCCGGGAGGTCGGTGCGCCACCACCCGAGCCGGACGGTGGGGTCCGCTCATCGTGCCGGTTGACCAGCGCCAGCGTGACGCCTCCCGCGACGAGCAGAGCGGCGGCCGCGCCACCCAGCGCGATCAGGCGCCGTCGCCGGCCGGCTGGGTGCCGCAGGCGGGGACTCGGGGCCGGCGTGGCCGGCTCGCCCGACGGGGCCACCGGTTCGACCGGGTGGGGTGCGATGGCCCGGCCGGCGCTGAGGAGCGCCGCGACCGCCGAGGACCGGACCGGCCCGGCGGACTCGTCCTGGCTCGCGGCGGCGCTGCGCAGCAGCGGCTCCGCCTCGATGGCGGTCAACCGTCGCCAGGGGTCGCGCTGCAACAGGCCGGTGATGACGGGACGCAACGGACCGGCCCGACGCATCGGATCCGGTGGTTCGGTGGCCAGCGCGCTGAGCGTCGCCATCGCGCTTGACCTCGCGTACGGTGACTGCCCCTCGACCGTCGCGTAGAGCGTCGCGCCCAGCGACCACAGGTCGGTACGCGCGTCGGACACCCCTTCGCGGGCCCGCTCGGGGGCGACGAACTGCGGTGAGCCGAGCACCGTGCCGGGCCCGGTCATCACACCGTCACCGCCGTCGAAGGTGGCCAGCCCGAAGTCGGTGAGCACCACCCGCCCGTCGTCGGCCACCAGCACGTTGTGCGGCTTCACGTCGCGGTGCAGCACCCCGGCGGTGTGCGCGGCCCGCAACGCGGCGAGCACCGCCAGCCCGATCCGGGCGGTGCGCTGCGGGCTCAGCGGCCCCTCGGCGCTGATGATCTGCTGCACCGATCGCGACGGCACGTACTCCATCACGATCCAGGGGCTCTCCCGGTCGTAAACCACGTCGTAGAGGCGGACCACGTTGGGATGGTTGAGCCGGGCGGCGGTGCGCGCCTCACGCAGGGTCCGGAGCCGCAACTCCGCGCGCTCGGTCTCGGCCAGCCAGGACGGCGGCACGACCTCCTTAACCGCCACGTCGCGATGCAACATCTCGTCGCGAGCAAGCCACACCCGGCCCATTCCGCCGGTGCCGACCAGGTCGAGCAGCCGGTACCGACCCGCGATCAGCAACTGATGCACGGTCGCTCCCCCTCGGTCACCCCCGGGATCCACGATAGCCACCAATGCCGGCTTTCTCATCCACTGAGCGGCCTCGATCCACGACGGACGGTGGTCTGGATCATGGCCATACGGTGCAGGTCAGCGGGGTGGTCGGAAACTCTTTCGCACCAGTTCCCAGTCGGCTGCGGCCCCGACCCAGTCCTCGTCCCGGGTGATCCAACCCAACGTCCAGCGGTCGGCGCCGAGGACCTCTTGCCGGGCGTGCAGCCACGTGGCGTGCGGCGTCTGCCAGCGGAGCTCCCACGCGGCTCCGCCGTCGCCCGCGGCGAGCCGGATCTCGTCGTACCCCGGCAGGGCGCCCGCCCCGGCCGCCGTCTCGCGGGCGGTCCGTAGAAGCTCCAGGGGATCGGCGGCGCCGCCCTCGGCGACGCTGAAGGCCCGGCCGGTCGCCGGGTCCTGGAAGCACGCCACCGTGCCGTCGCGGGAGGTCAGCCACGTCGCCGGTACGGCGACCCGGAAGCCGGCGGTGTCGGCGTGCCAGACCCAGCCGGGCGGCGGCCGGAGTTCTTCGCCAGAGGTCGGCGTGCCGGCCTGCACAGGCGTTCCGACGACGTCCGGGCGGACACAGGCGAACGGGGGCGGGGGGACGTTCTGCCTCTTCGGCGGCGGGCCGGGGCCGAACGGCCCGCCGTTGGGCGGACGGTTCGGCGGCGGGGAGGACCAGCCGGTGGCATCGCGGGGCTTGTCGTCGGCGACGGTCAGCGCGGTGGCGACGCCGGCCACGACGGCGACCAGCAGCGCCACGGCGACCACCGCGACGCGCCGCGCCGTACGCCCGGCGGCCGCCGGATCCGGGGCCGGCGCGGGGGAGTCGCCACCGGCTGCGGCCGGGGTGGCCGGGTCGGGCAGCGGAACGGTGGGGTCCTGGTCGTCGGGGTCGTCCGCCGTGGCGGGCTGGCCAACCAGTCCTGGCACCGGCCCGTCGGCCGAGGGCCGGTCGGTCGCCGACGGCGGGTCGGCGCGGCCGGTCGCGGCCGTCCTGAGCAACCGGCGGGCCGTCTCGTGGTCGAGGCGCTCGCGCGGGTCGCGGCGCAGCAACCCGTCGAGTACCGGCGCGAGCGCCCCGGCGTGCGGGGCAGGGTCCGGCGGGCCGGCGGCCAGCGCGCTCAGGGTGGCCATGGCGGTGCTGCGGGCGTACGGGGACCGACCCTCCACGGCGGCGTGCAGGGTCGCCCCGAGCGACCACAGATCGGCGGTCACCGTGGACACCCCCTCGGCGGCCCGCTCCGGGGCCACGTACTGCGGGGAGCCGAAGACCATGCCGGGGCGGGTCATCGCGCCGTCGCCACCGTCGAAGGTGGCCAGCCCGAAGTCGGTGAGCATCACCCGCCCGTCGTGCGCCACGAGCACGTTCTGCGGTTTGATGTCGCGATGCAGCACCCCGGCGGTGTGCGCGGCCTGCAACGCGTCGAGCACGGCCAGCCCGATCCGGGCCGCGCGGGCCGGCTCCAGCGGCCCTTCGGCGTCGACGACGTCCTGGAGGGTGCGGGACGGGACGTACTCCATGACGATCCACGGGCTGCCGTCGACCGCGACGACGTCGTAGAGCCGGACCACGGCGGGGTGGTTGAGTCGGGCCGCGGCGCGCGCCTCCCGCATGGTGCGTGAGCGCACCTCGGCCCGTTCAGCATCGGCCAACCAACTTGGTGGAACGATTTCCTTGACCGCCACCTCGCGGTGCAGCATCTCGTCGCGGGCGCGCCACACCCGACCCATCCCCCCGCGACCGACCAGGTCGAGCAGCCGGTACCGACCGGCGATCAGCACCTGTGCACGCTCCTCCTCAGCCGCTGTCCGGGCTACACCCTAACCAGCGGATCGGAAGTCACCTATCGGTCGTCCGACTCGGCTCAGCAGGCGGCGTGGTCGGCGGCGGCGGCGAGCAGGTTCCCCTCCGGGATGGCGATCCGGCTCCGCCCGCCGCTCAGTCGGGCGGCGGCGCGTCGGGCCTGCACGGGGCCGTGTTCGCGACGAGCGGTGGCGTAGCTGGCGGCGGTGCGGGCCGCGATGGTGGCCCAGCCGTACCGTTCACCGACCATCGTGCGGGCCCGCCGGGCCAACCGCCGGGCGAAGACCTCGTCGCCGAGCAGTTGGCCGACCGCGCCGGCGAGCGCGTCCGGGTCGCTGTGCGGGAACGTCACCCCGGTCACGCCGGGTTCGACGATCTCGGCGAGGCCGCCGGTACGGGCCACGGCGAGGGGCGCTCCGGCGGCCGCCGCCTCCAGCGCCACCATGCCGAACGGCTCGTAGAGGCTGGGCACCACCGTCGCGTCGGTGGCGCCGAGCATCGCCGGTAGTTGGGTGGAGTCGAGGAACCCGGTGAACCGGACGGTCGAGCTGAGGGCCAGCCGTCGGGCCTCCGCCTCCAACTCGGTGCGGTACGGGCCGTCGCCAGCGATCACCACGCGCAGCCCCGGGTGTCGTTCGCGGAGCCGGGGTACGGCGTGCACCAGGTGCTGGACGCCCTTCTCGTAGACCAGCCGCCCGGCGTACCCGACCAACGGGCCGTCTCCGGCGAACCGTGCACGGGCCGACGCGACCGCTCGGGGGCGGGCCCGCCAGGCCCGGTCGTCGACCCCGTTGGGCACCACGTCGACCTGGGCGGCCGGTACGTCGAACAGCGCGGTCACCTGGTCGCGCATGTACCCGGAGCAGGTGATCACCCGAATGGATGAGCTGCTGAGCCAGTGCTCGACGCCGTGGATGGTGCGGTTCATCTCCTCCGGCAGCCAGCCTTGGTGTCGGCCGGCTTCGGTGGCGTGCATGGTGGTGACCAGGGGGAGGTCCAGGTGCTCGGCGAGGGTGACGGCCGTGTGGGCGACGAGCCAGTCGTGGGCGTGGATGACGTCGTACGAGCCGGCCTGGGTGGCGCGCAGGGCGGTGCGGGTGAGGGTGTGGTTGAAGGCCATGGTCCAGGCCAGCAGCGAGTTGGTGGCGAGCGGGAAGGTGACGGGGTCCTCGGGGGCGCGCAGGATGCGCACGCCCTCGGCGTATTCCTCCAGGGGCGCGCCGTCGCTGTGCCGGGTGACGACGGTGACCTCGTGGCCGGCGGCGGCGAGGGCGACGGAGAGGGCGTGCACGTGTCGACCGAGACCGCCGACGAGCACCGGCGGGTACTCCCAGGAGAGCATCAGCACCCGCAGCTGTCGGGCGGGGTTGATGTCGATCACGTGGGCATCGAGTGACATGCGGCCCCCTTTGAGTTGTCTCCGGGCGCGCGCCGACCGACACCGAATCGATGTCGCCGTCGCGTCTGGATCGAGGCCAATCCTGCCGGGATCGCGATAACCAGCGGCGACACCACCGTTGCGGTCGTGTAAAGCGCTACTGGCTCTTTCGCCGCACCCGCAGCAGCTCGGCCACCGACCATGCCTGGAACGGGCACCCGGTAGCGGTGTGCGGCGCGAGGCCATCGGCCGTCTCGCTCACCGAGCCTAACCCATATTCCATCAAATGGGCCTCAATGCCGACGAATACGTCATCGACGGACATCTTCCCCCGGCGTGCGGCGTCCACGTACGGGCCGAGCAACCACGGCCAGACCGTGCCCTGGTGGTAGCCCCCGTCCCGGTCGGCCGGGCCGCCCTGGTGCCGGCCCACGAACTCCCCGGAATCCGGGGCCAGACTGCGTGGCCCGAGCGGGGTGAGCAGCCCGCTCCCGACCCGCCGCAGCGTCGCCTCGTCCGGCTCCATCGGCGCATACGGCAGCGACCAGGCCAGCAACTGGTTGGGGCGCAACGCGTCGTCGTCGTGCAGGGCGGCGCCGCCCAACGGGTACGCCGGCGCGGGCGCGTCCAGCACGTCGTGCAGCCAGCCGGTCGGGGCCGGGAAGCGCTCCCGGAAGGACGCGGTGGCCTGCCGGTGGCGTCGCCACAGCTCGTCCGCGTCCTGCCCGGCCAGCTCGGTCAACTCCGCGAGCCCGGCCAGCCCGTTGATCCACAACGCGTTGACCTCGACCGGCTTGCCGGTGCGCGGGGTGACCGGCACCCCGTACACCCGGGCGTCCATCCAGGTCAACGCGGTGCCGGCGGCGCCCTGGGTGAGCAGCCCGTCGGCCGGGTCGACCCGGATCCCGTACCGGGTGCCGGCGGTGTGGGCGTCGATCACCGCGCGCAACGCGGGCAGCAGTTCGTCGCCGAGGTCGGTGTCGCCGGTGACTGTGACGTGCCGGCTCACCGCGTGCAGGAACCACAGCGTGCCGTCGACGGTGTTGTACTCCACCCGACCGGTGTCGGCCGTGTTGGCGAGCATCCCCTCCGACAGCGTCGCCGCGTACGCCCGCAGCAGCGACCTCCCCAGGTCGGCCCGACCGGTGCAGAGGAACAACCCCTCGTACGAGATCATCGTGTCCCGCGACCAGGCGCCGAACCACGGGTACCCGGCCACCACGTCCACCGCCGCGTCGTTGGTGCGCACCACGAACGCGTCGGCGGCCAGCGCCAGGGTGGCGTCCACGTCGTCGGCCGGCTTCGCCGTCGCCACCACGTGCCGGTTGCGCCGTCGCGCCGTCGCCACGATGTCCTCCGCCGACATTGGCTCCAGGTCGAGCGGAGCGGTCCAGGCCCGCACGGACACCGTGTCGCCGGGGCGTTCCAACTCACCGGAGAAGCGGCCCGCGTACCAGAGGTCCTCGTCCGGGTGCAGCCCCCGGTTGGCCTCCTCGCGGTGGTGCACGCCCAGCCACCACTGCCCCTCGGGCGCCCAGCCCGGGCCGGCGAGCCGGTACGCGCCCTCGACCACCGCGCCGTCGGCCACCGCCTCGACCTGCGGGACCGGGCCGTCGGCCCGCCGTTCGCCGTGCGCGTCCCGCCAGGTGCAGGCGGCCGACAGCTCCAGCCGGACCGGACCACCCGCGACCAGCCGGTGCACCACAGCGACGCAGGAGCGGCCGGGCAGCATGGCCAGCTCCCGTTCGATCACCACCGCGCCGATCCGCCAACGCCAGCGGGGTAGCCCGTCGATCAGGTCGAAGCGCTCCAACAGCTCGAAGCCGCGCGGGTCCACGTCGCCGGAGGCCCACTCGTGCGCGCCGAGGCGCACCCGCGCCCCGGACGGCAGTGTGACCGCCGGATCAAGGCTTACCAGTCCCACCTGACGGGAGGCCGGCGTTTCGCCGGGAACCACCAACAGACCGTGGTAGCGACGTGTCCGCAGCCCGGCGACCGTGCCCATCGCATAGCCGCCGAGGCCGTCGGGGACCAGCCACTCCCGGCTGGCCGCGCTGGTCAGATCGCCACAGATCTGCGGGCCGAAGTGAATGTCGATCAACTTTCCTCCACCGGCGGCGGGGTGTAACACGCCACGACGAGAATGGCCGCTGTGGTCAAGTACCGCGGCGACGTCAAAGATGTGCACGTGATCATTGACCGATCGTCCTCCGACGCCTCGCCACCCGACGCTGAGCGGCTCCGGCTCGCCCAGGCCGACTCGGGGGAGCAGGACTGGCGTGCATGGGGTCCCTATCTGTCCGAACGGGCGTGGGGGACGGTACGGGAGGACTACAGCGAGCACGGTACGGCCTGGGACTACTTCCCGCATGACCACGCGCGGTCCAGAGCCTACCGGTGGAATGAAGACGGGATGGCCGGCGTCTGCGACGAACGACAGACCTTCGCCTTCGCCCTGGCCCTCTGGAACGGCAAGGACCCGATCCTCAAGGAGCGGATGTTCGGCCTCGGCGGCGACGGCGGCAACCACGGTGAGGACGTCAAGGAGTACTGGTGGTACGAGGACTCCACACCCACCCACTCCTGGATGCGCTGGCGCTACCACTACCCGCAGGCCGCCTTCCCGTACGACGAACTCGTCGCGGTGAACGCGTTGCGTGGCCGCGACGACACCGAGTACGAGCTGGTGGACACCGGGATCTTCGACGACGACCGGTACTGGGCGGTGACCGTCGACTACGCCAAGGCGTCCCCGACCGACCTCTGCATGGTGGTGACCGTCGCCAACCGGGGCGACCAGGCGGCCACCCTGCACGTCCTGCCCACCCTGTGGTTCCGTAACACCTGGTCGTGGGGCCTGCCCGGCGGCGACCGGATCCCCCGGCTGACCGGCCAGGGCACCCGGCTCGTCGGCGAACACCGGGTGCTCGGCCAACTGCTGCTGGAAGGCGACGGCGGCCCGGTGCCGCTGCTCTGCGACAACGACACCAACGCCGAACGGCTCTGGGGTCTGCCCGGCCGCTCCCCGTACCCGAAGGACGGCATCAACGACCACGTCGTCAACGGCGCGGCCACCGTCAACCCGGCCCGGGAGGGCACCAAGGGCGCGCTGCACTACGTGCTCGACGTGCCGGCCGGCGGGCAGCGCCAGATCCGGCTGCGGCTGACCCGTACCGCGTCGCCGCCGGCCGCCGCGCCGCCGCCCCCGGCCGACCTCAGCGACGGCTTCGAGGCCGTGGTGTGGGCGCGGCGGGCCGAGGCGAACCGGTTCTTCGCCGGAGTGATCCCGCCGGCCGCCACACCCGACGAGGCGCTGGTCGCCCGGCAGGCCATCGCCGGGCTGATGTGGGGCAAGCAGTTCTACCACTTCGACGTCAAACGTTGGCTCGAAGGCGACCCGGGCTCGACACCGCCGCCGGCCGGGCGTCGGCACGGGCGCAACAGCGCCTGGTGGCACATGACCAGCTTCGACGTCATCTCCATGCCCGACCCGTGGGAATACCCCTGGTACGCGGCCTGGGACCTGGCCTTCCACTGCGTGAGCATCGCCCGGGTCGACCCGGGCTTCGCCAAGGAGCAGATCCTGCTCCTGCTCCGCGAGTGGTACCTGCACCCCAACGGGCAGATCCCGGCGTACGAGTGGGCGTTCGGTGACGTGAACCCGCCGGTGCACGCGTGGGCGGCGCTGAAGGTGTTCGAGATCGACGGCGGCCGGGACTACGAGTTCCTGGCCCGGGTGATGCACAAGCTGCTGCTCAACTTCACCTGGTGGGTCAACCGCAAGGACACCGGCGGCAACAACGTCTTCGAGGGCGGCTTCCTCGGGCTGGACAACGTCGGGCCGTTCGACCGTTCGGCGGCGCTGCCGGTCGCCGGGGTGCTGGAGCAGTCCGACGGCACCGGCTGGATGGGCATGTACGCGCTCAACCTGCTGGACATGGCGATCGTGCTCGCCGAACACGACCGGACCTGGGTGGACACCGCCACCAAGTTCTTCGAGCACTTCGCCTACATCGCCGCCGCCGCGTACGAGCAGGGGTTGTGGGACGACGAGGACGCCTTCTTCTACGACGTGCTGCGCCTCGCCGACGGCACGAAGGTGCCGCTGAAGGTCCGCTCCGTCGTCGGGCTGCTGCCGTTGGCCGCCACCACCCGGCTCACCGCCCGGACCCTGCACCACCTACCGGAACTGGGCGCGCGGCTGCGCTGGTTCCTCACCAACCGCCCGGAGTACGCCCAGGTGATCGGCACCCGCCGACTGGGCCCCGACGGCCGGCAGCAGCGGCTGCTGTCCATGGTCGGCCCGGAGCAGGTGGTCCGCCTGCTCGCCCGGATGCTCGACCCCGACGAGTTCCTCTCCGACTTCGGCCTCCGTACGCTGTCCCGCGCGCACCTGGACATGCCGTTCTCGGTCACCCTCGGCGGGCAGGAGTTCTCCGTCGGCTACGAGCCGGCCGAGTCGACCAGCGGACTGTTCGGGGGCAACTCGAACTGGCGCGGTCCGATCTGGATGCCGACGAACTTCCTGCTGATCAGCGCGCTGCGCGACTACGCGGCGTTCTTCGGCGACGACCTCCAGGTGGAGTACCCGACCCGCTCCGGGGTGAAGCACACCCTGGACGAGATCGCCGACGACCTCTCCGCCCGGCTGATCTCGCTCTTCACCCAGGACGACTGGGGTCGACGGCCGATCTACGGTGCCGCTCAGATGTTCCAGACCCACCCGGACTGGCGCGACCTGATCGCCTTCCCCGAGTACTTCCACGGCGACAACGGGGCCGGCCTGGGCGCCTGGCACCAGACCGGCTGGACGGCCCTGGTAGCCGACCTGATCCTGACCCTCCGCCGCTGACCCCCGCCCTCGCCCACGTTCGCCCAGCTACTTCCCTGATGTTGCTGTCTCGGGGCCGTTGGAGGCAGCAACATCAGGGAAAGTGCGCAGCGTCGGGAGGCCACTCGATCCTGGATCGAGCACAGCATTGCAGCCGCTCGAACTACTCGGTGAGCACCTTCACGGTGTCGGCTAGTCCGTCGTTTCGGTTGATGCCGACGAAGAATTCGCTCCCCACATGGGTGACATCTTCGATCTCATCGACCAAGTTGTTCCCCGGGATTCCGATGTCACTCTCCACATCGCCTCCAGACCAGTTGTACTGGTACACCCAGTTCCACCCGGTAGCGGGCGTTGAGGTGTTGATTGATCTGGTGTTCCAGACATAATTCTCTGAGCAGTCAATGCCTTGGTCGGAACGATTATCGTGACTCGTCAGATTGCTCTTCACCAGCGTCCATCCGCTCGTAAGCGCGCCGGCGCCGGGATGGGTCCACAGGCTACCCAGCCGTCGGGCAGCATATTTACCGGCTCCGCCGGCAGCAGTCGCGCTGTAGCAGAGGCCGCTGATGTTGCCTATCGGTAGACGCACTTCCCCGGCTGTGCCAATAGACCCGTCGGCGTTCAGGCGTACGATCGTCACCTTATCGCTCAGAAACGCGGATTGGCTTCCCTGGGTGGCAATCAGGGCCGGGCCCTGGCCCAGATAGTTCGCGTTGTAGGCGAGGTCGTTACCGTGGCCGAGTGTGGGTATGGAGGTTGGTGTCCCGGCGCAGACCCAGCTTGTGCTATCCCAGGTGGAGCCGTCGCGCAACCACCTGGACAGGACGGGCTCCGCGCCGGCCGCCTTTGTGAAAATGATGTAAAGCTGGCCGCCTGGCCCTGCCACCATGCCTTGCATGACCGTGCGACCGGCCTTGCACGCGCTGCTGTTCGGGATGTTCAGCCGTTCCGCCCCGCTCCTGTCCGTAGCGGCGTAGGCAGACGCCGCCGGGGCAATAGCGATTCCAACTGAGAGTGCGAGCACGGTCGCGACGTTCGATAGTTTCTTCAATTTGGTGTCTCTCCTCCAGGGGTAAGGCGAGAGGAGGGTATCAGTTGATGTCGACTTGTCTATGTCGCCCTTGTCGTGGTGGCGAGCCGGGCCTCTCCTGCTGCTTGGCCCCGTTGATTCGCGCTGGGGGTCGGCCCTTCGCCCGGCAGCCAGCGTGGTGTCTCGCCGCCACGCGTGCCCGCTACCGGTGCACCGGTAGCTGCGGCGCCGCGCCTGGGTGCGATCTTCCTCCGTAACCAGCCCCGAGCACGCTCCTGATGTGCCGGCGGTGCTGGCCCGGCGTGCCCGCCGAATGTTGGGCGGTCGCCGCCGCGCACGGGCATCGAACAATCGTGTTGGGCGCGTGGGGATCTGTTCCAGGTCGGACCGTGGTCACCATCTGCGGCCAGACCATCGCGGCGGGCCTGGTCACCGTGGCACCGGACGGGCAGTCGTTGACCTTCCGTGCACCGGCCTGCGCGGCCGGGAACACCACGGTCGTCGTGAGCACCGACGGGGAGCCTCGAGCCAGCTCACCTTCCGCTACGTGCCGCGAATCCTGCCAGTGACGGGTGACACCGTTGCCGCGCCGCTGAGCGTCGGCGCGTTGCTGGCGCTCCTCGGCATCGTCCTGGTGCTGCTGACCCGGCGCCGGCAGCGTGCCGATCGCATCGGCTGACCAGCAGTCCCGGCCAGGGCCCAACCCGGGCCCTGGCCGGGGCGAACAACGTGGCGGTACCACCCGTTCAAACTCCCACGAACACGACGGGTGCCGGCCAGCAACCGTCGTCGCGCCTTGGCGCTCACTGATAGCCGACGTGGACGATCAGCTGGCCCTCCCTGGGGTCGGCCCCCACGTAGACAGACGCCGGGTCGAACAGGATCGGCGGCAGGCTCAGGTCCTCGGAGAGACCCATCTCGCGTGCCAGATCCTCCGGAGACTGCCCCGCCGCAGGCACCAGTGTGATCGTTCGCCAGCATCCACCGGAGGCGCACTCCATGCTCTCGTCGGCGATCGTCGCTCCGGACGGCACCTCCGGCATCCGCGACTTCGGCGGCAACGATCCCTCGGTCTTGAACACCTGCAACCACAGGAACGACAGGACCCACAGGCACGACAGCAGGCCCAGCGTGACGGACACGGCCACGAGGGTGCGCTTGGTGCGTCTCCGCAGCGCGGTCCGTGACGTCATCGCGCGAGGATAGCCGGGCACAGTTGATCAGCCAGGGCGGGAGTGGGCTCAGGTCAGCCGGTGAAGGGCTCGGGTCCGAGGCGGCCCCAGGCCACGAACGCGGCCATCGCGAGGTAGGCGAGGTTCAGCACGATGAACTTCACCTCGCCGTAGCGCAGGTGGGTGATCATCGCGCCGACCATCAGCAGGATCCAGCAGACGGCGGTCACCGGCACCAGCGCCGGTGCGATGTCCAGCACGCCGGGCAGGATCAGGCCGACCGCGGCCAGGAGTTCGAGGACGCCGAGGGTCTTGACGAAGCCCACGCTGGCGTCGCCGGTCCACCCGCCGCCGTTGGCCGCGGACAACTTCTGCTTGGGTACGAACGTCTTGGTGATGCGGAGCGAAACGGCCCTGCGCCGCTGATCGCCCCGGATCTGCTTTCAGGGGTAGCCCCGGGTGTTCCCGGATATGTCCGTCGCGCCTACGGGTCCAGGCTCGATCTCGACGAACTGTTCCCTGGGGGTCGGGATGAAGCGAGTGCATCGGGCGTTGGTCGCTGTGACTACGGCTCTGGCGGTGATCGGGGTGCCGGCCGTTGCCAACGCCGCGTCAAAGGAAGCGGATCGCGGCGCGCTCCAGAAGCGGCTGGACGACGTCGTGGCCGCCGGGGCGGTGGGTGCGTTGGCGGAAGTGCGTGACGAGCATGGCGTCTGGCGCGGCGCCAGCGGTGTCACCGAACTGGGCGAGCAGCGGCCCGTCCCGGTGGCGGGCCGATTCCGGGTCGGCAGCGTCACGAAGACGTTCGTCGCCACCGTCGTCCTGCAACTCGTCGACGAGGGGTGGTTACGGCTGGACGACACGGTCGACCGATGGCTGCCCGGAGTCGTTCCGGACGGTCACCGCGTCACAGTGCGTCAACTGCTCAACCACACCAGCGGCCTGTACGACTATCTGCACACGCTGCCGCTGCCGCCGGAACCGGAGTTCCTGCACAACCGGTGGCGGACCTGGAGCCCGACCGAGCTTGTTCAGCGGGCGCTGGCCAACCCGCCGGTCTTCGACCCGCCGGGTTCGGCTTTTGCCTACTCGAACACCGCCTACCTCCTGCTCGGCCAGATCGTCGAAAAGGCCACCGGCCAGTCGTACGGCGAGGAGATCAAGCACCGAGTCATCAAACCGTTGCGGCTGCGCGACACCTCTGTGCCGGGGACATCTTCGCGAATCACCGGCCCGCATCCGCACGGCTACGTGCGGATACGGCAGAACGGCGAGTCGAGCCTCGTCGACTACACGAAGATGAACCCGACGGTGATGGGCGCAGGTGGCGAGATGATCTCCACGACGGGCGACCTCAACCGGTTCTTCGCCGCACTGCTGGGTGGGCGCCTCCTGCCGGATCACCTGCTCAAAGAAATGAAGACACCGGGTGTCGAGGGCGGCCGGTACGGGCTGGGGCTGGCCTGGTGGCGGGACACCTCGTGCGGAATCCGGGTGTACGGCAACGACGGCGATGCCCTGGCGTACCAGTCCTGGTCGTACCTGACCGATGACCGGCGCCGCCAGGTCACGATCGCGCTCACGCCCGACTTCAGCGGCGACCCGGACGACGCCGTCGACGCGTTCCTGAACAAGGCGCTCTGCGGCTGACCAGCGAGACCCTAGTACGGGGGCGCGGGCGTTTCCGGCGACCGGTGGAGGGATCGTCGCGCGTCCGCGCCAGCGACGCCGAGCAGCACCACGGCGGCGACCGCGCCGGCGGTGAGCGGCTGGAGGTGCAGTGCTGCCGGGATCAGCAGGCCGAACGCCAGCAGGCCGGCCAGCCGGGGCCGGGAAACCCGACCGAAGACCTGGTATTCGAGCGCCGATCGTCCGGCGAGGAAGAGCACCGGGCCGCCGAAGATGGCGATGAGCCAGGTCGCCGGGAGGTGCCCGAGCGGCTCGGCGATGAACAGCTCGAAGCCGACGCCGGTGAGCACGATCCCCGCGATCATGACCATGTGGGCGAACGCCATTTCGGTCGCGAGTCGGGCCGGGTCGCGGGAACGGTCGACGGCCGTGCCGAGCATCCCTCCCGCCACGTGGAAGTAGATCCGCCAGAGCAGGACGGTGCTCGCCAGCGCCAGGATGAACCCACCCGTCTGGTCTGTGTGGAACTCGCTGCCGCTGAAGGCGAGCCCGATGACGAAGATCGCCTCGCCGAGAGCGATGAGGAGGAACTGTTGGTACCGCTCGGCCAGGTGCTCGGCGGCGATCATCTGGACGCCGAGCCGTTGCGCGCCGAGTCGCGGGGTCGGCCAGCCGAGGAACAGCCCGGCGTAGTCGATCAGCACGGCGAGGGTCCAGAGTGCTCCGCGAACCGTGCCGTCGTTGACCAGCCCGCCGATGACCCAGAGCGGTGCGCTCAAGCCGAACCAGAACAGGATCCGGATCGACTGTTGTGGGTCCGGCCGGCCGTGCCCGGCGACGTGGAAGAACACCACTCGGCCGATCTGGAGAGTCACCAGGGTGATGGCGAAGAGGGAGGCCCGTGCGCCGAAGCCGTGCGGCACGGCGACGGCCATCGTCATGGCACCGACCAACGTCATGATGATGACGGTCTGGACGATCGGGGCGTCCGGGTCCAGCCAGCTTGTCGACCAGACCGTCACCGACCAGACCGCCCACAGTGCCAGGAACAGCAGCAGAGCCTGGCCGAGACCCGCGTACACGCCGCGTTGGCCGTCGGTGAAGTCGGCGATCAGCCGCGCGGAGATCCGGGTGAGGGCGAAGACGAAGACCAGGTCGAGGAAGAGCTCCAGAAAGGTGGCCCGCTGGCGGGTGGCTTCGCTGCGCAACAGTCTGTCGGGGGTGTTCCTCATCGGCTCGCCACGCGCCGGTGTCGCCGAACCACGTGCCCTCCCGTCGCGGTGATCTCCTCGCCTAACGAGCCAGGGTGCGGCTGTGGCACGTGGAGCGAACGGGCCGGCGACCCACAACAGTCACCAATCCGTCACCCGACCGCTACGGCAGGTGTACGCCTCTACGCTCGTGGGCGTGCCCGGACCTGCCGAGAAGGCCACTGAACAGGACCGGCGTGACCTCATCGTCACGGTCGCGCGAGAGTTGGCCGAGACGGAGGGCTGGGCGGGTGTGACCACCCGACGGCTCGCCGAACGAACCGAGATCGACATGGGCGACATCTATCGGCATTTCGCCGATCTGGAGGCGCTGATCGCCGCGGTCGCGGTGTGCGCCTTCGCCGATCTGGCCGCCGACCTCGCCGAGGCGCATGCGGAAACCGCCGGGAGCCCCGAGGGGGTCTGGCCGGCGGTCGCGACCGCGTACCTCGACTTCGCGTACACGAATCCCGAGGTCTATGACGCGATGCTCGCGCTGACCCCCGACCTGGCCCTCGGCGTGGATGGCGTGCCGGCCGCGCCGCGGGCGGTCTTCGCCGAGCTGCGGGCGGCCCTGACCCCGCTGGCCGAGGGGCGGGACCCGGACACTCTGGCCGAGGTGGGTTGGAGCCTGCTGCACGGCGTGGTGATGCTCACCCGCGGTGGCCGGCTGCGACCCGAGGGGCAGGAGGACCGCGAAGCGTTGATCGCGCAACGGTTGCTGCGGTGGCCCTGACCAGGCCGCCGCCGACGCCCCCCGATCGTGGTCAGTTGATGGGCTGGCGGTCGTCGGGAATCATCATGGATGTCGCCTCCGCATGACGACGGCCGCGCCGGAACGGTTCCCGAAAATCCGGAAGATCTCAAATGGATCTCCCGCCTATCCTGTCTCTCGGCTTTGGGGGCGGTGGCATTGGGAGGGGACGGCATGACGGTCGGCGTGGCGGCGCGACGACAGGCACAGGTGTTGATCTTCGATGCGGACGACACGTTGTGGGAGAACAACGTCGTCTTCGAGCGGGTGATCGACGACTTCCTGGGCTGGTTGGACCACCCCACCCTGGACCGGGCCGCGCTGCGGGCCGTCCTCGACGACATCGAGCGGGCCAACGCTGTGGCGCACGGGTACGGCAGCAAGGTCTTCCTGCGCAGCCTGGCGGAGTGCCTGGAGCGGCTGCGCGAGCGCCCGGCCACCGACTCCGAACGTCAGGAGATCGACCGGCTGGCGGTGGCCCTCGTCGAGCACCAGGTGGAGCTGATGCCCGGGGTGGCCGACGCGCTCGACGAGCTGGCCGGCCGGCACGAGTTGCTGCTGCTCACCAAGGGCGATCGGGAGGAGCAGCAGCGCAAGCTGGACGCCTGCGGTCTGCTGCACCACTTCGGGGCCGCGCACATCGTCGCCGAGAAGAACGTCGACACGTATCGGTGGCTGACTCGGGAGCACGGCTTCGCGCCGGACGGTGCGTGGATGATCGGCAACTCCCCGAAGTCCGACATCCTGCCGGCGCGCGCCGCAGGGTTGAACGCGGTGTTCATTCCGAACGCGAACACCTGGGTGCTGGAGGACGACGAGCTGGACCCGACCGACGGCGGGGTGCTGCGGCTCGCCGCGTTCCGGGACCTGCTGCGCCACTTCTGAGCGTACCGAAGCCGAACAGCGTCGGCGATCATGGTCGTGTTACGCCAACCTGCCCGATTTTCATCGTGGGATCAGTCCTGCCGCCAGTCGTCCGACGCGGCTTGTCCGGCCGGTCTGAGCGCGCCTAGCCTGGTCCGGCGCTCACGGCCCTTCGGGGTGTGTCGGGGGCGCGTCGGCGTTCGGCGGGTGGGCACCGTGGAGCTGAGTGCGAAGTGGCCGGCTCACCCCGTTGTGGCGCGTGGCGTCGCCGCCACGCCCGCACGGCGGGGTGCCGGAGCTGTCCGCTTCCCTGCCGGACGGCCGAGGGTCAGGGCCGGGTAGTTGCGGACCCGGTCCTGACCCGGCCCGCGAATCGTACGACCGTTGCGAGCGGGGCAGACCGCACGCCGGTTCGACTGTCAGGATGGCGGCATGAAGCGCAGATCTCTCCTACTCGGCGCGGCGGCGGGTCTGGTCGCTCCGGCCGTGCTCGCTCCGGCCGCGCCCGCACTCGCGGCGGACCGGCCGTTGCGGCCGGCCTGGGGCACAGCCCCGGCGCAGCGACCCTGGCCGAGGTGGCAGCCCCAGAACCGGGCCAGCGCATTGACGACGCTGCCGGCGGAGACGAAGCAGGTGATCATCGTCGGCGCCAGCAGCTACACCACGACCTACGCCACGCTGGAGGCGTATGTGCGGGTCCGGAACAGCTGGCAGCCGGCCTCGGGGTCGTTGCCCGCCCGGATCGGCTCGAAGGGCTTCAGCGACAACCACGTGGAGGGTGTGCCGACCACGCCGACCGGCGTCTACTCGATCGGCCCCACCATGTACGGCATCGCCGCCAACCCGGGCGTGCGATTCCCCTACCACCGGCTGGTCAGCGGTGACTGGTGGAACGAGAACCCGTCGTCCGCGCTCTACAACACCTTCCAGCAGAGTGCGACCAACCCGGGCGGGGCCAGCGAGGCGCTGTGGAAGGAGGTTCCCGCGTACACGCACTTCGCGGTGATCACCTACAACATGCCGCCGAACGTGCCGAAGCCGGTGCCGAACGCGGGCAGCGGGATCTTCCTGCACCAGTTCAGCACCAGCGCCGGCAACGCCACCGCTGGTTGCGTCTCCCTCGCCCACGGTCACCTGGTCGACGTGCTCAACTGGCTGGACCCGGCGCTGTCACCACGCATCGTGCTCAGCCCGTACGCCCAGCTGAGCCGATACTGAGAACCGCTGCGGCTCAGCCGGCCTCGCGCCGGACGATTGACACCGCCACCCGGCAGAACTCGTCCATGTCCGGGTTGAACCCGGCAGCGATGTCGGGATGCAACCCGGAGCGGGTCTCCTCCAACAGTCGTTGGCAGACCTGCTCGACCGGTTCACCGGCGTAGCCGGTACGGACCCGCTCGGTGGCCGCCTGAAGCGCCGAGGTCAGCTGCTCCTCCAGCGGGCCGCGCAGCTTCTGCTGCACAGGATCGAGCCCGCGGGGGTCGAGCGTGACGTGTGGCTCCGACATCGGTGCTCCCTTCGTCGGCGTCCGCGATACCCCACCGCGAACGTCGGTCAAACCCCGGTCGGTACGGCGGCAACCCGCACCTGGTACGAGAATTCCTCCGCCGGCTCCTCGTGGTACGACAGCCGGCGGATCTGCCGGTCGTCGTCGTAGAGGGCGACGTCCACCAGCACGCCGAGGTGGGCGAGGCCGATGCTCGACACCCGCTTCTTGTCCTGCAACACCGCGCAGACGCCGCCGAGAAGGGTGCTGGCGTCAGACGTACGGTGCCCGGGCGGGCAGCGCAACACCAGGTCCACCTCGATCGGCCCGGGCAACGGCGTCCAGCCGGTGCGCTGGGCCGCGGCGAGGGCGGCCTGGAGCAGGGTGCGGACCCTCGTCGCCTGCCGGTGCCCGGCGGCGAAGATGGACAACGCTTCGGTCTTGACCGGTGGCAGGCCGCTCACCTCGAATGTCAGGGCGAGAGCGCGGGTGTCCTGCACGACGGCACCTCCTCGTTGGGACGATCCTGCCGAACCGGGGGAGCGGCGGTGGGACGTTCCCGCGATTACCAACCGATCGGGCAGGCATGGGTCGGCCGGAGGCGTGTCGACGGCGGCGGCGAACGCGCCGGCTACGGCGCTAGGAAAACGCTAGCCGACGATGCCCGCGCTCGGTAGTCGGTCGTTCACCCGGTGGGGCGTGGGGCGAAGGCGCAGAACTCGTTGCCCTCGGGGTCGGCCAGCACCCACCACCAGTGCGCCTCGTCGAGCGGCTCCCGCAGCAGCGTCGCGCCCGCCGCGATCAGCGCCATCGGCTCCGGGTCGACCAGGTCGACGTCCCAGTGCAGGCGGTTCTTGACCGTCTTGGGCTCGGGCACCGCGACGAACACCCAGTACTCCCACGGGAACCCGGCCGCGCCGACCACCGACGAGGTGCTCGACTCGTGCTCGATGGTGCCGCCGAGCACGCCGGCCCACCAGGTCGCCTGCGCTGCCGGGTCGGCCGAGTCCACCACCAGCTCGAACGGGCCCGGTCGGGTGCCGTCGCGGGCCGGGAACGCGCAGAACTCGTTGCCCTCCGGGTCGTTCAACACCCACCAGGACGCGTCGCCGCCCGGTTCGCGGACCAGCCGGGCGCCGTCCGCGAGCAGCGCCGCCCGGTCCGCGTCGGCCAACCGCAGATCCAGGTGTACGCGGGTCTTGCCGACCCGAGGCTCGGGCACCTTGTTCACCCAGATGGATTCCGCGTTGGAGCGCGCCGAGCGGGGATCCACCCGGGTGTCGTCGTCACCGGCATCGGCCATGTCACCGTCGAGCATCCGGGCCCAGAAGCCGCCGAGTGCGAGCGGGTCGGTAGCGTCCAGACAGAGGTCCTTGAAGCGCGCGATCATCGTTCAAGCATGCCCGGTCCGGGCAGGACACCGGTGGAACAAGCGCCGCGTGGCGGAGTCAGTGCCGCTCGACGCCTAGTCGATCATGGAGTTGTGGTGGGTGGCAAGGTCCCCGTATAACCCCAAACCGGGCACCGCAACTCCCTGATCGACCGGACCCGGCCGCGATCTTGCACTTGCTGTCCCGACGTAGGGGGCATTGCACGCTTTTCGGCGACCGAAACTGCAAGATCGACGCGGGCGGCCGGTCGGGCATGTCTCCTCCGGAGAAGCCCCCGCGTGAGGGCTTCTCCGGGCTTCGCGTCAGTGCTGCTTGGCGTACTCGACGAACGCCTTCCAGGCCGTCGGGTCGACGTGCAGGGTGCCGCCGTCGCGGTCCTTGGTGTCGCGCACCAGCACCACGCTCGGCAGGTTGTCGGCGACCTCGACGCAGGATCCGCCGTTGCCGCCGGACCGGGTCGACTTTCGCCACTGTGGGGTCAGCATGCCCATGACTTCGCCACTTCCTTGATCAGGTCGGTTGACTGCCGGCGGGGGAGCGCCTCGTTCCGCACGATCTCCCACGTCTTCGCCAGCTTAGCGACGTCGGCCGAGGCATCGACGAACTGCGCGGTGAGCTGGTTGTCGGCGTGAGCCACCCGCTCGCCGTCGGGCATCTCGGCGATGATGAACTGACCGGCGAGCCCCAGATACATCCCAGCATCCACCGGGACGATGTGCACCTGGATATGCTCCGCCGTTGTCAACTGGGCCAGGTGCTCGCACTGCTCGACCATGAGGCCCGGCTGGTCGAGCACCGGCCGGCGCAGCACCGCCTCGTCCAGTACGGCGATGAGCTGCGGCGGGTGCGCGCGGTGCAGGATCGCCTGCCGCTCCAGCCGGGAGGCGACGATCCGGTCCACGTCCTCGGCGTCGAACCGGCCACCGGCCAGCGTCGCGCGGGCGTACCGCTCGGTCTGGAGCAGGCCCGGCACATACGCCAACTCGAACCAGCGCAGCGTGGTCGCCTCCCGCTCGAACTCGATCCACTCGCGCAGCCACGCCGGCTCGGCGTCGAGCCGGGCCAGCCCGTCCAGCATGCGGAGGAAGCGTCCGCCGGTCCGGTGCTGGGTGTCGACCGCTCGCATGTACTCCTTCGTGGGCGGTCGCCCGCCGGTCTCCACCGAGCTGACGTGTGAACCCGAATAGCCGATGCCCCTGCCGAAGTCGTCCTGGCTGAGCCCAGTTTCCGCCCGGAGCAGGCGCAACTCCTCCAGCACGTAGTCGGTGACGGTCCCCATCGATTCCCCAACCTTCGCTCGGTCTGGCCCGGCGTGCCCCTCATCGGTGCTCACCTGGGCCGCTGAGCTGCACGGATGGCGTGAGCACGTATCGACGGTAGTCGCCTCATCACCAGACTGTCACCAGTGGCGGGTCCGCTGGTGGCCGGAATGGCGGCGGTGGGCTCTGCCCCCGGGTCGCTCCCGTCTCCCCCTTGCGGGAGCGGCCCCTTCGCCGGTCCCCGAGGAGGTCGATGTGCTCACCACGACAGACCAGCAGCCCAGAGTGCGGCGGTGGTGATGGTGGTCCGGCCGCCCGTGCCGCACGTCGCCATGCGCCCGCTGTGGCGGTGCCGCAGTTGCGGCAAGGAGTGGCCCTGCCAGCCGGCCAAGCTCGCCTTGCTCACGGAGTACCGGACCAGCCGGACCGCGCTGCTGATCTACCTCGGCACCCTGATGCACGAGGCGACGAACCAGCTCACCCAACTCCACCCGGAGCACCCGCCGGCCCGGATGACCGAGCGCTTCCTCTCCTGGGCGAGGGCCCGGAGCTGACGCTCAGCCCGCCGTCGTTCATCCCGGGAAGTGGATCAGCGCACCCGTCGGTGTACCCGGGTCCCTCGCCGGTGAGCACCGCGGCGGCGCGGATCTTGGCGCGCTCCGCCTCGAACCGCTCCGAGGGCCACTCGGCTTCGTGCAGAAGCAGCCGGCTGGTGCGCGTGAACAGCAGGAGACCGAGGACAACCGCGAGGCTGAGAGCGGTGACCACGGCCAGGCACACCTGCCAGCCGGGCATGTGCCCGTTGCCGTGGCCGGCCGGTGTGACCGTTTGCTGGTCGCAGGTGTCGCTGGTGCATCCGTCTTGGGCGGCGGGCGGGGCCGGTACGGCGGTGGTGGGGCTGCTGTGGCCGATTCCGCGATCGCCGCGCTTCACTCGCTCGCGGGGCGCAGGTGCACGCGGCGCAGGAGTTGGGCGTTGAGGGCGACCACGATGGTGGAGGCGGACATCAGCACGGCCCCGACCGCGGGGCTGAGGGTCACCCCGGCCCAGGCGAGGACGCCGGCGGCCAACGGGAGGGCGATCACGTTGTAGCCGGCGGCCCAGGCCAGGTTCTGGATCATCTTTCGGTAGGAGGCGCGGGACAGGCGGATCACCCCTGCCACTGCGCGCGGGTCGGAGGAGGCGAGGACCACCCCGGCGGACTCGATGGCGACGTCGGTGCCGGCGCCGATCGCGATCCCGACGTCGGCGCGGGCCAGCGCGGGGGCGTCGTTGACGCCGTCGCCGACCATCGCCACTCGTAGTCCGCGTTTCTGTAGTTCGGCCACGGCGTCGTCCTTGTCCGCTGGCAGCACCTCGGCGAACACCTCGTCCTCGCCCGGGCGAAAGCCCAGGTCCGCGGCGACCGCCTCGGCGACCGAGCGGGCGTCACCGGTGATCATGGCGATCTTGCGGATGCCCTGCTGGCGTAGTTCGGCGATGGCTTGCCGCGCCTCGGGACGGACCTGGTCTTCGAGGGCGAGGGCGCCGATCACCCTGGCCTGGTCGTCGTCGAGGCGCAGCAGGTGCAGCACCGCGGCTCCCCGGCCCGACCACTCGTCGTGTTGGCGGCGCAGGTCATCCGGCGCTGCGGCCCGCAGTTCGCGCAGCAGCGCGGGCCCGCCGACGGCGTAGCTGACGCCGTCGACCTCGGCGCGTACCCCGCGCCCGGTCAGTGACCGGAACCCCGTCGCGGTGCGCCGGGCCCCCTGCTGGGCGGCGGCAGTGACGATGGCCCGGGCGAGGGGATGCTCGCTGTCGGCTTCCACCGCCGCCGCGATCGCCAGGACGTCGGCGTCGCTGCTTCCGGTGGCGGCGGTGACGCCGGTGACGGCGTGCTCGCCGCGGGTCAGGGTGCCGGTCTTGTCGAACAACACCGCGTCGACCGTGCGCATCCGTTCCAGGGCGAGGCGGTTCTTGATCAGGATGCCGCCCTTGGCGGCGACGGCGGTGGACAGAGCGATCACCAGAGGGATCGCCAGGCCGAGCGCGTGCGGGCAGGCGATCACCAGCACCGTCACCGTGCGCACGACCGCCTCGTCGAGGTTGCCGAACACCGTCCAGACAAGCAGCGTCACCACGGCCGTGGCGCTGGCGATGTAGAACAGCCAGGCGGCGAACCGGTCGGCCAGCACCTGCGCCCGGCCACTGGACTGCTGCGCCTGGGCGACCAGGCGCTGGATCCCGGCCAGGGCGGTGTCCTCACCGACGGCCTCGACCCGGACCCGGATCGCCGCATCGGTGGCCACCGTGCCGGCCACCACCCGATCCCCCGCCTCGCGCGGCACCGGACGAGACTCACCGGTGATCATCGACTCGTCAAGCTCCGCCCGGCCGTCGGAGATCCGCCCGTCGGCCGGCACCCGCCCGCCTGGGCGCACGAGCACCACGTCGCCGACGTTCAGGTCACTGACGCGCACCTGCTCGGGCTGACCGTCGCCGCCGAGGCGTTCGGCGTCGTCGGGCAACAGCGCCGCCAAAGCGGACAGCGCGCCCTGGGCCTGGCCGATGGCCTTCATCTCCTGCCAGTGCCCGAGCAGCATGATCGTGACCAGGGCGGCCAGCTCCCACCAGAAGTCCAAGTCGAACGCGCCCACCGCCGTCGCCAGAGAGGCGACGTAGGCGACGGTGATCGCCATCGCGATCAGCAGCATCATCCCCGGCGCCCGGTCGCGCACCTCCCGCACCGCGCCCTGCAGGAACGGCCACCCGCCGTAGGCGAACACCACCGTGCCCAGCACCGGACCCACCCACCCGACGCCCGGGAAGTCCACCTGGTAGCCGAACCAGTCCATCACCATGTGACTGGTCACCACGATCGGCACCGTCAACGCCAGACTCAGCCAGAACTTGCGCCGAAACGCCTCCGGGTCGTGCCCGGCGTGCTTGTCATGCCCGGCGTGCGCGTCGTGCTTGCCTGCGGGGGCATCGCCCCCGCCGGGTTCCTTCGAGTGACCGGGGTGGTCACCGTGTCCGTTCACCCGGTCTGTCGCCTGGGTGGAGATGTTCATCTGGTGGTGCTGGTGGTGCTGGTGGTGCTGGTGGTCGTGCGACATCGTGATCGCCTCCTCGCCCTCAATATACCCCCGGGGGGTATCGGCGTCTAGGGTCGCCGATGTCTTGCACGTCACCCGAGCGGGCCTGTGCGGCGCGGCGCGGCGAGTCGGGGTGCCAGCGGCAATGCTCGTGCCTGGCGGCCTGATCCCCGCCCGGTCGAGGTTGACCGACTTCGGCTAGGTCTCGAACCTCGACACAGCGGTGTTCGCATGGGTGCCTCCCAAACTTGGCGAGGAGTCGGTGCGCTGCCGCTACCCGCCCGCGCGCCGATCATGCTCACACCGCCCGTCGGTTACTGCCGAACCCTCCGCTGACAGCGCGAACACGCGCGTTCGGGCGCAGGCACCGAGGGCCGGTCGCTGTGTGAACTCTCGGTGTGACAGCCAGGTTTCGCGACTTCACGGGCGGGGCAGAGTAGCCGCTACAGAGCATCCGGGCCGGAGTTTCCGCAGCTTGCCGACTCGGAATCGGCTCGCCGTGCGCCGGGGCACGGATGCCCTCCCCGGTCTTTCGCCGAGGAGAGGGGGAGGGCGATGACGGACCCCGAAACGGCTCGACACCGACGCCGGCCGGTTGTTCGGCTGGGCGCGGCGGCTGCCGCGCTGGCACTCGTGGCGCCGCTGGCCGCGTGCGGCGCGGACGACGCTGGTGGCCCACCGACGATCAACCTGTACTACCCGCCCGAGCAGAACCTGCAGAAGGTCGTCGACGACTGCAACGCGCAGGCCCAGGGACGGTACGAGATCGCCTACCGGGTGCTGCCCCGGCAGGCCGACGACCAGCGGGTGCAGATGGTGCGCCGGCTGGCCGCCGAGGACAGCGGGATGGACCTGCTCGGGCTGGACGTCACCTGGACCCAGGAGTTCGCCAGCGCCGACTGGATCCGCGAGTGGACCGGCCAGGACAAGGCCGACGTCGAGCAGGGCACCCTCGCCGGGCCGTTGGACACCGCCCGATACGAGGACAAGCTGTACGCGGCGCCGAAGAACACCAACGTCCAGTTGCTCTGGTACCGCAAGGACCTGGTGCCGCAGCCGCCGACCACCTGGGACCAGATGATCAGCGCGGCCCAGCAGCTCAAGGACCAGGGCAAGCCGTACCAGGTGCTCACCATGGGCGCGCAGTACGAGGGTCTGGTCGTCCTCTACAACACCCTGGCCGAAAGCGCCGGCGGGAAGATCCTCAACGACGACGGTACGAAGGCCGTGATGGACGAGGGCACGGTCCGGGCGTTGGAGCAGCTGAAGAAGTTCGCCACGTCGGGCGTGACCTCGCCGTCGTTCAGCAACGCCACCGAGGACCCGGTTCGGCTGGAGTTCCAGTCCGGCGCGGGCGCGTTCCAGGTGAACTGGCCGTTCGTCTACCCGGCTCTACAGGAGGCGAACCCGGAGCTGGCCAAGCAGGTCGGCTGGGCTCGGGTCCCGGGCATCGACGAGGGCACCCCCAGCAAGGTCACCATCGGTGGGGTCAATCTGGCGGTCAGCTCCTACTCCAAGCACCCGGAGCAGTCCTTCGAGGCGGCCCGGTGCATCCGCAGCGCCGAGCACCAGAAGTTCTCCGCCATCAACGACGGTGTGCCGCCGACCATCGAGGCGGTCTTCGACGACCCGGAGATGACCGAGGCGTACCCGATGAAGGACACCATCCTGGAGGAGCTGAAGGAGCCGGCGACGCGTCCGCTGACCCCCGCCTACCAGAGCATCTCCACAGTGATGTCGGCGATCCTGTCGCCGCCGTCCGGGATCCGCCCGCAGCAGACCGCCGACGAGCTGCGCGACGCCATCGCTGACGCCCTCCAGTCCAAGGGGGTCCTGCCGTGAGTATCAACGCCACGCCGACCGGCGCCGATGTCGCCGCCGAGGAGACCCGCCGGCCCGCCGCCGTACCGAAGCAACGCGGCGGCCGTCGCAAGGCCCCTCTGAGTGAGAACAAGAAGGCCGAACGCCGGCTCGGCCTGCTGCTCTGCGCGCCGGCCGCGCTGGTCATGATCGCGGTGACCGCGTACCCGATCATCTACTCGGTCTGGCTGTCGTTGCAGCGCTTCGACCTGCGCTTCCCCGACCAGCGTGAGTTCATCGGGCTGGAGAACTACGTAACAGTGCTCACCAACGAGTTCTGGTGGACGGCGTTCGGGGTGACCATGCTGATCACGGTGGTCACCGTCGCCGTCGAGCTGGTGCTCGGCATGGGCCTGGCGATCATCATGCACCGCACCCTGGTCGGGCGCGGCCTGGTCCGGACCTCGGCGCTGATCCCGTACGGGATCGTCACGGTGGTCGCCGCGTTCTCCTGGCGGTACGCCTGGACGCCCGGCACCGGCTACCTGGCCGACCTGTTCAGCGACGGCGCGCCGCTCACCGAACGGGCCAGCTCCCTGGCGATCATCATGCTGGCGGAGATCTGGAAGACCACCCCGTTCATGGCGCTGCTGCTGATGGCCGGCCTGGCGCTGGTCCCGGAGGACCTGCTCAAGGCGGCCTCCACCGACGGCGCGACCGCCTGGCAGAAGTTCACCAAGGTGATGCTGCCGGTGATGAAGCCGGCGATCCTGGTCGCGTTGCTGTTCCGCACCCTGGACGCGTTCCGGGTCTTCGACAACATTTTCGTGTTGACCGCCGGAGGCAACGAGACGTCGTCGGTGTCGATGCTCGCCTACAACAACCTGATCCGGGGTCTCAACCTCGGCATCGGTTCGACGATGTCGGTGCTGATCTTCATCACCGTGGCGATCATCGCCTTCGTCTTCGTGAAGCTGTTCGGCACCGCTGCTCCGGGCAGCGACGACGGAGAGAGGCGCTGACATGGCTGTCGAAACCACTACCAGGGCAAAGCTGCGCTGGGGTCTGCTCGACGTCCTCGTGGTCGTCTTCGCGCTGGTCCCGGTGCTGTGGATCGCGTCGCTGTCGTTCAAGACGCCGGCCACCCTCACCGACGGGAACTTCATCCCCCGGGAGTGGACGCTGGACAACTACCGGACCATCTTCGACACCGACCAGTTCGTCAGGGCGCTGGTCAACTCGATCGGCATCGCGCTGATCGCCACGCTGATCGCTGTGGTGCTCGGCGCGATGGCCGCGTACGCGATCAGCAGACTGGACTTCCCCGGTAAGAAGCTGCTGGTCGGCGTCTCCCTGCTGATCGCGATGTTCCCGCAGGTGTCACTGGTGTCGCCGCTGTTCGAGATCGAGCGTCAGCTCAAGATCTTCGACACCTGGCTGGGGCTGATCCTGCCGTACATCACCTTCGCGCTGCCGCTGGCGATCTACACGCTGTCGGCGTTCTTCAAGCAGATCCCGTGGGATCTGGAGAAGGCCGCGAAGATGGACGGCGCCACCCAGGGGCAGGCGTTCCGGCGGGTGATCGCGCCACTGGCCGCGCCCGGGCTGTTCACCACGGCGATCCTGGTCTTCATCTTCTGCTGGAACGACTTCCTGTTCGCCATCTCGCTGACCTCGACCGAGCGGTCGCGCACGGTGCCGGCAGCGTTGTCGTTCTTCACCGGCGCGTCGCAGTTCGAGGACCCCACCGGGGCGATCTGTGCCGCCGCCGTGGTGATCACCGTTCCGATCATCCTGTTCGTTCTCTTCTTCCAGCGTCGCATCGTGTCCGGTCTGACCTCCGGCGCGGTAAAGGGATAGGTGGGTAGTCATGGCTGACATCGTGCTGGACAAGGTGAGCAAGAGCTTCCCGGACGGGACCGTCGCCGTGCAGGACGTCGACCTGGAGATCGCCGACGGCGAGTTCGTGATCCTGGTCGGGCCCTCGGGCTGCGGCAAGTCCACCACCCTCAACATGATCGCCGGGCTGGAGGACATCAGCTCCGGTGAGCTGCGCATCGCCGGGCAGCGGGTCAACGACAAGGCCCCCCGGGACCGGGACATCGCCATGGTGTTCCAGTCGTACGCGCTGTACCCGAACATGACAGTGCGGGAGAACATGGCGTTCCCGCTGCGGCTGGCGAAGCTCGACAAGGAGACCATCGACCGGAAGGTCGACGAGGCGGCGAAGGTGCTGGAGCTGACCTCGCTGCTGGACCGCAAGCCGGCCAACCTCTCCGGTGGCCAGCGTCAGCGCGTCGCCATGGGCCGGGCAATCGTCCGCCAGCCGAAGGCGTTCCTGATGGACGAGCCGTTGTCCAACCTCGACGCCAAGCTGCGGGTGCAGATGCGCACTGTGGTGTCCCGCCTGCAGAAGCAGCTCGGCACCACCACTGTCTACGTCACCCACGACCAGACCGAGGCGATGACCCTCGGCGACCGTGTGGTGATCATGCGCGGGGGCGCGGTGCAGCAGGTCGGGCCGCCCCAGGAGCTGTACGACCACCCGAAGAACCTCTTCGTGGCCGGCTTCATCGGCTCGCCCTCGATGAACTTCCTGCACGCCGCCGTGCAGGACGGCGAGCTGCACACCGCCCTGGGCGAGGTGCCGATCGGTGACCGGGTCCGCCGGGAGTTGGAGTCGGCCGACGCGCCTCGCGAGCTGATTCTCGGCATCCGGCCCGAGCACTTCGAGGACGCCGAACTGGTCGACGACGACACCCGTCGGCGGGGCATGGAGTTCGAGGCGCCGGTGGACATCGTCGAGTCGATGGGCTCGGACAAGTACGTCTACTTCACCGTCGAGGGTGAGAAGGCCAGCGCCGCCGAGCTGGAGGAGTTGGCCGCCGACGCGGGCGCCGCCGACTTCGCCGGTGCCGGCGGCAACCTGGTGACCCGGTTGTCCGCCGAGTCCCCGGTCGCCGAAGGGCAGACGCGGCGGGTCTGGTTCAACCTGGAGAAGATCCACCTGTTCGACCCGGCCAACGGCCGCAACCTGACCCTGCACGAGGGTCGAGCCGCCGGCGCGCTCGCCGACTGACGGCCCGATCGCGCCGATCTTGCACTTTCGGTTGTCGATACAGGTGGAATAGCCCTTGTGTCGGGACAGGAAGTGCAAGATCGGCGCGGCGGGGGGATCGGCGCGGCGGGGGGATTGGCGCGGCGGGGGGCGACCTGCCGTGTTCTGCGGCGCGGGAGCGGGCGTGGCAGGGTGGTCGGAGGTCGCGTCGTGAAGCGGGGGGCGGGCGGGATGAACCGACGATTGGCCGCGTTGGCCAACGCGAACGGTGTTTCCACCTGGTACGAGGATTGGCGGCATCGCCGCGTCGCTGTCGCACCGGAGACCGTGGTGGGTGTGCTGGGGCTGCTCGGCGTGGACGCCACCAGCCCGTCGGCGATCGCCGACGCGCTCGCCGCCGCCCGCGCGGTCGACCGGAGCGCCCTGCCGGAGACGGTAGTGCTCACCCACGGGCGCAGCCGGGCGCTGCCCGGCCCGGGGGTGGTGACCCTGGAGGACGGTGGCCGTCGCGCGGTCGACGGTGAGCTGCCGGCGGACCTGCCCCTTGGTTGGCACCGGCTGGCCTGCGCCGACCGGGAGGTGACACTGGTGGTGGTGCCGCGCCGACTGCCGGTCCCGCCGTCGAGCTGGGGGTGGATGCTCCAGCTCTACGCGCTGACCTCGGAGCGCTCCTGGGGGATGGGAGATCTCGGTGACCTCGCCGAGTTCACCGGGTGGGCCGGTGACACCGGGGCCGGGCTGGTGCTGCTCAACCCGCTGCACGCGGTCGGGCCGGCGCATCCGGTGGCCACCTCACCGTATTCGCCCGCCAGCCGACGCTTCGTCAACCCGCTGTACCTACGGGTCAGCGACACCGCCGCGTACCGTGCGGCGGACCCGGCGACCCGGGCCGTGGTCGACGCGCTGCGTCCCGACCGGGGTCCCCTGATCGACTACGACGAGGTGTGGGCCGCCAAGCGGCACGCCCTGGAGTTGCTGCACCCGTACGCCCAGCCGGTGGACCTTGCCGCGGACCCGGCGCTGACCAGCTTCGCCACCTGGTGCGCGCTCGCCGAGCGGCACGGCAACGACTGGCGTGCCTGGCCGGCGGAGCTGCACCACCCGGACGCCCCGGCGGTAGCCGAGCAGCGTCGGCAACTCGCCGACCGGGTGACCTTCTACGCCTGGCTCCAACACCTGTGCGACGAGCAGCTCGACGCCGTAACGGCAGCGGCCCGCTCGGCGGGAATGCCGGTCGGTGTCGTGCACGACCTGGCCGTGGGCATCGACCCGGGCGGCGCGGACGGGTGGCAGCTCGCCGACGTGCTGGCCCAGGGCGTGCGGGTCGGCGCGCCACCGGACGACTTCAACCAGCTCGGCCAGGACTGGGGGCTCGCCGCGTGGCGCCCGGACCGGCTTGCCGCCACCGGTTACGCCGCGTACCGGGACATGCTGCGCCGCACCCTGCGGCACGCGGGTGGTCTGCGGGTCGACCACGTCGCCGGCCTGTGGCGACTGTGGTGGGTGCCGCCGGGCGGCGGCGCCGCCGAGGGCACCTACGTGCGCTACGACGCCGAGGCGATGCTCGGCATCCTCGCGTTGGAGGCGCACCGGGCCGGCGCGGTGGTGGTCGGTGAGGATCTCGGCACGGTCCAACCGGCGGTGACCCGAGGGTTGCGGGGGCGCAACATGCTCGGCTCGACAGTGCTGTGGTTCGCACGCGACGATGCCGGTGACTTCGTCCCGCCGGCCCGGTGGCCGCGCAACGCCCTCGCCACCATCTCCACCCACGACCTGCCCACCGCGCCCGGCTTCCTGACCGGTGAGCACGTGCGGGTGCGCGACGAGTTGAAGCTGCTCGGCACCGACGTGGCGGTGGAGCGGGCCCGCGCCGCCGCCGATCGGGACCGGCTGCTCACGATGTTGGCTGCCGAGAACCTGCTGCCCGAGCCGACGTCGGGGTCTGAGTCGGCTGAACCGGCGAAGACGCCCGACGACGGCGAGGTGGTGGTGGCGATGCACGCCGCGCTCGCGGCCAGCCCGACCCGGCTGCTCGGCGTCTCCCTCTACGACGTGCTGGGCGAGGTGCGCCAACCCAACATGCCGGGCACGGTGGACGAGTATCCGAACTGGCGACTGCCGCTGCCGGCCAGCGTGGCGCAGATCCGCGCGGACCCCCGGGTGACCCGGATCGTCGACCTGCTCAGCGCTGCCCGCCCACGACCGGCCGACCCGGCGCCGCCGGAGCAGTGACGCCGCCGGGTCGGGTCAGCCAGTCGAAGCGGGCCGGCAGCCCGAGGAAGTCGGCGTAGCGCCCGAGCGCCTGCTCCACCCGGGCCCGCGCCGCGATGTCGAGCGTGGTGAGCGGCTGGATCGTCACGGTGACCGCGGTGCGGCCGACCTTGCGCTTCCACACACCCACCACCCGACCGGCGCGGACCACGGTGGCCTGGAAGATGCCGTTGTTGCCCGGCACCACTGCCGCCTGGTGGGCGGGGTCGAGCATCAACGTGCGGTCCCGGAAGCCGAGCAGATACTCGTCGAAGCCGGGCAGCGCCAACACGTCGTCCGGCGCGGTGCGTGGCGCGTCGGCCAGGGCCGCGTCGACGTACATCGGAGTGCCGTCGACGCGTACCGTGCTCAGCGCGTCGTCGGCGGCGGCCAGGCCGCGCCGGGCGTCGGTGAGGGTGAGGCCGCTCCACCCGGCGAACTCGCGGTCGGTGACCGGGCCGTGCCCGCGCACGTAGCGGTGGGCGAGCAGGGCCAGCGCCTCGTCCCGCTCCAGCCGGTGGGACGTGGGTGCCCACTCGTCGAGCAGGGCGAAGGTCTGCTCGGTGCCGACGTTCGGCGCCACGCAGGTCACGCCGCGAACGCTCGCATACCACAGCAGGTGGTAGCCACGCTGCCCTTCGGTGCCCAGGCCGGCCGCCCGCAGGGTGGCCAGGCACTGCGCGCGGGTGAGTCGCCCGCCGCCGGCCAGTGCGGCGCCGAGGACGTCCACCGCCCGGTCCGCGTCGGCCTCGGTGAGCCCGAGCTGCGCCCGCCGGGTCGCCACGCCGGCCAGGGATCGTACGCCGGTCAGCTCCAGCATCCAGCGGGCGTCGGCGGACGGGACGAGGTGCACGGTGCCCCGCATCGGCCAGGTCCGCAGCGCCTCACGCCGCTCCAACGCCACCTGCACGTCTGCCACGCTGCGACCGGGTAGCCGGGCGCCCAGCGACCACAGCCCGCTGGCCAGATCCTGTGCCTGCATCGCGCCGAACCACTCGACCACCTCGGCGACGGTGCCGGGTCGGGTGCTCGGGTGTGGGCGCAGCAGCAGGCTGGTCATCCGCAGCGCCAGCGCGTCGGCCGCACTGAGGTCGACAGGCATCGGGCGCTCCTTTTGGTGGCCGGGCGGCCAGCCTAGGGCCGACCACCGACACTTCTGCTGGTGGGAGGCGTAACCGCGGTCTTCGGGGGAATGCGGCTCGCCGGAAGTGCGCGCGCCGCGCGTACGGGAGGGAATGTCATGACTGCCGCAAGCGCACCGGCCGGGTCCCGGGGCCATCGGGGGGACACCCGCGCGAAGACGAGCGCCGCCGCGACCTTCGCCCTGGTGTTCGGAGTGGCCGGTTTCTTCAGCGTGTTGACCGCGATCCTTGCCCCGCTGGGGCTGGTGCTCGGCATCATCGGGGTCATCCTCGGCATCGTCGGCCTCAAGATGGCGAGCCGACCCGGCGTCACCGGTCGTGGCGTGTCGATCGGCGGCCTGGTGCTCAGCATCCTGGCCGTGCTGATCGGGCTCGGTCTGGCCGCGGGCATCACCACGTTCGTCAACAACGAGAACGCGGTGGACCGCTTGCAGACCCAGGTCGACAAGCTGCGCGACAAGCTCGACTGACCCGCGCGTGCCGGTTTAGGCCGGCCCGCCAACCGTCCCGGCCGGCCACAGTAGGGTGGGCGGCGTGCTCCGCCAGGTCACCGCGATCCGTTACGTCACCCCGCTGCGCGAGGGTGGGTCGCTGCCGGGCGTGGTGGAGGCCGACGACCTCGGCACCTACGTGGCGAAGTTCCGAGGCGCCGGGCAGGGGCCGAAGGCGCTGATCGCCGAGGTGATCTGCGGTGAGCTGGCGCGCCGGCTGGGGTTGCGGGTGCCGCCGCTGGTGGTCCTCGACATCGACCCGGTGATCGGGCGGGCCGAGCCCGACCAGGAGGTGCAGGAGCTGCTGCGCAGCAGCGGCGGCGCCAACCTCGGGATGGATTTCCTGCCCGGGGCGCTGGGCTTCGACCCGGTGGCGCACCCCGTCGACCCGGCGCTGGCCTCCCGGGTGCTCTGGTTCGACGCGTACGTGGAGAACGTCGACCGGAGTTGGCGCAACCCGAACCTGCTCGTCTGGCACCGGGAGCTGTGGCTGATCGACCACGGCGCCTCGCTGTACTTCCACCACAACTGGCCACGCGCCGAGGCCGGTGTGCACCGTGCCTACCGCGCGGAGGACCACGTGCTGGCGCCGTACGCGTCGCGGCTGGCCGAGGCCGACGCCGAGCTGGCCCCCCAGGTCACCCGGGAGCTGCTCACCGAGGTGCTGGCCCTGGTGCCGGGGGAGTGGTTGACCGCCGCCGACTTCGAGACGGCCGGCGCGGCGCGCGACGCGTACCTGGATCACCTGTCCCGCCGGGTCGCCCGCACGGCCGACTGGCTGCCATCGGGGAGCGGGGCATGAGGCAACCCTTCGAGTACGCGCTGATCCGGCTCGTGCCCCGCATCGAGCGCGGTGAGCAGATCAACGTCGGGGTGTTGCTCTACTGCCAGCAGCGCGACTTCCTGGCCGCGCGAACGCACCTCGACGCCGACCGGGTTCGCGCGCTGGCGCCCGACGTCGACCTGCCGGCGGTGGCCGCGGTGCTCGACTCCTGGGACCGGACCTGCTCCGGTGACGGGCCGGCGACCCGGATGCGGCTCGGTGAGCGGTTCCACTGGCTGGCCGCGCCGCGCAGCACGATGATCCAGACGGGGCCGGTGCACACCGGTCTCACCGTCGACCCGGCGGCCGAGCTGGACCGGCTGATGGCGACCCTGGTCCGCTGAGCCGGAGCGGGGCGCGGGAGCGGTGATCGTCCCCTGATCGCGCTACGCCAGCGCCGTTGCCGGCGGAGCGCGATCCCCCGTTCAGGTGCCCGGTGCGGGGCGGCGGTTCGATCCCGCCGGCACCGATGGCATCAGGATCGCGGTCCGCGCGCGACGTCGGGCCGGAACGACCGGGAAGTTGCGGAAAACTTGAGCCGGCGGACCGGTAGCCGGGGGCGCCGGGGCTGTCGTTAGAGCGCGTCCGCAGCGGGTAGTCGCGGGAGCTGATTCGAGACGAGGAGGGGACACTCTGATGGCTGCCCAGACCAAGGTAGCGGTGATCTACTACAGCGCCACCGGCATCACGTACCAGATGGCGCAGGCCGTGTGTGAGGCCGCCGGGGACGCCGGTGCCGACGTGCGCCTGCGCAAGGTGCGCGAGTTGGCGCCGGACGAGGCGATCCGCTCCAACTCCGGCTGGCAGGCGCACCGCCTGGAGACCCAGGACGTGCCCGAGGCGATGGTCGACGACCTGGCCTGGGCCGACGTGGTGATCCTCGGCGCGCCGACCCGGTACGGCATGGTCGCGGCGCAGCTGAAGCAGTTCGTCGACACCACCGGCCCGCTGTGGGCCCAGGGCGCGCTGGCCAACAAGGTCTACTCCGCCTTCACCTCGACGGCGACCTCGCACGGGGGTCAGGAAACCACGCTGACCTCGCTCTTCAACGTCTTCTACCACTGGGGCGGTGTGGTGGTCACCCCCGGTTACACCGACACCAGTCAGTTCATCGCCGGCAACCCGTACGGCCCCTCGCACACCAGCAACAACGGGGAGATCGCGCCGGACGCCGTGGCGCTCGGGGCCTGCGCGCTGACCGCCCGGCGCGCCGTGCAGATGGGGGCCGCGCTGAAGGCGGGCCTGGCCGGTTGACGGACGAGGGCGACCGGCGGCGCGGGCGGGGGCTCTCGGCCCGTCCGCGCCGCCGGTCCATCCAGCCCTACCCCCGGGCCGGGGCGACTATGCGCCTCCGCGCGTCGCGGACAGCTCGTCCGGGCGCGACGCGGGCAGCAGCTCGGTCAACAGCTCGCTGAGCACGGCGAGCCCGTCCGGGCTGAGCACCGACTCGGCGTGGAACTGCACCCCGGCGAAGCCGCGCCCCCGCAGGGCGTGCACGGCGCCGTCGTCCGGGTCCCGAACCAGCTCCACCGGCCCGTACGCGGTGGCCAGCCGGTCGGCCTCGGAGCGGGCGGTGAACGTCGAGTAGAACCCGACCCGGCGGTTCCGGCCGAACAGCGGCACCTCCCGCTGCAACCCCTGGTAGGGCGCATCCCGGCGGTGCAGCGTCAGCCCCAGCAGCCCGGCCAGCACCTGATGGCCGAGGCAGACCGCGAGGGTGGGACGGCCGGTCGTCAGCAGTCCGGTCAGCAGCTTCCGCAGCGCCAGCATCTTCGGCTCGTCCGCGCTGCCCGGGTCGCCCGGTCCGGGACCGGCGACCACCAGGTCGTAGTCGTCGACCGGGCCGCTCGCGTGCCACGGTCGGGTGGTCACCGCGAGACCCAACGCGTTCAGTTGGTGGGCCAGCATTCCGGTGAAGGTGTCCTCGGCGTCCACGATCAACACCCGGCGGCCGACCAGTCCGGGCAGTCCGGGTGCGTCCGGTGACCGCTGGTCCAACCAGAACCGCGCCAGCGGTGCGTTGCGCGCGGCCAGCGCGTCGCGTACCGCCGGGTCGTCGGCCAGGCGCGCGACCGGCCCGCGGTCGCCGACGGACGCGGCCGGCCCGAGGCCGAGCGCGGCCAGCACCCCGGCGGCCTTGGCGTGCGTCTCGGCCACCTCGCCGGCCGCCGTCGAGTGCCGGACCAGGGTCGCGCCGACCGGCACCCGCAGTCGGCCGGTGGGGGAGATCTCGGCGGTCCGGATCAGGATCGGGGCGTCGAGCGTCTGCCGGCCGGCCTCGTCGTGGCCGAGCAGTGCCAGCACGCCCCCGTAGTAGCCCCGGCCTCTGCGTTCGTGCCGGGCGATCACCCGGCAGGCGTTCTCGATCGGGCTGCCGGTGACGGTGGGGGCGAACATCGTCTCGCGCAGCACCTCCCGCACGTCGCGGGTGCCCCGCCCGGCGAGCAGGTACTCGGTGTGCGCCAGGTGCGACATCTCCTTCAGGTACGGCCCGATCACCTGCCCACCGTGTTCGGCGACGGTGGCCATCATCTTCAGCTCCTCGTCGAGCACCATGTACAGCTCTTCGGTCTCCTTCTCATCGGCGAGGAAGCGCAGCAGGGCCGCCCGGTCGGCGACGCCACCGGGGCAGCGGAAGGTGCCGCTGATCGGGTTCATCATCACCAGTCCGTCGTCGACGCTGACGTGGCGCTCCGGGCTGGCACCGACCAGCGTCCGGGTGCCGGTGTGCACCACGAACGTCCAGTACGCGCCGCGTTCGGCGACCAGCAGCCGGCGCAGCGCGGCCAGCGCGGCCCGCAGCGGCGGGCCCTGCACTGTGGCGTGCAGGGCGCGGTGGATGACGAAGTTCGCGCCCTCGCCGCGGCCGATATCCTCAGACAGCACCCGCTGCACGGTTCGCGCGTACTCCTCGTCGCTGACGTCGAAGCCGGCGTCGGTGGTGTGCACCGGTTCGTCGGGCAGCGCGGCGAGGGCGTCGGTCAGGGTGATCCGCTGGTGCTCGCGGACCTTCAGGAACTCCAGCGGGGCAGCGTCGTCGACGCAGGCGAAGCCGCGCTCGGTGATCTGCCGGTACGGCACCAGGGCCAGGGTCCGCGCCCCGGGCGGGCCGGGCGGCAGCGGGAGGTCGGTGAGCGCTTCGACGGTGTCGACCGGGCCGGTGAACAGGTCCAGTTCGTCCGCGCCCTCGCGGCGCAACAGCGCGAAGGGGCCGGGGTCGACGCCGTGCGCGACGGCGGCGAGCAGGTTGGTGAGGTGGGTCATCGGAGTCTCCGTCGGGCTGGGTGCCGCCGTCGGGCGGCCCTCGGCCGGGAGATCCGGCGGCCGCCTCGATGGCGGCCGCGTGGATGGAGCTACGCGCGGGAGATGGCCGCCGGGTCGGCGGGCCACCAACTGGTCAACTGCGCGAGCATGTGATCCACCCTACGCGCCCGTCGCCCGGCTGGCACGGGGTAACTTGACCGGCGATGAACATTCTCGCGCTCGACCTGGGCACCTCCTCGGTACGCGGGCTGGTGCTGGACGCGGACACCCAGCCGCTGCCCGGCGCTCTGGCCCGCCGCAAGGTCGACCTCGCCATCGGCGACGACGGCACCGGCACGCTGTCCGGTCGGGACTATCTGGCGAGCCTGGTCGAGTGCCTGGACGAGCTGGCCGACTCGGGGCGCCTGCACGACGTCGGCCTGGTGGCGGTCTCCGCCCAGTGGCACTCGGTGCTCCCGCTGGACCGTGACGGCGCCCCGTTGGGTCCGGTGGTCACCTGGCTGGACACCCGGCCCGCCCCGGTCGGACGCACCGCCGGGCCGGCGGACCCGGACGGCTTCCACCAGCGCACCGGCTGCTGGTGGCACCGTTCGTACTGGTCGATGCGGTTGCCCTGGTTGCGTGAGCAGTCCGGCACCCCGATCGCCCGGTTCGTGGGTCTGCCCGAGTACGTGCTGGGCGAGCTGCTCGACTCGGCGCCCATGTCGATCTCCCAGGCCTCCGGGACCGGTCTGCTGGACCTGCGCACCCTGCGCTGGGACGAGGAGGCGCTGACGCTGGCCGAGGCGCGGCCGGCGGAGCTGCCGCCGCTGGGCGAGCTGGACTGGCACGGCCGGCTCCGGGTCGACCTGGCCCGTCGGTGGCCGCAGTTGGCGCAGGCCCGCTGGTCGCCGCCGGTGGGCGACGGTGGGGCGTCGAACGTCGGCTCGGGCTGCGTCGACCCGAGCCGGGCCGCGGTCACCGTGGGCACCTCCGCGGCCGTACGGTTGATGCAGCGGATCCCGGCCGGCGAACCGATGCCGCGCCTGCCCGAACGGTTGTGGCGGTACCGGGTCGACCACGACCACGTGGTGACCGGGGCCGCGTACGCCAACGGCGGCAACCTCTTCGCCTGGGCGGACCGGGAGCTGCGGTTGCCCCGGGGCGCCGAGCTGGACGCGGCGCTGGCGCTGGTGCCGACGGGCGGTGGCCGGCCGGCGGATCCCCGCTTCGGTGGCGACCGGGCGCCCGGGCTGGCGCCGGCCGGCAGCGGTGAGCTGCGCGGTCTGAGCTTCAGCACCACCTCGGTCGACATCCTGGCCGGGCTGATGCAGGGGTTGTGTGAGCTGGTCGCCGAGGATCTCGGGGTGCTGGAGTCCACCATCGACAAGCCGGTCGGCGTGGTGCTGGGCGGCGGTGCGGTGGCCGCCTCGGTGTGGTGGCGGCAGGCCTTCGCGACAGCGCTCGCACCGCGACCGGTGTCGCATCAACGCAACCCGGAGATCGGCGCCACCGGTGCCGCGTTGGTGGCGCTCGGGCGCTTCGGTGACGCGATCGAGCTCGCCGACATCGGCCGGACGGACGAGCTGGTTTTACCGACCACGGCAGGACGTTCCCACCCGCAGTATCCTTCCTGAACCTCGGCCTCGCCCGGGCCGTTGACAGCGGTACCGAGCCTGGTTGGATGGACTGCGCTCCCCCGACCGCGGTGGACGCGGTAGGACGGAGGAGGCAGGGTGGCGGCAGGTCCCGACCCGGCGAACGGCGCGGTGTCGAACCATCGCCGACGCCGCTTCGATGTCCGAGTCGTTCCGCATCGACGGCGATCGCCGTTCCGGCTGCGCGACTGGCGGATGAGCACGAAGCTCGCCACCGTGCTGCTGGTGCCGTCGATGGCGTTCCTCCTGCTCGCCGGGGTGCAGACCAGCACCCTGGTGGGGCGGACGACGGCGTTGAACGACTTCTCCAGTCAGGTCGGTATCGGCCGGCAGATCACCGCGGCGGTGCACCAGCTCCAGCAGGAGCGGGACCGTTCGGCGGGGGAGTTGGGTGAGCTGCGTAAGGGTGGTGACCGGCAGGCCGCCGCGAACGACCTGAAGCCGTTGCAGGCGGCCACCGACAAGGCCATCGTGGACCTCAGCCGGGCCGCCGAGCCGTTGGCGGACGCGGACGCGTCCTGGCGGGTGGCCTTCTCCGAGGCGCTGGAGGCGTACGACCAGGTGGTCGACATCCGCTCGGCTATTCCGCCGGCGGTGCTCAGCAGCGAGACCATCCTGAGCAACTACCACCGGGCCGTCGGGGCGTTGCTCGACCTGCTCGCCGAACCGACGCCAGGGCAGAACCAGCCGGCGTTGAACGACGCGGTGCTGCGCTACGTCCAGTTGGCCCGGGTCAAGGAGCTCTCCTCCCGGGTGCGGGCCCAGCTCTACGCCGCCGCCCGCGCCGGTGTGTACGGCACCGAGGACCGGGTGGTCCTCGCCGACCTGCGCGGTCAGCAACTCACCGCGCTCGGCGCGTTCCGGGTGGCCGCGACCAGTGCGCAGATTCGCCGCTACGACGAGACCTCGGTGTCGCCGAATTTCCTGGTCGCCACCGGGTTGGAGGAGCGCAGCCTGTCCTCCGGCGGCGCCTCGCCGCAGGTGCTGCCGTCGGAGCAGTGGTGGTCGGCCAGCCAGCAACGCCAGGAGCTGCTGCGTCAGCTTGAGGCGGGTGTGCTCGACGACGCCGTACGGCAGGCCGAGGAGGCCAGCGACGATCAGCTCCGGACGACCCTGCTGGTCGTCGGCGGGGTGGTCACGGTCCTGCTGGCCGCCCTGCTGATCTCGTTGCTCATCGGGCGGTCGGTCGCCCGGTCGATGCGGATGCTGCGTAGCCAGGCCCTGCGGATCGCCCAGGTCGAGTTGCCGGACGCCCTGGACCGACTGAAGACCGTCACCGGCGGGGTACCGCGCATCGATGTCGCGCCGGCGGTGGTCCGTTCGCTCGACGAGATCGGCGAACTGGCCGAGGCGTTCGTGGCGGTGCACCGCAGCGCGGTCACGGTCGCCGTCGAGCAGGCGCTGATGCGGCGCAACGTCAACGCGATGTTCGTCAACCTGGCCCGCCGTAGCCAGGTGCTGGTGGAGCGTCAGCTGGAGCTGCTGGACGACCTGGAGCGCGAGGAGAGCGACCCGGACCAGCTGGAGAACCTGTTCAAGCTCGATCACCTGGCCGCCCGGATGCGCCGTAACGACGAGAGCCTGCTGGTGCTCGCCGGCACCGACTCCACCCGCCGGTGGAACCGGCCGGTCGGGCTCGGTGCGGTGCTGCTGGCCGCCGCCGCGGAGATCGAGCAGTACCAGCGGGTCCGGATCGAGTCGGTGGCCGACGTGCACGTGGTGGGGCACGCCGTCGGCGAGTTGGTGCACCTGCTGGCCGAGCTGCTGGAGAACGCCACGGCCTTCTCCCGCCCGGACACCGTCGTGGTGGTGACCGCCCGGGTCGAGGCGGGGGGTGCGCTGATCGAGATCGTCGACCGGGGTCTGGGTATGAGCCCGACCGCGTTGGTGCAGGCGAACGAGGTGCTGGCCAGCCCTCCGGCCGCGGACGTCGCGGCGGTGGAGCGGATGGGGCTCTTCGTGGTCAGTCACCTCGCGGCCCGGTTGGGCGTCCGCGTGCGGTTGGAGGGCGGCGAGGACGGCCTGGTCGCCCGGCTCGCCCTGCCCGCGGTGTTGCTGGCGCCGGCGGGCAGTGTGGAGCTGGACGCGCCCCCGTCGGCGCGGATGCTGGCGGCGAGCGCGGCGCGAGGGCTGGTTCCGCAGTCCGGGGCAGCTCGGCAGGCCGCTGCTCCGATGCTGAACGGCGCGGTGCGGGACCTGCCGGTGGCCGGCCGCCCGCCGGGCGTCGGCGTGCCGCGTCAGGGCCGCCCGGTGCCGGTACGCGCCGAGGACGTGTTGACCCCCGCCGCTGATCGCGGTGCCGGCGGCGGCTGGTATTCGCGGCAGGGCCCGACCGCGCCGGTGGTGCCCGCTGCGGCGGCGCCACCGACGATCCCGGTGACCGCCGGCACCAATGAGCGGGGATTGCCGGTGCGGGTGCCCATGGCGCAGTTGAGCGCTGTCACCCGTTCGGCACAACCGATGACGGCACCGACCCGCACCGACCCGGACCCGGAGGCGGTCGGCGGCATGCTCTCGCGGCTCTACAGCGGAGTACGGCGCGCCGAGGCTGAGGACACCACCGAGATACCCGTGCCACCGTCCGGGGGGCACGACGAAGGGGGACGACGACAGTGACGACGTTGAGCCAGGAGGCGCGTGACCTGAGCTGGCTGGTGAGCGCGTTCGCGGAGCGGGTGCCGGGTGTGGCGCACGCGGTGGTGGTCTCCTCTGACGGGCTGCTGGTGGCGATCTCCGATCACCTGCCGCGTGACAACGCGGACAAGCTCGCCGCGGTGACTTCCGGGCTGATGAGTATCACCGCGGGCGCGGCCTCGATGTTCGACGGCGATGTCGTCAAGCAGACGGTGGTCGAGATGGGCCGTGGCTACTTCCTGGTGATGCAGATCCGCGACGGTTCGATTCTGGCCACGCTGGCCGCCGGTGACGCGGACATCGGCGTGGTGGGCTACGAGATGGCCCGGCTGGCCAAGCAGGCGGGGGAGATGCTCACCCCGGCCCTGCGGGCGGAGTTGCAGCAGGCGCTGCCCCGCTGAGTGAGCCGGCCGGGGCCCGGACGGTCACGGCTCACCCGAGCCGAGCCGTCCGGGCCCGGCCGTCCGGGTGGCGGCGCGGTCAGAAGCCGCCGTCGGCGATGACGGAGCGGTACCAGGTGGCGGAGTTCTTGAGCACCCGACGCTGGGTGGCGTAGTCGACGTAGACCAGGCCCCAGCGCTGGTCGTAGCCCTGGTCCCACTCGAAGTTGTCCAACAGTGACCAGACGTGGAAGCTCTCCAGCGGCACTCCGTCGGCGATGGCCCGGTGCGCGGCGCTGAGGTGGTCGCGCAGGAAGCTGATCCGCCCGGCGTCCTGGACGGTGTCGTCCGCGCCCAGGGTGTCCGGTGTGGGCAGCCCGTTCTCGGTGATGGTGAGCGGGATCGGCCCGTATTCGCGGGTGATCCGGGTCAGCAGGTCGTACATCCCCTCGGGGTAGATCTGCTGCCATTCGGCCTCGGAGGTCGCCCAGCGGTGCGCGGTGCCGCCGTCGCCGGTGACGTAGATCGGGGTGTAGTACTGCACGGCCAGCAGGTCGACCGGCGCCGAGATGGTCTTCAGGTCGCCGTCGCGGATGCCCTGGACCATTCGGCTCTGCGGGCCCAGGTCGGCCAGCAGGTCCTCCGGGTAGCTGCCCTTGAGCAGAGAGTCGAGGTAGAGGCGGTTCTCGTAGGCGTCGTAGAGGTGGGCGGCCGCGGCAGCCTGCGGGGAGTCGTCGGCGGGGTAGCAGGGGTGCAGGTTGAGCGCGGGGCCGATGCGGCTGTCGCTGCCGGTGGCCCGCAGCGCGGCGACGGCGAACCCGTGGGCGAGTTGCAGGTGGTGGGCGACCAGATAGGCGGCGTCCGGGTCCTGCCGCCCGGGAGCGTGGTGGCCGGTGAGGTAGCCGTTCTGGACCACGGTCTTGGGTTCGTTGATGGTGAGCCAGGCCGGCACCCGGTCGCCGAGGGCGCGGAAGACCACGTCGGCGTAGTCGGCGAAGCGGTGGGCGGTGTCGCGTGACTCCCAGCCGCCGGCGTCCTGGAGCGCCTGCGGGAGATCCCAGTGGAACAGGGTGGCCATCGGGGTGATTCCGCGCTCGTGCAGGCCGTCGAGGAGGCGGCGGTAGAAGTCGAGGCCGCGTTGGTTGGGCGTGCCGGTGCCGTCGGGCTGGATCCGGGGCCAGGAGATGGAGAAGCGGTAGCTGCGCAACCCGAGGTCGCGCATGAGGTCGAGGTCCTCGGCGTAGCGGTGGTAGTGGTCGATGGCCACGTCGCCGGTGTCGCCGTTGCGGGTGCGCCCTGGGACGCGGCTGAAGGTGTCCCAGACCGACTCGCCGCGCCCGTCCTCCTTGGTGGCGCCCTCGATCTGGTAGGCGGAGGTGGCCGCGCCCCAGCCGAAGTTGTCCGGGAAGCGCAGCGGGCCGGCGGGCCCGATAGGTATCGACATGGATTCTCCTCATGGATACGGGGCCACCGCCGAAAGATTCGGGAGCGCTCCCATGATAGGGCAGACGCTGCCGGCCGGTCAGCCGTTCGTCAGGACGGCCGACGCTGGCGGGTGGGAGGCGGGTGTGCGGCCCCGGGCAGCGAACGAGGCCGTCCGGGCGGCGCGGCGCGCCTGTCCCGTCGGCCTCTTTTCCTATCGTGTACGGGGGTTTAGTGTGGGGACGGGGGAGGGCAACCCCCGTCCCCACCGTAACTGCACACACACGGGCGGAATTTGGGTCCTGCCGTGCGTGTCGCGCGGGAGCCGGGCCACGCGAGTGGCTCTGGTTCCACCTCCCTCCCTGTGGCGGGACGATGGCTGACGACGGCGTCCGGGCTGGCCCGTCGTCGGCCCTCGGTCTGGTTCCCTGGGTTCGTCAGGAACGACCCCAGCGATCTTCTTGTTGGAACCTTGTCGATGGAAGCGCTCCCATCGACCGATGTTGCGACTGTAACGCCCGTCACGCCTTTGTGAAAGACCCAAAACGAGATCGAAACAAGGAGCTGATCCAGCGCCCCGTGCGCTTGTTGTGGGAGCGCTTCCATGGCACACTGTCGATTCGACGCGACAGGAGCCACATCGCGTAGTGCGGGTCCACCGAGGGCAACCGGCAGCACCAGCTCCGGTCACGGTCACCCGAGCGCAGCCGGCGGGACCCCCTCCCGTGCGGGCCGCACGCCCTACCCCCGGCCGGGCCCGGGGAAGACCACCTTCCCGGCGCCTCGACATCCCCGCGGACCACCACCACCCTCGCGGGCAGGCGCCTCGCCGGGGACCATCCCGGCCTGGTCCGAGGAGACACCGCGCACATGAGACAACTGGCAATACGCCGGCGCGTGGCGCTCGCCGCCGCCGCGCTGCTCGCCATCGGCGGGGTGACCCTGCCTGCCGGCGCCGCACAGGCCGCGCCCGCCTGCGACGTGGTCTACGCGACCAACGACTGGAACACCGGCTTCACCGCGAACGTCACCATCAAGAACCTGGGTGACCCGGTGAGCAACTGGACGCTCAAGTGGACCTTCCCGACCAGCGGTCAGCGGGTCACCCAGGGCTGGTCGGCCAAGTTCAGCCAGACCGGCAGCGAGGTCACCGCGACCAACGAGTCGTACAACGGCAACCTTGCCACCGGCGCCTCCACCACCATCGGCTTCAACGGCGCCCACTCGGGCAGCAACCCGAAGCCCACCTCGTTCACTGTCAACGGCACTCCCTGCAACGGCACCCCGGCCAACCAGCCGCCGACGGTCTCCCTCGGCGTGCCGGCCGGGCCGTTCACCGCACCGGCCGACGTGCCGCTGACGGCCACCGCCAGCGACCCGGACGGGACGATCAGCAAGGTCGAGTTCTACCGCAACGGCCTGCTGATCAACACCGACACCTCCGCCCCGTACGCGTACACCCAGGAGGACCTGCCGGCCGGCAGCTACACCGTCCAGGCCAAGGCGTACGACAACGCCAACGGCATCGGGGTCGACGAGAAGGCGTTCACCGTCGGGGCCGCCAACGGCCCGACACTGGTCGCCACCCCGTCCGCGGTGAGCGTCACCGAGGGTGGCAGCGCCACCTTCAACCTGAAGCTCAGCGCCGCCCCGACGGCCAACGTGCCGGTCACCCTCACCCGCACCGGTGACACCGACGTCACGGTCTCGCCGGCCACCGCCACGCTGACCCCGAGCAACTGGAACACCGGGGTCACCGTCACGGTCGCCGCGGCGGAGGATACCGACACCGTCGGCGGCGCCGCCACCATCACCGCCTCCGCCACCGGTCTCGCTTCGCTGGCGGTCAGCGCCACCGAGATCGACAACGACACCCCCGGCGGCGACAACGCCTACACCGCGAAGTTCCTCGAGCAGTACGGCAAGATCAAGAACTCGGGCTACTTCAGCCCCGAGGGCGTGCCGTACCACTCGGTGGAGACGCTGATCGTCGAGGCACCCGACCACGGCCACGAGACCACCTCGGAGGCGTTCAGCTTCTGGCTCTGGCTGGAGGCCTACTACGGCAAGGTCACCCAGAACTGGGCTCCGTTCAACAACGCCTGGACGGTGATGGAGAAGTACATCATCCCCACGCACGCCGACCAGCCGACCGCCGGCTCCGCAGGCACCCCGCAGTACGCCGCGGAGTACAACCTGCCCAGCCAGTACCCATCGGCGCTGAACCCGAACGTCCCGGTCGGTCAGGACCCGCTCCGCTCGGAGTTGCAGTCCACCTACGGCACCGGCGACATCTACGGCATGCACTGGCTGATGGACGTCGACAACACCTACGGCTTCGGCCGCTGCGGTGACGGCACCACCAAGCCGGCCTACATCAACACCTTCCAGCGGGGCACCCAGGAGTCGGTGTGGGAGACCGTTCCGCAGCCCTCCTGCGACACCTTCAAGCACGGCGGTCAGTACGGCTACCTCGACCTGTTCGTCAAGGACACCGGCGCCCCCGCCAAGCAGTGGAAGTACACCAACGCCCCGGACGCCGACGCGCGCGCCGTGCAGGCCGCGTACTGGGCGCTGACCTGGTCCAAGGCGCAGAACAAGCAGGCCGACGTCGCGGCCACCATCGCCAAGGCCGCCAAGATGGGCGACTACCTGCGATACGCGATGTTCGACAAGTACTTCAAGAAGATCGGCAACTGCGTCGGGGCCAGCACCTGCCCCGCCGGCAGCGGCAAGGACTCGGCGCACTACCTGCTGTCCTGGTACTACGCCTGGGGCGGCGCGTACGACACCAGCCAGAACTGGTCCTGGCGGATCGGCTCCAGCCACAACCACTTCGGCTACCAGAACCCGTTCGCGGCCTGGGCGCTGACCAACACCCCGGAGCTCAAGCCGCAGTCGTCGACCGCGGTCGCCGACTGGACCAAGAGCTTCGAGCGGCAGCTGGAGTTCTACACCTGGTTGCAGTCCGCCGAGGGCGGCATCGCCGGTGGCGCCACCAACAGCTGGGACGGTAGCTACGCCCAGCCGCCGGCCGGCACCAGCACCTTCTACGGCATGTTCTACGACGTCGACCCGGTCTACAACGACCCGCCGTCGAACCAGTGGTTCGGTATGCAGGCCTGGTCGATGCAGCGCATCGCCGAGCTGTACCAGCAAACCGGCAACGCGAAGGCCAAGGCGCTGCTGGACAAGTGGGTGCCCTGGGCGATCGCCAACACCACCCTCGGCACCAACTGGTCGATCCCGTCGGACATGGCGTGGACCGGTCAGCCGACCACCTGGAACCCGTCCAACCCGCAGCCCAACACCGGCCTGCACGTCGAGGTCATCAGCAAGGGTCAGGACGTCGGCGTCACCGCCGCCTACGCCCGGATCCTGATCGCGTACGCGGCCAAGTCGGGCAACGTGGCGGCGAAGGACACCGCCAAGGGGCTGCTCGACGCGCTGTCGGCCGCCAGCGACGCCAAGGGTGTCTCCACTACCGAGAAGCGTGGCGACTATCGGCGCTTCGACGACGTCTACAACGCGTCCACCGGGCAGGGCCTCTACGTCCCGTCGGGTTGGACCGGGAAGATGCCGAACGGCGACGCCATCGCCGCCGGCAAGAGCTTCCTCGACATCCGATCCTTCTACAAGAACGACCCGGACTGGCCCAAGGTGCAGGCGTACCTGGACGGTGGTCCGGAGCCGAGCTTCAACTACCACCGGTTCTGGGCGCAGGCTGACGTAGCCATGGCGTACGCCGACTACGGCAGCATGTTCCCGAACGGCTGAGACGACCCGGGGTGGGTGGCGTGGACCGCCCACCCCGGGGTCCGGCCCGGGTCCGGGGAACGACGGACCGGGGCTGGCGGACGGCCTGACACCCACGGTCAGGCCGGGGTGGGCCGGCCATCTGGCCGACGCAGCGGATCGGCCGGCCCACCCCACCGCCCGGACTGGAGCCAGCCGCGAAAAAGCCCAGAAATTCGGGCCCTCGCGGGATCACACCGAGGTCCGTGACGGAGTAACGTACGTCACCGGAGAGGCCGCTCCCCCCGTGGCGGCCTCTCCACTTTTTTGCCCACACCCCGGCCCCTTGTCCGCCCCGCGGCCGGCCGGGTCAGCCCGACGGCGCGACCGGGTGACGCAGCCCCGGATGCCCGGCCGGCAGCGAGCGCCGCAGCACCACCCAGCTCAGCGCCAGCGCCGCGGCGACCAGTGGCCAGGTCAGCGCCACCCGGGCCACCACCAGCGCGAGCACCTGCCCACCCAGGTAGAGCGGCACGAACACGGCGAGCCGCAGCAGGTAGGTCGCCGTCCACACCCAACTGGCCCGGCCGTACCCGCGCAGCAGCGCCGGGTCGCGCCGCCACCCGGCCCGCTGGCCCAGCACCGCGCCGACCAGCACACCGAGCAGTGGCCACCGCACCACGATGCTGACCGTCCACGCCAGAGCGCTCGCGGCGTTCGACAGCACCTGGATCAGAAAGAAGTTCTCGGCCCGGCCGGTGCGCACCGCGATCAACGCCGCGACGCAGACGGCCAGCAGCCCGATCAGCACCGAGCGCGGCCGGTCACCCCGACGCAGCCGTACGCCGGCCACCGCCGCGCCCACGGCCACCGCCGCGCCGACCCCGCCCCACAGCGACTCGCCGCCCAGCAGCCAGCCCGCCGCGAACGCCAGCGGCGGCAGTGTGGCGTCGATGGCACCGCGTCGCCCGCCCAGCAGATCCGCCAGCGACTCGGCCGGCACCGGCCCACCCGACCCGGTGTCGGCGCCGGCCCGCACCGGCCCTCCCGACCCCGGGTTGTCGCCTTCACGCTGCTCCGGGCCGGGTTCGGCCGGGCCGCTGTCGCGCTCCGGTGTTCCGCTCACCACCGCCTCCTCGCCTCCGGCACAACCTAACCGGCGATTGGCGGCGGGCCACCGGTCGGACCGCCGACACCTGCCGCTACGGTGTGCGGATGCGCGCGACGGCACGGGGTTGGACCGCGGTCTGGTTGGTCGTACTGGCCCTCGTCCAGGCGGCCGCCTTCCTCGCCGTGTGGCGGGTGGCCGTGCACCTTGAGATCGGTCAGTGGGTGGACACTGTCGCCCTCACCGGCAACCGGATCGGGCAGGACACCATCGACGGTCCGGTCGACCGGATCCTCAACGCGATGTCGGTGGTCTCGCTGCTGGCCGCCACCGCGATGATCGGGTTCATCGCGCTGATCCGGGGGCGGATCGCCCTGGCGATCACGGCGACCCTGCTGATCGCCGGCGCGAACGTCACCACCCAGCTGCTCAAGTACGGGCTGAGCCGGCCCGACTACGGTGTCGACCCGGAACGCGCGGCGGTGGGCAACAGCCTCCCGAGCGGACACGCCACGGTGGCCGCCTCGGTGGCGGTCGCGCTGATGCTCGTGCTGCCGCGCAAGGTGCGGGCCGTCGGCGCCTTCATCGGTGCCGGCTACGCCGCCGTCGCCGGAGTCGCCACCCTCTCCGCCGGCTGGCACCGGCCCAGCGACGCGGTCGCCGCGTACCTGGTGGTGGGTGTGTGGGCGGCGTTGGCCGGGTTGCTGCTGCTGGTCACCCAGCGGGAGCAGGCCGAGATCGCCCCCGGCGACGCGCACCGGGTCGCAGCGCTGGTGCTCGGGCTCGGTGGTGTGCTCGCCCTGGTGGTCTGCGGGATCTCCCTGTCCTGGCTGCTCGACCTGCGCGGCACCGGGCCGGAGGAGCTGGCCCGCCGCCCCCTGTTCGTCGGGTACGCGGGCAGCGCCGCCGGGATCGCCGGCACGATGGCGGTGGTGATGGCGTTGGCGCTCACCGTCGTGCACCGGCTGGTTCCCAGGGTCAAGGGCTGAGCGGGCCGGTGGAGTCGGTCCTCGCGGCGTTCTCCGCCGAGTGCACGCAGCTCACCGGGGTCCTGGCCGAGCTGGTCGACGCCGACCTCGATCGGCCCACCGACTGCCCTCCGTGGGCGGTCCGGGACCTGATCGGGCACATCCGCACCGGGGCCGGCCGGCTGACCGACATGCTCGCCGCGCCGGCCCCGCCCCGCGCCGAGGTGGACGCCGCCGGCTACTTCGACGCGGCGAAGTTCAGCCCGGAGGTGGACGCCGACCGGATCGCCGGCGGCCAGCGGGACGCGCCACGGGTGGACCGGACGGCGCTGGCGACCGAGTTCGACCAGGCGTGGCGGGCCACCGAGGCGGCGGTCGCCGCCGCGCCGCCCGATCGGGTGGTGCGAACCCGGCACGGCGACGCGATGCGCCTCAGCGAGTTCCTGCGGACCCGGGTCGTCGAGGTGGGTGTGCACGGGCTGGACCTGGCCTCCGCGCTGGGGCGGCCGCCGTGGCTCACCCCAGCGGCGGCCGTGGTCATCGCCGACCTGCTAACCAGTGGGCGACCGACACCGGCCGGGTTGAGCTGGGACCGGCTGACCCTGATCCGCAAGACCACCGGCCGGGCGACGTTGACCGCCCCGGAACAGGCCGCGATCGACGCCGCCAACTTCCGTTGGCTCGCCTTCGGCCGCTGACCCCGGGTCCTGCGGGGCCGCGGCCGTTCGGGCGCCGGTCGCTGCTGGCGCTGACCTGTCAGCTCGCGGAGCGGGGTGCGGGGACGTGCGGGGCGACACCGCGCAGGTGCGTCAGCACCACCGGGTCGATCCGCCCCGGCACGAGCCGCTCCTCCAGGTTCTCCAACCCGGCCCAGGAGATCAACGCCGCCTCCGTACCGTCGTCCGCCACCGGATGGCCCAGCGCGCCGAGCAACGCCGCCACCTCGGCGGCGACCGCGCCGCTCAGGTCGAGCAGGGTGGCCGGGTCGGGTCGGCCGAACAGCATGGTGTGCACAGTGAGCAGGCGACCCAGCTCGGCGACCGGGTTCGGGTGGTCGTCCACGCGCAGGTCCACCACCACGTCGCTGGTGCCGCCGTACCCGCCGCCGCGCTCGACCACGAGCAGGCCGGCGCTCTGCCGGCCACGCCGGTCGCCGCCGGCTTCGTCGCCAGCCCGCAGCGCGGCGACCAGCCGCTCGGCGAAGGGCAGCGCCGTTCCCGCCAGCCAGGCTTCGCCGAGGGCGTCGACGACCTCCGGGCCGGTGAGCACGTTGCCCTGCGCGGCCCAGCCGTCGCCGGTCCGCCCGCCGGCCCACGGGTGGCAGGCCGGCCCGGTCCAGCTGGCGCCCGAGCCGGTGGCCCCCACGACGCCGAGCTGTCGGTGCTCCCGGTCGGGGTCGGCGGCGATCAGCCCGGCCACCACGTCGGCGGCGGCCACCCCGGTGCGCAGCAGGGTGAGGCCCTGCGGGCGGTAGGCGAGGTTGACGTGCGCCTGGGTGGCCAGCGCGCCCACCTCGGCGGCGGCGGCCGGCACCAACGCGCCGGCGGCGAGGAACTTGCTGGCGACGGCCACGCCGTGCAGGCGGCCGTCGGCGGAGCGGGCGACGAGCGAGAAGGTCACCGGCCGAGAGTAACCGTCCCACGCCGAGGCGACATCGACGTGCGAGGCTCAGAACGGTGGCGCGGCGGCCTCCGGTGGGGCACCGTGGGCGCGACGGGCGTCGGCCACCGCGACCGCGGCCAGTACCAGCGCCCCGACTGCGGTCGCGAGCAAACCCGGGCAGGTACAGCAGCGGCACCGACGACGCCACCAGCACCGCGAGGGCGATCCACCGGGACGGGGAGATCCGCCCGAACACCTCGTATTCCAGGCGGGCCCGGCCCGCCAGGAACAGCGCCGGTCCGCCGAGCACCATGGCCAGCCACGGCCCAGGGATCCGCTCCAGCGGATGTTCGATGATCAGCTCGTAGCCGATCGCTGTGGCGGCGAGACCGATCACCATCAGCAGGTGGGTGTCGGACGCCGACCGGCCGATGGTGGCGGGGTGGCGGGCCTTCATCACCGCCTCGCCCAGGATCCGCCCGGCCCGTTGCACGTAAATGCGCCACAGCATGATCGAGGTGGCCAGCGCCAGCGCGAACGCCCACATGTGTCCCGACTCGTACGGGCCCACGCTGTATGCGAAACCCGCCACCAGGATCGTCTCGCCCAGCGCGACGAGGAAGAACTGCTGGTACCGCTCGGCCAGGTGCTCCCCGGCGATCTCCCACTTGGAGATCGTCGACCGGCCCAGGCCGGGCACCGGCCAGCGCCTGCGCCGTCGGTCCACCTCGAAGTGTTGGCGCCCTCTCCGCCCTGAAGGGCGGAGATTCCGGTCTGCTACACCCCCGAAGGGGCAAGCTCCCGGCGGGTTACCGCTTCCCCGCGCGGTGCCGGCACGGGTGCCGGTCTTACCTGCGCTCCACGGTCGTTGAGGTCCGCCCGTCCGGCGGCCCTGATGTTCTTGGCGGCGTTCACGTCTCGGTCGTGCAGGCTGCCGCATGGGCAGCCCCACGTCCGGACGTTGAGCGCCAACTTGTCGTTGATCCGGCCGCAGTCCGAGCACATGCGGGTCGACGGAAAGAACCGATCTACCCGGGCGAAGGTGCGCCCGCGCCGGGCGGCCTTGTACTCCAGCATGTCCGCGAACTGCGACCACCCAGCGTCGTGCACCGACTTCGCCAACCGTGTCCGGGCGAGACCGGTCACGCACAGGTCCTCGACGAACACCGCTTGGTTGTCGCGGATGATCTGCGTCGAAAGCTTGTGCTGCCAGTCCCGCCGGGTGTCGGCCACCTTCGCGTGCGCGCGGGCGACCTTCCGGACGGCCTTCTTGCGGTTGTTGCTACCCCGCTGCTTGCGGGACAAGCCCTGCTGCAACCGGCGCAGCTTGCGGGCTGCACGGCGCAGGAACTTCGGCGCGCTCACCTTCGTCCCGTCGGACATCACTGCGAAGTGCGTCAACCCCAGGTCGATGCCGACCTCCGAGTCCAGCTCGGGCAACGGCTGGTCGGCGGTCTGCACCACGAACGAGGCGAAGTGCCGACCGGCGGCGTCTCGGAGCACCGTCACCGACGTCGGCGCAGCCGGCAGCTCCCGCGACCAACGGACTTCCAGGTCGCCGATCTTCGGCAGCCGCAGTCGACCGTTGTCGAGGACCTTGAACCGGGCGTTGGCGGTGAACCGGACGGCCTGCCGGCTGTCCTTACGGGACCGGAACCGGGGAGCGGCGACCTTGCGACCCTTACGCTTGCCCGACAACGAGGCGAAAAAGTTGCGGTACGCGGTGGTCAGGTCCGCGAGGGCCTGCTGCTGCACCACCGACGACACATCGCCCAGCCACGCCCGCTCCGGCGTCAACTTCGCCACGGTAACCCGCTTGGACAGCTCGGCGTCTGCCGGATACGGCAGGCCAGCCTCGTGTGCTTCCTGTCGCACGCGCAGCCCGTCGTTGAACACCACCCGCGCGCACCCGAACGCCTTCGCCAGCGCCTCACGCTGGGCGCCATCCGGGTAGAGCCGGTAGTTGTACCGAAGCTGCACGCTTCGAGTCTACATTGGTCCATGGCTGATCTCGGAGACGTCCGCACTGGTAGACACTGTATTTTCGCGTTGCACGCCCACTTGGTCTTCGTGACCAAGTACCGGCACCGAGTCTTCTCTGACCAGCACCTCAAGCGAATGGAGGACATCATGCGGACGGTGTGCGCCGACTTCGAGACCGAGTTGGCCGAGTTCAACGGCGAGGACAACCACGTCCACCTGCTGGTGAACTTCCCGCCCAAGGTCGCCCTGGCGAAGCTGGTCAACTCTCTCAAGGGTGTGTCCAGCCGGCGGCTGCGCCAAGAGTTCCCTGACCTCGGCCGCCACTACTACCGCACCAACCGCCTGTGGTCGGCGTCATACTTCGCCGGCTCCGTCGGCGGGGCACCCCTGAGCGTCCTGCAGCAGTACATCGAGCAACAGAACCGTCCGGCCTAGGGCACGATCGGGCCTTGACGGCCCTCCCGCACGGGCTTTCGCCACCGCCCTCAAGGGCGGTGCACTAGCCCGCATTTCGGTAGCACTTCCCGCCGGACCGCACGGGCGGAAACCGGCGATTCTGCCCAACCCGGGGATCTTGCTCGGGCCCGCGTCAACGGGCACGATCGACCGGTGACGAATCGATGGGGCATGACGGTGCCGCTGGGCGGAATCGCGCTGGCGCAGCACGACGCGGCCTACGCGGCCCTCGACCGGGCCGGGTTCACCGACGTCTGGTCGTCCGAGGTCGCCGGGACCGACGCGTTCACCCCGCTGGCGCTCGCCGCGGCCTGGCAGCCGGGGCTGCGGCTCGGCACCGCGATCACACCGGTCTTCACCCGGGGCCCTGGGCTGCTGGCGATGAGCGCGGCGGCGCTGGCCGAGGCCGCGCCGGGCCGGTTCTCACTCGGCATCGGCGCGTCCTCACCCGTGCTGGTACGGGACTGGAACGCGGTGCCGTTCGATGAGCCGTTCCGCCGCACCCGCGACGTGCTGCGTTTCCTGCGCGCCGCGCTGGCCGGCGAGACCGTCGACGAGGCCTACGACACGTTCACCGTCCGCCGGTTCACGCTGGAACGACCGCCAGCGGTGCCGCCACCGATTCTGCTCGCCGCGCTGCGCCCGAGGATGCTCCGGCTGGCCGGCGCGGAAGCCGACGGGGTCATCCTCAACTGGCTCAGCGCCGACGACGTGCCGCGCGCCTTCGCCGAGCTGGGCGAGCGCCGCACCGGCTTCGAGGTCGCCGCCCGGATCTTCGTCTGCCCCACCGAGGACGCGGCGTACGCCCGGGCGCTGGGCCGTCGGCTCATCACCAGCTACCTCACCGTCCCGGCGTACGCCGAGTTCCACCGCTGGCTCGGCCGCGACGAGGCGCTCGCGCCCATGTGGGCGGCCTGGGCCGCCGGTGACCGGCGCGGGGCCAGCGCGGCGGTGCCCGACGAGGTGGTCGACGCGCTGGTGCTGCACGGCTCACCGGAGCGGTGCCGCGCCGAGGTGCGCCGCTACGCCGACAACGGGGTGGACGTGCCGGTCGTCGCGCTGCTGCCCACTCCCGAGGTCACCGCCGGCGGCGCGACCGCGCTGCTCAGCCTCATCGCCCAGTTGGGCACCAACTCCGTGGAGGCGTCCGCGTGAACCTCACCGACCGGATCGTGGTGGTCACCGGCGGAGCCGGCGGCATCGGCGCGGCGCTGTCGCGCCGGTTCGCCGCGGAGGGGGCCGCCGCCGTGGTGGTCGCCGACCTGGACGCCGACGCGGCCCGCGCGGTGGCCGAGGGCATCGGCCCGGTCGCGCACGCCCGCGCCCTCGACGTCACCGACGAGGAGCAGGTCCGCGCGCTGGTCGCCGACACCGAGCAGCGGTACGGCCGGATCGACCTGTTCTGCGCCAACGCGGGGGTGACCACCGGCGGGGGAGTGGAGGTCGACGACGCCGGCTGGGACCGCTCCTGGCGGGTCAACGTGCTGGCCCACGTCTACTCGGCCCGCGCGGTGCTGCCCGGAATGCTCGCCCGGGGCGGCGGGCACCTGCTGCACACCTGCTCCGCGGCCGGTGTGCTGACGGCGGTGGGCGACGCCGCGTACACCGCGACGAAGCACGCGTCGGTGGGGTTCGCGGAGTGGCTGGCCATCACCTACCGGGACCGGGGCATCCGGGTCAGCGCGCTCTGCCCGCAGGGGGTGGACACCCCGATGCTCGCCGACGGGCTCGCCGACAATCACCTCGGTGCCCGGGTGGTCGCCGCGTCCGGTGCGGTGCTCACCCCGGACCAGGTCGCCGACGCGGCCATCGCCGGACTGGCCGAGGAACGGTTCCTGATCCTGCCGCACCCCGAGGTCGCCGACTACGCGCGCCGCCGCGCCGAGGACCCGGACGGCTGGCAGGCCGGCATGCGCAAACTCATCCGCCGCCTGACGACCTGACGCGGTCGACGCGGTCCGCGCGGTCCGCCCGTCGCGATTCAGCTCGGCGATCTTGCACTTTCGGTCGCCGACTTGCGCACAATGCCCCTTACGTCGGGGCAGAAAGTGCAAGATCGCGCAGGAGGGTGGGCGCGACTAGCGGCGGCGGCGCAGGGGTGCGGGGTGGACGGACCAGAGTAGGCGGCGCCACCAGGGGCGGGCCGAGCGCAGGGTGGCCACGTAGGCGGTGGCCACCTCGGCGGCCCGCGTCGCCTGCTCCCTGGTTGCGGCACCGGGGGCAAACCCCACCTGATTGAGCAGGTTTGCCAGCTCGTCGACTGTCGGGCTCGACGCGTCCGCGTCCGTCGTACCGCCGGTGGCCGTCGCGCGAGCGGCCACGCCGGCGGGGTCGGCGGGCTCACCGGCCCCGCCACCTCCGATTCGGCCGAGGCGGGCGTCGGTGAGGGCTTGGCGGGCGTGCCCGGCGATCTCGGTGGCGGCCAGGTCGTCCCCGACCGGTCTGCCGGCCAGCCGGAGCGCGTCGGTGACCTCCCGCCAGGCGCCGGCGATGCGCTGGCCGGGGTCGCCCCGCACGAGCCGGCTGCGGGTGAGGGAGCGGCGCATCGCCAGCAGGGTGAGCAGGAGGGCCCCCACCACCAGCAGCAGGCCGCCGCTGCCGCCGGCGACCAGCACCGGCGTGGAGACCCCGTCCCGGCCGGGCGGGGCATCGGCGGCGGTTGCCGGTTCCGGCGAGACGCTGGGCTCCGCTGTCGGTGCCGGCGCCTCCGACGGCGGCGGGTCCTCCGGCGTCGGACGGAAATCCTCCTCCACCGGTCTCGGCTCGTCGTTCGGGCGGGGCAGCGGGTCGAACGCCACCCAGCCCAGCCCGTCGAAGAGCACCTCCGGCCAGGCGTACGCGTCACCGGCCAGCACCAGCCCCTGCCCGCTGCTCCGGAAGCCCACCACCACCCGCGTGGGCAGCCCGGAGAGCCGGCCGAGGACCGCGAAGGCCGCCGCGAACTGCTCCGAGGTGCCCTCCTGCCCGCCGCCGTTGCGGGGTCCGAACAGGAAGAAACCCAGATTCGGGTACGCGTGCCCGCTCGGGGCATCCGCCACCACCCGGTAGTGCTCGGCCAGGAACTGCTCGATCGCTGACGCCCGCGCGTACGGCGCGCCGTTCTCCTCGGCGAGTTGGGTGGCCAGCCGGCGCATCGGGTCGGGCACCCCGTCCGCGACCCGCAGCACCCGGGCCACCTCGTCGCCGGCGGGCACGTTCGCGCTGGCCAACAGGTTCTGGTCGGGGCGTTCCTCGGCGGAGGTCACCGTGTACCGCAGCCCCGGCGTCAGCCCTTCCGGCCGGATCAGCGTTCCGCTCGCCGGGTCGTACGCCACCCGCGCCCCACTGACCTCCCGGGGCGTCGCCACGGCGGGCAGCAGCCGGCCGCTCAACTCGGCGACGCTGATCTGCTGCCGGACCGTCTGCATTGTGCTGTCCCGGGCCGGAGTCGCGGCCGGCAGGATCCGCCCGGCGTTGCGGTACGTCGCGCCGACGCGCCAGGTCACCCCGTCGTAGTCGCTGAGCACCGCCAACCGGATCCGCACACTGCGCGCGGTGCCCGCCGCCGGGTCAGCCTCGTTCGGGGCGTCGGCGGGCGGTGCGTCGGGGCGTTCCGTGCTCACGTCGAGGAGCTTCTGCTCCGGGTGCAGCGCCCAGCCGGAGATCCGGATCAACGGGTTCTCGTCGAGCGCCTGCACCTGCGGCGGCTCCACGTACCGGCGCGGGTCCACCGGCCGGCCGTCGACCTGCTCCGCGACGACCGGGCCGAGCAACGCCACCAGCCCGACCACCACTGCCACCCCGAGTGCCGCGCTGGTGGCCAGCCGCAGTCGCACCGCCGCGCGTACCCGGGGGGTCAGCTCGGTGGTCGGATCGCCGCCGCCCGCCGTCCGGGTGGGGGTCGCCAGGCCGAGGGCCGCGACCGCGACGAACACCAGCGTCGACCCCACCGCCGGTTCGGCGTTCGGGCCGACCACGTAGAGGGCGGCGGCGTAGAGCCCCGCCGCCGGCAGGTAACCCAGCAGCACCCGGCCGGTGCGCAGCGCCACCTCCGCGCCGGTCAGCCCGGCCAGCCAGGCCGCGACGACCGGCACCAGCACCGTGTCCGGGGTGGGCTCCACCGGGATCATCGCGGTGAGCAGCCGGGGGATGCCGTTGCGGGCGGCGTCCGTGGTGACCTCCAGCAGGCCGCCCGGCAACTCGGCGCGGGTGGCGGCCAGCCGCAGCGACCACAGTGTCCAGCCGGCCATCGCGGCCACCGACACCGGCGCCACCAGCCAGGACGGCAGCCGCCGGGCGGCCACGCTGACCAGCACCGAACCCGCCGCCGCGCCGACGACCAGCCAGGTCAGCAGGCCACCGGCGTACACCCGGCCGAGGACCACCCCGGCGAGCGCCGTCAGCCCGATCAGCGCCAGCGGCAGGACCGCCGCCCGCAGCACCCGCACGGTGCCCGTCACCACCGGCGCACCCCGTCCCACTCGGCGGCGAACTGCGCGCCGTCCGCCGCGTCGACGACCACCAGGCCGGCGGCGCCCGGCGGCGTCGGCTCGGCCGCGCCGAACACCCCGACCACCACCGACGGGTACGCCCCGCGCAGCGCCCCGACGTGCCCCAGGTCCGCCCGGCCACCCGGCCCGGTCAGGAAGACCAACGTGTCGCCGAGCCGGTCCTGCCGCAGCCGGGTGGTGGCCGCCCGCACCGCGTCACCGTCGGCGGACAGGTCGGCGGCGGCGAGCCGGTCCAGCGGCCCGAGCGCGCCGTCGGCCTCGCCGTCGGGCGTCGTGACCTCCGCCGGCTCCGCGGCGACCAACAGCAACAGCACCGGCAGGTCGGCGCGGTGCGCGGCGGTGATGATCGACGCCGCCGCCTCACAGGCCGACTCGAACGACTCCGCCACACCGCCGACCCGCTGCGGGTGCGCGGCGGCACGGTTGTCCAGCAGGACGACCAGGCGCGGCAGGCTGGTGTCCACGTTCTCCCGCACCATCAGCTCACCCACCCGGGCGCTGGTGCGCCAGTGCACGCGGCGCAGCTCGTCGCCGACCACGTACTCCCGCAGCGAGTCGAACGTGATCGACCCGTGCGGGACCCCGTCCACCCGGCCGTCGAGGCTGCGCCCCGCGCCTCTGGGCACCGCCGTCAGCGGGTGGATCCGGGGGTGCACCCAGACCGGCACCGCCGCACCGTACGGGCGGGCCAGCGCCACCAGCCCCAGCGGATCGCGCCGGGTCACCCGCAGCGGACCGACCGGTACCACTCCACGGCGGTCGGTCGGCACGTCGTAGCGGACCTCGGTGTTCCGGCCGGGCCGCAGGCGCAGTACCGGCACCGGCACGGCCCGCTCCCCGCACCGGTCCTCGGCCAGCAGGTTCGCCGAGCGCAGCCGCCCGGTGTTGCGCACTGTCAACGTCATGCTCGCCGGCTCGCCGCGCGCCACCCGGTCCGGGTCTGCGCGGCGGGTCACCGTCAGTCGGGGCCGCCAGGCCGCGACCAGCGCGGCGTAGCCGACGGCCGCGCCGGCCGCCGCGCCGAGCAGCGTCAACTCGGGGTACGCGAACCGGAAACCCACCCCCAGCAGCACCACGGCGGCGACAAGCAGCCCGACCCCACGGGCGGTGATCCCCATCGCGCTGCTGCCGGTCAGCCCTGCACCGGAGCGGGTTGCCCCGACGGCAACGGCACCGGCACCGAGGCGACGGCCTGGCGCAGCACCTCCGCAGGGGTCATCCCGCGCACCTGGGCGTCCGGGGTGAGCAGCAGCCGGTGCGCGAACACCGCCTCGACGAGCGCCTTCAGATCCTCCGGCATGATCCAGCCCCGCCCGTCGATCAGCGCGTACGCGCACGCCGCGCGGGTCAACGCGATCACGCCCCGGGGGCTGACCCCGACGCGCACCTGCGGGTGGGTGCGGGTGGCCGCGGCCAACCGGACCGCGTACGCGTAGAGCGGCTCGGCGATGTGCACCCGGCGGGCCATCCGGACCATCTCGCCGACGGTGGCGGTGTCGGTGACCGGGGCGAGCGCCTCGGGCGACCGCACTGTCGCGCCGCGCAGCACCTCGACCTCGACGGCCTCGTCCGGGTACCCGACGGAGAGCTTCACCAGGAAGCGGTCCAACTGCGCCTCGGGCAGCCGGTAGGTGCCGTCCATCTCCACCGGGTTCTGCGTAGCGACCACCAGGAACGGCGACGGCACCGGGTGCCGGACCCCGTCCACCGTGACAGTGCGTTCCTCCATCACCTCCAGCAGCGCCGACTGGGTCTTCGGCGACGCCCTGTTGATCTCGTCGGCGATGACGATGTTGGCGAAGACCGGCCCCGGATGGAACTCGAAGTCCCGGGTCGCCTGGTTGAAGATCGTCACGCCGGACACGTCCGAGGGGAGCAGGTCGGGCGTGAACTGGATGCGCCGCCACTCGCCCTTCACAGTGGCGGCGATGGCCCGTGCCAGGGTCGTCTTACCGACCCCGGGCACGTCCTCCAGCAGCACGTGACCCTGGGCGAAGAGCGCGGTCAGTGCCAGCCGCACCACCTGCGGCTTGCCGAGCACCACCGCGTTGACGTTCTCGGCCAGCCGGGCAGCCAAAGCGGCGAAGCCCTGCACCTCCGGCTGGGTGAGCGGCTCGTGGGTGTTCACGGTCGGTGGTGCTCCTCGCCTGGTGTTTCAGCAGGTGGGCAGGACGTTGATGTTGTCGCCGCCCTCCAGGTTGAGCCAGGCCCAGGGGATGTAGTTCTTCCCCTCGTAGTTCACCTGCACCCACCAGGTGCTGCGCTTGTCGTTGTTGTAGATGTAGGCGTACACCTCTTCGCCCGACTTCTTGCAGTACGCCTGCAGCCGGCTGCCCGGCTTCGCCCAGCCCACCTGCTTGTCGTTGTCCTGCCGGGCGACCGAGAAGATCTCATTGCCGTTGCGGCCTTCCCGGTCTCGGTCACAGTAGGTCGACTCGGGCCCGGACGCGCCGTTGCGGCAGGTCGCGATCCCGTGCAGCGGCTGCGTTTTCTGGGCCCGCGTCGCGGTGCCCTTACCGGCGGCGTTGCTCGCCGTCACCGTGAAGGTGTAGTTGGTGCCCGGCGTCAGGCCCGTCATCGTGATGCTGGAGCACGCCCCGGCCTTCGCCGGTTCGCCCGTCGTGGTCAGCGTGCAGGTGGCCTGGCCGCCACCGGCGTCCACTGTGAACGTGACAGTCGCCCCGGTGGCCGTCGACGACGAGCCGGTCACCGTGACCCGTGGCTCGGCCACCGTTCGTGCGGTGGCGGTGGCCTCCGGGCCCGGCCCCGCCTCGTTGACCGCCTTCACCTTCACCGTGACGTTCTGGCCGTTGCCCAGCCCGGTGACGGTCGTGCGGGTGTCGGTCACCTCGCTGACCCGCCCACCGACGTCCACCAGGTACTTCGTCACCGGCCGACCGTTGGCATCCGCCGGAGCCCACTGCACCGTCACCGCGCCCGGCTGGTTGGCTACCGTGCCGGCGCGCAGGTTGAGCGGCCGACCGGGCGCCGCGAAGGGCACCACCGTGTTGCTGACCGGGGAAGCCGCCGACCCGGCGCCCTTGCTGTTGACCGCCACCACTGTGAACGCGTACTGGGTGCCGAACTCCAGCTCACCGGCGGGCACCACCAGCTCCGTCTTTGTCGACTCGCCGGCCGGGGCGTTCGTGCCCGCCGAACTGGCCGTCACCGCGTATCTCGCGATGGTGTTGCCCTGCCCGTTCGCCGCCGGCCACTTGACGAGGACCGTGCCGTCCGGCCGCTCCTGGGCGGTGACGCTCGCCGGCGGGTCGGGCACCGCGGCGGTCGGCGTCACCGGGTTGCTGTTGCGCGGCGGACCGTCGCCCTTGGCGTTGACGGCGTGCACCGCGAACCGGTACGTCTCGCCGTTGGTCAGGCCCTTGACCTCCACCGCACGCTGGTTGGCACCCACCTCCAGGCGCTGCCCGGCGCCCTGCACCACGTACTTGATGATCTCGGCGCCGTTGGCGGCGGCCGGGCGCCAACTCACCCGCGCCTGGGCGTTGCCGGCGGCGGCGGTGACGCTGCGCGGCGCGCTCGGCTTGCCCACCCGCGGCTTCTTCGGCGGAGGCGGCGGCGGAGGAACCGGCGGCGGGTCGCCGCCGAGCACGTCGTTGGCGTACTTGTTGACCTCGCGCACCTGGTGCTTGTCGTCCACCACCCGGGCGGTCGCCGAGTCGGGGGAGTTGATGAACAGGTGGTTCTCCCGGACCTCCAGCTCCAGCGGCCCGTTGGCCCGCCCGCGGATGGTCTCGACCAGCTGACCCGCCGCGTCGAAGGAGTAGATGGTGCCGGTCGCCTCGTCGGCGCAGTAGAACCGGTTGGCCCAGGCCACCGCCGGGCTGAGCCGGTCCCCCTCACCCGGCACGGTGAACCCGCTCTCCTGCCCACCGTCACCCACCAGCAGCACCCGCCGGTCGGCGGTCACCGTGACCGGCACCCGTGGGCCGCTGGTGCGCGCGGGCAGCGCCGCCGGACCGGACAGGGTCAGCACCGTCGGGTGCACCTCACCGCGCTGCACCCGCACCAGCTTCCCGGCCGTCCGGTCGAGCACCGCCACCCCGTCGTCCAGGGTGGAGACGACCAGCTCGTGGCTGGCGTCGGCGACGTCGTACGACTCGACCCGCTGCGGGCTGAGCCCGGCACCCGCGGGCGCGGCCGACGCCGGCGCGGACGGCAGCTTGGCGGCGGTGATCGCCGAGACGGTGCCCTGGCTGGGCACCGCGATCCAGAGTCGACCCTTGCCGTCGAAGGTGCCGCCGGTGATGCCCGGCGGATAGCGCACCGGCTCGCCGACCGGGGTCAACGATCGCGGGTCGAGCTGCCGGACGATGCCCTGCACGGCGTCGACGACGAACGCCGCATCCTCGTACAGGGCGACACTCACGCCCAGGCCGGGGGTGGTCCGGGTGGTCGCGCTGAGCTGGAGGGTGGCCAGATCCAGGGAGCTGACCTGCCCGGTCTGCAGGTCCCGCAGGATCAGCAGCCGGTCGGTCTGGGTGATCTGCATCGGATGCTGCCGGGCACCGGGGATCTCGGTGCGGGTGTCCACCCGGGCGGTGACCCCGTTGACCCGGGCCAGCTCGCTGCGCGCCGCGCTCCACAGCCAGGAACTCGCGTCGTAGTTGGCCACCGCGTTGTCCGCCGCGCCCAACCCGAGGACGGTCAGCCCCATGGCGGCCAACAGCGCGGCCACCGTGCCGACGGTCACCAGCCCGCCGCGCAGCCGGGACCGGGGGCGGGGGGCCTCGGTCTGTACGGCGTCGTCGATGCTGGCCACAGCCGGCTGCCTCCCTGAGTCGTGGCAGGTGGCGCGCCTTCCGGCGACCCCTCCCCTGAGCCGGGTGCCATCATATGGCGCTGGTGGTGGCGGGGGAACCCGCACCGTCACCCCTGTGGATACCGAGAGTGTGCGTTGTGGACGTCCAGCTCAGCCCGGCTTCGGTTCGACTCAGCGTGGCGACGGTCGGCCGGAGGGCTCCCCACTCGGTGTGGCTTCGCGTTCCCGCGCGGTGCAGACCTGCCCGGAAGTCGCAAAGCTGTCAGTGGAGTAGACCGCCAACACGGTGAAACAGTGATCCACTCGGGAGTTCAACCCGTTGACCGTGTAGTTGGTCCGGCCCGGGTCCACGGTGGCGATCACGCCTAGGGCCTGCCCGGCCCGCCCGGCGGCGACCATGAACGGCACCGCGCCGCCGGTCGGGTCCGTCCAGGTCAACGTGATCGTTGTCGAATCGTCGCGCAACTTCAGGTCGCCCGGCGGAAGCCCGGCCGCCGTCGGTGCCGCCGCCGTCGGCGCGGTCCCGGACGGCGGCGGATCGTCGCGGGTCAGCATCACCGCACCCAGGCCCGCCACCGCCACGACGGCCACCCCGGCCGCCACGGCCGCGCCGATCAGCGCCGCCCGGTTGCGGCCCGTCGACCCACCGTCATCGGCGTACGCCGGCCGGTACGCGTCCGGCGGGTGGTACTGCTGACCCGGGTACGGCACCTGGTGCTGGCCCTGGGTCGGGTACGGCGCCTCGGGGGGCTGGTGGTGGTACTGCTGGACCGGTGGCGGTGCGGCCGGCGGCGCCAGCGCCGGGTCGGCGCCTGGTGACCACGCCGGTTGCGCAACAGGGCTCGGCTGCGCGGCGATGGGGCTTGCCTGAGCGAGGCTCGGGTTTGCCTGAGCGAGGCTCGGGTTTGCCTGAGCGAGGCTCGGGTTTGCCTGGGCGGCGGTGAAGTGCGCCTGGGCGGCACTGGCGCTCGCCTGCGGGGGGACAGGGTTCGCCGGGGCGGCCGTCGGGGCGGGCTGGGCGGCGGCTCGCCAGCCCGGACTGGCCTCAACCCCGGCCGGGCCGCCGTGCGCCGGAACGGACGGCATTACCACGGTCTGGTCGGACGGCGCGCTACGGGCCCGCTGAGTCGGCACCACTGGGGCGTCGAGGATGCCCAGCCCGGAGTCGCCGTCCGCACCGGTGCCGCCCTCGTCCATCCTGGTCGGGGCGGGCGTGCTCGGCCCGGCGGTGACGGTCTGCACAGCCGCCGTGTTCTGCGGAGGTGTCGTGGTGTGGGTGGGGGAGTCGGCACCTGGATTGGGCAGGGGCTGCGGTGGGGCGCTGCTGCTCCAGGGCGGTGCGGTCAACCCCCAGGGCGGCACGGGTGGTGCGCTCACCGGAGGCGCGGAGACGGGTGGTCCGTAGCCGGGTGGTGCGGAGACCGGGTATGGCTGGGCCGGTGGTCCGGAGACCGGATAGGGCTGGCTGGGTGGCGCGGAGATCGGATGCGGGGTCACCGGTGGTGCGCTGGTGGGTTGGGCTGGTGGTCCGCTCACCGGGTACGCCGGCCCTGGGTGGTCAGCGGTCGGGGAGGGCCTGCCCGATGATGTCGCCTCGGCACCGGACACGTTGTGCGATTCGGTCCGCGCGGTTGGCCGGGCGGCCTCCTCGGCGAGCAGCGGCTCGATCTGCCGTACCCGGATCGTGGGGTTGTCCCAGCGAGGTGCCGGCACCGCCGGTGTCGCCGGCGGGACGGTCGCCGGTACGTCGACCACCGGCGGGGTCGCCTGGTCGCCCACCCGTTGACGTGGTGCCACGGCCGGCCCGGACGGCGGTCGGTCTGGTGACCGCTGCCCGGCCGGCGTCGTCGGCGGGCCTTCAGCCCTCGGCCGGAGCATCGGGTTGACCGCTGGCCGGGACGGTCCAGGCGGTTGCTCATCGGCGTGTTCACGGGGCGGCATTGCACGCTCGGGTGGTTGCCCATCGGTGCGCCGAAGCGATGGTTGCGCATCCGTGGGGGGTTGCACGCCGACGCCCGAGCCGAGCGACATCGCATTCGCCGGCGGTGCCGCGTCGGCGCGCGGGCGGGGCGGCGTCACGGGTCTGGGTGGGGCCGTCGGCGGGCCGGGCCGCGCTGGCGCGATCGAGGGGGCTGCCGCCGGCTGAACGGGCGTCGCCGGAGGGGCTGGGACCGGTGCCGCGGTGGCGTGGCCGGGCGACGTGGGTGTGGCTGGTGCGCGTACCGCTGGAGGGGTTTGTTGGGGTGCGGCCGGCGGTTGCGGCGCCCACTGTGAGACGGCGGGCGGCGGGCCACCGGCGGAGGGCCGCATCGCGGCGAGGGTCGCCAGCGACAGGGTCGGGCCGGAGAGCGCCGACCGGGCACCGGGCTCGGTCACCGGGGCGACTGCGGCCGGACCGGGCGTCGGCGCGGGGTGCTGCTCGCCCGGCGTCGACGGGGGTGGGCCGAGGTAGTCGCGGGCTGCGCGTACCGCCGGGTGGTTCTCCCCCAGCGCGGCGGGACCGGCGGTGGCGACGCGGGTGTAGTTGCGGCGGGCCTCGTGCCGGTTGCCGAGCTCCTCCGCCACCTCGGCGAGCTCGAAGGCGAGCGCGAGCATCAGCGGGTCGGAATGCTCCCAGCGCCGCTCGCCCGCCGCGAATGCCTCCTCCAACACCCGGCGGGCGGCAAGCGGCTCGTTCCCCTCCCGGTGCAACCGTGCCAGCAGGTGTGTGGTGTGCAGCACCTCGGGATGATCGTCACCGTATGGCGGGGGAGCGGACTCGACGGCCTCCGCGAGCAGTTGCCGGGCGGCGCTGAGGTCGCCCGCGGCGCGCAGGGCGAGGGCTCGGTGCTGGGCGGCTGCCAGGGGGGAGGGATGGGACACGTGGCAATGCTGCCGTCAGAGGCCGCCGGACGCTACCCGGACACGCCCCGACGGTGTGCCGGTGCGGCCGTTTTGAGGCGGCTTGAGCAGCGGCGGAAGCGCCGTGTGAGAGGCGCCGGAAGGCGATGTGCATGATCCACGAGCGGCGTGTACAGTAACTCCCCGTGCGGCCCGCTGTGCTGACTGCCGGATGGAAGATCATCTGGTCGGCGAGGTAGGCTGAACGTGTAGGTCCGGGTGGCGGAATGGCAGACGCGCTAGCTTGAGGTGCTAGTACCCGTATAGGGTGTGGGGGTTCAAGTCCCCCCTCGGACACGTTATTTCCACACGAACTGTGATGGTTGTTCGTGTTTTGCGTGATCCCCGTCCCGTTGGGCGGGGATTTTTGCTGTCGTGGTGAGGAAGCTCCCCGCCGGGGTGAGCGGGTAGATCGCGGTCTCGGCTTCGATGGTCCATGCGTGGTGGTCACAGACGATGATCATGTTGTTGGTGCGTATGTAGGCGGCAAGCTCATCCGGGTCGGGGCTGCGCAGCGCGGGATGGTGACGGTGTAGCCCGCGGTCGTGTCGGATGCGGTCGAGCAGGTGGTCTTCCCGGATGTAGAGGATCTTCGGTTGGGCGGAGGTTCTGGTGCGGGTGCTCGTGTGTCCGTGGCGGCAGCGGTAGCCGGGTCGGTCGTGGACCCAGTGGGAGTCCATGATGCGGCCGCACACGCCGCAGCAGATCACTCCGGCCAACAAGTAGCAGCGGGGGATGCCGTCGGCTGAGGTCGGTGCGGTGTGGATTGCCTGGACGGCGACGAAGTGTTCTTCGCTGACCAGCGGAGTATGCGCGATCTCGCGGGAGATGACCCAGTCGGTGGAGGCGCTCGACCGTTGGATCTCGTGGTGTCGATCGAAGGTTCCCTGTCCAGGGAGGGCGTCACGGTCGTTGCGTTGACGGTTCCAAACCTGCCGCCCGGTGTAACGGGGGTTGGCCAGGATCGCCGCGACAGTGGTCAGCATCCACTGGCTGCCGCTGCGGTGGGGGTTACGCGCTGGGTCGGCGCCGGACGGGCACGGGACGCCGTTGTCGTTGAGGGCGCGGGCGACGCTGGCCACGCTCCGGCCGGCAAGCCGCTGCTCGAAGATCCACCGGACGTGGGGTGCGGTGGCAGGGTCGGGCTCCAAGCGGTGCAGGCGCCGTCCCCAGGCGGCGTGGGCGCGGTTCGGATGAGGGCCGGCGTGGGTCAGCCGGTAGCCGTAGGGTGGCCGGCCGCCGAGATGTCGGCCCTGCAACTCGGTCTGAGCGCGCATGGCCGCGGTCGTGCGATGCCGGGCTCGGGACACCTCCCGCTGGGAGTGCACACCCAGCAGGTCCAGCAACGCCAGCTGCCGCGGGTTGTTGAAGTCCACCGGCCCATAGGTTTCCGGCAGCCACAGCTGCACGCCATGCCTGAGCAAGGTGGGAGTCAACTGTTCAAGCTGCTGGCCGTGGAAGGCACGTTCGTACTCACCGACGACGATCGCGTCGAACCCGCGTGCCGAATCCATCACCGCGGCGAGCAGCCGTGACGCCTGCGGCCGGTCCGACCAGGCCACCCGGCGAGAGATGCCCTCGTCGAAGAACTCCACCACGATCCGACCGTGGTCGGCGATCAGGTCGTCAGCGTAGTCACGCTGCCACCGACACGACGACGCCCGATCCTGAAAGTCGACGGTGGACATCCGTCCATAGAACGCAAAGCGCAGTCCATCCGCAGGCGGGGTGAACCGTTGTGGCCGTACCTTGCGCTGCCCGGCAGCCCACGCCGAAAGAGTGCTCCGTCCCGGTTTTGCCGCCGCCCTCGTCGCCATAGGACCTCCACGATCGGTGCGTCTACCCCGTCCTGGTTCCCACATCCAGGGTAAGAGGGATCGGGTTGCGCCCACGGGAGTGGTGTACGACTTGCCCGTGATGGGCGTGTTGGGTAGATAGGAGACGGCCACCGCGCGATCCTTCGAGACGGCTAA
>NZ_JBITET010000015.1:0-141657 GCF_044455385.1 Micromonospora sp. NPDC051227
CCTACATCAGCCTCATCCACACAACTTGATCAACAACTCATGACACAACTATCGGGACTTCCCCTTGACACATGTCTCGGGACAGCACAGTCAGCCGCTGACGGAAACTGTCCAAGATCTCCGGGGAAACACCAACCCGCGGGGCCGACCCGCAGGCAACCCGTCAGAAGAGGACGGTGGCCAGGGTGCCGATCGGCTGGAAGCCGCAGCGCTCGTAGACGCGGCGGGCCGGGAGGTTGAAATCGTTGACGTACAGGCTGACGGTGGGGGCGACCCGCAGCAGCGCGTCGCGGACCACGGCTGCCATGGCGGCGGTGGCGATCCCCCGGCCTCGCCACTCCGGTGCCACCCAGACGCCCTGGATCTGCGCCGTCCGCTTGGTGACCACGGCCAACTCGGCCTTGAACACGACCTTGCCGTCGATGATGCGGGCGTACGCGCGACCGGTCCGGACCAGATCGTTGACCCGCCGGCGGTAGCTGCGGCCGCCGTCCTCGGCAAGCGGGGACACTCCGACCTCTTCGGTGTACATGGCGACCGCCGCCGGGAAGAGCCGGTCGACCTCGCCGGAGCGAACCTGGCGTACCTCCGGGTCGGCCGGTACGGGTGGCAGCGTGTCGGTGACCAGCAGTGGCTGATTGGGGCGGACGTCTCGCGCTGGCCCCCACGTGTCGGAGAGGCGGTCCCACAGCCCGAGGACGGCGTCGGCGCGGCCGACGATGGAGGAGCAGAGCCGCTCCTCGCCAGCGAGCAGGTCGGCGAAGGCAGCCACAGCGGCGTCACTGGCCAGCACCGGGGTCAGGTTGCCGCCGAGCCAGCAGAGTGACTCCAGGTTGCGGCGAGCCCCGTACCCCAGGATTCTGCCCTCGGCCCGCCACCAGGAGAGTCCGCGCGCGGCGATCCGCTCGGCGACCTGCGCGCCCGCGAACGGGTCATGGTCGAGCAGTCGCTCAACCGCGCGGCGCTCCGATTCCCCCAGTTGGCGTACCGGCACCGTCAGCACGACTATCAGCCTGCCAGATCGGCACCCTGCTTCGCCGGTCGAGTGACAAGGCCGGCACCGTCTCCACCAGGCCGGGTCCGCCCGGCCCACCGGACGACCGGGGGCACGAGGGCTCCGAGCAGGAGAAACAGGGCACCGAGCACGAGCCAGCCAGGTACGCCCCAGCCGAGTGCGAGGGTGGTCACCACGACCGGTGCGAGCATCTTGCCCAGTTCGTAGCCCATGCCGTACGCCCCCTGGTACTGCCCTTGGGCGTCCGCTGGTGCCAGCCCGAAGGAGATCCCCCAGCCGGCGGCGGAGTGCCACAGCTCCCCGGTGACGTGCGCGAGTGACCCTAAGCCGAGCAGGCCCACCGCGCCGGCGGCGGGCAGCGCACCGCTGGCGGCGAAGAGTACGCAGGCCAGGGCGATGGCCACGCCCGCTCGGCGGGCGGCGCGGGCGGCTCCGGACAGGGTGGCGGCGGTGCCAGCGGCGCGTACCTGGAGGAGCACGACCAGCACGGTGTTGACCAGCGTCAACGCGGAGATCATCCAGGCGGGGGCCCGGGTGTGGCCGGCGATCCACAGCGGCAGCGCGATGGTGAGCAGGCTGAAGTGCATCGACATCAGCCCGTCGACCAGTGTGAAGGCGAGGAACGGGCGGTCCCGTAGGGCGACCAGCCGAGGACCGTGGGTCGGGGCGGCGACCTGGGCGACGGCGGGCAGTCGAAGGAAGACCACCGCCGCGGCCAGTGATGTCGCCGTCGAGGCCAGGATCAGCGCGACGTACCCGGTTCGGGTGTCGGCGGCGATGGCGAAGCCGCCGAGGACGGCGCCGACGGAGATCCCGACGTTGGTGGTGGCTCGTAGGTAGGCGCGGGTGCGTACCCGCTGGTCGGCTGGGATCGCTCCGGCGATCAGCGCGCCGCGGGCACCGCGCTCGACCGCGTCGGCGAGCGCGGTGGCCGCTCCCACCAGCACGAACGTGGGGAACGACCGCACGGCGATCAGGCCGATGGTCAGGGTGCCGGCGACGAACAGCGCGCCGACCTGCACACCGCGTGGGCCGACGCGGTCGGCCAGGTAGCCGCTCGGGGCGCTGGCCAGGACACCGACCAGGGCAGAGATGGTCAGCCCGATGCCCACCTGGGTGGCCGACAGGCCGACCGACCGGGTGAGGAAGAGCGCGCTGGCGACGAGCCAGAGGCCCCGCCCGACGGTCTTGACCAGAGTGCCGAGGGTGAGGACCCGGGCCGGGCCCGGCGGGGGAAGCAGGCGCATGACCGACACCCTAACAAGACGTACGTACGGTTTGGTAGATCGGGGTTGTCGCTGATGCATTGCCGATATATCGTCGATGCATCAGCGATAGTCCTACGGAAGGGAGAACCCGATGAGGTTCCACCGACAGCACCACCCGACGCACGATGCCCGGATGCGGGGGTTCGGCTTCCCGCCGGTCCCGCCCGGTCCGCACGGCCACGAGCACGGACACGGCGGCCCCTGGGGCGGCCGGGGCCGTGGGCGGGGTCGGGGCCGACGCCCCAATGTCCGAGCCTCCGTGTTGGCCCTGCTCACCGAGCGGCCGATGCACGGCTACGAGATGATCCAGGAGATCGACTCCCGCACCGGCGGTGCGTGGCGGCCGAGCCCCGGCTCGATCTACCCCACCCTCCAGCTGCTGGAGGACGAGGGCGTGATTGTCGCCAGCACCGAGGAGTCCGGTGGTGGGCGGAAGCGGTTCACGGTCACCGATGCCGGTCAGGCGGAGGCCACCGAGGCCGCGCAGACCCCGCCGTGGGCGGACGTCGCCCAGGGCACGGTGAGCAGCTGGCACGACATCCGTGACTCCGGCGCACAGGCGATGAACGCGCTGCGCCAGGTGATGATGAACGGCACCGACGACCAGCGTGAGCGTGCCGCCCAGGTGCTCGACGAGACCCGACGCAAGCTGTACGCGATCCTCGCCGAATCCGAGTGACGCCAGGCCGCACCACGGCACAGCAGGGCACGGCACAGCAAGGCGCGGCACCACAGCGCGAGAGCGCAGGATCAGCACGAACGCACAGCGGCCGTTCCCCGCACGGGGAACGGCCGCTTTTCCAAATGGAAAATCAGTGCACGGTGACGGTAGGGCCGGTGACCAGCCCGCGCAGCTCCTCGGGGAGCTCAGCGCCCATCTCGTCGGCGATCCGCAGCGCCTCCTCGATCAGCGTCTCTACGATCTGCGCCTCGGGCACCGTCTTGACGACCTGCCCCTTGACGAAGATCTGGCCCTTGCCGTTGCCGGAGGCGACACCGAGGTCGGCTTCCCGCGCCTCGCCCGGACCGTTGACCACGCAGCCCATGACGGCGACCCGCAGCGGCACCGGCAGCCCTTCCAGGCCGGCGGTGACCTCCTCGGCGAGCTTGTAGACGTCCACCTGGGCCCGCCCGCAGGACGGGCACGAGACGATCTCCAGGCCCCGCTCGCGCAGACCGAGGGACTCCAGGATCTGGTTGCCGACCTTGATCTCCTCGACCGGCGGGGCGGACAGCGACACCCGGATCGTGTCGCCGATCCCCTCGGCCAGCAGTGCGCCGAAGGCGACCGCCGACTTGATGGTGCCCTGGAACGCGGGCCCGGCCTCGGTGACGCCGAGGTGCAGCGGGTAGTCGCACTGCTCGGCGAGCTGCCGGTACGCCCGGATCATCACGACCGGGTCGTTGTGCTTGACCGAGATCTTGATGTCGCGGAAGCCGTGCTCCTCGAACAGCGAGCACTCCCACAGCGCCGACTCGACAAGCGCTTCGGCGGTGGCCTTGCCGTACTTGCTCAGCAGCCGCTTGTCCAGCGACCCGGCGTTGACGCCGATCCGGATCGGCACCCCCGCCGCTCCCGCGGCCCGGGCGATCTCCTTGACCTTGTCGTCGAACTGCCGGATGTTGCCCGGGTTGACCCGGACCGCCGCGCAGCCGGCGTCGATCGCGGCGAAGACGTACTTGGGCTGGAAGTGGATGTCGGCGATCACCGGGATCTGCGACTTCTTGGCGATCGCGGGCAGCGCTTCGACGTCGTCCTGCGAGGGCACGGCCACCCGGACGATCTGGCAGCCGGACGCGGTCAGCTCGGCGATCTGCTGGAGCGTGGCGTTGACGTCGGAGGTGAGGGTCGTGGTCATCGACTGCACGGACACCGGCGCGCCGCCACCGACCGGCACCGAACCAACCATGATCTGGCGGCTGGCGCGACGGGGAGCGAGCGGCGGGGGCGGCACCGCGGGCATACCGAGACTGATAGCTGTCACTTCAGGCACTCACCTTGAGAAGAGCGTGATCGGGTTGACCACGTCCGCGGCGATGGTCAGCAGCGTGAACGCGCCACCGATCAGGATCACCGCGTACGTGAAGGGCATCAGTTTGAGGTAGTCCACCCGGCCGGGGTCGGCCCGGCCGATCCGACCGTAGACCCAGGAGCGGGCCCGTTCGAACCAGGCGATGGCGATGTGGCCGCCGTCCACCGGGAGCAGCGGCAGCAGGTTGAACACGCCGATGAAGAAGTTCAGTGACACGAAGAGCATGAAGAAGACCAGCCAGGCGTTGTTCTCCACCGCCTCGCCGCCGAGTCGGCTGGCGCCGACCACACTGATCGGGGTGTCGACGTCCCGCTCGCCGCCGGTGAGGGCGGTCCACAGGGCGGGGACCTTCTGCGGGAGGCGCTGGAGCGCCTGGGCGGTGCCGACGGCCAGCTGACCGGTGAAGTCGGCGGTGGCGCCGAAGGCGCCGACCGGGCCGTACGTCACGCGCGTGGGCGTGCTGGGGACGAGCCCGACGCCGAGCGCGGCCACCGGCGCGGCGGCGCCCTTGGGGTCGTCCAGCGGCGGACGCTCAGTCTGCGCGAGCACCGTGCTGGTGGTGCCCGGCTGCCCGTCGCGGACGTACGCGATCTGCGCGGTCTCCCCCGGCTTGAGCGTGCGCAGCGTGGTGAGCAGGTCGCCGTAGGAGTTGATCGGGGTGCCGTTGACCGAGGTGATCCGGTCACCGTTGCGCAGTTGTGCCTGGGCGGCCGGGCTGGCCGCGTCGGCGGGGGTGCACGCCCGCAGCGAGTTTTCCGGGACCACGCACTCACTGAGCCGGATGACGGCGGGCTCCTGGCGGGCCTGCGCGTCGGTGGTCGGGAAGTCGGGGTTGGGCAGGCCGGCGGAGACGGCGAGGATCCAGATCGTGACCAGGGCGAGCGCGAAGTGCGTGATCGACCCGGCGGCCATCACGATCGTCCGCTTCCAGACCGGGTAGCGCCACATCACCCGCGACTCGTCGCCCGGCTCGACGTCGTCGTCCTGCGGGGTCATCCCGACGATCTTGCAGAAGCCGCCGAGCGGGATGCCCTTGAGGCCGTACTCGGTCTCACCCCGCCGGAACGACCAGATGGTGGGGCCGAAACCGACGAAGTACTTGGTGACCTTCATCCCGAACGCCTTGGCGGTCAGCAGGTGACCCGCCTCGTGCAGGCTCACCGAGATGAGAATGGCCAGGGCGAAGAGGACCACCCCGAGCAGGTACGACATCAAGCTCCTTCCACCGAACCCGCGATGATCTCCTGCGCGTGCGCGCGTGCCCACGACTCGGCCGCGAGCACGTCCTCGACGGTACCTGGTTCGTCGAAGTCCGGAGCCTCCTCCAACACGCGTTCGAGGGTGTCGACGATGCCGAGGAACGGCAGCCGGCCCGCCACGAACGCGGCCACGCACTCCTCGTTCGCCGCGTTGTAGATCGCCGGGCGGCAGCGCCCGGTCTCCCCGGCGGCCTTGGCCAGGGCGACGGCCGGGAACGCCTCGTCGTCGAGCGGCGCGAACTCCCAGGTGTGCGCGGCCGTCCAGTCGACGGCGGAGGCGGCCTCGGGCACCCGGTCCGGCCAGCCGATACCGAGCGCGATCGGCAGCCGCATGTCCGGTGGGCTGGCCTGGGCGATCGTCGACCCGTCGACGAACTCGACCATCGAGTGGATCACCGACTGGGGGTGCACCATCACGACGATGTCGGCATACGGCACGTCGAACAGCTCGTGCGCCTCGATCACCTCAAGCGCCTTGTTGACCATGGTCGCCGAGTTGATCGTGACGACCGGCCCCATGTTCCAGGTCGGGTGTGCGAGGGCCTGCTCGGGTGTGACCTGCGTCAACTCGTCGCGCCGTCGACCCCGGAACGGGCCGCCGCTGGCCGTGACGATCAGCCGGCGCACCTCACCGCGCGTGCCGGAGCGCAGACACTGGGCCAGCGCCGAGTGCTCCGAGTCGACCGGAACGATCTGCCCCGGCCGCGTCACCGCGGCCTTGACCAGCGGGCCGCCGGCCACGAGCGACTCCTTGTTGGCCAACGCGAGGGTACGACCACCGCGCAGCGCGGCCAGCGTAGGAGCGAGGCCCAGCGAGCCGACCACCCCGTTGAGCACGACGTCGCACGGCCAGTGGGCCAGCTCGGTCATGGCGTCCGGACCGGCCACGATCTTGGGAAGCTTGAAGTCCCCGGTGGCCCACCCGCGCCGACTCGCCTCGGCGTAGAACGCGAGTTGCAGATCCTGCGCGGCGGAGGCCTTCGCCACCCCGACCGCCTCGACGCCCAGTTCGAGGGCCTGCGCGGCGAGCAGCTCGACGTTGCCGCCGCCGGCGCCCACGGCGACCACCCGGAACCGGTCCGGGTTGCGCCGGACGATGTCGATGGCCTGGGTGCCGATCGAACCGGTTGACCCGAGCAGAACAAGGTCGCGGGGGGAAGTCACATGGCCATTCTTCCCCACCTCCGCTGCACGCCCGCTGGGAGCCTCAGCCCTCCCCCTCCGCCGACGCCTCGGGCAGCGCCTCCTCGCCCAGCAGGTCGGCCGGATCAATGGAGAACTCGAACGGCTCCCGCATGACGAAGCGCGTCCCGGCCGCAGCGGCAGCCACCGGCCGGTATTCCCCCTCGGCCAGCTCGTACAACGCGATGGTGGGCACCCGATTGCGCAGGTCAACCCGGAGGAAGAAAGGTACGCGGGCGGCAGCGTACTCACGCGGCCGGTCGATGATGTCCTTGCGCCGGTTTCCGGGCGAGACGATCTCCCCGAGAAGCACAGCGTGCCTGATGTCCATCGTCGTTCGACCGCCGCCGGGAGCGTCGAGAATGACGATGTCCGGGATGAAGAGATCCTGGCCCGAGACGATGTTCGTCTCAAGATAGAGCCACAGCTTCGCCCGACGAGCCGCCTGCTTGAGGAGATAGGCGAGACCCAGCTCCGCGTCCTGATGGTCGTACCCGGCATGCGGTGTCACGATCACGCTTCCGCTCAGGATCTCAACCTTGGGGCCGTTGGTCTCCGGCAACAGGTCGAGGGCGAGCTGCGCGGTCCACGGCTCGTCGTGCCACCGCAGCACGTCGAACGACGGCTCGGTGTGCTGCGGCGCCGGCTCCGGCGCGAACGCTGCCTGGGCCATCCGGGCTCACCCCCTCAGCGGACATCCTGCTCAGCTCAGCCTAGTCGCGCCGCCCCACCCGGTACGGCATCGCACACACGGTGCGACAGATTGGGATATCGGCCTGGTCCCCCAGGTTCCGGCGGCGTTCAGACCGGGGCGACGCAGAACACGACGTCGAGGTAGTCGGAGCGTTTTGTCCAGTTCGAGTAGTGGTAGTCCATGAAGCCGGGTGCCTGGGCCTCGCACACCGCATCGGCCTGCGCCTCGTCGGCGACGGCCTGTTCGACGCGAGCCAGCACCCGCCACGTCCCGGGACCACACGGGGAAATCTCGTACACCACGGTGGCCGCGCCACCGACGTTGCGCACGCACTGGCCGGCCTGCACGAACTGCTCGTCGCCGCTCGCCGTGGCGGTGGGCGTGGCCGAGGTCGGGCTCGCTCCCGCGCTGCTCCGCGCCTCTGGCGTGCCGCGGGAACCGGCCCATTCGATCACCTGGAACACCACGCCCACGATGCCGGCGATCGCGGCAGCGGCACCCAACCAGCGCAGGAGGGCCCGCAGCGGCCGGCTTGTGGTGGACCCGGTTTCGTCATCCATGCTCGCCTCCGACCCTGCTGCCGGGCAGCCACCGCGATCGCGGCGCCGATCCACTTTCCACATTGACAGGTCGGCACGAGGCACGTCACGCACCCTGGATCGCCGCCAGAGGCAGCACAACTTCCGCTGCCCACCCTGTCGAACCAGGTCAACTGCCGTCCTCGACGGTCATGACCGGTTCTACCCGTCGGCGGCGGCGTCGGATGTCCGACTATCGCCACTACCCGGCATGATCGACTCGGGTTTACGGAAGTCGGGGTGTCCGCAGCGTGCGGACACCCCGACTTCGCTGAAATCGTGTTGATCAAGCGCGATCGTCGACCGGGGGGCCGCCGGAGCGGCCCCCCGGGCAGGGCTAGCCGCCGTTGATGACGAACTGCGAGCCCGGCTGGATGACGATGTTGCCGTCGGCCGAGTTGGTGATTGTCACGTTCGTCAGGTTGGCGTTGCCGCGCGCGCCGCTCATCGCGAGGATGCCGGCACCGTTGTTCGACCTGTCGATCCGCACGTTGGTGATGGCGACGTTCGGCATGTTGCCGCCACCGTTCTTGAACTGGATGCCGTCGTAGGTGGAGTCGATGATGTCGGTGTCGCGGATGGTGACTCCGACGATGTCCCTGGTGGCCGGGAAGAGGGTGATGGCACCGAACTCCTGGTCCTCGTTCCAGAAGGCGCCGCCGGTGCGGTAGAGCCCGTTGTTGGCGATCAGCGTCGTGCCGGAGAACGGCAGCGGATCATGGTCGGTCGCCAGCATGATGCCCGGGTAGTTGGCGGTGTCGTAGATCAGGTTGTTCTCGATCGAGTTGTCGTAGCCGCCGTAGATGGCGATGCCGTTGGCCCGCCAGGGCAGTTGGATGGTGTTGTTGACGAAGTGGTTGTCGTGGGCGATGTCGACGTTGCGGTCCTTGACGTACGGGTTGGCCCAGACGGCGAGCGCGTCGTCACCGGTGGTGCGGAAGGACGAGTTGAACACCCGCGAGTTACGCGTGCCGTTGCTGAAGTTGATGCCGTCGGCGTACGTGTTGCGGATCCGCATGCCGGTGAACTCCAGCCCGTCGGCCGGCCCCCACAGGTCGGGGATGTTGTCGTAGTCGCGGCCCACCCAGACGCCCACGTTGGCGTGCTCGATCCAGACATTGCTGATCTTCGTGCCGGTGCCGAAGCGACCGTTCAGACCAACGCCACCCTCAGCGTTGCCGTCACCGCCCCGGATCCGACCCGAGCCGAAGATGGCGATGTCGGAGATCTGGGTGTTCTTGTCGATGTCGAAGCCGAAGTTGCCCTCGTGCGGGTGGTTGATGCCGCCCACCACGTTCTGCGGCTCGGTCAGCGTGTAGAGCTGCGAGTGCCACATCCCGGCGCCCCGGATCGTGACGTTGCTGATGCCGACCTGGTTGTGCGTGCCCCGGTTCAGCGGGTCGTCGGTCAGGATCTTCTGCTCCTGCCGCCACTGCCCGGCGGGGATCCAGACGCAACCGATCACGCCGTTCTGGTCGTCGGTCACCGCGCGCTGGATGGCGGCGGTGTCGTCGAGCCCGTCGTTGGGGACCGCACCGTACGACGTGATCGAGGTGCAGCCGGCCGGCTGGCTGGCCGCCGGCGCGACCTGCTCCAGGTCGATCATGTCGATGACGTAGAAGGAGGCGGTGTCACCCGAGTCGCGCTGCAACTTGAACCGGGTGCCGGCCGGGTACGACTGCGCCAACAGCGCGTTCGACTCGTCGAAGAGCCGTCGGGCGTCGGCCTGCGGGGAGTTGGTCAGCGCCTCCGGCCCGTCGGTGTTGCCGTAGAGCCAGCTGTGCTTCGACGACAGTGTCAACTTCCGGGAGAAGACGTCGTTGACGTAGAGGCTGATGGTCGCCTCGATGCCGCCACCACCGGGCGCGTCCGGGATGGAGTTGCGCACCACTATGGAGTTGGCCTGGTTGGCCGAGGTGAACTCGACGAACTGGCCGGTGTTGGTGAGTCGTACCGACTTGCGACCCGAGGACTCGCTGGCGAAGTTGGTGTGCCCGAAGGTACGCAGCGGGTCGGCCTCCAGCAGCGTGCCCTGGTAACGGCCGGCCTCCGCCTCGTAGGAGACGTACGGGACGGCGGCCCCACGACCGACCACGATCGACCGGCTGAACGCGTTGTTGGTCTCGTTGGTCTCGGTGACCACGTTGGTGGCGTCGGCGGTGGCGGTGATGGTGGCGCCGCCGCTGGTGGCGGTCCAGCTGCCGCTGACGGCCACGGTGACCGTCGCGCCGGCGGCGATCGAGGCGGTGTTGGTGTTGAGCGTGGTGCTGCCCGCCACCAGACGGGTGACAGTGGTCGCGCCGGTCGCGGCGGTGCCCCGGTTGCGGACCGTCACGGTGAAGGTGACGGACGCCCCGACGGCCGGGTTCGGCGGGTTCGAGGCGATGCTGAGCACCTGGAGGTCGGGGCCCGGGGCCTGCGCCACCACCAGCGGCGACGCGGCGGTGCGGCTGTTGTTGCCGTTGTTCTGCTCGACGATCGTGTTCGCCGGGTCGACCACCGCCGAGACGGCGTAGCTGCCCATCGGCCGCGTACCGGCGTTGAACGACACGGTGGTCGAGGCGCCCGCGGCGAGCGCGCCCACCGAGGCGCTGCCGACGACCGCGCCGGCCAGGCTGAAGTTCACAGTGGTCGCACCGGCGGCGGCCGACCCGATGTTCTGCACCACGGCGGAGAGCGTGACCGGCGAGACCTCGCTGGGCGACGAGGGTGACCAGGTCACCGAGCTGACGACCAGGTCCGGGTTGGGCGCCGGCGTGCCGCACACCTCGAGCTCGGCGACCTGGCCGGACGGGGCGCCGGTGTTGCCGGTGAACCGCAACTGCACGTCCGCGGTGGTCGCGCTGACCGGGATGGTCACCACGTTGCTGCCCTGGGCGAACTGGTAGGCCGCCGCCGACACCAGACTGGTGTACGAGGACGACGCCTGGTCGCGACCGAGGACCTGGATGGTCTGGGTACGGGTGCCCCAGGCCGGGTCCGGGTTGAGCTTCACCGTGACACCGGAGATGGAGTGGTTGGCGCCCAGCGCCACGGTCAGGTTCTGCGGGTAGCTCGCCGCGCCCTCCCAGTAGGTGGTGAGCTGCCCGTCGTTCGCCTTGTCCGGGGTGAAGCTGAAGGTCGAGCCGCTCGCCGTCATGCTCTTGCCCTGCGCCACGTTGGTGCAGGCCGGCGGGTTGCTGCCGGTGCGGGTGACGGTGTTGCTGTTGCCGGAGAGGTTGCCGGCGCCGTCGCGGGCCCGGACGTGGTACGACACGGTCGCCGTGGCCGGTTGGGTGTCCTGATAGGTGAGGACGGTGCCCAGCGTGGCGATCAGGTTGTCGCCCCGGTAGACGTTGTAGCCGGCGAGCCCGCTGCCGCCGGAGTCGGTGGAGGCCCCCCAGCTGAGCGTGATCGTGCTGCCCGACGTGCTCTGCGACAGCGTGCCCGGCACGCTCGGCGCGGTGGTGTCGGGGGTGGTGCCGCCGCTGCCGTACACCTCCAGCTCGGAGAGCTGCCCGGCCGGCCAACCGCTGTTGGCGGTGATGGTGATCCGGACGTAGCGGGTGGAGGTCGAGCTGAAGTTGATCGTGGCAGTGCTGCCGCTGGCGGGGTTGAAGGTGTACGTCTGTGACCCGACCAGGTCGGTGAAGGACGAACCGTTGGCACTGCCTCGTACGCTCAGCGTCTGTGTCCGGGTCCCCCAACCGGAGGTCGGCAGCTTCAGCACGACCTGGTTGACGCTCTGCGACGAGCCGAGATCGACCTGCACCCACTGCGGGAACGCGTTGTTGACGCTCTCCCAGTAGCTGCCCGCGTTGCCGTCGACGACCTTCGACGAGTCGTAGACGTCGGCGTGGCCGCTCTCCTGGGTGGGACGGCCCTGGGCGAGGTTGGTGGCCGCCGGGGCGAAGCCGGTGCTCGGTGCGGCGGCCGGGTCGGCCGGGCGGGCGGCGGCGGCCGGGTTCGCGACGGCGGTCGCCCCGGCCGTCGCGATCAGCGCGGCGGCGGCCGTGGCCGCCACCATCCTGAACAGATTCGTTCGTCTCATCACTGTCCTTGTCGTCGGGGGGACGGTTGCCGCGGTGGCTGGACCACGGGGGTGGGGGTGCGGCGGTGCAGCGCCGGCCGATGCGTGAGCCGGTGTGGAGAGAGACGGGATGGCACGGGCGGTGCGAGGGCGCCGCTCGTCCTGGAAACACCAGATGGGTACGACCATCAACGGGCCTCCCCAGGAGGCCCGTTGAATCTTCCGAGAGCATGCACAGAACCGTGCACTTCTTTGTCAAAATCTTGCGTTACTTTGACCCAAAGGTTACTGACGTGCTACGGGAGCGTCAACACTTCGACCACCGTGACTATTGACGGACTTGTCTGCCCTGGGGGTCACTGCCCTGCCCGACCGGCCCACAATTTCGGGGAAGGTGCCGCCTCCCGACGAGTGGAGGCCACACCTTCCCCGAAGTTGCACGGATCTTGCGTCAGGTCGTGCGGGAACGATCAGGCATCTGGTGCGGTCAGCACGAAGGTCTCCAGCAGCTCCCCGCCGTACCAGTCGGTGCGCTGACCGACATGGGTCATGCCCAGCCTCCGAGCAACCGCCATCGACGGCTCGTTGCTCGGCGACACGACCGCGTAGATCTCCCCGGTACCGGCGGCGAACTCCCGGGCCACCGCCGCGCGGGCCGCTTCGGTGGCGTAGCCGTGACCCCACGCGTCCGGGTGCAGGTGCCAGCCCACCTCGATGTCGTCGGTCCGGCGCGACTCGTCGCGCCCCGGCAGCGGCTTGAGCAACACGGTGCCCACCACCTGACCCGTCTCGCGTACCTCGATCGCCCAGGTGCCGTACCGGCCGCCGTCGTCGGCGTGCCGCTCCTGCCAGATCCGCAGCCGCTCGACGGCCTGGGCCGGGTTGGTCATCGGCAGACCCGACGCCATGCCCAGATATCGGCTGACCTCGGGACGCGAGTAGATGTCGTAGATCCGGGCCAGATCGGCCGGATCGTCGGTCCAATCGCGCAGGATCAGGCGTTCGGTGGTGAGAACAGTCATGACCGGCGATCTTAAGGAGTGACGGCCCCGGCGACGGGGAAGGAGGATCCGATGGGCAACGGATGGCAGCGCGCGAAACGAATCACCACTGCCGCGTTCCGTCCGGTGCGCGGACGGGACCTGTCGCTGCACGCCGCCGCGATCACCTTCTACGGGGCGATCGCCGTGGTGCCGGTCGCCCTGCTGGCGATCTGGCTCACCGCACTGGCGGCCGGGGCCGATCGGGTACGCCGGCTCACCTCGTACGCCGTGGAGGCCCTGCCCACCGCGATCGGCGCGCCCCGGGCGGTGGAGGCACTGGTCGACGCCGGGGTGGAGTTGACCCCGCTGCTGGCGCTGGCCTCCCTGCTGCCCGCCTCGCTGTACGGCGAGGGCCTGCGCCGGGCGTTCGTCTCGGTGGCCGCGCCCCGCTCCGACGAGCACCTGGTCGGCTGGCGGGGCCGGCTCCTGCTACTGCCACTGCTCGCGCCGGCACCCGCGCTGCTGCTGTCGATCCTGCTGGCGCTCCCGCTCACCACCCGCCTCGTACGCCAGGGCGGTTGGCTCGGTGTGCTCGGCGTGGTGCTGTCGTTCCTGGGGGTCTGGCTGGTGCTGACGCCGGTGCTGGTGTGGGTGTTCCGGGTCGTCGGGCCAGCCTCACCGGACTGGCTCTCCACCCTCGGGGTCGGGTCGTTCACCGCGGCGAACCTCTCCGGTTTCCTGCACGGCTTCGTGCTCTTCGCTTCGCTCCCGCTGGACCTGGGAGTGCCCTTCGGCGGCTTCGACGACATCGGCGCCGGCGTGGCCGTACTCCTCTGGCTCTACCTGTTCCACGTGATCGTCCTGGCTGGCTACTCCGCCACCCTGGCCCTCTCCCACTGGCGCACCACCCGCACCCCCCGCACCCCCCGCACCCCGGGGCCTGGTCGATCATGAAGTTACTGCCACTCGCGCGGCGTGTCGGCGGACTAGGCTGCGGCGGCATGAGCAGTGAGATTCCGGCCCGCGCCGACGTCGTGATCGTCGGTGCCGGGCACAACGGTCTGGTCTCCGCGGTCCTGCTGGCCCGAGCCGGCCTGGACGTCCTCGTGTTGGAGGCCGCCGACGTGATCGGCGGCGCGACCCGCACCGAGAACCCGTTCCCGAAGGTGCCGGGGCTGCGCCACTCCACCGGGTCGTACCTGCTCGGGCTGATGCCGCCGGAGCTGCTCGCCACGCTCGACGTACGAATCCCGGTGCTACGCCGCGACCCGCACTACTTTCTCCCCACCCCGGGCGGCCTCGGCTCGCCGTACCTGCTCTTCGGCAGTGACACCGCCGCCACCCGGGCGCAGCTCGCCGAGTTCTTCTCCCCCGCCGACGTGGCCGCCGACGACGCCATGCAGGCCGAGCTGGCCGCGCTGCGCGAAGACCTCGCGCCGGCCTGGTTGGCCGAGCCGCTGAGCGTGCCGGAGACCGCCGAGCGGCACGTCCGCCCGGCGCTGCGTCAGGTCTTCGTCGACCTGGTGCAGGGCTCCGTCGCCGACTATCTGGCCCGGTTCGAGTTCCGCTCCGAACTGCTGGTCAGCATGTACGCGGTCACCGACGGCCTGTCCGGGCTCAACGCCGGCCCGGACGACCCCGGCACCGGGCACAACTTCCTCGTGCACAACATGTGCAGGCTGCCCGGCTCCGGCGGCACCTGGATGATCGCCGAGGGTGGGATGGGCACCGTCTCGCGGACGTTCGCCGAGGCCGCGCGCGCCGCCGGGGCGACGATCCTGACCGGTACGCCGGTGAGCGCGGTGACAGTGGACGGCGGCGCGGCCAGCGGAGTCGTGCTGGCCGACGGCAGGCAGGTCGCCGCCCGGGTGGTGCTCGGTGCGTGTGACCCGTACCGGTTGATGGACCTGTTGCCCGACGGCGCGCTCCCGGCGCCGCTCGGCGCACGGATGGCGGCGGTCCGCCGGCCCGGCACCACCCTCAAGCTCAACCTGGCGCTCACCGGGTTGCCGCGGTTCTCCTGCCTGCCGGACGGCACGCCGAGTCCGTTCGGCTCGACCATCCACCTGCTGCCCGGGTCGGCGTCGCTGGTCGGCGGGGCGGCCACCTCGCCGATGACCGCGCTGCGCGCGATGTGGGCGGACGTGCAGGCCGGGCTGCTGCCGGCGGAGCCCACCATCGAGTGGTACCTGCACACCACCGTCGACCCGTCGCTCTCCGACGCCGCCGGGCACCACTCGTCGGCCCTCTTCGTCCAGTCCGTCCCCTACCAGCTCGCCGGCACGACCTGGGACGCGGAACTGCCCGGCTACGTCGACCGGCTGATCGGGATCGTCGAGCGGTACGCCCCCGGCACCGTCGACCTGATCGCCGACGCGGTACCGCTGCCGCCGCCCGGCATCGAGGAGCACTTCGGCATCACCGGCGGGCACATCCACCACGTTGACAACACCGTCTCGTTCACCGACCGGATGCCCTACGCCACCGGCATCGACGGCGTGTACGCCGGCAGCGCCGGCTGCCACCCGGCCGGCAGCGTCATCGGCGCAGCCGGCCACAACGCCGCCCGTCGCATCCTCACCGACCTGTCGGCCTAACCCGCCCCGCCCCTTGAGCCGCGTCGATCATGGACTTGTGGTGCCCGATTCAGTGCATTTCAAGGCTTTTGCCCCCCCCAAAACTCCATGATCGACGCGCGCTGGGACGAAAGGCGGGTCAGATCACCGCCTCGCCGGCGGGAGCCGGAGTCTCCGCGTCCACCCGGTGGGCTCGCACCTTGTGGCCGACGCTGGTCAGGCAGCGGCCGCTGGGCAGGTCGAAGCGCCAGCCGTGCAACTGGCAGGTGAGCTGGTCACCGTCGACGATGCCGAAGCGGGTCAGGTCCGCCTTCAGGTGCGGGCACCGCCGCTGCACCACCCAGTCGCCCAACGTGATGTCCTCGGCGTCGGTGCTGCGTTCGTGCTCGTCGTACCAGCCCTCGGCGTACTGGAGCCGCTCCTCGGACAGGCACTTGAAGAACGCGTAGACGAACTCGTTGTACTGGCCGATCCGGGCCGCCGAGAACCGGCAGGACAGGAAGAGCGAGTTGACCCAGTCCACCTCGTCGATGAAGAGCAGGTGCTCGATCAGCGACCGCTCGGTCCGGAACCGGTAGCGCACCTTCTCGTCCGCGTACGGCCGGACCTCCTTGCCGGGGAAGTCCACCACGATCGACTCGACGCTCTCGCCGTCATACCCCACCAGGTCGAAACGGACCGGGCCGCCAACCCCCTTGGCCAGGTAGATCGACTCGTCGAGCAAGGGCTCGATCCGACGCTTCATCTCGCCGAGCACGTCCACCTCGGGGTGCCGCCAGGACGCCTTCTCCGCCTCGATGATCGGGCGCTTGCGCTCCCGCATCTCCTCCAGGTGCGCGACCTTGTTCGCGAAGAACTCCTGCACCGGCACCGGGTGGGTGGTGCTCGCGCCCTCGGTGGTGACCTCGGCGACGCTGCCCGGCAGCAGCACGATCCCGTTGGTGCCGCCGACCTTGGCGTACTCCGACAGAAAGACGGACTGGTCGGGGAAGATGTTGCCCTCGTCGCCGTGGATGTCGTTGAACTGCCACAGGGCGTCGTCGAGGAAGCACGGCGGGCCGGCGATCGGGAAGACGTGCGAGGCCTTCAGGTCGTCGATGTACCGCCAGGTCCGGTCGAACTGCCGGTCACGCTTCTGCTTACCGAACGCGGTCTTCGCCGCCTGCGGCAGCTCGTAGACCATCGGATACCAGATCGCACCGGAGAACTGGAGCAGGTGCGCGTGCACGTGCCCCAGCTCGGCGAAGACGCTCAGGTCGGTGGGGCGGGCGTCGTTCTGGTTGAGCAGCCGCACACCGCCGTACTCGACCCAGAGCGAGGAGTCGCCGATCGGTCCGTCGGTCGGGCTGGTCAACGCCTGAATCATGATCTTCAGGCCGCCGGGCAGCTCCACCACCTGCTCGTTGGGCGCCTTCAGAAACTTGGTGAAGCCCAGCGCCCGGAACTCGTCCTCCATCTCCGAGGTGGGGAACTCGGGGAGCAGGACCGTGGCGTCCTTGGAGACGAAGTCGCGCAGGTGCTTCGCGTCGAAGTGGTCCCGGTGCAGGTGGGAGACGTACAGGTAGTCGACCTGACCCAGGCTCTCCCAGTCCAGCAGTGAATTGTCCGGGAAAGGAAACCACGACGCGAAGTAGGCCGGGTTGACCCACGGGTCGCACAGGATGCTGCCCGCGGCCGTGTCGATCCGCATGCTGGCGTGCCCGGTTCCGGTCACTCGCACCGCACAGTCCCCCTCAAACAGACAATCAGGTGTACGCCAAACGCTACCGGAGCGAGTCTGACCGCCGCCCCGCGACGCCGGTAGTGCCGTCCAGCCCGGGTGGGGCAGGGCCGATGGCCAGGAAACCCCCACCCCACCGCACCGCGTACGAGGCGTGCCAGACTAACCAAAGATCCGATCGCGAGGGAAGGACCGACAGTGGCAGGAAGCGAGCCGGTAACGTCGCCAGACCAGCACAAGCCCGGGCACCGCAAGGCCGGGCAGATCGGCGCCGTGCTGTCCGCACTGGCGCTGCTGGCGATGATCTGCGGCAACCACGAGGGCAGGGTCGAGGACATCTGGCTGATCGGCCTGGCCGCGCTGCTGCTGATCATCGTGATCGGCGACATCGTGTTGCGGCGCAGCGGTCTGCGCTCCTGACCCGACCCACCGCCGGACGGCCGGCCGACGTACGCCGAGGGCCCGCCCCCACCCGGGGGACGGGCCCTCGTCCGTGTCGCGTCGGGCTCAGCGCCCGAAGAGGATGTCCTGCACGTCCTTGAGCGCGGCGTCGACCTCGGCCTCGAAGTAGCCACCCGGCACCAGGCCGAACCGGAGCGTGTCCAGGTCCTTCGGGTCGACCGGCATCGGGTTGCGGCGCTGCATGCCACCGAGCAGGGTGTCGAAGAACCGGTCCACCTGGTCGGGGTCGTACCCGCTGCCGAACCGGCGCACCTGGAAGCTACGACGGATCTGGTCGACCCGGTACAGGTCGCTGCCGGGCGGACCGGCCATCGGCGGCCCACCCATCGGCGGGCCACCCATCGGGGGGCCGGCCACCGCGGGCGGACCGGCCATCGGCGGGCCGCCCATGCCCTGCTGCGGCATCGGAGGCGGACCGGCCGGACCACGGCGCATGTCGCGCAGATCCCGCTCCGGCATCCGGATCTCGGCCGTCATGTCGGCGCGGCCGTGCCGCCCGGCCTCGAAGCCGTCAAAGCGCGGCTCCTCCGGCGGCGGCGGATAACCGCCGGGCGCGCGCTGGTCGTCGGGGCCGTACCCGCCGCGCTGATCATCCGGGCCGTAGCCACCGGGTGAGCGCTGGTCGTCCGGGGGGCCGTACCCGCTGGGGCCGGCGGGCAGGCCGCGCTGCGGCATGCCGTGGCCACCCATCGGGCCGGGGCCCATCGGGCCACCGGGACCCATCGGGGGACCGGCCGGGCCACGTGGCGCGTCGTAACCACCGCCGCGGGGGGCGTCGTACCCACCGGCGAAGGCACCGGTCGGCTCGTCGTAGCGACCGTAGGGCGGGCCGGGCTGCGCGGGCATCGGCCGGGGCGGCATCGGCTGCGGAACCATGCCCCGGTCGTCACGCATGGGCGGACCCATCCGGTCCGGTGGGCCCATCCGGTCACCCATCCGGGGGTCGCCACCGCGCCCGGCGCTGTTGCGCTCCTCCAGCTCGGCCAGCTGCCGCTCGACCCGGTCCAGGTGCAGGTCGACCTGCCACTCGTCGTAGCCGTTGAAGCGGACCCGGAAGACGACGTCATGAACCTCCTGGGAGGCCACCGGGGCACCGACCTGTCGGCCGTCGAGCGTCGCCTCGACCCGGTCGAGGAAGGCATCCACCTCGTCGACCTTGTATCCCCGGCGGAGCGCCTTGCGCCGGAAACGCTGACCCTGACTCGCCACTATGTCTCCTGGTCTCGTTCGCCACGCCCGGTCACGCCGGTGCCTCTCCGGCGCGGTCGGTGTTGGTGTCGTTGTCTTCGGCGGCGGCGAGTTGGCCACACGCGCCGTCGATCTCGCGACCCCGGGTGTCCCGAACTGTGGTGGACACCCCGGCGTCGCGCAACCGCCGGACGAACTCCCGCTCGACCGGCTTCGGGCTGGCGTCCCACCGACTGCCCGGCGTCGGATTGAGCGGAATGAGGTTCACGTGGGCCAATTTGCCGGCCAGCAGCCGCCCGAGCAGGTCGGCTCGCCACGGCTGGTCGTTCACGTCCTTGATCATCGCGTACTCGATCGACACGCGACGGCCCGTCCGGGCGGCGTAGTCCCACGCTGCGTCCAGCACCTCGGCTACCTTCCAGCGCTGGTTTACCGGCACGAGTTCGTCGCGCAGATCATCATCGGGCGCGTGCAACGACAGCGCAAGGGTCACTGAGAGGTCTTCGCTGGCCAGTCGGTGGATGGCCGGAACCAGGCCGACCGTGGAAACAGTGATGTGCCGCTGGGACAGGCCGAGCCCCTCCGGAGCCGGGCTGACCAGCCGACGGATCGCCGCGATCACCCGGTTGTAGTTGGCCAGCGGCTCGCCCATGCCCATGAAGACGACGCGCGACAGCCTCGGCGGGGAACCCGCGACCACGCCGGAGGCCGCCACCCCGGCCATGTACACCGCCTGGTCGACGATCTCCGCCGTCGACAGGTTGCGGGTCAACCCGGCCTGGCCGGTCGCGCAGAACGGACAGGCCATGCCGCAGCCCGCCTGGCTGGAGATGCAGACGGTCACCCGGTCCGGGTAGCCCATCAGCACGCTCTCCACCAGCGCACCGTCGTGCAGCCGCCAGAGCGCCTTGCGGGTCGCGCCGTCGTCGCAGGCCAGCTCGCGCACCGGGTTGAGCAACGTCGGCAGCAACTGGTCGGCCAGCCGCTCCCGGGTCGCCGCGGGCAGATCGGTCATCGCCTGCGGGTCGCGGACCAACCGCCCGAAGTAGTGGTTGGAGACCTGCTTGGCGCGGAAGGCCGGCTCACCCAGCCCGGTGACCAACGCCTGGCGGCCGGCCAGGTCCAGGTCAGCGAGGTGCTGAGGGGGCATGGAGGCCCGGCGCGCGGCGGGGGCGACCGAGATGGCGGGGATCAGGGGCAGGCTCGTCATGGCTTGTCCAGTGTGTCACGCCGTCGGCGGCGGCTGCCGGTCCGGAGGTGTCGAACGGGCCGCGACCGCCGGAGCCGGATGGCCAGGAAGCCGTGATTCATACCTCAGTTCACCACCGGCACCAGGACCGCCAACAGCAGGTAGGCCGTCGGCACCGCGAACAGGATCGAGTCCAGTCGGTCCATCAGACCGCCGTGACCGGGCAGCAGGTTGCTCATGTCCTTCACGCCGAGATCCCGCTTGATCATCGACTCGGCCAGGTCACCGAGGACCGCCGCGCAGGAGACGGCCACCCCGAACAGCGCGCCCCACCAGGGGGCCACCTCGAACATCAGCCACAGCAGCACCGCGCTGCCGAGGGCCGCCGCGGCGACCGAGCCGGCGAAGCCCTCCCAGGACTTCTTCGGGCTGATCGACGGGGCCATCGGGTGACGGCCGAAGGAGACACCAGCCGCGTACCCGCCGGTGTCGGAGAGAACCACCCCGATCAGCGTGGCCAGGATGCGCAGGTGCCCGTCGTCGGGGGCCGCCGCCAGCAACGCCGCGAAACCGGCGAGGAACGGCACGTAGACGGCGATCAGGGTGGCCGCGGTGAGATCCCGCTGGAAGCCGGCCGGCCCGTCACCCAACCGCCAGATCATGGTGCCCAGCACGGTGACCAGCAGCCCCAGGCTGAGCGCGTCCGGGCCGGCGTACCAGGCCAGACCCACTGTCAACACGCCACCGGCGATCAGTGGCACCAGCGGCGGGTGCGCACCGCTGCGTCGTACCGCGCGGGCCATCTCCCAGATGCCGATGGCGACCGCGGCGGCGATCACCGGCAGGAAGGCCAACGGATAGAAGGCCAGCGGCACCACGATCAGCGCGCCGAGGCCGAGCCCGACCCCGATCGCGGCGGGAAGGTTGCGCCCGGCCCGCCCGGTGCCCACCTGCTGGGTGGCGGGTCGGTCGAGGCTGGCCCGGCGTCGCCCCTTCGAGCGTCGAGCGGTCGTCGGAGTCTCGTCCGGCACCACCTCCGCCCGGATGGGCGCGAGCTGCTCGGTCGGGTACCCCGGGTCGTCGTACCGGTCGGGCTGGTTGCGGTCGTCGACGTGCCGGTCGCGGTCGTCGAAACGGTCGTCCGGGCGGACCGGGCGGCCACGCTCGTCGTACGGGTCCGCTGGGTGCGGGTCGGCGTACGGCCGGGCGTGCGGGTCGGCGTACAGCTCAGGGCCGGCGGCCGGACGGCGGCTCCACTGGCCGGCCTCCAGCTCCTGCTCCGGCCAGGGCAGCACCACCGGGCGCTCCGGCCGGTCCCAGCCGCGAGGCTCGCTGCCGTAGGGGTCGGGGTGGGACATCACGCACCGCGACGCGGCACGAGAACCACCACATGACGCAAGACCACAAGCATCCCCTACACGTGCGATGTTCCTCCGATTGACCGCCCCGACGGTCGGTCGATCCCCGGTGTTCACCACCCGGTGGCCGGGAATCCTGCCGAGCCTACTGCACACGCCGGATCGGCACGGCGGACGAGGCACGCCCACGGACGCCACCCGCGCCGCCGGCCCGCCGGCCCGCGACGCACACCCCTTCGGTACGACAGACCGCAGGCAATCCGCAGCCGTCGATCCGACTCGTCCGGTGCACGATCGAGTACTGAGCGAAACCCGCCCGGCGTGGTCCGCTGGTGCCGCGCCGGCGCCAGCCCGCGCTCCGCAACGGGGGAAGGACACTCACATGTACAAGTTCGGTCTCGCGGTGTTGACGGTGGCCGCCATGGTCCTGGGAGCAGGGTCGCCGGCCGCCGCCACCGCGGCACGGACCAGGATCAGCATCGACCGCCACACCAGCGAGCTGTTCCCGTTCGAGCCGCCCGTCGGCGAGCCGGGAGTGACGTACCCGGCAGCAGGGGTCACCGCCACCGCCCGGAACTGCCCGGCCGGCATCGTCCTCATGTCGGCCTCGCTGGTGCAGGACGGCCTGCCGACCCTCTGGGCCACCGGGGGACACGGCGCCGGCGAGATCCTCTGCGACGGCGGCACTGTCGAACTCGGGATGGCGTTCGCCCGGATCGCTCCGGCGCTGCACCCCGGGCGGGCCACGGCCCACTTCTCGCTGCGCGACTGGGACACCGGCGAGCAGTTCGCCGAGAGCACCAGGACCGTCTGGATCCCCTGCTGACCTACGGAACGAGGCCCGTCCCCGACGTCGGGAACGGGCCTCGAAGCATGGGTCACACCTCGAGCAGCTCGGTTTCCTTGTGCTTCACCAGGTCGTCGATGCTGGCCACGTACCGCTGGGTCAGGTCGTCGAGTTCCTTCTCGGCGCGGCGACCGTCGTCCTCGCCGGCCTCGCCGTCCTTGACGATCCGGTCCAGCTCTTCCTTGCCACGGCGGCGGACGTTGCGGATCGCCACCTTGGCCTCCTCGCCCTTGTGCCGAGCCACCTTGATCATGTCGCGGCGGCGTTCCTCGGTCATCTGCGGGAGCAGGATGCGCAGCTGGTTGCCCTCGTTGTTCGGGTTCACCCCGAGGTCCGAGTCGCGGATCGCCTTCTCCATCGCGTTGATCTGCGAGTTGTCGTACGGCTTGATGATGGCCATCCGCGGCTCGGGGACCGCGATGGACGCCATCTGCGTCAGCGGCGTGGGGGTGCCGTAGTAGTCGATGATGACCTTGGAGAACATGGCGGCGTTGGCGCGACCGGTACGGATGGCGCCGAACTCCTCCTTGGCGTGCTCAACCGCACGCTCCATCTTCTCCTCGGCCTCGAGGAGGGTGTCGTCGATCACCGGTCTCCTCGCCTCCTTCTGTGCTCGTGGTGGGCTCTGCTGAAAGTCGTCAGACCGTCGCCGTCGGCGGGACTCAGGCGGTGATCAGGGTGCCGATCTTGTCGCCACCCACCGCGCGGATGATGGTGTCGTCACCCTGCGCGCCAAAGACCAGCATCGGCAGGCCGTTCTCCATGCAGAGGCTGAACGCTGCCGCGTCGGCCACCCGCAGGTTGCGGCGCAGCGCCTCCGAGAAGGTGATCGAGTCGAGCTTACTGGCGGTGGGGTCGATCCGCGGGTCGGCGGTGTAGACGCCGTCCACGCCGTTCTTGCTCATCAGCACCACGTCGGCCCGGATCTCCAGCGCCCGCTGGGCGGCCACGGTGTCAGTGGAGAAGTACGGCATTCCGGCGCCGGCGCCGAAGATGACCACGCGGCCCTTCTCCAGGTGCCTGATGGCCCGCAGCGGGATGTACGGCTCGGCGACCTGGGCCATGGTGATGGCGCTCTGCACCCGGGTCTCAATGCCCTCCTTCTCCAGGAAGTCCTGGAGCGCGAGGCAGTTCATCACGGTGCCGAGCATGCCCATGTAGTCGGCGCGGGCCCGGTCCATTCCACGCTTCTGCAGCTCCGCGCCGCGGAAGAAGTTGCCTCCGCCGACCACCACGGAGACCTGCACCCCGCGGCGGACCACTGTGGCGATCTGCCGGGCGATGGCCTGGACGACGTCCGGGTCGACGCCGATCGCGCCGCCACCGAAGACCTCACCGGAAAGCTTCAGCACCACCCGGCGGGCACGCCCCGGCGGCGGTGCCGTCGGATCGTCCAGCTCCAGCGTCCGGTCACTCACAACCTGCGTCATCCGCCCCGCCCTTCCCCACGCGCACGCCCCGTGCGGCGCGTACCGCGAACCTGCCGCTGCCGACCCTATGTGACGAGGAGGCCGCGGTGCCTGTCACGTACACCGGCGGCCTCCTCGTTGATGTCTCCTGCCCACGGGCGCCAGCGGCGCCCGGCGGCGGCTCAGGCCTGGCCGACCTCGAACCGCACGAAGCGGGTGACCTCGATGCCGGCCTCGGCCAGCAGCTGCTTCACCGACTTCTTGTTGTCAGAGACGGACGACTGCTCGATCAGGACGAAGTCCTTGAAGAAGGAGTTGACCCGACCCTCAATGATCTTCGGCAGAGCCGCTTCGGGCTTGTTCTCCTCGCGGGCGGTCTGCTCGGCGATGCGCCGCTCGGACTCGACGACCTCAGCCGGAACCTCGTCCCGGGTGAGGTACTTCGGCCGCATCGCGGCGATCTGCATGGCCACACCACGGGCGTCGGCGTCGCCGGCCTCGTCGGTCTTGCCGGTGTACGACACCAGCACGCCAACGGCCGGCGGCAGGTCCTGGGCCTTGCGGTGCAGGTATACGGCGGTGGTGCCCTCGACCCGGGCGAACCGGTTGAGGACCAGCTTCTCGCCGATCTTGGCGGACTGCTCCTGGATCAGGTCCGCGACGACCTTGCCGTCGAGCTCGGTGGCGAGCAGCTCCTCGGCGGAGTTCACGCCGGCGCGCTCACCGTGCTCGACCAGCTGCTGGCCCAGCGCGATGAACGACTCGGTCTTGGCGACGAAGTCGGTCTCGCAGTTGAGCTCGAGCAGCGCCTTGCCGGAGTGGGCGACCAGGCCGTTCGCGGCCGTACGGCCAGCCCGCTTGCCGACGTCCTTGGCGCCCTTGACGCGCAGGATCTCGACGGCCTTGTCGAAGTCGCCCTCGGCCTCGGTCAGCGCCTTCTTGCTGTCCATCATGCCGGCGCCGGTGAGGTCGCGGAGCTTCTTGACGTCCGCGGCGGTGATTTGGGACATGGCTCTCTCTTCGGTGTTGAGACGGCGTGTGGATGGTCAGAGGTGCCGGTTACCCGGATCCGGGCGGATCGTGCCCGGCGTACCGTCGCTGCCCGCCGTTCGTGAAAACGGACGGCGGGGCAGCGACGGTGCGATCACTCCGCGGTGGCGGCCGCCGGCTGCTCGGTGGCGGCCTGCGCCGGCTGCTCCGGGGTGGCGGGCTGCTCGGCGGCAGCGGCGGCGGGCTGCTCGGCCGGAGCGGCCGGAGCGGCCGACTCGTCGGCCTTCTTCGGCTCGAGCAGCTCGCGCTCCCACTCGGTCAGCGGCTCGTCGCTCGCGACACCCTCGGGCTTCTCGTCGTTGCCCCGGCGACGGCCGGAACGCGCGATCAGACCATCCGCGACGGCGGCGGCGACGACCTTGGTCAGCAGCTCCGCCGACCGGATCGCGTCGTCGTTACCCGGGATCGGGAAGTCGACCTCGTCGGGGTCACAGTTGGTGTCCAGCACCGCGATCACCGGGATGCCCAGCTTGCGGGCCTCGTCGACGGCGATGTGCTCCTTCTTGGTGTCGACGATCCAGACCGCGGCGGGAAGCTTCTGCATGTCCCGCAGGCCACCGAGGGTGCGGGTCAGCTTGATCTTCTCGCGGGAGAGCTGCAGGGTCTCCTTCTTGGTGTAACCGGCGGCGGTGCCGCTGAGGTCACCCAGGCCCTCCAGCTCCTTCATCCGCTGGAGCCGCTTGTAAACGGTCTGGAAGTTGGTCAACATGCCACCGAGCCAGCGGTGGTTGACGTACGGCTGGCCGACCCGGGTCGCCTGCTCGGCGATCGCCTCCTGGGCCTGCTTCTTGGTGCCGACGAACAGGATGCTGCCACCCTCGGCGACGGTCCCACGCACGAACTCGTACGCCTTCTCGATGTACTCGAGGGTCTGGCGCAGGTCGATGATGTAGATGCCGTTGCGCTCGGTCATGATGAAGCGCTTCATCTTCGGGTTCCAGCGCCGGGTCTGGTGCCCGAAGTGGACACCGCTCTCCAGCAGCTGACGCATGGTCACGACGGCCATGGTTGGGGTACTCCTCAAGGTCCCTGGTTGTCACGCCCGGCCGGTGGCCGGGCGTCCTGGCGCCTGGTCGCCGACCCATGGTGGACCCGATCAAGATCGGGACCAGGGAGGCCGTCGCTCCACGACGATTCGTGAAGAGGGCGCGCGAGGTCGACCGCACGAGGCGGTCGCCAGTTGGCCAGTGTACGCCCCTCACCCGTTCAGCCGCTCCGGGGTGCGTGTGGGGTGCTGCTCCGCCGCCCCCCGCTCGCCTGCTCACTCGCGCGAGTCGCTGGGAAGATCGCGCTGGTTCGTGGAAATAGTGGCCTCCGCGTCGCCCAAGGCCACTATTTCCTGGTTGTTGTCCGAACCGTCAGCGCGCGACAGGCCGGCGGCGGGTCAGGCCCCCGGGGGGATCAGGGTCAGCCGGCGGCGAGCGCGGCGGCCACGAAGAGCACCAGACCGACGGTCAGGTAGGCCGTCGGTGGGCGCAGCCAGCCCCGACCGTTGTCGGCGAGCGCCAGACCCCCGGTTCGTAGCCCGTACAGCCCGGTCGCGAAGATCGGCAGGCCGGCGACCAGGGCGATACCCACCACCACGTTCCCGGCGTCCACCGGGTCGCCGGTCACGCCCGCCAGCAGCACCCGCAACGCGGGAACCTCGAAGACCAACACCAGCAGAGCGAAGAGTACGGCCAGCACCGGTCGACGGGTCCGATAGACCCCGTCGGCGGCCGGCGGATACACCGGCGGCTCGCCTGCGGGCAGGTCGGGTCGCGGGCCGATCCCGGGCATCGGGCCGGTCGGCATCTCCAGCGGGTGCGGCGTGTCGCCGCCGCCACGGGTCGGCTCGATGATCGGGTACCCAGCGAGCGGAGCAGGCCGAGCCTGGTCAGCGAGCACGGTCGCCGGCGCTGTCGACGTGCTGTCGCCGGACGTCTCCGGCGGGGCGCTGCTCACCGGAGATCCCGCCGTGGTCGTCTCGCGGGCGGCCCGGCGTCCGGGCAGCTCACCGGAGGTCTCCGAGGGGTCCCGGTCCGCCCGCCGCGATCGGGTGACCCGGTAACCGTCCACCTCCGGCCGGGCGGCACCCAACGGGTCGACCGCGCCGAAACGCCCCGAATCAGCCTCGCTCCCCCCGAACCGACCGGTCTGAGCGTCCAGGGCGCCGAAGCGACCCGAGTCCGACTCCGGCGTACCGAAGCGACCCGCGTCCACAGCGCTCAGACGACCCGAGTCCGACTCCGGCGTACCGAAGCGACCCGCGTCGACGGCGCCGAAGCGTCCCGAGTCCGGCTCGCGGCGGCGGCCGACGCCGGTGTCCTCGACGGAGCGGCCGTCTTCCGCGCCACGCTGCTCGGGGATCTCGCTGTCCCGGTACCGGGGTTCGCCCGCGCCGCGCCACTCCGACTCGCCGTAACCGCGACCCCGCTCGTCGGGGTACCAGCGCGACTCCTGATCTTCCGGAAAACTCCGTCGTCCGTCCACGTCAGGCACCGTATGCGACCGGCCACGCCCACGCCATTTCAACCCGGCCGACCGCGCCGCCGATCGTCCGGGCAGCGCGGACACGAGTCGCGCCCTAGCACAGCGCGGGCATGATCATCCGATTGTCCACAGCACCCCCGTTGTCCACAGTTGGGCTGCGGCCGGGGTCGCGGCGGTCACCCTCCGGGGGGCACCGTGCCGGCCATGACGAAGCGGAACCAGGCGGTTGGCGCGTACGGCGAGCAATGCGCGGCCCGGCACCTGACCGAGGCGGGGCTGCGCCCGATCGCCCGAAACTGGCGCTGCCCGGCCGGCGAGATCGACATCATCGCGTGGGACGGGCCGGTGCTCGCCTTCTGCGAGGTGAAGACCCGCCGGGGTGAGGGCTTCGGCACCCCGGCCGAGGCTGTCGTACCGGCCAAGGCCCGCCGGCTGCGAGGGCTCGCCGCGCGGTGGCTGACCGAGACCGGGACGACCGCCGAGGAGGTGCGCTTCGACGTGCTGTCGGTGCGGCTGCCCGACTCCGGTCCGGCGCAGGTCGACCACCTCAAGGGCGCGTTCTGACATGCGTACCCGGGGGATCGGTGACGCGCCGTGAGCTACGCGAAGGTGCTCTGCGTGGGGCTGGTCGGAGTGACCGGCCACCTCGTCGAGGTGGAGGCCGACCTGGCCGCCGGTCTGCCGGCGGTGGTGATCTCCGGTCTGCCGGACACCGCCCTGCACGAGGCCCGCGACCGGGTCCGCGCCGCCGTGGTCAACTCCGGCCAGCGCTGGCCCAACCGGCGGATCACCCTCAACCTGCTGCCCGCCACGCTGCCGAAGTTCGGGTCGGCCTTCGATCTGGCAATCGCCGCAGCGCTGCTGGGTGGCTCGGGCGAGCTGCCGCTGCTCCCTCTGGAGGGGGTGGTGGTCCTCGGCGAGCTGGGGCTCGACGGGACGGTCCGGCCGGTGCGCGGCGTGCTCCCGATGGTCGCCGCCGCAGCCCAGGCCGGCATCGCGCGGGTGATCGTCCCGGTCGGCAACGCCGCCGAGGCGGCCGTCATCCCCCGGGTACGGGTGCGAGCGGTGGACACCCTGCACCGGCTCGTCGCCTTCGTTCGGGACGGCACCCCGCTGATCGAACCACCGGCGGACATCCCGGAGCCGCTGGCGGGTGGGCCGGATCTCGCCGACGTCGCCGGGCAGCAGATGGGTCGGCGCGCCCTGGAGGTCGCCGCGGCCGGCGGGCACCACGTGGCACTGCTCGGCCCACCGGGCGCCGGCAAGACGATGCTCGCCGAACGACTGCCGTCGATCCTGCCCGAGCTGGACGACGACGCGGCGCTGGAGGTCACCGCGCTGCACTCGGTCGCCGGGCTGCTGCCGCCGGGTGGCCGGCTGCTGCGTCGCCCGCCGTTCCAGGCGCCGCACCACACCGCGACAGTGCCGTCGCTGGTCGGGGGCGGGTCGGGGCTGGCCCGACCCGGTGCGGTGTCGCTGGCGCATCGCGGGGTGCTCTTCCTGGACGAGGCTCCCGAGTTCAGCAAGGGCGCGCTGGAGGCGCTGCGCCAGCCGCTGGAGCACGGCCGCATCCAGCTGAGCCGCAGCGGCGGCGGCACCGTGTACCCGGCCCGCACCCAGTTGGTGCTGGCGGCCAACCCGTGTCCGTGCGCGAAACCGGCTGGCGACGCGCACTGCGAGTGTTCGCCGCTGGTGCGCCGCCGCTACCTGGGCAGGCTCTCCGGGCCGCTGCTCGACCGGATCGACGTCCAGGTGCGGCTGATGCCGGTGCGGGCGGCCGAGCTGATGGCGACCGACGGCGATGTCGAGCCCTCGGCGACGGTCGCCGCCCGAGTGGCGGCGGCCCGGCAGGCGGCGGCCACCCGCTGGGCCGACCTCGGCCGGCGACTCAACGCCGAGGTGGAAGGCCCACACCTACGCCGACCGCCGTGGCGGCTGCCAGCCCGGGTCACCGTCGAGCTGCGGGGCCGGCTCGACTCCGGCTCGCTGTCGGCGCGCGGCTTCGACCGGGTGATCCGGATGGCCTGGACCATCGCCGATCTGGACGGTCGCGACCGACCTGACCGGGACGACGTCCGGGAAGCACTGCAACTACGGACGGGGGAGGCGACGTGAGCGCCGAGGAGGAACGAAGGCTGGCCCGGGTCGCCCTGACCTGGTTGGCGGAGCCGGGCACGCGCGCGGTGCATCACCTGGTCGAACGACACGGCCCGGTGGCGACAGTGGATCTGCTGCTCAACGGCGGCAGCCCGGACGGCTGGCTGCACACCACTGTCGCCGCACGCTCGGCGGCCGGCGACGCGCGGGCGGTGGCCGCGGAGGCCCTGGAGCGGGCGGACCGACTGGGTGCCCGGCTGGTCACGCCGGACGACGAGGAGTGGCCGGCCCAGGTCGCCAGCCTGGCCGCGTTGCGGCTGCCGGACGTCAGCCGCCGGGTGGACTGTGAGACCGCCCCGCCGCTCTGCTTCTGGGTGCGCGGGAGCTGGCCGCTCGGCGAGGCGCTGGATCGTTCGGTGGCGGTGGTCGGGGCGCGGGCGGCCACCAGCTACGGGCAGCACGTCGCGACCGAGCTGGGGTACGGCTTGGCGGAGCGGGACTGGACTGTCGTGTCCGGTGGCGCGTTCGGCATCGACGCCGCCGCCCACCGGGGCGCGCTCACCGCTGGCGGTCTGACCGTCGCGGTGCTCGCCTGCGGGCTGGACCGTCCGTACCCGATGGGCAACGCGGCACTCTTCGACCGGATCGCCGAGACGGGGTTGCTGGTCAGCGAGTGGCCGCCCGGTGCCGAGCCGCTGCGGCCCCGGTTCCTGATCCGCAACCGGGTGATCGCCGCAGGCACCCGGGGCACCGTCGTGGTGGAAGCGTCGGCGCGCAGTGGCGCGACGCAGACCGCGCGGCGAGCCATCCACTCCAATCGGATGGCCATGGTGGTGCCGGGGCCGGTGACCTCGGCGATGTCCGTCGGCGCGCACGAGTTCCTGCGCGAGCAACCCAAGGCCCGGCTGGTCACCGGGGTGGCGCACGTGCTGGAGGAGGTGGGTCGGATCGGCGCGGACCTGGCCCCGCTGGCCCGTGGACGGCAGCGGGCCACCGACGCGCTGGACGACGAGGCGCGGTCGCTGCTGGAGGCGCTGCCCCGCCGAGGCGCGATGGGCGTGGACCGGCTCTCCGCCCGCGCCGGCGTCGACCTACGGACCGCGCTGCGCAAGCTGTCGCTGCTGGAGGAGCTGTCGATGGTGGTCCGTCGCGACGACGGCTACGCCCTCGCCCCGCCCGCCAAGCCCAAGCGAGCGGCGGCGGCGGAGACGTCCGGTCTGCCTGGTACCTGAGCAGGTGCGACACAGCCCGCCGATCGGGGTGGTCGTCCGGACGCCCGCACCCCCTCGCGCTCGGGATCCCAGCCAGCCGACACTGCCGGTACCGTGCCCGGTCATGGGTGCAATCAAGCCGTGGCACATCAGCGTGCTCTGCTGTCTCGTCGTGACCGCCGTGCTCGTTGTCGGCTTGGTCGTGTTCCTGACCAAGAGGAGCAACCGCCGGTAGTCGGGGGTGGACACCGACACCGTCGTGTCCGGTGGCGGAGGCGGACCGGCCGTAGGCTGGTGCCGTGTCAGCCGTCAGTGAGGGTGCCGGGGCCGAGGAACCGGCCAACACGTCGGCGCGGCCACGATGAGCCGACCGGACCGGGGCACCCGGGCCATGCACCAGGCACTCCCGCCAGCGTTGCGCGACGCGGTCGACGACTTCGCCGAGCACCTGTCCCGGGTCCGTAACCGGTCGACGCACACCGTCCGCGCCTACGTCACGGATTTGGTCTCGCTGCTCGACCACGCCGTCCGGATGGGCTGCGTCGACCTCGCCGAGCTGGACCTGTCGGTGCTGCGCAGTTGGCTGGCGCGGCAGCGCACCACGGGTGCGGCCCGCACGTCGTTGGCCCGGCGGGCCGCGTCGGCGCGGGCATTCAGCGCCTGGGCACACCGGGCCGGGTTGCTCCCCGCCGACGTGGGCGCCGCGCTGGCCAGCCCTCGCGCGCACCGGGAGTTGCCCAGCGTGCTGCGCGCCGACCAGGCCGCCGCCCTGGTCGAGGCACCGTCCCGGCAGGCACCGCCCACGGAAACACCACTGGCCGGGCCGGCGTCGGGCGCTGTGGTAGGGGCCGAGGCGGTGCCGCTACGGGACCGGGTGCTGCTGGAGCTGCTCTACGCCACCGGCGTACGGGTCAGCGAGGCGTGCGGGTTGGACGTCGGGGATGTCGACCACGGCCGGCGGGTGATCCGGGTGTTCGGCAAGGGCGGGCGGGAGCGCTCGGTGCCGTACGGGGTGCCCGCCCATCGGGCGTTGGACGACTGGCTGCGCCGGGGCCGCCCGGCGATGGTGGGCGCCCGCTCCGGCGACGCGCTGCTGCTGGGCGCCCGGGGTGGTCGGCTCAACCCGACGACCGCACGTCAGATCGTCGGTGTGTACGCCGAGACCGCCGGGCTGCCCCGGACCAGCCCGCACGATCTGCGCCACTCCGCGGCCACCCACCTCCTGGAGGGTGGCGCGGACCTACGCGCCGTGCAGGAGCTGCTCGGCCACTCGTCGCTGGCGAGCACGCAGATCTACACCCACGTCTCGGTCGAGCGGCTGCGTGCCGCCTACCGCCAGGCGCACCCGCGCGCCTGATCAAGGGCCGGAGGGCGCGCACGCGTGGCGGTTACGATCATCAAGTGAGCGTCCCGAACCCCCCTGAGCCGATCCCGGGCGCCCGCCTGCTGTTCTCCCTGGACCCGGCGGTCAGCCACCTCAACCATGGCTCGTTCGGCGCGGTGCCGATCGGCGTGCAGCGCGCCCAGCAGCGGCTGCGCGACGAGATGGAGGCGAACCCGCTGCGCTTCTTCACCCAGGGGCTGGTCGACCGGATCGCGCACACCCGCCGGCACCTCGCCGGGTTCCTGGGCGCCGACCCGGACGGCAGCGCCCTGGTGGGCAACACCACCACCGGCGTCGCCGTGGTGCTCCAGTCGGTGGGCCTCAAGGCCGGCGACGAGGTGCTGAGCACCGACCACGGGTACGGGGCGGTGAGCCTGGCCATCCAGCGCGAGTGCCGCCGCACCGGCGCGGTCAGCCGGGTCCTGCCGATCCCCCTGGCCGCCACCGACGAGCAGATCGTGCAGAGCATCCGCGCCGGCCTGCGCCCCGGGCGGACCCGGCTGCTCGTCGTCGACCAGCTCACCTCGGCCACCGCCAAGCTCTTTCCGACCACCGCCATCGTCGGGGTGGCCCGCGAACACGACGTGCCGGTCCTGGTGGACGCAGCGCACGCCCCAGGCATGCTGCCCACACCGGTGGCCGGCATCGGGGCGGACTTCTGGGTGGGCAACCTGCACAAGTGGGCGTACGCCCCACGCGGGACCGCCCTGCTGGCGGTGGCACCGCAGTGGCGGGACCGGATCGAGCCACTGGTGGTGTCCTGGGAGCAGGAGTCGGGTTTCCCGGCCCGACTCGAGTGGCAGGCGACGCTCGACTACACGCCTTGGCTGGCCGCCCCGGCGGGCGTGTTCACGATGCGCAGCCTCGGCGTCGATCGGGTGCGGGAGCACAACGCCGCGCTCGCCGCGTACGGCCAGCGGGTGGTGGGGGACGCCCTGGGGGTGGCCCCCGCCGATCTGCCCGACCCCGGCGGACCGGGGGTGGCGCTGCGCCTCATCCCGCTGCCGCCCGGCACGGGCACCACGATCGACGCGGCGCGGGCGTTGCAGGCGCGGATCGGTGAGCGGCTCGCCGCCGAGGTGGCGGTGATGAGCTGGAACGGCCGAGGGTGGTTGCGGCTCACCGGCCAGGTCTACAACTCCGCCGACGAGTACGAGCGGCTGGGCGCACGGCTGCCGGCACTCCTCGCCCAGCGCTGAGCGGCGCGGCCGGGAGCGGACACCGGGACCGGACCGACCGGGAGCAGGCGTACCGGGCCGAGGCCGAGCAGTGCCAGCGGGTCGAGATACTCCTCGCCCCGGCGCAGGCCCCAGTGCAGGCACGCCTCGGCCGGGCACCCTGGATGCCCGGGCAGCAGCTCGCCCAGCAGTGCGCCGGCGGTGACCGGCTGGCCAGGACGCACGGCGGGTTGGACCGGCTCGTGGGTGGTCCGCAGCCCGTCGACGTGCCCCACGGTGACCACCGGTCGACCGGCCACCAGGCCGGCGAAGAGCACGGTGCCCGGCCCGGCACTGCGGACCACCGCTCCGGCCGGGGCCGCCAGGTCCACACCGCGATGACCGGGCAGCCACGGTCGCGGCGGCGGGTCGAACCGGCGCACCGGACGGGGTGGCCCGTCGACCGGCCAGCGGAACCACCCGGCGGGTGCTGCGGCGACGACCGGCTCCGCCACGGCCGCGACGGGGACGGTCGGTGTCGGTGGTTGGCGGGGCACCGCCGCGACCAGCACCGCCAGCCCGCAGAGCTGCACGGTCAGTGCGAGCGGGAGCGCGGTGCAGAGCAGCAGTGTGCGGCGGATCGAACGGGCGGGTGGCGGTCGCATGACGGCAGCCTCCGCCCGACACCGGGTCATCCGCCGGCCCGGCCGACGGGGCTGTGGACAACCGGAGGTGCTGTGGACGACCACCCAACGCCCTCGATGATCTGCTATGCCCGGGACGGCGGGACGCTGTCCACGACCCGCTGCGCGAACCCAGCCGTACCCTCGGTGCCGTATTCGGGCCGCCACGGAGGGCCTAGGCTGGGCCGCGTACGGCGGGTGCCGCCGTCTGTACCGGGGAGGCCGCATGACCACTCTCGATGACCGGACGTCGTACCCCACCGCGCCGACGGTGGCCGACGTGAGCGGGCCGTCCCGGCTCGCGGAGCCGGACGAGACGATCAGCGCCGAGGAGTTGCAGCTCGCGGCCCGCAACCACGGCATCCCGCTGGAGGCGCTGCGCTACGACGTCACCCCGGCCGGGTTGCACTACCTGCTGATCCACTACGACATCCCGGAGCTCGACCCGGCGACGCACACGTTGACCATCGGCGGCGCGGTGGACCGTCCGTTCACTGTCACCCTCGCCGACCTGCGCGAACGCCCCCGCGTCACCCGGCAGGTGACACTGGAGTGCGCCGGTAACGGGCGGGCCCTGCTGCACCCCCGGCCGGTCAGCCAGCCCTGGCTGGTCGAGGCGGTCGGGAACGCGGAGTGGACCGGCACCCCCCTCGCTCCGCTGCTGCGGGAGGCGGGCGTCGACCCGGACGCGGTGCATGTGGTCTTCACCGGCGCCGATCACGGTGTGGAGCGCGGGGTCGAGCAGGACTACCAGCGGGCGCTTCCGGTCGCTGACGCGCTGCGCGAGGAGGTGCTGCTGGCGTACGAGATGAACGGTGCTCCCCTGCTGCCGCAGCACGGTGCGCCGCTGCGGCTGATCGTGCCGGGCTGGTACGGCATGGCGCACGTGAAGTGGGTCAACTCGATCGAGCTGCGGACCGAGCCGTTCGAGGGGTACCAGAACGCTGTGGCCTACCGGGTACGCCGCGACGCCGACGACCCGGGCGTGCCGGTCACCCGGATCGAGCCGCGGGCGCTGGTCCGCCCGCCCGGCTTCCCCGACTTCATGTCCCGCCGTCGGGTTGTGCGACCCGGCCCGTGCACGCTGGATGGTCGGGCCTGGTCGGGGCACGCCCCGGTGGTCGCCGTGGAGGTGACCACCGACGGAGGGCAGAGCTGGGCGCCGGCCGAGTTGGACCCGGCGGACGCGGGGGACTTCGCCTGGCGGCGCTGGCGGCACGAGTGGGTCGCCACCCCCGGCCGGTACGTGCTCGGCGCGCGGGCGACCGACGCGTCCGGGCGGACACAGCCGGTCGAGCAACAGTGGAACCGTGGCGGCTTCGCCAACAACATGGTGCAGCGGGTCGAGGTCGTGGTGCCGGCCGAGTGATCGGCGGCGGGTGTCACGCCACGGGTGGGGGCCCGTGGCACGGCCCTGCGGCTCGGGTGCGCTCAGCCGCCGAAGCCGGAGTCGGCGGGCAGTGAGATGTCGGGCTTCTCCAGCTCCTCGACGTTGACGTCCTTGAAGGTCATCACCCGGACGTTCTTCACGAAGCGGGCAGGACGGTACATGTCCCACACCCAGGCGTCGTGCATCTCGACCTCGAAGTAGACCTCGCCGTCGGAGTTACGCACGTGCAGGTCGACCTGGTTGGCCAGGTAGAACCGGCGCTCTGTCTCCACCACGTAGGAGAATTGGCGGACAATGTCGCGGTACTCCCGGTAGAGCTGCAGCTCCATCTCGGTCTCGTACTTCTCGAGATCTTCCGCGCTCATCGCACTCCGCCTTCCATGGCCACATCTTCCCCCACCGGCGTCGGAGGCCGAGGCTGCTCGCCCAACGCCACGCCGACGGTACCCCCTGACGCCCACGAGCGCTTCATCGGCTCATCCGGGCCGTGGCCGCCGGGCCGTCGGGCGCGCGGCGGCCGGCCGTCGCGGCCGGAGACCGCGGCGACATTGACGTACGAGAACCGGTGCTCCCGGCACGGCCCGTGCTCCCGCAAGGCCGCCGAGTGCTCCGGGGTGATGTAGCCCTTGTGCTCGGCGAAGCCGTACGCCGGGAACACCCCGTCCAACTCCACCATGAGCCGGTCCCGGGTGACCTTGGCCAGCACACTGGCCGCCGCCACGCACGCGGCCACCCGGTCGCCCTTCCACACGGCCAGCCCGGGCACACCGAGGCCGTCCACGCCGAACCCGTCGGTCAGCACGTACTCCGGGCGGGTGGTGAGCGAGGCGAGCGCCCGGCGCATCGCGGCCAGGTTGCACACGTGCAGACCCCGGGCGTCGACCTCCTCGGCCGGGATGACCACCACCGCGTACGCGAGCGCGCGGTCCACGACCTCCGCGTACACCCGTTCCCGGCTGGCCGGGGTTAGCAGCTTCGAGTCGGCCAGCCCCTCGATCTCGCCGCGCCGCCCCTCGGGCAGCACCGCCGCGGCGGCGACCAGCGGACCGGCGCAAGCCCCCCGGCCCGCCTCGTCGGCACCGGCGACGTGCCGGAAGCCACGCCGCTGCAACGCCCGCTCCAGGGCGTACAGGCCGGCCTCGCGGCGCACCACGGTACGTGGCGGGGTCAGCACGACGCCTCCACCCCGGAGGTCGGTGGCAGGAACCGGGTCAGCAACGCGGGCAGTTCGGCGGGGTAGAAGCGGTCGCCGCTGGCCACGAGGGCGTCCGGCAGCCACCAGCGGTGACCCGCGATGCTGCGCTGCTCGATGTCGCTGAAGCCGGCCGTGTCCACCTGCAAGGACGGCACCCGGAGGGCGAAGAAATCCTGCACCTGGCGATACCACCCGCCGTCGAACGGGAACTCGTTCGTGTCGGACCAGACCGGCTCGCCCAACTCGGCCGGGTCAACCCGCAGCCCGGTCTCCTCGGCCAACTCCCGGGCGGCGGCCACTGCCGGCGCCTCCCCCGGATCGAGCCCACCGCCGGGGGTGAACCAGTATCGGTGCCCGGGTCGGGCCGGGTCGAAGCCCTCGAACAGCAGGACCCGGCCGGCCGCGTCGACGAGCAGCACGCGGGCCGCGCGTCGAGGGGTGTAGACGGTCACCGCACCAGCCTGCCAGACCGAGGACGGATCGCCCACGCCCCGTCGTCCTACGGCTTGGGAATGCCGTCGAACCCGTCGGGCACCGTCAGCCAGGTGGCCCGGCTGACCGGCCAGAAGACGGTGAACGCCCGCCCGACCACGTCGTCCTCGGGGATCGTGGCCTCGGTGATGTTCTGCTGGGACTGCTGCCAGTGCTCCAGTGAGTCGCCGGATGCCGACCGGTGGTCGCCCATCACCCACAGCCGGCCCTCCGGCACTGTGATGTCGAACTCCTGGTCGGCGGGCTTGTCGCGAATCCCGTCCATGGAGAAGATGTACGGCTCGTCCAGCGACTTGCCGTTGATCATCAGCCGTTCCTCGGGGTCGCAGCAGACCACGTGGTCGCCGGGGATGCCGATCACCCGCTTGATGAAGTCCTCACCGTCGGGGTTGCCGCTCCACGCGGTCGGAGCCTTGAACACGATCACCTCGCCGCGGTGCGGTGACCGGAAGTCGTAGACCAACTTGTTGACCAGCACACGGTCATCGATCTTGAGAGTGTTTTCCATGGACGGGGAGGGGATGAAGAAGGTCTGCAGCACGAAGGCGCGGACCAGCACCGCGACCAGGATCGCCACACCCAGCAGGATCGGCAGCTCCTTCCAGAAGGAGCTGCGCGGCTTGTCGGTCTGCTCGTCAATCACGCCAAGGAGCCTACGTTGCCCGACTGGACGGCACCGTCCGGAACGCGCGGGAACCACGTAGCGCGGCTGCCAACGGAAGCATCAGCAGCACACCGCCCTGCGGAGTCGGTCGCGCCGGAGTCGCACCGGGCGACGCCGTGGCCGGCCCGGAGACGTCCTCGAACGTGGACGGCACCGACAGCGCACTCCACCGCGACGACGGCCAGACCACCATGAAGGCCCGGCCGACCACGTTGTCGATCGGCACCGGCCCCTGGCAACGCGCGTCCTGGGAGACCTCGCGGTGGTCACCCATCACGAAGATCTGACCGGGCGGCACGACGATCTCGTCGAAGCGCCGGGAGCGACACTCCGCCGGGTTGGGTGGCAGGTCCAGGGGGGAGTCCCGCAGGACGTACGACTCGTTGAGCGGCGTGCCGTTGACTGTCACCCGGCCCTGACTGTCGCAGCATTTGACCCGGTCACCGGGGAGACCGATCACCCGCTTGATGAAGTCCTTCTCACCGGGGCGGCTCACCCCGACCAGGTCGCCGACGGTGCGGGCGAGCCGGCCGGCGACGCCGGGCTTCGGCTGCTCGTCGACCTGCGGCGCCCAGCGGTCGGTGCCCCGGAAGACCACCACCTCGCCGCGCAGCGGGTCACGAACGTCGTAGACGACCTTGTTGACCAGCACCCGGTCACCGACGAGGAGGGTGTCCTCCATCGAGCCGGACGGAATGAAGAACGCCTGGAGCAGGAAGGTGCGGATCAGCACCGCGAGGCAGAACGCGACCACCAGCAGCAGCGGCAGCTCCTGCCAGAGAGGCATCTGCCGGCGGGTGCGGCGAGCCCGTCGGCGCCACGGATCGACGGTGCCGTCCTCGTCAAGCGTCTGCACCACGCCACTCCCCGGTCCGCAGAAACACCACCGCCCGGGAGCCTCGTCGAGGCTCCACGGGCGGTAGTGGACAACTGCCCGCCACCTGGGCGGGACCGCCGCCTCGCTGCGCCCGTACCGACCAGGGTAGTGCGCTCTGGTCGGTACGGCATACGCGCAGCTCAGGCGGCGTGGCGAGCGGGAAGTCAGCTGGGCTGCTTCTCCCGCTTCTCCTTGATCTTGGCCTTCTTGCCGCGCAGCTCGCGCAGGTAGTAGAGCTTGGCGCGGCGCACGTCACCGCGGGTCACGACCTCGATCCGGTCGATGCCGGGGCCGTTGAGCGGGTAGGTCCGCTCGACGCCGACACCGAAGCTGACCTTGCGGACCGAGAAGGTCTCGCGCAGACCGTCACCCTGGCGGCGGATCACGACGCCCTGGAAGATCTGGACACGGGACCGGTTGCCCTCGACGACGCGGGCGTGCACCTTGACGGTGTCACCGGCCCGGAAGTCGGGAAGGTCGGTCCGCTTCGACTGGGCGTCAAGGGCGTCCAGGATGTTCATCGCTGCGTCCTCGTAAGGCTCACGGCGCACCGTCACTCGGTGCGCGGGTGGGTGATTCTGATTCCCGGGTGGTGGTCGGCGGACCGACCCCGGTCGGGGATCCTCGCAGCCGACCGCGGGCGCGGACGGATGCGGCAACCCCCCTACTTTGCCACATCCCCCGGTGGAGGCTGAAATCCGGCCTGGTCCAGGGCCGCGATGTCCCGTTTGTCGAGCCGATCGGCCGGCAACGCGGCCAGCAGGTCCGGCCGGCGGGCGGCCGTGCGCAGCAGACCCTCCTCGCGCCGCCAGCGGGCGATCTTGCCGTGGTCACCGGAGCGGAGCACCTCCGGCACGTCGTGCCCACGCCAACTCGGCGGCTTGGTGTAGATCGGCGCCTCCAGCAGCCCGTGCGCGTGCGACTCCTCGTCCAACGAGCCCGCATTGCCCAGCACCCCCGGCAGCAGCCGGGTGACCGCCTCCAGCATCACCAGGACCGCGACCTCGCCGCCGAAGAGCACGTAGTCACCGAGCGACACCTCGGTGACCGGCATCCGGGTGGCGGCGTGCGCCAGGACCCGCTGGTCGATCCCCTCGTAACGACCGCAGGCGAAGAGCAGATGCGACTCGGCCGCCAACTCGTACGCCATGGCCTGGGTGAAGGGAGCACCGGCCGGCGACGGCACCAGCAGCCTTGGCGGCGGGGCGTCGAGCGGCGCGAGAGCGTCCAGTGCCTCACCCCACGGCTCGGGGCGCATCACCATTCCCGGCCCGCCACCGTAGGGGGTGTCGTCGACCGTGCGGTGCACGTCGTGGGTCCAGGTCCGCAGGTCGTGCACGGCGAGCTGGAGTACGCCGTTGGCCCGCGCCCGCCCGATCAGCGACAGGTCCAGCGGGGCGAAGTACTCCGGAAAGATCGACACGACGTCGACGCGCATTCGGGCTGGTCCTAAAGGTCGAGCAGTCCGGCTGGCGGGTCGACGATCACACGTCCGCCGGCCAGGTCGACCTCCGGGACGATCGCCCGGACGAACGGGATCAACGCGGTACGCCCCTCGGGGCGCCGCAGCACCAGCAGGTCGGACGAGGGCGCGTGGTCGATGCGAGCGACCTCGCCCAGGCGTTCGCCGGCCGGGGTCACCACGGCCAACCCGACCAGCTGGTGGTCGTGGAACTCCTCCGGGTCGTCCGGTGGGGTCACGTCGGCGCTGTCCACCACGAGCAGCGTCCCGCGCAGCGCCTCGGCGGTGTTGCGGTCCAGGATGCCCTCGAACGCGATCAGCACCCGACCCTGGTGGAATCGGGATTCCTCGATGGTCAGCTCCGCCGGAACCCGGAACGGCACGCCAGGTTCATCGGTGGATGGAGGGGGTGTCGCCCCCGGCTCAGCGCTGCGCGCAGGCGGGGGTGTCGCCCCCGGCTCAGTGCGCAGCACTGTGCCGGGGGCGAACCGTGCCTCGGGCTCGTCGGTCCGCACTTCCACGGTGACCTCACCGCGGACACCGTGCGGCTTGCCGATCCTGCCGACGACGAGCTGCATCAGTACGAGTCGACGATGTCGACGCGAACCCCGCGCCCGCCGATGGAGCCGATCACCTGGCGCAGCGCCTTGGCGGTCCGGCCGGACCGCCCGATCACAGTGCCGAGGTCCTCGGGGTGCACGCGGACTTCGAGCCGCTTGCCCCGACGGGAATCGACCATCCGCACCCGGACGTCGTCCGGGTGGTCGACGATGCCCTTGACCAGGTGCTCCAACGCCGGACGCAGTGGCATGTCAGGCCTGCTCACCGGCGTCGGCAGCGGCCGGGGCCTCGGCCGGAGCCTCGGTCTTCGGCGCCTCGGCCGTCGGAGCCTCAGCCGGAGCCTCGGTCTTCGGAGCCTCGGCAGCCTTGGCGGCCTTCTTGGCCGGCTTGGCCGGGGTCTCCGGGGCGAGCCCGGCGGCGGCCTTCGCCTCAGCCTCGTACGCCGCCTTGCGGTCGGCCCGCTCGGGGGCGACCAGGAGCGGCGGCGGGGCCGGCAGGCCCTTGTACTTCTGCCAGTCACCGGTCAGCTCCAGCAGCCGCTGCACCGCCTCGCTCGGCTGAGCGCCGACGGACAGCCAGTACTGGACCCGCTCCGACTTGACCTCGATGATCGAGGGGTCTTCCTTGGGCTGGTAAACCCCGACGAACTCGATCGCCCGGCCGTCGCGCTTGGTGCGCGAGTCGGCGATGACGATGCGGTACTGCGGGTTGCGGATCTTGCCCATCCGCAGGAGCCGGATCTTTACGGCCACAGTTGTTTCGCTCCTGTTGCGATCTCACCGGCCCAAGCGGGCGGTGTGCATGGGTGAGCGCCGACCGGCACAGTGGGGTTGGGCCGGAGACTACTCGGTGGACTGGCGACGCGCCCGGGTTAGAGGGCGCCGGACGCGCGCCGGATACCAGCGACCTATTCTGCCAGATCCGATGCCGATCTCCCGCATCGGACCCGTACACCGCGTTGTCGGTGACCTGGGATACCGCTCAGCGCACCGGCGGACGATCCCACCCCGGTGGCAGTTTGTCTGGTATGCCCCACTCCGGAGGGGGTGTGAAGTCACACCAGGTGCCATCGAACGGGAACTCGCCGGCCTCGGCGAGCGCGATCACCCGCTCCCCCTCGGCGCGGACCGCCTTCTCGTCGGTCACCCAGTAGTCGGCGCCGAAGGCGAGCCGCTCGACGAACTCGCCCTCGTCCTTCCACTCCCAGCTGCGGTCCGGCCACACCACCACGTCCAGGTCCTGGTCCACCACGTCGACGCCGGCCACCGGGCCGTCGTCCCAGCGGACGCCGGGTTCCTCGAGGTTGACGTACCAGTGGGCGAACCGGCCCTGGGCGTCGGAGAACCACCAGACGGAGTGCGCCGCCCCCGTAGGCAGGAACTTCAACAGCGGCGGGCCGTTCCAACGCCCCTGCGCCAACCGGTACGTCGACGAGATCCACTCGGCGAACGGCATCGCCCGCATCCCCAGCCCGGCCTCGGTCACCTCGTGGGCCACCGGCGAGTCCCGGGCGATCCAGACCAGCAACCCTCGATCGTCGTCGGTGACCACGCGGGCCGGCCGGGCCCACCCGATCCGGCCGTGCCGCACGTTCCGATGCATGATCAGCCGACCCGGCTCGAACCGGTCGACGGGGTTGCCCGGCCGCACTTCAGTAGGCGCGGGCGAGGATGGCGATCAGATCCGGCTCGTCCTCCGAGTCCGGTACCGAACCGTCGGCGCGCAGCAGGCAGCGCACCGTGACGCCCTGACCGTTCGCCTCCGCCTCGCCGGCCACGCCGACCGCCGACCACGGCACCCGCGCCCAGCCGGTCGCGGCGGCCTCGATCGCCTCGGCCAGAGTGGCCACCTCCACGGTGCGGGACTCGCGGTTGGCCAGCGCCTGGTCGTGCAGCACCTGCTGATCGGTCTCCAGGGCGGCCAGCACCGCGGTGACCACGTCAGCCACCGGCGTCGGGGTCTTCGAGCCGTCGGTCCGACGCACCACCGTCGCGTTGCCCACGGCCAGGTCACGGGGGCCGACCTCGACGCGTACCGGATAGCCGCGCAGCTCGGCGTCGACGGCCCGGCGGCCGAACGGGGTGTCGGTCCGGTCGTCGAGCGCGACCCGGACACCGGCGTCGCGCAGGCCGTCGCGCAGCTTGGCCGCCGCCTCGCCGACGCCGTCGCCGTCCTTGACGATCATGACGTACGCCTGGATCGGCGCGAGCCTCGGCGGCACTCGCAGGCCGTTGTCGTCGCCGTGCGCCATGATCAGGCCGCCGAGCATCCGGGTGGACGTGCCCCAGGAGGTGGTCCAGGCGTGCTCCCGGCCGCCCTCCTTGGAGGAGTAGCTGATGTCGAACGCCTTGGCGAAGTTCTGGCCCAGCTCGTGGCTGGTGCCCAGCTGCAACGCCTTGCCGTCGCCCATCATGCCTTCGCAGGTGTACGTGGCCGTCGCGCCGGCGAACCGCTCACGCGTCGTCTTGAGGCCGACCACCACCGGAATGCCGATCACGTTGACCATCAGATCCTCGTACGCCTCGTGCAGGATCCGCCGCGCGTACGCCCGGGCGTCCTCACGGGTGGCGTGCGCGGTGTGCCCCTCCTGCCAGAGGAACTCGCTGGTACGCAGGAAGATCCGCGGACGGAGCTCCCACCGGACCACGTTCGCCCACTGGTTGAGCAGCAGCGGCAGGTCCCGGTACGAGTCGATCCACTTGGCCATGAACTCGCCGATGACCGTCTCGCTGGTCGGACGCACCACCACCGGCTCGGCCAGGGGCTTGCCACCACCGTGGGTGACGACCGCCAGCTCCGGCGAGAAGCCCTCGACGTGCTGCGCCTCGCGCTTGAGGTAGCTCTCGGGGATGAACAACGGGAAGTACGCGTTCTCCGCACCCGCCGCCTTGATCCGAGCGTCCATCTCAGCCTGCATACGCTCCCAGATGGCGTAGCCGGCCGGTCGGATGACCATGGTGCCGCGAACCGGGCCGTTGTCGGCCAGCTTCGCCTTGGCGATCAGGTCCTGGTACCAGCGGGGGAAATCCTCCGCACGGGGAGTGAGCACGCGTGCCATGACCGCACATCCTATGCGCCGCGCGGTCGGACACCGCGTCCGGGAGTCGCCACGCCGTGCCGTGCCCCTCCGCCAACGGCCGCGACGACGCCGGGCAGGTCGACGGAGCCGGACGGACCGACGTGCCGGGACGAGCGACGAAGCCGGACGGACCGACGGTAACCGGCGGGCGACGACGACGCTGGGCGGGCCGAGGGTGCGGCCGTAGAATTCGACCACCATGGCTACATCGACGGACTCCACCCGCCAGCGGCTGCGGGACACGATCGTGGACGCCGCCCGCGCGCGGACCATCGCCGCCGGGTGGGACGCGGTCCGGATGGGCGGAGTGGCCACCACGGCCGGGGTGAGCCGGCAGACCGTCTACAACGAGTTCGGTAGCAAGGCGGGCCTCGCCGAAGCGCTCGCCCGCGCCGAGGTGGACCGGTTCGTCGGCGACGTTCGCGACGCGCTGATCGCACACGGCTCCGACGTACGGGCCGGCGCTTACGCCGCCATCGCGCGCACCCTCTCCACAGCGTCGGACAACCCGCTGGTCAAGGCGATCCTGACCAGCGCCCGAGGCGGCTCGGACGAGCTACTTCCGTACCTCACCACCCGGGCCGAGGTGGTGCTCACCGAGGCGTCCGGCGCGCTGATCGACTGGGCCGGCGACCACCTGCCCGGAGCGGACCAGGCCGCGCTGGCCTTCGCCGCCGACACCATCGTCCGCCTGGTGGTCAGCCACATCGTGCTGCCCCGCGAACCGATCGAGCAGACCGCCACGGCCCTCGCCGACCTTGCCGTGCACCTCTTCAGCGCCGCCGCCCGCCCAGCCCCCTGACCTGCACCCCGCACCCCGCACCCCGCACCCCGCACCCCGCACCCCGCACCCCGCACCAAGATCCGAGCAACTTCCCGAATGTTGCTGCTTCGGGCTCGCGGGAGGCAGCAACATCCCTGATGTTGCGCGGATCTTTCTCATTGATCTTGCGGCGCACACAGCGCGGCCCGGCGCCGCACGGCGCGGCGCGGAGGCGCCGGGGTCAGCGGATGACGCGGCCGCGGAGGATCGTGCGGGACGGGGCGCGGACGATGCGCAGGTCACGACGGGGGTCTTCGGGGTAGACGGTCAGGTCGGCGAGGCCGCCTTCGACCAGGCCGGCGAAGCCGAGCCAGGCGCGGGCGCCCCAGGAGGCGGCGGCGAGTACGTCGATGGGTGCCATGCCGGCCCGTTCGTGCAGCAGCATCATCTCCTCGGCGGCCAGCCCGTGATCGATGCCGCCACCGGCGTCGGTGCCCACGTAGATGGGCACCCCAGCCTCGTACGCGGCACGCACCACCTCGGGGAAGCCGTCGCGCAGCGCGAGCATGTGGTCGGCGTACCCGGGGAACTTGCCCCGCGCCTGCTCGGCGATGCCCCCGAAGGTGGCGATGTTGATCATTGTGGGGATCAGGGCGGTGCCCTGGCGGGCCATCTCGTCGATCAGGTCGAGGCTGAGCCCGGTGCCGTGCTCCACCGAATCGACCCCGGCCCGCACCATGATCTCGACGGCCGACTCGGAGAAGGTGTGCACCGCGGCGCGTACCCCGGCGTAGTGTGCCGCCCGCACTGCGGCGGTCAGGGTGTCCGCGTCCCAGGCCGGTGCCAGGTCACCGACGCCCCGGTCGATCCAGTCGCCGACCAGCTTGACCCAGCCGTTGCCGGCCCGCGCCTGCGCGGCCACAGTGGCGGCCACCTCGGTCGCGTCGACCTCCACGCCGATGTCGCGCAGGTAGCGCTTCGGCGGGGCGACATGCTGGCCCGCGCGGGCCAGTCGCGGCAGGTCCGGCTCGTCGTCCAGTTCGGGGTACGGGTACGGCGAGCCGGCGTCGCGGATCGCCAACACCCCGGCGTCCCGGTCGACGTGGGCCAACGCGCGGGCCTGGTCGAGCGAGGTGATCGGGGCGCCACCTCGGGCGATGCCGATGTGGCAGTGCGCGTCGACAAGTCCTGGCAGCACGAAACCACCGTCCACGACGGTCTCCGCGCCGGGCACCGGGGTGAAGGTCACCCGGTCGCCGACCAGCCAGAGATCACGTACCTCGTCGTCGGGGAGCAGCACGCCGCGCACATGAAGAGCCATGCGCACAGTCCTACCCGATCACTCCCCGCCGGGGGCGAGCAGGTGGTTCTTCCGGGTGGTCAGCGCCGGCAGGTCCACGGAGACCTTCCAGGGCCGCTCGGTGACGAACAGGTCCTCGGTGTGGGCGACCTGCTCGTACTCCCGGTTGGCGCCGAGGGCGTACTCGGTGAGCGTGACGCGCTCCTGCAACGGGTCCACCACCCAGTAGGACCGGATCCCGGCGTGCGCGTAGACCTTCGCCTTGTCGTACATGTCGCGGAAGGTGGAGGTCGGCGGGACGACCTCCACGGCGAGCAGGGCGTCCTCGACCGGGACGGGTGACCGGTTGGCGTGCGTACGGCGGATGACCACCACGTCGGGGCGCGGCTCGTTGCGCCTGTCGACCCGCATCGACAGGTCGATGCTGACCAGGTACTCCGGCGGGCAGTTGACTTCGACAGCCAGCAGCAGTCGGACGCAGAGATCTTGGTGCACGGCAGTAGGCGACGGCACGATCAACCTTCCGTTGATCAGTTCGTACGGAAGGTCCTTCGGCAGATCACCGAGGTCGTCGACCGTCCACTCGTGCCGCTCCGGCAGGATCGGGGCTGCGGTCATGACATCTCTTTCCCGGGAGGCGACATCACCCTAAGCGCTGGATCAGTCGCCCGCCGTCACGACACGCGTCAGCGCGGGCCCTTGTCGCCGCCCTTGCCGAGCTTGTTGAAGTCGATCTTCGGAAGCTTGAAGCCGGGCGGCAGGCCCTGACCGCCAGCGAGGTCGTTCGGGTCCATCCCCGGCGGGAGCTGCGGCATGCCACCCGGGAAGCCGGCGGGCATCCCGGTGCCGGCGCCGGTACGCGGACGACCCCCACCCTTGGTGCCCTTGCGCTTGTTCTTCGGCGACTTGGTCGCCTTGCGGCGACCACCGCCGGGCAGGCCCATCATGCCGCCCATCTGCTTCATCATCTTCTGCGCGTCGGCGAAGCGGTTGAGCAGCTGGTTGACGTCCATCACGGTGACCCCGGAGCCGTTGGCGATGCGCGCCCGGCGGGAACCGTTGATGATCTTCGGGTTGTTGCGTTCGCCCGGGGTCATCGACCGGATGATCGCGGTGACCCGGTCGAAGTGGCTGTCGTCCAGGTCGGCGAGCTGGTCCTTCATCTGCCCCATGCCAGGCATCATGGCCAGCACGTTGGCGATCGGGCCCATCCGCCGCACCGCGATGAGCTGGTCGAGGAAGTCGTCCAGGGTGAACTGCTCACCGCCCATCAGCTTGGCGGTCATCTTCTCCTTCTGATCGGAGTCGAAGGCCTGCTCGGCCTGCTCGATCAGAGTGAGGACGTCGCCCATGCCGAGGATCCGGCTGGCCATCCGGTCGGGGTGGAAGACGTCGAAGTCCTCCAGCTTCTCACCGGTGGAGGCGAACAGGATCGGCTGCCCGGTGACCTCGCGGACCGACAGCGCGGCACCACCGCGGGCGTCGCCGTCGAGCTTGGAGAGCACCACACCGGTGATGCCGACGCCGTCGCGGAACGCCTCGGCGGTGCGGACGGCGTCCTGACCGACCATCGCGTCGATGACGAAGATGACCTCGTCCGGCGAGACGGCGTCGCGGATGTCGGCGGCCTGCTGCATCATCTCGGCGTCGATGCCGAGCCGGCCGGCGGTGTCGACGATGACGATGTCGCGTGCGGCGCGCTTCGCGTGCTCGATCGACGCGCGGGCCACCTGCACCGGGTCACCGGTGCCGTTGCCGGGCTCCGGGGCGTACACCTCGACACCGGCCCGGCCACCGAGCACCTGGAGCTGCCCGACGGCGTTGGGGCGCTGGAGGTCGGCGGCGACGAGCAGCGGCTGGTGCCCCTGGCCCTTGAGCCAGCGGGCCAGCTTGCCGGCGAGGGTCGTCTTGCCGGAACCCTGGAGGCCGGCCAGCATGATCACGGTCGGCGGCTGCTTGGCGAACTGGAGCCGTCGCCCCTCGCCACCGAGCACGTTGATCAGCTCTTCGTTGACGATCTTGATGATCTGCTGGGCCGGGTTGAGCGCCTGGGAGACCTCGGAGCTGCGGGCCCGCTCCTTGACGGCCGCGATGAAGCCCTTGACCACCGGCAGCGCGACGTCCGCCTCCAGCAGCGCGAGGCGGATCTCGCGCGCGGTGGCGTCGATGTCGGCGTCGGTGAGCCGCCCCTTGCCGCGGAGCTTGGTGAAGATCCCGGACAGGCGGTCACTCAAGGTGTCAAACACGCGAACATCCCGTTTGTCAGTGTTCCGGCGGGCACAACGCGGCCGGCACTGCGGAGTCCGGCCACCGCTAGGGTAACCGCCCGGCCGTGGGGCCGCTGTCGCCCGGCCCGGGCCTCACCCCGACACCAACCCCGACTGGTACGCGAACACGACGAGCTGGGCCCGATCCCGGGCTCCCAGCTTGCCCATCGCCCGGCTGACGTGGGTCCGCGCGGTCGCCGGGCTGACCACCAGCTGTGCGGCGATCTCCTCGTTGTTCAGGCCCTCACCGACCAGGCCGACGACCTGACGCTCCCGATCGGTCAGCGCCTCCAGCCGGGGGTGCGGACGAAGCACCCGGGACGGCCGGGTGGCGAACTCCCGCACCACCCGACGGGTCACCGACGGCGACAGCAGCGCCTCCCCCTCGGCGACGAGCCGGATCGCCCGCAGCAGCTCAGCCGGCCTGGTGTCCTTGGTGAGGAACCCGCTCGCACCGTGCCGCAGCGCGTCGAAGACGTACTCGTCCAGCTCGAAGGTGGTGAGCACCACCACCCGCGTACTGGTCAGGTCGGGGTCGGCGACGATACGACGGGTCGCCTCGATGCCGTCGATGCCGGGCATCCGGATGTCCATCAGCACCACGTCCGGCCGTACCTGACGGGCCAACTCGACCGCCCGCAGCCCGTCGGACGCCTCGCCGGCCAGCGCCAGGTCCTCCTCGCTCTCCACCAGCGCGCGCAGCCCGAGCCGGACCAGGTCCTGGTCGTCGGCGATCAGCACCCGGATCACGTCGGCGGCTCCACGGGCAGCGCGGCGTACACCCGGAACCCGCCCCCGGCGCGCGGCCCGGTGGTCAACCGACCGCCCAGCGCAGCGACCCGCTCGCGCATCCCGGCCAGACCGTGACCACCCTCGTCGTCGGCCGGAGCCGTTCCGGCGCGGCCCGTCCCCCGGTCGGTGACCTCGACGGTCAGCTCGTCGGCGCGGTAGTCCACGGTCACCTCCGCGCTCGCCACCCCCGCGTGACGCAGCACGTTGGTCAACGCCTCCTGCACCACCCGGTACGCGGCCAAATCGACCGCGGCCGGCAACTCCCGGGGGTCACCGACCACGCGGACCTCGACCGCGAGCCCCGCCCCGGCGAGCCGGTCGCGCAGCGCGGGGAGGCGGGCCAGGCCGGGTACCGGCTCACGCTCGGCACCCCGCCGCACCGCGCCCAGGGTCACCCGCAGCTCGTCCAGCGCCTCGCGGCTGGTCCGGCTGATCGCGGTCAGGGCCACCTCCGCCTGCTCCGGCCGCTTCGGCAGCAGGTGCAGGGCGATCTCCGCCTGCATGCTGATCGCGGCCAGCCCGTGCCCCACCACGTCGTGCACCTCCTGCGCGATGCGCAGCCGCTCCTCGTCGGCCTGCCGTCGCGCCTGCTCAACTCGGCTGCGGGCCTCTTCCGCACGGGTACGCGCGGTCGCCTCACGGCTCACCCGCACCACCACCCCCACCGCGAACGGTACGACCACCCAGGCCGCCGCGGGCAGCACTCCCGTCCAACCCGGCGCGGGCCCCCGCCCGGAGAAGACGTGCGCCAACAACAGAACGAACGCGCCGCCGGTGGCGAGCGCCGCCGGTCGCACCGGCAGCCACACGGCCACGGTGTAGACCGCGACCAGGAACGTGACCAGGATCGGCCCGTACGGGTAGCCGATCAGCAGGTACGTCGAGGTGGCCACGGTGACCACTGCGAGGGCGGCGACCGGAGCACGCCGCCGGACCAGCAGGGCGAGCGCGGCGACGGCGATCAGCACCCGACTGGCGGCGTCCACCGGCCTCGACCCCGGCTGGTTGTCCCCGGCCAGACCGGTGGCGAGCAGCCCGAACCCGAGCAGCACCAGGGCGAGCGCGGCATCCGCCGCCACCTCCGGCCACCGCCACTGCCCGCTCCGTCGCATGGCCGTCATTCTGCCCGCGCAGGTGCCGCTCGACGTGCGTCCACGAGCGGCACCGCCACTACGCCCCCGGACGTACCCCCACCCCACCCCACCCCATCCCGCCCTCACCCCCGCGATCTTGCACTTTGTGTCGCCACTGTGCGGCTTTTGCGCGGTACGCGGGGACACTAAGTGCAAGATCGACGCGGGAGTGCAAGATCGACGCGGGAGTGCGAGGGCGGGGTGGGAGTGCGGCGGGGCGGGTCAGACGGCGGCGAGGACTGCGGCCTCCAGGCGGGCACGGGTGGCGTCGTCCGGCCAACCGCCGACCAGATAGAAGGCGTCGACCACGTCGGCGCCGAGGGTGGAGATGCGGGCCGCGCGAACCAGGGCGCCGGCCTCGTCGAGCGCGCAGGCGACCCGGTAGAGCAACCCGGCGGCGTCGGCGGCGCGCAGTTCCAGCAGTACGGCGTCGGTGGCCGCCTCGCGGTGCCAGACCACTCGTGGAGCCGCGCCACCGCCACGGCTGGCGAGCGCACGGCCGCGCAGCCGTTGGGTGACCGACACGTCGCCGGCGACCGCCCGGCGCAGGTCGGCGCGGAGGGGGACCGGGTCCGGCGGAAGACCGTAGCGGGGCTGCACCCGGCACTCGACCAGGGCCCGGCCGTCGACGGCGGAGGCGTCCGCGGAGATCACCTCCAGCCGGTGCAGCGCCAGGCAGCCGGCCACCGTGGCGAGCAGACCCCGCCGGTCGGCCGCCGCGACCGACACCCGGTCGCCGGTCAGGTGGACGACCGGCAGTGGCCCGGCCAGCAGCTCCGGGTCCGGGGCGGGTGGCTCGGGGAGTACGCCGGTGTCCAGCGCGGTGCGAACCCGGGCGACCAGCTCGGCGACGAGTCGGCCCTTCCAGTCGGACCAGGCCGCCGGCCCGGTCGCCGCCGCGTCGGCGCGGACCAACGCGTGGAGCACGTCGAGGGTGCCGGTGTCACCGACCGCCTCGGCCACCGAGGCGATGGTGACCGGGTCGCCCAGGTCCCGGCGGGTGGCCACGTCGGGCAGCAGCAGGTGCAGCCGGACCAGCTTGCCGATCAGCTCGACCTCCGCGGTGGGCAGACCGACAGTGGTGGCCACCGCCTGGGCAACCGGCACACCGACGGTGCTGTGGTCACCAGGGAGGCCCTTGCCGATGTCGTGCAGGAGAGCGCCGAGGAGCAGCAGGTCGGGGCGTTCCACCTCGCGGGCGTGCCGGCTGGCCTCGTACGCGGTCTGCACGAGGTGCCGGTCGAGGGTGAAGCGGTGCACCGGGTTGTGCTGGGGCAGGCTGCGCAGCCGGGTCCACTCGGGCAGCCAGCCGTCGACCAGCCCGTACCGGTCGCAGGTCTCCCAGGCCGGCACCAGGCCGGCACCGGCGCCGAGCAGAGTGATCAGCGCGGCCCGGGCCTCGGCCGGCCAGGGAGCCGGCAGGGGCGGGCAGTACGCCGCCAGCCACTCGCAGGTGGCCCGCGCGATGGGGATCCGGGTGGTGGCCGACGCGGCGGCCACCCGCAGCGAGAGGCTCGGGTCGGGGCGCGCCCCGATCGCCGTGCGGGCGAGCACCAACTCGCCGTCGTGTTCGACCACGTCGCGCGCGACCGGGCGGCGGGCCGGGCGGCCGTTGCCACCCCGGGAGCGGCCGGAGCGCAGCCTGTCGGCGGCCCGGAAGGCGTCGTCCAGGGCGTGGCTGACCGTGCGGGCGTCACCGGCGACCCGACGCAGCAACGCGTCGCCGTCCTCCACGACGGCTCCAGGCCGCCGCGCGCCGTCAGACGCGCCAGGCTGGAGTTGTCGCAGGCCGAGCAGGGTGGCCACTCCGTCGCGCTCCTGGGCGACCAGCCGGTCGACCCGTCGGCCGACCTGCTGGTGCAGCGCGTCGCGGGTGTCCAACAGGCGCAGGTGGGCGGCGCGTACGGCGGGACGCAGCGCGTCGGTGATGCCGGCGGCGGAGATCGCCCGCAGCAGCCCCACGTCACGCAGACCACCGGCGGCCTCCTTGAGGTCGCCCTCCAGCAGGAACGCCAGCTCACCGTGGGACTGCCAACGGGCTTCGGTGACCTCCCGCAGGCCGGGCAGGTGCCGGACGGCGGTGCGCCGCCAGTGATCGGCGGCGGTGCGGATCAGCGCGTCGGCCAGCGCCTGGTCCCCCACGATCAACCGGGCGTCGAGCAGCCCGAGGGCGACCTTGACGTCGTCCTGGGCCACCGAGAGCGCCTCGGCGACGGTGCGTACGGAATGGTCGAGCCGCAGGCCCGCGTCCCAGACCGGGTACCAGACCGAGGCGGCCAACTCGTCAGTGCCGGGCACCCCGGCGTGCAGCAGCACCAGGTCGAGGTCGCTGTACGGAGCACACTGCCGCCGACCCAAGCCCCCGACGGCCAGCAGTGCCACCCCGTCCCGCGCCGGCAGCAACCCCCGCAGGAACGAGTCGTAGGCGGCGGCCCGCCCCCGCCGAGCCGCTTCCCCGATCCCCCCGGGAACACCGACGACCTCGTTGATCAAGAGGTTCGCGTCGCCGTCATCGGCGGGTCCTGACGCGTTCTTCTTGATCAACGAGGTCATGTCAGTAGTGGCCGCGTCAGAGTGCGTCGAGGCCGCGTTCGCCGGTACGTACCCGGACGACCTCTTCGACACCGGTGACCCAGACCTTGCCGTCACCGATCTTGCCCGTGCGGGCCGCTCCGACGATGGCGTCCACCACCTTGTCGACGTCGATCTCGTCGGTGAGCACCTCGACCCGGATCTTGGGCAGGAACTCGACCGTGTACTCGGCACCCCGGTAGACCTCGGTGTGCCCCTTCTGCCGCCCGTACCCCTGAACCTCGCTGACGGTCAGCCCGGCCACCCCGAGGGCGTGCAGGGCCTCCTTCACCGCGTCCAGTTGGTACGGCTTGATGACTGCGGTCACCAGCTTCATGTCCAACCCCTCCATCCCAGGAACGTTAACCGGCGACCTTTTCGCTGACCGGCTCGGCGGGCTCCGCCTCCGGCTTGGCACCACTCGTCGCGCCGCCACCGGGGGTGCCGATGCCGGCCATCGCGAACGCGCTGCCCGTGCCGCCGCCGGCCGGGGACAGGTCGTAGCTGCTCTCGGCGTGCTCGGCGATGTCGATGCCCTCGACCTCCGCCTCGCCCTTGAGGCGGAAGCCGATCGTCTTCTCGATCACGAAGGCGAGCACCCAGGCGATGCCGAACGACCAGGCGGTGACGATCAGGCCGGCGAGGGCCTGCCGCCCGAGCTGGGTCGCGCCACCGCCGTAGAAGAGGCCGTCGGAGGCCCCCACCACGTCGGTGATCGCGGCGTTGACCGAGTTGGTGGCGAAGAGGCCGAGCCAGAGCGACCCGATCCAACCACCGACGAAGTGCACGCCGACCACGTCGAGCGAGTCGTCGTAGCCGAGCTTGTACTTGAGGCTGACGGCGAGCGCGCACACCGCGCCGGCGACGATGCCGAGCAGGACGGACGCCCACGGTGCGATGAAGCCACAGGCCGGTGTGATGGCGACCAGGCCGGCGACGGCGCCGGACGAGGCACCGACCATCGTCGGCTTCCGGGTCTTGACCCACTCGACCGCGATCCAGCCGAGCACCGCCGCCGCCGTGGCGAGCTGGGTGTTGATGAAGGCGAGGCCGGCGACCGAGTCGACGGTCAGCTCCGAGCCGGCGTTGAACCCGAACCAGCCGAACCACAGCAGACCAGCACCGAGCGCGACCAACGGGATGTTGTGCGGCTTCATGCCCTCACGCGGCCAACCGAGCCGCTTACCGAGGACCAGGACCACGGCCAGGGCCGCCGCACCGGCGTTGATGTGCACCGCGGTGCCACCGGCGAAGTCCAGTGCGTGGATGTCGCCGCCGATGATGCCGCCGCCCCACACCCAGTGGGCGACCGGGAAGTAGACCAGGGTGGCCCAGCCGAAGGCGAACAGCAGCCAACCGGCGAACTTGGCCCGGTCGGCGATGGCACCGCTGATCAGCGCGACGGTGATCACGGCGAAGACCATCTGGAAGGCCATGAACACGTAGAGCGGAACGCCGATGCCGCTGGGGTTCTCCGCCGTGGCGCCCCACAGGTCGGTTTCGGCAAGGAAGGTCTTGGTGCCGAGGTACGCGCCCGGGTCGCCCCAGAAGCCGTTCACGTCAGCCCCGAAGGCGACGCTGAATCCGTAGAACCACCACAGAATAGAGATGAGCCCGATAGCCGAGAAGCTCATCATCATCATGTTGAGTACGCCCTTGGCCCGGTTGAGGCCGCCGTAGAACAGCGCCAGTCCGGGGGTCATGAGCAGCACGAGCGCGGTCGAAACCAGCAGCCACGTGGTATTGGCGCCGTCGATCGTCGGTGCTTCAGGCACGCTGGCCTCCTAAAGGTGAAGTCCTCCTTCGCGGCTTTCCGGGGCAGCGTCGCCCGTAGGCCGGTTGCGCGGAAGCTTCGCGGCCGGCTGTTTCACTTTGGGTCCCGTGCGGGTTTCCGTTTCGTGACGGGTTGTTTCGGACGTGTCACGAACTCCGCACAGTCATCGGCATGGACGACTGTGTATCGACCGGACGGCGATCGTCGATGGCTGACCGGTCAGCGGCATCGACCGGTGCGCGTGACCGGCCCGGCCGAGCATCGCCCGACCGGCGCTCAGCGGAGGGCGTTCTCCAGGGCGTGCCGCTCGTAGTCGAGCAGCCGCAGATCGCGCATCGGCCGACGCAGGTGGCCCTTGTGCACGATCCGGACGAACGCCGGCTCACCGGCGGCGGCCATCCGCCGGATCCCCTCGACGTGGTCCACGATCCGTTTACGGATGGTCCGGATCAACCGGTGCCGGTCCCGGGGGATCAGCCCGTACGCGTCGGCGAAGAGCCGGAGGCGGCGCGGGCGGTCCGGGTGCTTCCAGCCCAGCGTGATCGAGTCCCGGTCCGCGAAGATCGGCACCCAGGTCCAGGCCGCGTACGCCACGTCGTAGATCCGCGCTCCGGGCGAGGCGAGGTCGAAGTCGATCAGCCCGAGGGTGCCGTCCGGACGCCAGATCACGTTGTGCGGCGCGGCGTCGTGGTGGCAGATCACCTCGGTGTCCGGTGGTGGGGGCCCGAACGAGCGCCAGACCGCCGCCTGCGGAGGGGTGAAGCCGTACTGCGCGTCGTGGAACATCCGCAGCATGGTGGCGACGGTGACCAGGGCCTCGTCGGTCACCCAGTGCGGGGCGAGCGGATATTCTCCGCACTCCCCCTCCAGGTACGACAGCACCTCACGGTTGCGCTCGTCCATCCCGAGCGCCCGGGGGGCGCCGGTGAACCCCACGTACTCCAGGTGGCGCAGCAGCGCGTGCACGGACGGGGTCCACGGTCCGGCGTTGCGCCGGACCGTGTCACCCACGCGGACAACGGTGCTCACGTTGCCGCCGTGCAGCGGGATCTCCTGCGAAGTCACGTACGGTCTCCCGAGGCGCTGCGAGGGATGGCCGGGGTCGCGCCAGCCCGCGTACGCGCGATCGTCAGTGGTCACCCGAGACTACGCGTCCCGGCCGGTGGCCTCGGTCCCCAGCAACGCGTCGACGAACTGCGCCGGGTCGAACGGGGCCAGGTCGTCCTTGCCTTCGCCGAGGCCGACCAGCTTCACCGGGATGCCGAGCTTGCGCTGCACGGCGATCACGATGCCGCCCTTGGCGGTGCCGTCGAGCTTGGTCAGCACCACACCGGTCACGTTGACCACCTCGGTGAAGACCCGGGCCTGCTCCAGGCCGTTCTGCCCGGTGGTGGCGTCCAGGATGAGCAGTGTCTCGTCGATCGGGCCCTGCTTCTCCACCACACGCTTGACCTTGCCCAGCTCGTCCATCAGGCCGACCTTGTTCTGCAGGCGGCCGGCGGTGTCGATGAGCACGGTGTCCACGCCGGTGTCGATGCCGCGCTTGACGGCGTCGAAGGCGACGCTGGCCGGGTCGGCGGCCTCGGGCCCCCGCACGGTCTCCGCTCCGACGCGCGAGCCCCAGGTCTCCAGTTGGTCGGCCGCGGCGGCCCGGAAGGTGTCCGCCGCGCCGAGTAGCACGCTGCGACCATCGGCCACCAGCACCCGGGCGATCTTGCCGCAGGTGGTGGTCTTGCCGGCGCCGTTGACGCCGACGACCAGGACCACCGCCGGCACGCCGTCCTTGGGTGCGGTCCGCAACGAGCGGTCCAGGCTCGGGTCGAGCGCGTTGACCAGCTCGGCGGCGAGCAAGGCCCGCAGCTCGGAGGCCGAGCGGGTGCCGAGCACCCGGGTGCGCTCGCGGAGCCGGTCGACGATGTCACGGGTGGCGTCGACGCCGACGTCGGCGGTGATCAGGCTGTCCTCGATCTCCTCCCAGACGTCCTCGTCGAGGTGGTCGCGGGCGAGCAGGCCGAGCAGGCCCTTGCCGAACACGTTCTGTGAACGGGACAGCCGCGAGCGGAGCCGGACCAGCCGCCCGGCGGTCGGCTCGGGGACCTCGACCTGCGGTTCGAGCACCGGCGGCGGCTCGACCAGGATGCCGGTGGACAGATCGGACTCCGGTGCCTCGACCGGCGGGCCGGCGAGATCCTCCTCGGCCCTGGTGTCGACCTCCGTGCGTGGCAGCGGGGGCTCGGGCCGTCGCCGCAATCGCGGCACGACCAGCCCGACTGTGCCGGCGATCAGCACACCGAGCAGGACCAGAGCGAGGACGAGATATTCGGCCATGCCGGAATCCTGTCAGATGCCGGCGGCGGCGTCCCAGCCACCGCACCCCGAGCCGCGCCCGAAGCGGTGCTCGGAGCCTCAGCACCGGACTCCGAGCGGTGCTCGGAGCCTCAGCCACCGCAGCCGGCCGGCACCAGCGAACCGGCGGTAGGCTCGGCCGCATGCCCGCCGCACACCTCCTCATCGGCCCACTTCTGCGGCGAGTGGTGGACACCCGGGCGACGATCTGGGTGGAGACGGCGGCGCCCGCCGTGGTCACCGTCCGCACCGCCAGCGGCGCCACCGGCACCGCGCCCACCTTTTCGGCGTACGACCACCACTACGCCCTGGTGGTGGTGGAGGGCCTTGGCCCGGACAGCGAGACCACCTACGAGGTGCTGGTCGACGACGAGATCGTCTGGCCGGTGCCGAGCAGCGGGTTCCCGCCGAGCGTGATCCGCACCCGGGCCGCCGACGATCGGGACCAGCCGGTAAATCTGATCTTCGGCTCGTGTCGCGAGACCACCCAGCACGCCACCACCCGCAAGCTGCCACCGGACGCGTTGGACGCGTACGCCCGGCGGTTGATGGCCGACCCGGAGTCAAACCCGCTGCCCGACCTGCTGGTGCTGCTCGGCGACCAGGTCTACGCCGACGTCACCTCTCCCACCGTGCGCCGACTGCTGCGCCGACGGCGGCGGCGGCCGAAGGGCGCTCCGGCCGACCAGGTGGTGAGCTTCGACGAGTACACCAAGCTCTACCTGGAGTCCTGGCGTGACCCGGAGATCCGCTGGCTGCTCTCCACAGTGCCCAGCGTGATGATCTTCGACGATCACGAGATCATCGACGACTGGAACACTTCGGCAGCGTGGCGAGCCGAGGTGCGCGAGCAACCCTGGTGGCAGGAGCGGATCGGCAGCGGGCTCGCCTCGTACTGGGTCTACCAGCACCTGGGCAATCTCTCCCCCGACCAGATCGTCGCCGATCCGGTCTTCGCGAAGGTCGCCGCCGCCGAGGACGCCACCAGCGTGCTGCGCGAGTTCGGCCACCGGGTCGACCAGGAGTCCGACCTGGCGCACGACACCGAGCGCTGGCGCGCGGTGCAGTACCAGTGGAGCTACGCACTGGACCTGGGCCGGACCCGGCTGGTCATGCTGGACAACCGGTGCAGCCGGGTGCTCGAGCCCAACAGCCGGGCGATGCTGCCGCCCGGCGAGTGGGCCTGGTTCCTCGACCAGGCGCACGGGGTCTACGACCACCTGGTGGTGGGCGCCTCGCTGCCCTGGCTGCTGCCGCAGGGCATCCACCACATCGAGGCATGGAACGAGAAACTGGCGGACTCACGCCGGCCGTGGGTGGCGCGCGGGGCGGAGAAGCTGCGCCGCGCCCTGGACCTGGAGCACTGGGCGGCGTTCCGGCGGTCCTTCGAGGCGCTCGCGGAGACGTTCGCCCGCATCGGCACCGGCACGCCGCGGCAGTCCGGCGCGCGGATCGGGGCCGGCCCGGCGTACGCCCCACCGGCGTCGATCAGCGTGCTCTCCGGTGACGTGCACCACTCGTACGTGGCGCGGGCCCGGTTCGCGGACCCGGCGGTGGTGACCCCGGTGCACCAGCTCACCTGTTCGCCGATCCACAACCAGGTGCCGGCGGGCATCCGTCCGCTGATGCGGCTGGGCTGGTCGCCCGGTCCGGCCGGTGCCACCCGGGCGCTGGCCCGTTCGGCGGGCGTACGTCGACCGGCGGTGCGCTGGCGCAAGCTGGCCGGCCCGTACTTCGGTAACGCCGTCGCCACCCTGACCCATCACGGGCGCGGGGCTGACGTGGTCATCGAGGGCACCACCAAGGACGGGCACCTACGCCCGGTAATGCGGCGTCGACTCTCCGGCGACGGCGAGCCGGCCGCGCCGTAGTCTCTACGCCGTGGACGAGCACCTGCCGGAGCCGATCCGGGCGGTTGAGCACGAGTTGACCGCTCTGCTGCGCCGTGGCCGGGCGGTTTCCTGGGAGATCGCCCGGGAGGTGCACCCGAACCTGGAGCCGAACACCTACGGGTTGCTGCTCTGGTTGCGGCGTAGCGGGTCGATCCGGTTGACCGAGTTGGCGGCGCGGCTGGGCGTGGGCAAGGGGACGCTGAGCCGGCAGATCAACGCGTTGGAGGTCCTCGGCCTGGTCCACCGCGACCCCGATCCGAGTGACCGGCGGGCCGCGCAGATCAGCCTCACCGAGGAGGGGCAGCGCCGGTTCGACGTCGCCCGCTCAGCCCGGCTGCGCGAGTTCCTGCGCGCCCTGGACGGCTGGCCGGAGCGGGACGTCGAGGATTTCGCCCGGCTGCTCGGCCGGTTCAACGACTCCTGGCAGTAGCGCCCCCGCGGCGCGGAATAGAGTGCCGGTCCGGCAAGTTGTTGCTTCAGGCAACCAAGGCATACGGTTGCTCCAGGCAACTCTCAGGCGGCCGCGCACCCCGCCCTCCGCCGTTTCACCTCGACTCCGCTCGGAGGCAACAAACGATGAGCCAGGCGACAGTGCCTCCCCAGGCGACCGCCGTGACCATGACCCACCGGCAGATCCTGGAAGCACTCTCCGGCCTGTTGCTGGGCCTGTTCGTCGCGATCCTCTCGTCCACGGTCATCTCGAACGCGCTGCCGCGGATCATCACCGAACTGCACGGCGGCCAGTCCGCGTACACCTGGGTGGTGACCTCGGCCCTGCTCGCGACCACCGCGACGACCCCGATCTGGGGCAAGCTGGCCGACCTGACCAGCAAGAAGACCCTGGTCCAGCTGGCCCTGGGGATCTACGTGCTGGGCTCGGTGCTGGCCGGTCTCGCCCAGGGCACCGGAGAGCTGATCGCGTGCCGGGTGCTCCAGGGCGTCGGCGCCGGCGGCCTCACCGCCCTGGCCCAGGTGATCATGGCCACCATGATCGCGCCCCGCGAGCGGGGCCGCTACAGCGGCTACCTCGGCGCGGTGATGGCCGTCGGCACCATCGGCGGACCACTGATCGGCGGCGTGATCGTGGACACCTCCTGGCTCGGCTGGCGCTGGTGCTTCTATGTCGGGGTGCCGTTCGCCATCATCGCGCTGATCGTGCTCCAGAAGACCCTGCACCTGCCCGTCGTCAAGCGGAAGGCCGAGATCGACTGGTGGGGCGCCACCCTGATCACCGCGGCCGTCTCGGTGCTGCTGATCTGGGTCTCGCTCGCCGGCGACCAGTTCGCCTGGGCCTCCTGGCAGACCGCCGCCATGGTCGTCGGCGCGCTGGTCCTCGGCGCCCTGGCGATCCGGGTCGAGACCCGGGCCGCCGAGCCGATGATCCCGCCACGGCTGTTCCGCAACCGCACCATCACCCTCGCCGTCGTCGCCAGCATCGCGGTCGGTGTGGGCATGTTCGGCGCGTCGATCTTCCTGGGCCAGTACTTCCAGATCAGCCGGGGGCAGAGCCCACGATGTCCGGCCTGATGACCCTGCCGATGATCCTCGGCCTGCTGGTCGCCTCCACGGTCATCGGGCGGGTCATCACCAAGACCGGCCGCTGGAAGCGATACCTGGTGATCGGGTCGGCGCTGCTCACCATCGGCTTCGCGCTGATGGGCACCCTCCGCGCCGACACCAACTTCACAGTGCTCAGCGTCTACATGCTGCTGATCGGCGTCGGCCTGGGCATGACAATGCAGAACCTGGTCCTCGCCGTGCAGAACACCGTCGGCCCGCACGAACTCGGCGCGGCCAGCTCGGTGGTGGCGTTCTTCCGCAGCCTGGGTGGCGCGATCGGCGTGTCCGCCCTCGGCGCGGTGCTCGCCCACAAGGTCAAGGACTACACCGCCGACGGGCTGGCCCAGCTCGGTATCCCCGCCTCCAGCTCCGGCAGCGGCGGCGCCCTGCCCGACGTGCACACCCTGCCCGGCCCGCTGCGGGCGGTGGTGGAGAGCGCGTACGGCCACGGCGCCGGTGACATCTTCCTGGCCGCCGCCCCGTTCGCGCTGATCGCGCTGATCGCGGTGGCCTTCATCAAGGAGGTGCCGCTGCGCCAGCACAACGGCAACCCCGTTTCCGACGAGGTCGAGCGGGAATCGACTCTCGCCGCCGGCGCTGGCGCACCCGTGATCCGTACCGGCGAGCAGAGGTGAGGTAGAACCATGGGCGTCGGAGCACCGGACCGCGAGGAGTACGGCCCCCGGACCCGCCCGCTGCCCTTCGAACGCGGCACGGACGGGCCTCGGGTGATCATGGCCGGCGTCGACGGCACCCGTACCTCCGAGCGGGCCGGCGCCTACGCGGCGGGCCTGGCCCGTCGGCAGGGCGCCGCCCTGGTGGTGGTCTTCGTCAGCTCAGCGAGCGGCTTGACCGCCCTGGTGCCCGGCATGGACGCCGGCGCGGTCCAGCGGACCCACGACGAATTGGCCGACGAACTGCGCCGGGAGTGCCGGCGCGGGGCCGAGCAGTGGGACATTCCGGTGACCCTGCTGGTGCGGCGCGGCGACGCGTACGGGGAGCTGTGCGCGGCGGCCGACGAGTTCCAGGCCGACATGCTGGTGGTCGGCGCCTCCGAGCAGGCCGGGCACCGGCTGGTCGGCTCGGTCGCCACCCGGCTGGTCCGGGCCGGCCGGTGGCCCGTCGTCGTGGTGCCCTGATAGCCGGTCGCGGTGTGTCCGAGGTGCCGGGCAGGATGCGCGGCATGACCTGGACCGCACCGGAGATCACCCGGACCCCCGAACCGTACGTCGGCGACGAACGCACCATGCTCGACGGCTGGCTCGACTACCACCGACAGACACTGCTGCTCAAGTGCGCCGGCCTGACCGAGGAGCAGTTGCGGACCCCGAGCGTGGAACCGTCCGGGCTGACCCTGCTCGGCCTGGTCCGGCACCTGGCCGAGGTGGAGGCCTGGTGGTTCCGGGAGAACTTCGCCGGCGAGCCTGTCGACTACCCGTACTTCACCCCGGAGAACCCGGACGCCGACCACGACGTCAGCGCCGCCTACGCCGAGGCCGACTTCGCCACCTTCCACAGCGAGGTGGCGCTGGCCCGCGAGGCCGCCGCCGGTCATTCGCTCGACGAGACGTTCACCGAGGTCGGCGCGAAGAAGCGCACCTTCAACCTGCGCTGGGTCTACGTGCACATGATCGAGGAGTACGCCCGGCACAACGGCCACGCCGACCTGATCCGGGAACGTATCGACGGCGTCACCGGCGAGTGACGAACGCTCAATAGTCCAGGGCCGCCCGCAGGTAACGCAGGTCGGCGTGGCCACCCCAGCGGTGCGCCGACAGCCCGGCCGACCGGGCACCCCGTACGGCCCAGTCCTCGTCGTCGACGAAGAGGACCCGGGCCGGCGGGGTGGCCAGGGCCACGCAGGCGGCCTTGAAGTATTCCGGGGCGGGCTTGTGCACGCCGATCACCGAGGAGTTGACCACCACGTCCAGCTCGCCGACCAGGCCGAGCGCGGCCAGGTCGGCGTCGAGCAGGTCGGTGGCGTTGGTGCCCAGCCCGACCCGGACGCCCGCCGCACGGACCTCCCGGACGAACGCCAACACCTCCTGGTCGACCTCTCCCCGGTAGCTCTGCCACTGCTCCACAGCGGCGCGGGCCCGTTCCGGGCTGCCCACCGACTCGGTCAGGGCGTCCGCCACGCTGCTCACCCACTCGGCGTGGTTGACCTGGCCGGTGAGCACCGGCTGGAGCCGCCCCCACTGCATGGCGATCTCGCCGAGCACGCCCTCGGAGAGGCCGTACTCCCGCTCGACAACGGCGGCCACCGCCGGGTCCCACCGGCGCAGTACGCCGTCGAAGTCCAGCAGGAGCGCCGTCGCGCGTTCCCGAGCCACTACCCGTTCTCCTCGCCGCGGCCGTGCCGCTGGTCGTCCTCGTCGGCCCGGTTGAGCCGTTGGCTGATCACCTGAGTGACCCCGCTGCGCATTGTCACGCCGTAGAGCGCGTCGGCGATCTCCATCGTCCGCTTCTGGTGCGTGATGACGATCAGCTGACTCTTCTCCCGCAACTGTGCCAGCAACGTGATCAGCCGTCCCAGGTTGACGTCGTCCAGGGCCGCCTCCACCTCGTCCATGATGTAGAACGGGCTGGGCCGGGCGCGGAAGATCGCCACCAACATGGCCACCGCTGTCAGCGACCGCTCGCCACCGGAGAGCAGCGACAGCCGCTTGATCTTCTTGCCCGGCGGGCGGGCCTCCACCTCGACGCCGGTGGTGAGCAGGTCGTCCGGCTCGGTGAGGATCAGCCGTCCCTCGCCACCGGGGAAGAGCACTGTGAACACCTGCTCGAACTCCCGAGCGGTGTCCTCGAAGGCGCTGGCGAAGACCTCCAGGATCCGCTCGTCCACGTCCTTGACCACTGTGAGCAGGTCCCGACGGGTGGCCTTGAGGTCCTCCAACTGCTCGGAGAGGAACTTGAAACGCTCCTCCAGCGCGGCGAACTCCTCCAGCGCGAGTGGGTTGACCTTGCCGAGCAGGGCGAGTTCGCGTTCCGCCTTCGCGGCACGCTTCTCCTGCACCGGCCGCTCGTAGCGCACCGGCTCGGGCACCGGCAGACCGTCACGTTCGGCCGCCGCGACGTCGACCTGGGTCGGCGGCACGGGCTGAGTCGGGCCGTACTCGGCGACCAGCGTCTCCACGTCCAGCCCGAAGTCCTCGGCGGCCTTCGCCTCCAACTGCTCGATGCGCAGCCGCTGCTCCGCCCGGGCCACCTCGTCGCGGTGCACCTGGCTGGTCAGCCGCTCCAACTCCGCGCCGAGCCGCTTGGCGGCACCGCGTACCTCCTGAAGCTCTGCCTCCCGCGCGGCACGCTCCAGGGCGACCGCGTCGCGGTGCTCCTCGGCCGTCGCGATCGAGGTGGTCAGCCGGGTCAGCGCCTCCCGGGCGCCACCGGCGACGGACCGGGCGATGCCCGCGCCCCGGGCGCGGGCGGCCCGCCGGGCCGCCGCGCGTTCCCGGGCCGCGCGCTCCGCGGTGGCCTGCCGCGCGAGCGAGTCGGCCCGGCCGGCGATCGAGGAGACCCGCTCCTCGGCGGTACGCACGGCGAGCCGAACCTCCATCTCGTTCTGCCGGGCCTGCGGCACCATGGCCGCCAGTTGATCCCGTTCCTCCGTGGAGGGCTCGGCGTCGACCGGGGTCTCCTCGGCCAGCCGTAGCCGCTCCTCAAGCTCGGCGAGCGCGGTGAGGTCCCGTTGCCGGGCAGCCTCGGCGCGGGAGCGGGAGTCGCCGAGCCGGTCGGTCTCGGCCTTCGCGGAACGGGCCGCCGCGCCCAGCTCGGCCAGCCGGCGAGCGGCGGCGTTGCGGTGGCTCTCCGCCTCGCGCTTCTCGGCGGCGGCGTGCTGCACGGCCTCCTTGGCTGCCGCCACCTCGGCGCGCGCTTCGACCAACTGATCACGCAGCTCCAAGCCAGCGCGTTCGGCGGTGACCCGGTTGGCGCGGGCCTCCTCGACGGCGGCCTGCACCTCGATGTAGCTGGGGGCCTTGGCCGAACCGCCCGCCGCCGCGTACGCCCCGACCACGTCGCCGTCCGGGGTGACCGCCCGCAGCTCGGGGTTGCTGGCGACCAGCTCGGCGGCGGCTGCGAGATCGTCGACGAGCGCCACGTCCCGCAGGGCCCGGTGCACCGCCGGACGCAGCTCGGCGCTGCACTCCACCAGGTCGGGCGCCCACCGGGCGTCGTCCGGCAGCTTCGGGCGCAGAGCGTCGGCGGAGCCGGTCATGCCGGGCCCCGCCGGGCTGCCGACCAGCAGGCCGGCCCGGCCGGCGTCGGAGATCTTCAACAGCCGCATCGCTTCGACGGCCTCGTCCACCCCGCTGACGGCGACCGCGTCGGCGAGGCCGCCAAGCGCGGCGGCCAGCGCGGCCTCGTGACCGGGCGCGACGGTGAGCAACCCGGCGAGGCTGCCGAGCAGGCCGGGCACGTCCCCGGCGCGGGCGAGCAGCGCCCCGGCACCGTCCTTGCGCCGCAGCCCCAGGGCGAGCGCCTCCTCGCGGGCCTTCCAGGTGGCGGCGTCCTTCTCCGCCGCCCGCTCGGCGTCGGACAGTGATCGGACGGTGGCCTGGGCCCGTTCCTGCACGGCGACCGCCTCGGCGTGCCGGGCGTCCAGGTCCGCGTTGTCCCGGTCGGCCTCGGTGGACTGGGCGGCGACCGCGTCCAGGTCGGCCTGCGCCTGCTCGGCGCGGCCCAGCGCGTCGGCGTGCGCGATCGCGAGGCGTTCGATCTCCTCGCCGGCGCTGGTGGTCCGGGCCCGGGCCGAGTTGACCTGGCCGGTGAGCCGGGCCATCCCCTCGCGCCGGTCGGCGATGGCCTTGGCCGCGGCGACCAGCTCGCGCTCGGCGGCAGCCAACTGCCGCTCCAACTCCTGGCGGTGCTCGACCGCCTCGGCCAGTCGGATCTGGTCGTCGGTGAGCGCGCCGCGCAGCTCCTCCTCCTGCTCGCGGACGCGTTCCGCCTCGGCCTCCAGCTGGTCCGGGTCGCGGCCGGGCCGCTCGTCGTCGCCGGTGGCGCTGAGGTGCCGCAGCCGCTCCCGGGCCAACTGCTCGATCGAGCGGAAGCGTTCCTGGAGAGCGGAGAGCTTGTACCAGGTGTCCTGGGCGGCGGCGAGCAGCGGCGCGTCCTCCGCGAGGGCGGCCTCCAACTCGCCGAGCCGGCCCTGCACCTCGGTGTGCTCACCCTCGATCTGCTCGCGCCGCTCGCGCAGCGCGGTCTCGTCGGCGATCTCCCGGTCGAGGGTGGTCCGCAGGGTGGCCAGGTCGTCGGCGAGCAGCCGCAACCGGGCGTCGCGCAGGTTGGCCTGAATGGCGGCGGCGCGCCGGGCCACCTCGGCCTGCCGGCCCAGCGGCTTGAGCTGACGGCGCAGCTCGGCCGTGAGGTCGGTGAGGCGGTTGAGGTTGGTCTGCATCGCGTCGAGCTTGCGCAGCGCCTTTTCCTTGCGCTTGCGGTGCTTGAGGACGCCGGCCGCCTCCTCGATGAACGCCCGGCGATCCTCCGGCTTGGCGTGCAGCATGCCGTCGAGGCGGCCCTGCCCGACGATGATGTGCATCTCCCGGCCGATGCCGGAGTCGGAGAGCAGCTCCTGGATGTCGAGCAACCGGCACGAGTTGCCGTTGATCTCGTACTCGCTCTCGCCGGAGCGGAACATCCGGCGGGTGATGGAGACCTCGGTGTACTCGATCGGCAGCGCGCCGTCGGTGTTGTCGATGGTGAGAGTGACCTCGGCGCGACCCAGCGGCGCCCGGCCGGCGGTGCCGGCGAAGATGACGTCCTCCATCTTGCCGCCACGCAGGGCCTTGGCGCCCTGTTCGCCGAGGACCCAGGCGATGGCGTCGACGACGTTGGACTTGCCCGAGCCGTTCGGGCCCACCACACAGGTGATCCCGGGCTCCAGCTTCAACGTCGTCGCGGAGGCGAAGGACTTGAACCCCTTCACCGTCAGGCTCTTGAGATACACCTACTCGATCCTCGTCCGGTGGCCGCCGTACCGTCGCCGGCTGTGGGGACCTGGGTGAACTCGCAGACTAACCCGACGGTGGGAGCGGCTCGGCACGCGACCCGCCCCGCGTCGTGTCGACGGTGGGCGGGCTGCTATTCCGGAGACCGCGGGAAAGACAAGTGCCTTTCATGATCGGCTTATCCGTCGACACGCTTTCCGGTAACTGTGCGGCGCGCTTCCCGCACGATCGGCCGCAAGATCATGAATCGTCGGCGTCGGAAAGGTCCCGGACAGTGTTACGCGCCGGCACAGAGGTGTCGGCGCGTATTTTTGCGGTGGTGCGATTCAGTTTTTACGACCTGAAGATCAGGTCAGCGCCGGCTCGGCCAGACGGAGCAGATCATCCGCCTCCGCCGCAGCCGCCGCGAGCCGATCATTGTCGGCACGCAGACGCGTGATCTCGAACTCCAGTGCCTGAACCCTGGAACGCAGTCGGGTGACCTCGTCGAGCAGACGCCGGTCGGGCGCTGCACCTACGTGGCCGTAGAGGGCCTTCGCCATGCTGACTCCTTGATATGCGCTGCCGGAAAGGCCGGCCAACGCGCGCCCAATTCATACGCGGCTGTCATTCCAGGCTGTATCTGGGCATGACCGGGCGCGACTGGCGACACCTATATATTGAGCCGCAAACCCCTCCTTCGTCAAGTTCTCGCAGGCCGTAGATCATCTCCACGTCGACCTGTCCACTTGCCGGGGGGCTGCCGCAAGGCACGGACACTCTCTGTCCGGACGCCTTTACTGTACGCCCGGATCTGCGGAAGTCCGCACCCTGGCGTCCGACTTCCCCTTAACTCTTTCTTAGCCACGTTGCCGCAGGTCGTAGGCGCGCCGTAGCGTCACCCCGGCCCGCAACGGACCCCTGGAGGCATAGGCGTGTACGGCTGGACCGATCCGATGGACCCGAACGGCGCCCCCCGGCGCGCCGAGGGACCGACCGACGAGCCGGCCTGGCTGCACGACCGCCCAGAGCCCCGCTCGGCCTACCTCTTCGGCGACGAGCCCGGTCAGTCGGGCGACGGGTGGCACCGGGAGCAGCCCACCGAGGGCCGGCAACCGGACCCGATGATCCCCGCCGAGGCGGCCGACGCCCGCACCGCCGCCTGGGGGGCCTACCAGCCGGACAGCGAGACCGACGGCTGGGGCGACAGCCGCCCGGCCCAGGACACCACCGGCGGACGGCGCGCCGAGGCTCCCGGCGGCTGGCACACCGACACCGACCCGGAGTCCACCGACGGCTGGCGCGGAGCCGCCGAGACTGGCCGGCCCGGCGAGGGACGGCACCGCTCCCCACGCCGCTGGCGCCGGCCACTGATGATCGGAGGCGCCGCCGCGGCCGCCACCCTCGTGGTGAGCTTCGGCGTCGGCGCGCTCACCCTGCCCGGCGGTGACGACGGGGCCGCCCAGCCGACGGCCGTCGACGACTCCTTCGCCACGTCGGCCGCGCCGACCGAAGAGCCGGCGCTGGACACCCTCGCCGCACCCTCCCCGTCCACCATCCCCAGCCCGGCGTCTCCGAGCCCATCGCCGACCAAGGTCGTCAAGCCCACGCCGACGACGTCGCGGAGCACCGCCGCGTCGCGCCGCAGCGTCGAGCGCAGCACCGCGCCGAGCAACACCGGCAGCTCCACCGGTTCCAACGGCTCCAGCGGCTCCGTCAGCGCTCAGGCGCGCGAGGTGGTGGACCTGGTCAACGCCGAGCGGGCCAAGGCCGGCTGCAAGGCGCTGAGCATCGACGACAAGTTGATGACGGCCGCCCAGCGGCACAGCCAGGACCAGGCCGACCACCAGAACATGTCGCACACCGGCAGCGACGGCAGCAACGCCGGCACCCGGCTGGACCGGGTCGGCTACACCTGGCGCACGTACGGCGAGAACGTGGCCTGGAACCAGAAGACCCCGGCCGCGGTGATGGACGCCTGGATGAACAGCTCCGGCCACCGGGCCAACATCCTGAACTGCGCGTTCACCGAGATCGGCGTCGGCATCGCCAACAGCAACGGACCGTACTGGACGCAGGTCTTCGCGGCGCCGCGCTGACCGCGCGTCGTTCCCGCCCCCGCGCTCGTTGACCCGGTGAGGTACGTCGGCCGGAGCGTGGAGGCCGCGTACCGGTGCGGGCGGCGACCGGCCGTCCGGGACCCGGGAGCTGCCGATGCGGATCCGGCCGCGGCGACGCGTCGCCGTACGCCCACTGCGCCGCGTCCTGTCCGCCAGCGTCGCTCTCGTGCTCCTGGTGCCGGCGTACGGGTGCCGGCCCGCGCTGACCCCACCCGGCGCGCCCACCGCCTGGCCGGCGGAACAGGCCCGGCACTGGCAGTGGCAGTGGCAGCTCAGCGGCCCGCTCGACCCGGCGGTGGACGCCCAGGTCTTCCTCCTCGACCCGGTGGCCACCACCGCCGCACAGACCGCCGAGTTGCGCTCCCGGGACCGCCGGTTGATCTGCCAGGTGAACGTGGGATCGGTCCGCTCCGACGACCCGGACGCCAGCCGGTTCCCGGAGGTCGTCCGGGGCGCGGCCGGGCGTCGACCCGACAGCCGGTGGCTGGACGTCCGGAGTTGGGACGCGCTCCGGCCGGTGCTGGCCGACCGGTTCCGGCTCTGCCGAGGAAAGGGCTTCGGCGCGGTGGCGCTCTTCGACGCCGACGGGTACGCGGCGCGCACCGGCTTTGCTCTCGACTTCGACGACCAACTGCTGTTCAACCGCCGGCTGGCCGAGCTGGCCCGCTCGCTTAGTCTCTCCCCGGGGCTGGTCAACGACGTGCCACAGCTCGCCGCGCTGGCCCCGGACTTCGACTTCGCGGTCAACGAGGAGTGCGTCCGGCTGGCCCAGTGCGCCAAACTGCTGCCGTTCAGCGACGCCGGCAAGCCGGTCTTCCACGTCGAGTACACCGGCTCGACCGACGACTTCTGTGTCACCACCGTCGGTTACGGCTTCGCGTCGATCCGCAAGGACCGCACGCTGGACGCCTCCCGGGAACCCTGCCCACTCCCCTGACCCGCCCCGCCCCGCCCGCGATGCCCCGCGATGCCCCGCCCCGCGATGCCCCGCCCCGCCCCGCCCCGCCCCGCGATCTTGCACTTTCGGTCGCTGGTTTGCCGGGTTGGCCCGCTTTTGTCGCGACAGAAACTGCAAGATCGGCGGAGGCGGGGCGGGGACGGGGCGGGGACGGGGCGGGGCGGGGTGGGGCGGGGGCGGGGCGGGGGTTAGGGGACCGGGACCAAATCTGGGGCGGGGGCGGGCGGGTCGGTGGGCGCGGGTGCCGGGCGAGGGCGCAGGAAGCGCGGGGCCCACCAGTTGGCGTCGCCGAGCATGGTCATCAACGCCGGCAGCACCACTCCCCGGATGATGGTGGCATCCAGCAGGATCGCCGCCGCCAGACCGATGCCGAGCTGCTTCATGTCGATCGTGCTCAGCGTGGCGAAGATCGAGAAGACCCCGACCATCACGATCGCCGCACTGGTCACCACCCCGGCCGACGAGGTGATCCCGTACGACACGGCGTCACGGTTGGGCAGGCCGGACCGGACACCCTCGCGGATCCGGCTGACCACGAAGACGTGGTAGTCCATCGAGAGGCCGAAGAGCACCACGAACAGGAACAGCGGCAGCCAGGACACGATCGCGCCCATCGAGGTGAAGCCGAGCAGTCCCTGCGCCCACTCGCCCTGGAAGATCAGCACCAGCAGGCCGTACGCGGCACCGGCGGAGAGCAGGTTCAGCGCGATCGAGCTTGCCGCGATCACCACCGACCGGAAGGTGAACGTCATGACCAGGAAGGTCAGCACCAGCACGAAGCCCATGACGAGCGGCAACTTGTCCCGGACGTGCTGGGCGTAGTCCTCGCTGTCGGCGACGCTCCCGCCCACCGCGTACTCGATGCCGGGGATGCCCCGCAGCTCGACCGGGACCAGGTCCCCGCGCAGCTTCTCCAACGACTGCACCGACCGGTCGTCCCGACTGGCGTACGGGGTGGGGACGTCCAGCACCGAGACCCGCCGGTCGGCCGACACCTCGATCTTCGGGCCGTCCGCCTCGGCCGGGGCGAACAGCGGATCGCCGGCCGCCCGGGTGGACAGGCCGGTGAGGGCGGCGCGTACCCGGTCGGCCTGGTCGGCGGGCGCCCGGACCGCCACCACGTGGTTGGTGCCGGCGCTCGGGAAGGCGGCGGTGAGCCGGTCGTACGCCTGCATTGCCGGAGTCGTGCGAGGCAGGTCCTCCATGCCGGGGAACTTCAGCTTCATGCCGAGAGCCGGCGCGGCCAGCGCGAGCAGCAGCCCGACCGAGATGACAAGCGTCGCCACCGGCGCGCGCAGCGCGGGCCGGAGCACCGCCGGCCACAGCCGGGGCGCGCGGGGCTCGCCGTGCCGGCCGGTACGCGGCGCGGTCAGTCGCCAGAGCAGCGGCACCCGGGGCCGGTCCACCCAACGGCCGAGCCGGGCCAGCAGGGCGGGCAGGACGGTCAGTGAACCGGTCACCGCGACGGCCACCACGAGGATCGAGCCGATGGCGAGGGACGAGAAGACCACGTCGCTGGCGAGCAGCAGCCCGGCCATCGAGATGATCACCGCGAAGCCGGAGACCACCACCGCGTGCCCGGAGGTCTCCGCGGCGATCTCCACCGCGTCCAGACCGGACCGGCCCTTGGCACGTTCCTCCCGCTCCCGACGGATGTAGAACAGCGAGTAGTCGACGCCGACCGCCATGCCGATCAGCAGGATCACCGGTGCCGTGGTGTCGGTGGCCGGCACCAGGTGCGAAGCGAGAGTGGACAGACCCATCGCGGCGGCGACCGAGGAGAGTGCCAGCAGCACCGGCACGCTCGCCGCGATCAGCGCGCCGAACGCGATGATCAGGATCGCCAGGGTGACCGGCAGACTGAGCAGCTCGGCGCGCTTGAAGTCCTTACCCAGGGTGTCGTCGAGGGCCTGGCCGATCGACGGTCCGCCGACCTGCTCGACGCGCAGCCCGGGGTACGCGTCCTGCACGGTGGCGGTGGCGTCGCGCAACGGCTGCACCCGATCCGAGGCCGTCTCCGGGTCACCCGACATGGTGATCGGCAGCAGCAGCGCCGAGCCGTCCCGCGCGGTGACCGGTTGGCCCACCCCGGCCACCCCGGCGACCGTACGCAGCCGGGCCGCCGCGTCGTCGGCCGCCGACTTCGCCGCCGCCTGGTCCAACGCGCCACCCCGGGAGGTGATGAGGACGTTGTCCACGGCCGGGTCGTCGAAGTCACCGGCGTCCACGATGAGGCTGGCCCGCCCCGCCTCGCCGATCGCCTGGTCACCGCTGGTGGCCTCGTTGAGTCCGGCGGCGTTGCCGCCCACGAAGCACACCGCCACGAACACGGCCCACAGTGCGATCGCCCGCCACGGGTGCTCGGCGCTCCACCGCGCCAGCCGCACCGTCACCGGTCTTCTCCCCATCTCGGGTCCCCCTGTCACGTCAACCCCCTGTCAACGGTGCTGACGCTAGGTGCGTGACGAGGCGGTCACATCGGGGATCGACCCGGGCCCACCCTGGAACCACCACACCGGGTGCGGGGGTGCGTTCACCGGGGGTCGAACCTCGATCCGGACGTACACCCGGGTCACCCCGGAGCGACCCGCCGCGACCCGCCGGCATCGCCCCGAGCCGGCTCCGGGTCATCCCCGAAGGGAACCCCGGGGCCGTGGCTGACAGTGCGGGCAGCTGTACGAGGACCGGTTCATGAACGCCTCGCGGCGGATCGGCGCGCCACACCGCCGGCACGGCTCGCCCTCGCGGCCGTAGGCGTTGAGCGCCCGGTCGAAGTAGCCACTCTCGCCGTTGACGTTCACGTAGAGGGCGTCGAAGCTGGTGCCGCCCTCGCTGATCGCCTCGGCCAGCACGTCGCGGACGTGGCCGAGCAGGCGCTGCGCGGCCGGGCCGGTCAACGCGTCGGTGGGTCGGCCGCCGTGCAGCTTGGCGCGCCAGAGCGCCTCGTCGGCGTAGATGTTGCCCACCCCGGAGATCAGGGTCTGGTCGAGCAGCGCCCGCTTCACCTCGGTGTGCCGGCGGCGCAGGGCCGCGACGAACGCCTCGTCGGAGAACTCCGGGTCCATCGGGTCGCGGGCGATGTGCGCGATCTCGTCGGGCAACTCGGCGCCGCCCTCGCTCACCGAGAGCCCGCCAAACGTGCGCTGGTCGACGAAGCGCAGTTCCGGGCCGTCGTCGCTGAACCGGAACCGAACCCGAAGGTGGGTCTCGTCCGTCGTCCCGGGTGGCTGGAGCAGCAGCTGACCCGACATGCCGAGGTGCCCGACGATCGCGTCACCGCTGTCCAGTGGTAGCCACAGGTACTTGCCGCGACGGCGGGCGTCCAGCACCGTCCGGCCGGCGAGCACGTCGGCGAAGTGCACGTCTCCCGGAACATGTCGGCGGACCGCACGCGGATGACGAACCTCGACGGAGGCGATCCGACGGCCGACGACCCACTGCGCCACCCCCTGTCGGACGGTCTCCACCTCGGGCAGCTCAGGCACGCGGCCGACCCGTCTCGTGACCGTCGGCGCCGCCGGCCGGCAGTGCCTGCGCCAGGTGGTCGGCCTGCTCGGCCTGAGCCGCCCGCTCGGCGCACTCCAGCGGCCCGAACGGCTCGTCCCGGTCGGCCGAGTCGTCGCGAGCGGTCGGCTGCTCCTGGCGATCGTCGCCGGCGCGACCATCCTGGCCGTCGTCGCCGTTCTGACCGTTCTGCTCGGCGAGCGTCCGCCAGGCGGCCTCGGCGGCCCGCTGCTCGGCCTCCTTCTTGCTGCGGCCCTCGGCGCCGCCGTACCGGATGCCGGCCACCACCACCCAGGCGGTGAACGTCTTGAGGTGATCCGGGCCGGTGCCCTCGATCCGGTACTCCGGGACGCCGAGACCGAGCGCCGCCGTCAGCTCCTGGAGGCTGGTCTTCCAGTCCAGGGCGGCCCCGCGACCAGCAGACTCGGCCATCAGCGGGTCGAAGAGCCGGTGGATGACGATCCCCGTGGTGTCCAGGCCGTACTGGAGGTAGATGGCGCCGAGCAGCGCCTCCAGCGTGTCGGCGAGGATGCTCGCCTTGTCCCGGCCACCGGTCGTCTCCTCACCCTTGCCGAGCAGCAGGTACGCGCCGAGCCCGTCCGGGCCCAGACCGCGGGCAACGTCGGCGAGCGCCCGCATGTTGACCACGCTGGCCCGCAACTTGGCCAACTGGCCCTCGGGCAGATCCGGGTGGTTGTGGAACAGCGCCGTGGTGATCACCACGCCGAGCACCGAGTCGCCGAGGAACTCCAGCCGCTCGTTGGTCGGCAGCCCGCCGTTCTCGTACGCGTACGACCGGTGCGTCAACGCGCGCTGGAGCAGCTCGGGTTCCAGGCTCACTCCGAAGGCGGCTTCCAGGTGACCGACGGACGCCCGCCGCCGCTTGTCGTTGCTCATGTGCGTACCTCGGTGTCGGTGGAGCGGTCGGTGCGACCCGTCGCGGCGTCGCGGTCGAGCAACGCGGAGACCAGATCGGTGGCGCGCCGCCGCCACAGGTGGGCGGCGAGAGCTATGCCGGAGGCGACGTCGTCGGCGCGGGCGGACCCGTGACAGACGACCACAGTCCCCGCGACGCCCAGCAGGGCCGCCGCGCGGGGCGCGCCGCCCTGGGCAGGTGGGCCGCCGGCCATCGCGTACGCGCCCTCAATGGCCTTGAGCAGCACGTTACCGGTGAAGCCATCGGTGACGACCACATCGGCGCGCGCGCCGAGGGCCACGTCGTACCCCTCTACCAGGCCGACGTAGCGCGCCCCGCCGGGCAGCGGTTCGACGGCGAGCAGGGGGTCGGTGGCGCGGCGGACCCGGTCGCCCTTGCCGGCCTCGGTGCCGACCGAGAGCAGCCCGACCCGGGGCGCGGCGATCGAGTGGGCCACCGCCGCGTACGCGGCGCCGAGCACGGCGTGGCGGGCGAGGGTGGCCGGGCGGGGTTCCAGGGAGCCGCCGACGTCGAGCAACACGACCGGCCCCGCCACGGCGGGCAGGGTGGCGGCCAGCGCGGGTTGGCGGATCTCCGGCGAGCGGCCGAGGCCGAGCACGGCTGCGGTGACGGTGGCGCCGGTGGCGCCAGCGGAGACCAGGGCGTCGGCGGTCCCGTCCCGGACGGCGGTGACCGCGGCCCGGACGGTGCTCTCGGAGCGGGCGGCGCTGGGATGGTCGGCCATGCCGACGACGTCGCGGACGGGTCGCACCGTGATCCGGGCGCGTTGCGCCGGATCGAGGGCAGCAATCAGCTCGTCGGCGACCTCGGTCGGACCGACGAGAAGCAGATGCAGATCAGGGTCGGCGCGCATGGCCCGCAGAGCGCCGTCAACCACGACGGCGGGAGCGTCGTCCCCGCCGAGGAGGTCAACGGCGATCCGCGCGGCGCCCGGCTCCACCGGAACGCCGGCCGGATTGGGCCGGCCGGCGTCGGAGGGAGCCGGGGCACCGGGCGAATGCCAGGATGCGCGCGCCGCCCGACCTGGGGTCGGGGGCGTCACTCGGCGTCCAGGTCAGACCTCGAGAACCTGGCGGCCGTTGTAGGTGCCGCAGACGGAGCAGGCGGCGTGCGGCAGCTTCGGGGACTTGCACTGCGGGCACGCAACGGTCGCGACCACTGTCGCCTTCCAGTTCGCCCGGCGGGACCGGGTGTTGCTGCGCGACATCTTGCGCTTCGGGACGGCCACGGTTCTTACTCCTCTGTAACGGTCAGTTGCGACAGGCCCGCCCAACGCGGGTCGATCTGCTGGTGACTGTGGTCGGCCGGCAGATCGTCCCAGTGCGCCCCGCATTCGGGGCACAGTCCTGGGCAGTCCTCCCGGCAGAGCGGGTTGGTCGGCAGCGTGAGCACCAACGCGTCCCGCAGCGCCGGCTCCAGGTCGATCAGATCGCCCTGCATCCGGCCCACCTCGTCCTCGTCGGTCGTGGCGTCCGTGGTGCTGTCCTCGTACGCGTACAGCTCCTGGATCGTCACGCCCATCGAGTCGTTGATCTCGCGCAGGCAACGGCCGCACTCGCCCCGGACGGGACCGGTGATGGTCCCGGAGACGAGCACGCCCTCGGACACCGACTGCAACCTCAGATCGAGGTCGAGGTCCGCGCCCTCCGGCACGCCGATCAACTCCACACCGAGGTCCGCCGGTGCCGGCACGACCCGCCGGACCTCACGCAACGCGCCAGGGCGACGCGGGAGGTCCCTCGTGTCGAGGACCAACGGCGACCTGGGGTTGAGTGTCGATGGCGAGTGCTTGGGCATAGTTAGACTCCGGCCGGTGAGAGGCCGACAAAAAAGGTTACCTGGGCGACCGCCGGACCGTCGAACCGGGGGCGACGCCCGCCTGAGAAGTCGGCTGGTGAGGTGCCGCTCAGAAGGGTAGCGGGCGTTCCGCCTCTTCCCCAGCGAAGGTGCCGATCTCCCGCAGCGCGTGCATCTTGTCCCGGCCGCGCTCTATCGAGGCCAGCGCCCGGGTGAGGAACTGCTCGAAGTTGGCCAGCGCGGTGTCGACGTAGTCGTCGACCTCCTCACGCAGGCGCTGCGCCTCGGCGCGGGCCTCGCCGATGATCCGGGCGCCCTCGTGCTCGGCCGACACGGTGATCTCGTTCACCGAGACCAGGCGGGCGTGTTCTGCCTCACCCTCGCTGATGATTCGGTCCGCCTCGCGCTTGCCGGCTTCCATGATCTTGTCGCGCTCCTCCAGGAGTGCGGCGGCGCGACGCAGGTCGGCGGGGAGATCGGCACGCATCTCATCGAGGGCAGCGATCATCTCACCCCGGTCGACCATGCAGTTGTTGCGCGACATCGGCACGGAGCGGGCCTGCTCCAGGATGGCGATCAGTTCGTCGATGCGATCGAGCGGGTCCACCGGCTACCTCACTCCTGTCGTTCGTCGGCCGACCTCCATGATGCGGGCTACGGCCGTTCCCCGCGCCACCAATCATGTCGTGCCGGCTCCACCGCCGCCCCACTCACCCCAACCCGGCGAGTCGCGACATAGTCACCCGCGCCTCCCCCGCGCCGTCACCCGCGCCTCCCCCGCGCCGATCTTGCACTTTCGGTCGTGCCGAATCGTGCCAAAAGGGGCTATCCGGGCACCGCAAGTGCAAGATCGCGGGGTGACGTGAGGGGTGGTGTCGGGTTAGCGGCGGGGGCCCAGGCGGGCCTGAAGGGCTTCGCGGACCGGGTCGGGGACGTGGGCGGAGATGTCGCCACCCCACTTGGCCACGTCCTTGACCAGACTCGACGAGAGGAACGAGTAGAGCGGGTTGGTCGGCATGAAAAGCGTCTCGACACCGGCCAGACCGATGTTCATCTGGGCCATCTGCAACTCGTAGTCGAAGTCGCTGACCGCCCGTAGGCCCTTGATCAGCACACTGGCCTGCTGGGCCCGGCAGAAGTCCACCAGCAGCCCTCGGAACGACTCAACCCGCACGTTGCCGTACGACGAGGTCACCTCGCGGAGCATCTCGATGCGCTCCTCGACGGTGAACAGGCCACTCTTCGACTGATTCACCAGCACACCGACGATCACCTCATCGAAGAGCCGACTGGCCCTCCCGATGATGTCGAGGTGTCCGTTGGTGACCGGGTCGAACGAACCGGGGCACACCGCACGTCTCATGATCGGCGACCGTACCAAAGGGTGGTCTCGCCGTAACGGCGACTGCGCTCGGCGGTGATCCCCTCCACCCAGTCGAACTCCCTGGTGCGGCGGGACCGCTCCACCACCACCAACGCGTCGGGCGCCAGCCAGCCGCCGTCGACCAGCGCGGTCAACAGCGCGGTGATCTCCTCGTCCGGCACGGCGTACGGCGGGTCGGCGAAGACCACGTCGTACGGCTCGCCGTCCGGCCCGGCGGCAAGTACCGTCGCCACCTTGCCGGTGACCAGACGGGCCGCCGGACCGGCACGGAGGGCCGCCACGTTCTCCCGGATCACCCGGGCCGCCCGCGGGTCGGACTCGACCAGTAACACGTGCCGAGCCCCCCGGGAGAGCGCCTCCAGGCCGACCGCGCCGGAGCCGGCGTACAGGTCGGCGAAGCGGGCGCCGTCGAGATCGACAGCGGCCTGGACGGCACTGAACAGCGCCTCCCGGACCCGGTCCGAGGTGGGTCGGGTGCCGGCGCCGGGCGGCGCGGCGATCCGCCGCCCACCGAGCGTCCCGGCCACGATCCGGGTCACCGCTTCCTCCTGCTCATGCCCGCGACGCTACGCGATGCGGCGCGGACCCGGTCAGCACGGCGCGGATCCGAGGAGCGGCCCGACCGGCGACGACGGGGAGCACCTGAGCAGCCTCGACGACGCGTATCCACCGTGGAGCCACGGCGGGCGGACCGTCCCCAGTGACCGGATCGGCACCTTGAGTACATCAAAGATCACGAATCGACTACATTGCCGGATGGCAATGATCTGAACTCCCCTCATTAACCACCCATCAGTACAGTCTCCCCCTGTCCCCGCTTTCGCTGCGGGAACACCACCGCGTCGCGCGACGCCCCGGTGAGCAGGTGACCCCCCCGGTCACGATGTCTCCCGGCCTCCCGCCACGCGATCCGTACCCCCTCACCAGGAGCAGGCGTGAACCCTCCCAAGTCTCCGTTCCGGCGCGTCGCGGCCATCGCCGCGGGCGCGTTGATCGGCATCGCCGGCGTCGGCGTCCTCGCGAGCCCCGCGAGTGCCCACCACCCCGAGCCCTCCGGCACCTACTGCCTGACCTCCGACGGCCAGGTCAAGGTGACCTGGACGGTCGGCAACAGCGAGAACATCGACGCGAAGATCACCAAGCTCGAGTCGACCGTCCCGGCCGACTTCACCGGCGGCCTGACGAAGGACGCCACTCTCCCGGCGAAGGGCGAGGGTTTCCTCACCGGCACCCAGGCCCACCGCTTCGACCAGAAGCGGCCGACGATCGAGCTGACCGTCGAGGCGCGGTGGGTGCGCTCCGACCGGATCGTGACCGAGGAGCGGACCGTGGCCGCCGAGCCGAAGGGCACCTGCGCGGCAGAGTCCACGCCCTCACCGAGCAGCCCGACGCCGACCGCCACTCCGCCGGCGACCCCCACCCCGACCCCGACTGTCGCCTCTCCGTCGCCGAGCCAGCCTCCGACCCAGAGCCCGACCCCGACTGCCACCCCGGCTCCGGCGGAGCCGGTGGGCTCGGTCGAGTCGACCTGCGACAAGCTCACCTTCACGATCGAGAACCCGGCCGACGGTGAGACCGTCACGCTCACCCTGACCCCGAACAAGGGCGAGGTGAAGACGCTGGTCGTGAAGCCGGGCGAGACCGGTTCCGTCTCCTTCGACGCGACCGAGGGTCTCGTCGTCACGCCGGCCGCCGAGGGCCTTGACGACACCGCACCGATCGCCTGGGAGCAGCCGGCCGACTGCGCCCCGGGTCAGGGTGGCGGTAAGGACGAGCCGGCTCTGCCGCTGACCGGTGCTGCCACCGGCGGCATCATCGCGGGCGCCGTGGTGCTGCTCGCGGCCGGTGCCGCCCTGTTCGTGGTGGCCCGTCGTCGTCGGGTTCGCTTCACCGCCTGAACCAACCCGCTCTGACAGCTGAGGGCGCGTCGACCACCCGGTCGGCGCGCCCTCAGCCATTGATGGCCTGCGTGGTCAGCCCTTTTCCAGGTACTCCGCGCGGTCCTCGTCCACCAGTGCGGCCACCGAGGCGGCCAGTGCCGGGCTGCGGGCAAGCTCCGGGTCGTCCTCGATCAGGGTGATCGCCTCGGCGCGGGCGTCGCGGATCAGGTCGGCGTCGCGTCGCAGGGACAGCAACCGCAGGTGCGAACGATGACCGGACTGGGTGGCACCCAGCACGTCGCCCTCGCGGCGTTGCTCCAGATCCAGTTCGGCGAGCTTGAAACCGTCGCTCGTGGACGCCACCGCGTCCAACCGTTCCCGCGCCGACGAACCCTCGGCCGCCTCGCTGACCAGCAGGCAGAGCCCTGCGGCGGCACCCCGACCGACCCGGCCCCGCAGCTGGTGCAGCTGGGAGACGCCGAACCGGTCGGCGTCCAGCACGATCATCACGGTGGCGTTCGGCACGTCCACGCCAACCTCGATCACTGTCGTCGCCACCAGCACGTCCAGGTGACCGGCCGCGAAGGCACGCATCACCGCGTCCTTCTCGTCGGCCGGCAGTCGACCGTGCAGCACCCCGATCCGCAGGCCGTGCAGCGGGCCCTCGGCCAGCAGCGGAGCCACCTCGGTGACCGCCAGCGGTGGCCGACGGCCGTTGTCGTCCTCGGGTGGCGGTTCCTCGTCGCTGGTCGGCCCGTCACCGATTCGCGGGCACACCACGTACGCCTGGTGGCCGGCGGTCACCTCCTCGCGCAGCCGACGCCAGGCCCGATCCAGATAGGCCGGCTTCTCGGCGGCCGGCACCACGTGCGAGGCGATCGGCGACCGCCCCCGGGGCAGCTGGGAGAGCGTGGAGACCTCCAGGTCGCCGTAGACGGTCATCGCCACCGTGCGCGGGATCGGGGTGGCCGTCATCACCAGCACGTGCGGCGGCTGGTCGGCCTTGGCCCGCAGGGCGTCGCGCTGCTCCACGCCGAAGCGGTGCTGCTCGTCGACCACCACCAGCCCGAGGTCGGCGAAGTCGACCCCCTCGTAGAGCAGGGCGTGGGTGCCGAGCACGATGCCGGCGGCACCGCTGGCCACCTCGCCGAGCGCTCGGCGGCGGGCCGCCGCGCCCAGCGAGCCGGTAATCAGCTCGACCCGGGTCGCGTGCTCGGCGGAGCCCAGCTCACCGGCCCGCCCGAGCGGCCCGAGCAGGTCGAGCATGCCGCGGTGGTGCTGGGCGGCCAGCACCTCGGTGGGCGCCAGCAGCGCGGCCTGCCCGCCCGCGTCGACCACCTGGAGCATCGCCCGTAGCGCCACCACCGTCTTGCCCGAGCCCACCTCGCCCTGCAACAAACGGTGCATGGGGTGTGGGGCGGCCAGGTCCGCCGCGATCTCCACGCCCACGTCACGCTGACCGGCCGTCAGCTCGTACGGGAGTCGGGCGTCGAAGGCCTCCAACAGCCCGCCCGGGCGGGCGGGGCGGGGCCGGGCCGGCCAGTCGGCCGCCCGGTGCTTGCGCTGCACCAGGGTCACCTGAACGGCGAAGGCCTCGTCCCACTTGAGGCGCCGCCGCGCCTGGTGCAGCGCCTCCTTGCTGGACGGCCGGTGGATCTCGGTCAGCGCGGCACCGAGCCCGACCAGCTTGCGGCTGGCCCGCACGGCACTCGGCAGTGGATCGTCCGGCGGGGTGAACGTGTCCAGTACGACGCGCACGCAGCGCGCGATCACCCAGGTCGGCACGGCCGCGGCGGCCGGGTAGACGGGGATCAGCGCCCCGGCGAACTCCTCGATGTCGTCGCTGACCGCTGCCTCACCGTCGCCACCCTCGCCGAGCAGGACGTACTCCGGGCCGTTGAGCTGCCGTTTGCCCCGGAACTCGGTGACCTTTCCGGCGAACAGGCCCCACCGGCCGGGGCGCAGCTCCCGCTCGCGCCACGCCTGGTTGCCGAAGAAGGTCAACGTCAGCACCCCGCCGGAGCCGTCGCCGACGGTCACCTCCAGCAGGTTGCCCCGCCGCTGACGCATCGGGCGCACCGCTGTGCGCTGCACCTGGGCCAGCACGGTGACCTGCTCGCCGACGTCCAGTGAGCGGATGTCGGTGTGTTCACCACGCTCGTCGTAGCGACGCGGGAAGTGGTAGACCAGGTCACCAGCGGTGTGCAGGTCGAGGTGCGAGGCCAGCGCCTTGGCTGTCTTGTCCCCGACCAGCTTCTTCAGCGGAGTGTCAACAGTGGCTGGTTCGCTCATTCGATCCCTACCAGGAGCGGATAAAACGGCTGGCCGCCCGGGTACGCGTGCACCTCGACGAACGGCCAGCGTCGCGCGACGTGCGCGCGGACGGCATCGGTGAGCCCGGCCGGAGCATCCACCCCGGCCAGCAGTGTGACCATCTCGCCGCCACCACCGAGCATCCGGTCGACCACGGCCGCGCAGGTGTCGGTGAGGTCGGTGCCGATCAGGTGCACCTCCCCCTCCACAAGCGCCAGCACGTCACCGGGACGACACGGGCCGGCCACGGTCAGCGCCTCCCGGCTGGCATGGCAGACCTCGGCGTAACGGCAGGCGCCGGCCGCCTCGGCCATCGCGATGACGTCGTCCTCGAAACGGCGGTCACCGTCGCGGACCGCGAGGGCTGCGAGGGCCTGCACCGGCGAGCGGGTCGGCACCACGCTCACCTTGATGCCGTACCGATGGGCCTCGCGGGCGGCCGCGCTCGCCACCGCCTCGGTGTTGGCGTCGTTGGGCAGCACCACCACCCGGGCCGCACCGGTGCTGCGGACGGCGTCCAGCAACTCACCAGTGGACGGGTTGCCCGGCACGACGGTCGCGCCCTCCGCGGCGAACAGGTCGGCGATGCCGCCGCCGGTGGCCACCACCACCGCGGCCCGGCCGGCCACCACCGGGCCGGAGGGCGACTCCGACTGGTCGGCGAAACGGGTCACCGAGATGCGGTACGGGCGGCCGGCGGCGACACCGGCCTCGACCGCCGCGCCCACGTCGTTGACGTGCACGTGCACGTTCCAGGTGCCTTCCGGCTCACGCCCGTCGCCGACGACGACCAGCGAATCTCCCAGGGCGTCGAGCGCCCGCCGCAGCCCGGCGACGGCCTCGGCTGGGGCGTCGAGCAGGAACTGCACCTCGTACGCGTATTCATCCGAACCGGTCTCGCGGGCGACGGTGGCCGCCGGGCGGGCGGAGCGCGGCGTCGGCGCGGGCCGGGCCGTGCGCTCCCCGGTCAGCACCTCGACCAGGGCGTCGAGCAGCACGCAGAGCCCTCGACCACCGGCGTCGACCACGCCCGCGCGGGCCAGCGCCGGCAACTGTTCCGGGGTGCGGGCGAGCGCCTCGGCCGCCGCCCGGGCCGCGACGCCCGCCACCGTCGGCAGGTCGTCGCTGTCCGCGCCCTCGGCCGCGGCGGCGGCCGCCGCGACCACGGTGAGCACTGTGCCCTCGACCGGCCTGGAGACCGCGGTGTACGCGGCGGCGGTGCCGGAGCGCAGCGCGGCGGCCATCTCGCGGCCACGCACCGCCGGCACCCCGGCGACCTGGTCGGCGAAACCACGCAGGATCTGCGAAAGGATCACCCCGGAGTTGCCCCGCGCGCCGAGCAGCGCGCCCTGGGCCATCAGCCGCAGCGCGTGCCCGTGCGCTGTCGGCCCGCTGTCGGGGAGAGTGTCCAGATCCATGGCGAGCGCCTGCTGCGCCGAGGTGAGGGTGAGCACAAGGTTGGTGCCGGTGTCGCCGTCGGGCACCGGATAGACGTTGAGCTGGTCGATCTCGCCCTGGTGGCGCTTCAGTGCGGCCAGGCCGCTCGCGCACCAGCGGCGGACCGCGGCGGCGTCGAGGGTGTCCAGCACGGGCAGAAGCCTACTGGCGCACACCGACACCCGTCGGACTCGTCCGGCGTGTCCTCGCCGGCCCGGGCCGGCGCTGGCCGCGGCGGGGAGGAGCGCCTCCGGTACCCTTGCCGCCGGGCCGGCCCGCCTTTGGGCGGACGGGCCCACGACCAGGCGTGAGCCGGGGCACGGGCGAGCGCCGGACCGGGCCGGTTGGCCGGGTCGGCGAGTCATCGGGTAACCTGACCAGGTTGCCCGGGCAGCACCTGCCGGCGACCTCATGAACGTATCAATCCCAGGAGTATCCCGTGGCTAGCGTGTGCGACGTCTGTGGCAAGGGACCGGGCTTCGGCCACAACGTGTCCCACTCGCACCGGCGGACCAACCGCCGCTGGAACCCGAACATCCAGTCGGTGCGTACCCCGGCCGGTGGCGGCAACACCAAGAAGTTGAAGGTCTGCACCTCGTGCATCAAGGCCGGCAAGGTCACCCGCGCCTGACGCGGTAGCACCCACCTTTTCGTTCGGCTCAGCCGGCGGACCCCGAGGGTCCGTCGGCTCTGTCGTGTGCCCGGGCAGGCGCCGCACACCGGCCCGCCGGGGCCTGGCAGACCGGCCGGGCGGGGCCCGGCACACCGGCCCGCCGGGGCCTGGCACACCGGCCGGGCGGGGCCCGGCAGGCCCGGCGCGCAGGTCAGAGGGTGCGACCGAAGGAGACGCAGCCCTCCGCGTCCTTGTAGAAGCCGAAGTTCGGGATTCGCTCGTACCCGGCGGAGCCGTACATGGCGATCGCCTCGGGCTGCTTGTCGCCGCATTCCAGGACCACCCGCTTGCGGCCCTGCTCGCGCGCGGAGCGCTCGACGGCCGCCAGCACCGCGCGGGCCACCCCCCGCCCCCGTGCCGCCGGGGCCGTGTACATCCGCTTCAGCTCCGCGGTGTCCGCGCCGTGGCTGCGCCAGCCACCGCAACCGACCGGCTCACCGGCCAGGTAGGCCACCAGGAACGCGCCATCGGGCGGCTCGAACTCGGCCGCGTCCACCGGGGTGTCGTCGCCGGTGCCGCCGTAGCGGGCACCGAGGTCGGCCAGTGCGGCGTGGATCAGGTGCTGCGCCACCGGTGCGTCGAACCGCACCGCCCGGATCTCGATCTCACTCACGGTGTCCAGGGTACGGCCGCGCGCGGGCCTCACCGGAAGTGGTCCCAGCCGGTCGGGCCGTCGTAGGCGACGCCGTCGACAGTCACGCCGGCACCGTCGGTAACCAGGCCGATCGGCCGCCAGCCCGACGGCAGCACCACCGCCGGGGGGAAGGTCGCGGCCAGCGCGTGGTCGTCGCCACCGGCGAGGATCCAGGTGTACGGGTCGACGCCGAGCGCCTGCGCCGCGTCGGCCATCTGCCGGGGCACGTCGAACCCGTCGCGGCGTACGTCGATAGCCACCCCGCTGGCCGCCGAGACGTGCCCGAGGTCGGCGAGGAGCCCGTCCGACACGTCGATCATGGAGGTGGCGCCGAGTTGGGCGGCTTGCGGGCCGGCCTGGTAGGGCACCTGCGGCCGCCGGTACGCCTCGACCAACAGCCGGGGGGTACGGAAGCCCCGGGTCAGCACGGTCAGCCCGGCCGCCGCGAACCCGGTGCGCCCGGCCAGGGCGAGCACGTCCCCCGGTCGGGCGCCCGAGCGCAGCACGGGCGGACGGCCTGCCAGGTCGCCCAGCGCGGTGACCGCGACGGTCAGGGTGGGACTTGCCGACATGTCCCCGCCGACGACGCTCGCGCCGACCGTCGCCGCCTCCGCGGAGAGCCCGTCGGCCAGTTCCTCCGCCCAGGCGGTGTCCAGGTCCCCCGGCATGCAGAGAGCGACCAGCAGGGCGGTCGGCGTGGCACCCATCGCCGCGATGTCCGCCAGGTTGGCGGCTGCCGCCCGGTGCCCGACGTCACGGGCTGAGGACCAGTCCCGTCGGAAGTGCCGCCCGTCGACCAGCACGTCGGTGCAGGCCGCCACCCGGCCGTCCGGCGCGGCCACCACCGCCGCGTCGTCGCCCGGGCCGAGCAGGGTCGTCGGTCCGTACGACAGCCGGGCGGTGATCTTCCCGATCAGCCCGAACTCCCCGATCCCGGACACCCCGACGCCACCGCGGGCGTTCCGCCCGGGCTGCCCGGCTCCGCCGTGCTCGCTCACCGCTGCTCCTTGACCACCGATAGGGATCAGACCTGGTCCGTAAGGTAGTTTCACCCTTCGGGCCGCTCCCGGGCGGCGACGGACGGAGGTCGAGTCGTGGTACAGGCGTACATCCTCATCCAGACCGAGGTAGGCCGCGCACGTGACGTGGCGGGTCTCATCGCGGACATCCCCGGCGTGGTACGCGTCGACGCCGTCACCGGGCCGTACGACGTGGTCGTCCTCACCGAGGCGAACACCGTCGACGAACTCGGCAAACTCATCGTCAGCAAGGTGCAGATGGTGCCGGGCATCACTCGCACCCTCACGTGTTCGGTGGTGCGGCTGTAAGTGGACGAGATGACGACCTCCTCCTCGGCTCTGGACGACGACGGGGCGCGCGACGCGGCCGACGGGACGTCCGAGCCGGCTGACGGTAACCGCGAGTCGACCGATCCCGCCGCCGCCGCGCCGGCCGGCCGCGATCGGACCATGCGTGGCGCGGCCCTGCTGGCCACGTTGATCGCGCTGCCGATCACGCTGCTGGTGGCCGTGCTGGCCTTCAGCAAGCTCAGCCCGGACGCGCCGGCCGCCGCGCCGACGCCCTCCGCGACCACCGCCCGGGTGCAGTCCACCACCCCGGTGGAGATGGCCGCCCCGGCGCTGGCCGCCCGCCCGGCCACGGTCTGCCGGGCCCTGCTCTCCCAGCTTCCGGCGAGCATCCGCGACCTGGCCCAGCGGCCGGTCACCGCCGGCCCGGAGCAGAACGCCGCCTACGGCGACCCCGCGCTCACCGTGGCCTGCGGCGGCACCGAGCCGGCCTTCCCCAGCACCGACGAGGTCTGGACGGTCAACCGGGTCTGCTGGCACCTGGCCGAGCAGGCCGACGCGGCGGTCCTCTCCACTGTCGACCGGGAGACGCTGATCACCGTGCGCATCCCGCGCTCGTACGAGCAGCCGTTGCAGTGGTTGCCGACGATCTCCAGCACGATCGTGGCGAGCGTGCCCTCCGGCGGCGCGATCCCGTCCGGCTGCCAGCGCTGAACTCGAACCGACTCCGCTCGCGCCGGCCGACCGGCGCGAGCGGAGTCGGACGGCTCAGTGCAGGCCGACGCCGCGCCGCTGGGCGGTACGGATCAGCCTGTTGACCAGCTTCGGGTACTCCAGACCGGAGGCCGCCCACATCCGCGGGAACATCGACGTCGGGGTGAAGCCGGGCATCGTGTTGATCTCGTTGAGGTAGACGTCCAGTTCGGGAGTGACGAAGAAGTCGGCCCGGGCCAGACCGGCGCAGTCCAGCGCGGTGAACGCGCGGACGGCGTACTCCTGCACCTGGCGGGTCACCTTCTCCGGCAGGTTGGCCGGAATGTCGTACTCGCAGGAGTCGTCGAGGTACTTCGCCTCGAAGTCGTAGAAGTCGTGGTCGGCGACGACCCGTACCTCGGCCAGCACGGACGCCTCGGGCGTGCCGCCGGCCTCGCCCTCCAGCACACCGCACTCGATCTCGCGGCCGACGATCGCGGCCTCGATGATGACCTTCGGGTCGAACTGCCGGGCGGCGGCGACCGCCGCGTCCAGCTCAGCCCAGTCGGTGACCTTGCTGACGCCGAACGACGACCCGGCCCGGGACGGCTTGACGAAGACCGGCAGGCCGAGCCGCTCCTTGTCCTGCTCGCTGAGCGTCATGCCGTTGCGCAGCACGGCGTACGTGCCGACCGGGATGCCCTCGACGGCACAGAGCTTCTTGGTGAACTCCTTGTCCATGGCGGCCGCGGAGGCGAACACGTTCGCCCCGACGTAGGGGATGCCGGCCATCTCCAGCATTCCCTGGATGGTGCCGTCCTCGCCGTAGGTGCCGTGCAGCACCGGGAAGACCACGTCCACGTCGGCCAGCGCCCGGGGGCCCTCGGTCGGGTCGAGCACCATCAGTCCGTTGCCGGTGGGGTCGGCGCGCAGCACGATGTCGTCGCCCGAGTCGGCGGTGATCTCCGGCAGCTGACGGGCGTTGATCGCGAGCTGGGCGGGGTCTCCGTTGGTCAGCACCCACTGGCCGGCCCGGGTGATGCCCACCGGCACCACCTCGAACTCGTCCGGGTCGAGTGCGCCGAACACACTGCCGGCGCTGACGCAGGAGATGCCGTGCTCCGGGCTGCGGCCGCCGAAGACGATCGCCACGCGGGTCTTGCCTGGGGTGGTCACTCCGGTCACCTCTTCGTACGCGACTGCGGCTGGTCGTGCTCGCCGGTGGCGCTCACCCGGTTGACCTTACTGTGCGTGGCCACGGGGCGAGGCGATACCCGGCGAGCCACGGCACGACACGGCAAACGGTCAGGAGAGGATATACGGTGCGTAACCGGGTGGTAGCGGTGTCACGGAGCGCTGACCTGGGGCTCGTCAGTCCCGGGAGTGCCGGCGGCCGACCGCGATCACCTTCACCCGCTGCCGACCGGCCCGCACCATGCCCAGCGCCATGAACGCTCCGGCGATGCGGTCGGCGGCCTCCCGGCTGCTGGCGCCGACGACCTGCCGGCGCCGTTCCGGCGCGACCCGCTCGTTGCGGTTGACGCCCTCGACGGGGCGCACGTCGGTGAGCACCACGAGGAAGCGGGTCATCGCACGCCGCCCGAGGGTACGGCGGGGGGCTCCGGGCGGGTTCGCACGTCGTCTCCTTCCGGCAGGCCGGGATGGAGGGGCGGCACGCGACGATCGGGTACGGGGGAGAAACCCGATCGCCGCGCGCCCCATCCCCTCCGGTCGCTCACCACCACCGTCGCCACGACAACCGGCGGTGAGGACGCCATCACAGATTGACACGTGTATAGGCGTGAATGCAACTCCCATCGGCGTTCTCTCATGCAGACGTTCCCGCAAATGTATGCGACCATCGATGCATGGCTCCGAAGACCGCCCGCGCCCGCCGGCTCGGCATCGCCCTGCGCCACCACCGGGAAGCCGCCGGGCTGACGCTGGAGACCGCGGCGGATGAGATCAACAGCACCCGCAGCACCCTCTCCCGCTACGAGAACGCCCAGACCCTGATCAGCCCGGCCACCGTGCGCGCCCTGCTCACGTCGTACGGGGTGAGTGCCGAGGAGGTGGCCGCCGCGGTGCAGCTCGCCAAGGACGCCCGCAAGCCCGGCTGGTGGGTGTCGTACTCCTACCTGCTGGATCCGCGCACCATCGACTTCATCGCGCTGGAGGCCGAGGCGACCGCCATCGCCAACTTCGAGCCCTCGGTGGTGCCCGGCCTGTTGCAGACCGCTGACTACATCCGAGGCGTGATGCGCGGCGGGCCGCACACCCTCGGCGACGACCTGGTGGAGCAGCGGGTCAAGATCCGGCTCGACCGACAACAGCGGCTCACCGCCGACCAGCCGCCCATCCTCGACGCGATCATCGACGAGGGCGCGCTGCTACGGCCGGTCGGTGACCAGTCGGTGATGAACGGGCAACTACGGCACCTGGTCAAGATGGCCGAGTTGCCGAACATCAGCGTCCAGGTGATCCCGCTCTCCGCCGGCTACCACCGGGGCACCCGGGGTTCCCTGCACATCCTCGAGTTCGCCGACCCGGAGGACCCGATCATCGCGTCGGTGGAGACCGTTGCGGGTCAGATGATCCTCGACCGCGCCGGCGAGACGCGTACCTGCACCAAGATCATGGAGCATCTCCGAAGCGTGGCGCTCAGCCCGGCGGACAGCCGCGAGATGCTCCTGTCAGTCCTGAAGGGACGGTAGGACCGATGACTCCGATGATCACAGCGGCCTTGGCCGCGGCGCCGTGGCGCAAGAGCAGCCGCAGCGGCGACGAAGGCGCCTGCGTGGAGGTGGCCGTGATCCCGCGGCTCGTTGCCGTGCGCGACTCCAAGGACCCGGCCGGCCCGGCCCTGCTGTTCCCAACGGCGGCCTGGGCCGCCTTCGCCCAGGCGCCACCGCAACGCTGACCAGAGGTGCCGAGCCGGTGCGGGCCGAGGCCCGCACCGGCTCAGACAACCAGCGGGCGGGACTCCGGAACAACCCCCGCACCGGCTCAGGCAACCAGCGGGCGGGACTCCGGAACAACCCCCGCACCGGCTCAGGCAACCAGCGGGCGGGACTCCGGAACGGCGCGTAGCGCCTCCAGCGCGGCGATCGCGACGCCTCGGGCACCGGCCATGTCGCGATCCGGCACGAGGGCGAAGGTGGCCACCGCCGCCTGCTCCTCGCGGAGCACGGTGTGCTCTCGGACCGTCGCCAGGAACCAGTCGCGGAACTCCGGTGCCGCCTCCACCACCCCGCCTCCGACGAAGTACGCGTGCGGGTCGGTGAAGTTCGCAGCGACGGTGAACAGCCGCCCCAGCGCCATCGCCTGCTGGGTGAAGAGGTCCCGCGCGAGGGCGTCCTCACGCTCGCCGTACCCCCGGACCAGCTTGGCCGCCCGGGCCACCGGCTCGGCGGCGAGCGGGTGGTCGGGGTACCGGGTCAGCCAGTACGGCAGCAGGTTGCGTTCGATGCCGGTCAGCGAGGCGACGCTCTCGACATCTCCGGTGAAGCCGCAGGCGCAGGTGGGTTCCGGCTGACCCGGGCCGAGCAGCCCGCTCAGCGGGATGTGCACGTGGCCCAACTCCCCCGCCATCCCGGCCGCGCCGGCGATCACCCGACCGCTCTCGACCACACCGCCGCCGAGGCCGGTGCCGACGATCGCGGACACCGACGAGCGGTTCATCGCGTCGGCGCCGAAGTAGACGTGGTGGGCGTAGAGCGCGGCCGCGTTGCCGTCGTTGTGATAGATCACCGGCAGGCCGAGCCGTCGCTCCAGCGCCCCTCGCACGTCGAAGCCGCGCCAGGCCGGCTGGGAGAAGTTGGTGGAGCCTCGCGACGAGATGACGCCCTCGGCGCTGGCCGGGCCGGGAGTGTCCAGTCCGACCGCCTGGACCAGGTCACGCGGCACGCCGGTCTGCGCCAGGGCGCCGTCCAGCGCCTGGGCCAACGCCTCGATCGCCGCCTCCGGCCCGGCCCGCACCTCGCTGGGGATCTCCAACAGCCCGTCCACCAGGAAGCGGCCGTCCACCGTCAGCACGGTGGCGTTGTTGCTGGTGCCGCCGTTGTCCAGCCCGACGACCACAGGCACCCCTGCGCTGCCCACCGAAACCGCCTCCCGCCGTCATGAGTGTGAGCCGAGGCTAGTGCCAAGCCCTCTCCCCCGCCATGCCCGGCCCGCCCCACCACCCTCACCCCGACCGAGAACCGGATCCGCGACAGCCCCTCCTGTGTCGATCATGGAGTTGTGGTGGCGAACAAATAACACGAGGTGGCACCAACCGGGCACCACAACTCCATGATCGACCCGGGTGGGGGTGAGGGTGGGTCAGTCGGGGCGGCGGGCGGTTATCGCCGTGGCGTCCAGGTCTTCGTCGTGGTGGACGGTTGGCACCAGGCCGGCTGCTTGGAATGCCTCGCAGAGGGCTACTACCTGGGTGGTGCCGGCCTCGACCACCAGGTGGCCGCCGGGGGTCAGCCACCCGGCGGCGTCGGCACCGACCCGGCGCAACACGGAGAGCCCGTCCGGGCCGCCGTCGAGCGCCACCGGGGCCTCGTGCAGCCGCGCCTCCGGCGGCATCAGCGCGACCGCGTCGGTCGGCACGTACGGGGCGTTGGCGACCACCAGGTCCAGCCGACCCCGCCACTGCCGGGGCAGCGGCGCGAAGAGGTCGCCCTCGTACACCTCGACGTCCAACCCGACGACGTTGCGGCGCGCACACGCCACGGCCGCCGGGTCGATGTCGGCGGCGGCGAGCCAGCGCGGCGCGAGCCGGTGCGCCAGCGCGACGGTGGTGGCCCCGGAGCCGCAGCACAGGTCGACCACGGCCGGGGCCGCGCCGGTCAGTTCGGCCGCCACCTCGACCAGCAGAGCGGTCCGGGCCCGGGGCACGAAGACGCCCTCGTCGACGGCTATCCGCAGGCCGCAGAACTCCGCCCAGCCGAGCAGGTACTCCAACGGTTCGCCGGCCACCCGACGGTCGGTCAGGTCGGCCAACGCCGCCGGGCTGCGCGCGGCGGCCAGCAGCAGCTCGGCCTCGTCCTCGGCGTAGACGCAACCGGCGGCCCGCAACCGACCCACCAGGGCGGCCCGGTCGCTCGGGGAAGGAAGCGCCATGGGAGACGTCAGACCGGTCCCGCCACATCCAACGCGGCGGCGATGTCGGCCACCAGGTCCGCGGTGTCCTCCGCGCCGCAGGAGAGCCGGACGAAGCCGGGAGCGGTGTCGTCGCCCCACTGCGCCCGCCGGTCCGCTGTGGTGTGCAGGCCACCGAAGGAGGTCGCCGCCACCACCAGCCGGGCGGCCTCGACGAACCGGCCCACCCGGTCGGCGTCGCCCAGGTCGAACGAGAGCACCCCCGGTATCCGGCGCATCTGCGCCGAGGCCACCGCGTACGCCGGGTCGTCCGGCCGCCCCGGCCACCGCAGGCCGGTCACGTCCGACCGGCCGGCGAGCAGGTCGACGACCGCGCCGGCGTTCGCGCTCTGCCGCGCCAGCCGCAGGTCGAGAGTGGCCAGTGACCGGTGGGCCAGCCAGGCGTCGAACGCGCCCGGAACCGCCCCGGTGGTGGTACGCCAGGTCGTCACCGCGTCGATCAGCTCGGCGGACCGGCCGGCCAGGTAGCCCAGCAGCAGGTCGGAGTGGCCGGTGAGCGCCTTCGTGCCGGAGGCGACCACCAGGTCGGCACCGAGATCCAGCGGACGCTGTCCGAGCGGGGTGGCAGTGGTGTTGTCCACAGCGAGGAGCGCGCCGGCGGCGTGCGCCCGCTCGGCCAGGGCCGCCACGTCGACCACGTCGAGGCCCGGGTTGGCGGGCGTCTCCACCAGCACCAGCCGGACGCCCTCGAACGACGGGTACGGCCCGACGGTCGGCACGAACAGCACCCGGACGCCGATCGCCTCCAGCACATCGGTGGCGAACGCCCGGACCGGGAAGTATCCGTCGGTGGGGAGCACCACCGTGTCCCCTGGCCGCAGCAGGGTGAGCAGCAGGCCGGTGATGGCCGCCTGACCGGTAGCGAAGACCCGGCAGTCACCGCCCTCCAGCTCGCCCACCGCCGCCTCCAGCAGCCGGCGGGTCGGGTTGTCGGGGCGGCCGTAGCCGTTGGGCGACGTGCCCTGACCCGCAAAGGGGTCGAGGTGGTACGGCGCGGCGAAGACCGGCCCGGGTAGGAACGGGTCCCCCGGTGCCGGCTCGGGCAGGCCAGCACGTACGCAGCGGGTGCCGTCTCCCCACTCGCTCATCGGGTTCCTCACTCGTACGACTCAGGTTTGGCGGTGCGGCTCATCAGGGTCTCCACGGCGAGACGCGGGTCCATCCCCTCGTGGCAGATCCGCTCGACGTGCTCGGTGATCGGCATCTCCACGCCGTGCGCCCGGGCCAGGTCGCGGATCGCCAGGCAGCTCTTCACGCCCTCGGCGGTCTGCCGGGTGGCGGCCTGGGCCTGCTCCAGCGTCTCGCCCCGGCCCAGGTGCTCCCCGAAGGTGCGGTTGCGGGCCAGCGGGGACGAGCAGGACGCGACCAGGTCGCCCATGCCGGCGAGGCCGGCGAAGGTGATCGGGTCCGCGCCGAGCGCCACGCCCAGTCGGGCCGTCTCGGCCAGCCCACGGGTCATCAGCATGGCCCGGGTGTTGTCGCCGAAACCCATCGCGGTGGCGATGCCGTACGACAGGGCGATCACGTTCTTGACCGCCCCGCCCAGCTCACAGCCGATCACGTCGTCGTTGGTGTAGGGGCGCAGGTACGGCGTCCGGATCGACGCCTGGACGAGCGTGGCGCGGGCGCTGTTCGTCCCGGCGACCACTGTCGCGGCGGGCTGCTCGGCGGCGATCTCCGGGGCCAGGTTCGGGCCGGACACGACGACCACCCGGTCCGCGGCGACCCCGGCGGTCTCGACGATGACCTCGCTCATCCGCTTGGTGGTGCCCAGCTCGATGCCCTTCATCAGCGACACCAGGGTGGAATCCGGATGCAGGTGCCCGGCCCATTCGGCGAGGTTGCCGCGCAGGGTCTGCGACGGCACGGCCAGCACCACCACCTCGGCGCCGGTGATCGCCTCGGCGGCGTCGGCGGTGGCGGTGACGCGGGCCGGGAGCAGCAGGTCGGGCAGGTACTCCGGATTGCGGCGCTCGGTCCGGATGCTCTCGGCGACCGGCGCCCGGCGGGCCCACACCGTCACGTCCCGCCCCGCGTCCGCGAGGATCTTGGCGAACGCGGTGCCCCAGGAACCGGCACCGAGCACCGCGACGTGACCGCTCATGCCACCGCTCCGCTTCGCTTCGCGGCGGCCTGGACGGCACCGCTGCCGAGCCCGACGATTCGCTCGCTCATGCCGCTTCGTCCCGCTGCTCGCTGCTGACGGAGGACCCGGCCGGTCGCTCCCACAGTGGCGGTGGGGTACCGCCACGGATCTCGGCGAGCATGTCCCGCAGCCGCAACATGATGGTGTCCGTCATCTCCTCGAGGGTGGCCCGGGTCGGCTGGGCGTCCGCCCACCCGCTCAGGTCGATCGGCTCCCCGGCGGCAACGGTCACCGGGATCCGGGGGCGCAGGCTGACACGGGTCGTCCGCGGGTCGAAGATCCGTTCCGGCCCCCACATCACCACCGGTACGACAGGGGCGCCGGTGGCCAGGGCCAGCCGGGCCGCACCGGTCTTGGCCTTCATCGGCCAGAGCTCCGGCTGTCGCGTGGTGGTGCCCTCAGGGTAGATCACGACCGCGCCGCCCTCGTCGAGCGCGGCGACCAGTGCGTCCAGCGAGCGGACGGCGTCCACGCTGCCCCGCTCGACCGGGATCTGCCGGCACCGGCGCAGGATCCAGCCGACCACCGGCACCCGGAACACGCTGGCCTTGCCCAGGTACTGCGGCCAGCGCCCGGAGTCGTAGATGAAGTGCGCGGACACCAGCGGGTCGGCGTGGGAGATGTGGTTCGCCACGATGATCACGCCGCCGTCACGGCCGAGATGCTCCTGACCACGCCAGGTACGCCGGGTCCAGACGGTCATCACCGGCTTCACCAGCCACACGGCGAACCGTTGCCAGAACCCCAGCCTCCGCCGTGTCACTGTGCCTCCTCGTCGCGCCCCAACCCCGCCGCGAAATCGCGCCCGCGACACCCGCAGCGGAAATCATGCCTGCTCGCCCCCGGTACGGCCAGTGAGGGTCCCGTCGTCCGGCTGGCAGGATTGCGGGCGTGAGTCAGCCGAGGTGGGCCGTGGTGGTGCCGGTGAAGCGGCTGGCCGCGGCCAAGAGCCGGCTGCGGGGCGCGCTGCCCGGCGTACCGCATGAGGAGTTGGCGCTAGCCCTGGCGGCCGACACGCTCCGCGCGGTGCTGGCCTGCCCGGCGGTCGCCGAGGCCCTGGTGGTGACCGACGACGCTCGGGTGGCGGCGGCGGCGCGGGCGGCCGGCGCGCGGGTGCTGCCGGATCAGCCGAACGCCGGTCTGAACGCCGCGTTCCGGCACGGGGCGGCCGGGGCCGCCGCCGGGTGGGTGGCCGGGATCACCGCGGATCTGCCGGCGCTGCGCCCCGCGGAGTTGGCCGGCGCGCTGCTCGCGGCGCAGAACGGTCGACCCGGGGTACGCCGGTTCCTGCCGGACGCACCCGGCGGGGGCACGGTGCTGCTCACCGCCGGGCCGGGCGTGCCCCTGGATCCGCGTTTCGGGGTGGGCTCGGCGGTCGCGCACGCGGCGAGCGGTGCACTGCCGCTCGACGGCGACTGGCCCAGCCTGCGCCGGGACGTGGACACCGCCGCGGACCTGGCCGCCGCCGCCCGGCTCGGGCTGGGGCCCCGCACGGCCGCGCTGGTGGCTGCCGGCCGCCCCGCCCGCGCCGCTGGCTGAGCCTGCCCCGCCCGCGCCGGTGGCTGAGCCTGCCCCGCCCGCGCCGGTGGCTGAACCCCCGGGTGTACGGTGCGAGCATGCAGGGCACGGTGGCCAGCTACGACGCGGCGACGCGCAGCGGTGTTCTGCTGCTCGACGACGGCACCGAGATGCGCTTCCCCGCCCGGGCCTTCGACGCCTCCGGGCTGCGGCTTCTCCGGCTCGGCCAGCGGGTTCGCATCGACACCGATCCCGACGGCGAGGTCGTCCGGGTGACATTGCCGACGATGATCTGAGCCGGCGAGCTCAAGTTCATTTTGCGTTTACCGTAATCGGGTGATTATGAGCGGGTGAGCACCCCTCGCGAGCAACCCGCCCGCCCGCCCGCCACCGACCTCCGCAACGGCTCCCGCGCGCGCGGCACCGATGGGCGCTTCCGCCCGTCCCGCGCCGAGCGTGCCGGTGCCGCCCGCGCCGACACGCTCGCCGACGATCCCGGCGCCGCCTCCTCCGGGCTGGACGAGGTCATCGACCCCGCCCCGAAGATCGCAGCGGACGGCCCGGCTGCCGGTGACGTCCACCAGGTCCTGCCCGACGACCTGCCGACCGGCGCCGCACCGGAGGACGACGACGAGCCGCCGGCGGCCCCGCCGCTGCCGGAGGACCGGTTCCTCAACCGGGAGTTGTCCTGGCTCGACTTCAACGCCCGGGTGCTCACCCTGGCCGAGGACCAGCGCACCCCGCTGCTGGAACGGGCCAAGTTCCTGGCCATCTTCGCCAGCAATCTCGACGAGTTCTACATGGTCCGCATCGCCGGGCTGAAGCGGCGGCTCTCCGCCGGCCTGCCGGTACGCGGCGGGGACCGGCTGCCCCTGCGTACCCAGTTGGAGCTGATCGCCGAGCGGACCGCCGCACTGGGCGCTCGGCACGCCGCCTGCTTCGTCGACGACGTGCTGCCCAAGCTGGCCGACGAGGGCATCCGCATCCTGCGCTGGGGCGAGCTGGGCGACGGCGAACGGGAGCGGCTGCGCACCTACTTCCGGGAGCACATCTTCCCGGTGCTGACCCCGCTCGCGGTGGACCCGGCGCACCCGTTCCCGTACATCTCGGGGCGGTCGCTGAACCTGGCGGTGGCGGTTCGTGACCCGGACGGCGGGTCCGAGCTGTTCGCCCGGGTGAAGGTGCCCAACAACGTGCCCCGCTTCGTCCGGGTGGACCGGGACCAGCCGGGCGTCCGGATGCTGCCGGTGGAGGACCTCATCTCGGTGCACCTGGGTCAGCTGTTCAGTGGCATGCAGGTGGTCGAGTGCCACCTGTTCCGGGTCACCCGCAACGCCGAGGTGGAGGTCGACGAGGACCGCGACGAGGACCTGCTCCAGGCCCTGGAGCGGGAGCTGGCCCGGAGGCGGTTCGGTCCCCCGGTCCGGCTGGAGGTCGCCGCGTCGATCTCCGACCACATGTTGGAGCTGCTCGTCCGCGAGCTGGACATGGACGACCAGGACGTGCTGCGGGCGCCCGGCCTGCTGGACCTGTCCGCGCTGTGGCAGGTCTACGGCGAGGCGGACCGGCCGGACCTGAAGGACCCGCCGTTCGTGCCGGCCACCCATCCCCGGCTCGCCGAGGGCGAGGTGCCGCGCAGCGTCTTCTCCACCCTGCGCGACGGGGACATCCTGGTGCACCACCCGTACCACTCGTTCGCCACCAGCGTGCAGCGCTTCATCGAGCAGGCCGCCGCCGACCCGAACGTGCTGGCCATCAAGCAGACCCTCTACCGGACCAGCGGCGATTCCCCGATCGTCGACGCGCTCGTCGACGCGGCCGCCGCCGGCAAGCAGGTGGTGGTGCTGGTGGAGGTGAAGGCCCGCTTCGACGAGGTGGCCAACATCGGTTGGGCCCGCACGCTGGAACGCGCCGGCTGCCACGTGGTGTACGGCCTGGTCGGCTTGAAGACGCACTGCAAGACCGCGCTGGTGGTCCGGCAGGAGGGCAACCAGATCCGTCGCTACTGCCATATCGGCACCGGCAACTACCACCCGAAGACGGCCCGACTGTACGAGGACTTCGGCATGCTCACCGCCGACCCGGAGGTCGGCGCCGACCTCACCGACCTGTTCAACGTGCTCACCGGGTACAGCCGGCAGACCGCGTTCCGGCGGTTGCTGGTCGCACCGCAGGGCATCCGCAGCGGGCTCATCGAGCGGATCGAGCGGGAGATCTCGCACGTCCGCCTGGGCATGCCCGGCCTGGTCCAGTTCAAGGTCAACTCGCTGGTCGACGAGGGGGTGACCGACGCGCTGTACCGCGCCTCCCAGGCCGGCGTCCACGTCGACCTGCTCATCCGGGGCATGTGCACGCTGCGCCCCGGGGTGCCGGGGTTGTCGGAGAACATCCGGGTCCGCTCGATCCTCGGCCGGTTCCTGGAACACTCCCGGGTCTTCCGGTTCGGCAACAACGGTGAGGCCGAGTTCTGGATGGGCTCGGCCGACCTCATGCACCGCAACCTGGACCGCCGGGTGGAGGCGCTGGTGCAGGTGAGCGACCCGATCGCCCGCGCCGAGCTGGACCACGTGCTCACCGCCGCAATGAGCCCCGAAGTGGACGCGTTCGAGCTGGCCGGCGACGGCACCTGGACCCGGCGCACCGGCGGTGACAACGGCGCCCGGGCCCATCTGCAGGAACTGCTGCTGCGCCGCGTCGGTGGCACGGCCAGCTGACCGCGCAGCGCATAGGCTGAGCTGATGGTCGAGGAGGAGCAGAAGTACGAGGTGGACGACGCCTACGTGCTACCGGACCTGGCCGGGACGGCCCCGACCGGCGGCCGGGTCCGGGCACTGCCACCGGTGACGCTTGTCGCCCGCTACCTCGACACCGTCGACCTGCGGCTGGCCCGGGCGGGCGCCTCGCTGCGCCACCGCCGGGGCGACGAGCTGCCCTGGACGGTGAAACTGCCGACCGGGACGCCGGGCGTCCGGCACGAGATATCCCGTCCCGCGCCGAAGGGGCAGCCGCCACCGGAGCTGGTGGAGTTGGTCACCGTGCTGCACCGGGGGGCGCCGCTGGTCCCGGTGACGGTGGTCCGGACGGTGCGGCACGCGTACGAGGTGTGTGACCGGGCCGGCGCGGTGCTCGTCGAGGTGGTGGACGACCGGGTGACAGTGCTCGACGACGGCGGCAGCACCACCGACACGTTCCGCGAGCTGGAGGTGGAGCTCAAGTCTGGCGACCGGAAACTGCTCGACCGGGTCGGCGGGGTGCTGCGCGAGGCTGGCGCCCAGGCCGGGTCGTTCACGCCGAAGCACGTACGGGCGTTGGGTGCGACGGCGCAGGCCGATCCGGACCTGGTCGCGCCGGCCGGGCTGACCGCCGAGCCGAGCGCCGGTGACGTGGTGACCGAGGCGCTACGCAAGGAGATCCGCCGGCTGTTGGCGCACGACCCGCTGGTCCGGCTGCGCGCCCCGGCCGCCGGTGGCGACACCGCCGTGCACCAGATGCGGGTGGCCTGCCGACGCCTGCGCAGTGATCTGCGCACCTTCAAACCGTTGCTGCGAAAGACCTGGTCCGGCCCGCTGCGCACCGAGCTGCGCTGGTTGGCCGACGTGCTCGGCGCAGCCCGCGACGCCGAGGTGCTGCGCGCGCGGCTGCGCCGTACCGCCGACGCCGATCCGCTGAGCCCGCTCGACCGGGGCGCGGTGGACCTGCTCGACGAGGTGCTCGCCGAACGGCAGCGGCAGGCGCTCACCGCGATCGACGAGATGCTGCGCTCCGCGCGCTACCTGGCCCTGGTGGACTCCCTGGTGCTGGCCGCCCGCGCGCCCCGGTTCACCGGCCGGGCGGCAGCGCCCGCCGCGCAGGCGCTCCCCGCGCTGGTGGCCCGCCCCTGGCGGCGGTTGGCCGGGCCGGACGGCGTCGGCGGGCTCGACGCGCAGTCGCCGGACGACCGCTGGCACGCCGTCCGCAAGGAGGGCAAGCAGGCACGGTACGCGGTCAACGCGGTGGCCCCGACGGTCGGCAAGGGCGCACGGCGGCTGTCCCGCGCACTCGCCCGGGTGCAGGACGTGCTCGGCGAGCACCAGGACGCGGCGGTGGCGGCGGACACCTGGTTGGAGATCGCCGCCGAGCGGCCGGACGACCACGAGCTGGCGGTCACCGCCGGGCGGCTGGCCGAGCGGGAACGCCTGTCGGTACGCCGGACGCGGGGTCTCCTGCCGGCTGCCTGGCACCGGGCCACCCGGCGACGGCGCACCAGTTGGCTGCCGTGACGGGCATCCGGGCGGCGGGCGGGGTGGCCTGGCGGCCGACCGACGACGGCGTACGCGTCTGCGTGGTGCACCGCCCCCGTTACGGCGACTGGACGCTGCCGAAGGGCAAGCTGGAGCCGGGCGAGCACGCGCTGGCCGCGGCGGTGCGTGAGGTGGCCGAGGAGGCCGACGTGCGGGGCGTGCCGCAGGTGCGGCTGCCGTCGGCGCGGTACCGCAGCGAGGGGCAACCCAAGCTGGTCGACTACTGGTCGATGCTCGCGGTGGCCAGCGGCGGTTTCCAACCGGACACCGAGGTGGACGACATCCGCTGGCTCGCGGTGGACGACGCGATCCGGTTGGTCAGCTACCCGCACGACGCCGAGGTGTTGGCGGCGTTCGCCGCGCTGCCGTCGGTGACGGCGACGGTCGCGCTGGTTCGGCACGCGCACGCCGGCAAGCGGGCCACCTGGTCCGGCCCGGACGTCGGACGGCCCCTGGACGCCGAGGGGTGGGCCCAGGCGAGCACGCTGGCCGAGCTGATCGCCCTGATCCGACCGGCCCGACTGGTCTCGGCGTCGCCACGACGGTGCGTGCAGACACTCGACCCGGCCGCCGCGTTGCTCGACCTGCCGATCGAGGTCTGCGGCGACCTGGACGAACCACAACCGGGCCAGCAGAGCGACGAGCAGATCCTGGCCACCGCCGCCCGACTGCTGGAGCTGGCCGGCACCGGTGGGCAGTCGGCGGTGTGCAGCCAGGGCAAGGTCCTGCCGGGGGCCCTGGAGCGGCTGACCGGCCGCACCGATGAGGACTTCACCACCCCGAAGGGCGGCGGGTGGCTGCTCGCCTTCGCCGCCGACCGGCTGCTCGCCGCCGACCGCCTGTAGGACCCGCGTTCGCACGGGCCCGGCTTGGTCAGCGGGGCGGCAGGGTCACTGTGACCGCGACCGGCAGGTGGTCGCTGGCCGTGCTGCGCGGCGCGACCGGATCGCCGGGGGTCAGGCCGGGCGAGACGAAGATGTGGTCGATCTGCTGGCGCGGGTCGTCCGCCGGGCTGGTCGCCAGTGGTCGGGCGGCGGCCAACGCGTCGACCAGGCCGGCCTTGGTGAACTCCGCGAACGCAGCGTCGCCCGGCTCGGTGTTCAGGTCACCCGCCACCACCAACGGCCGACCCGCCGCGTACCGGGTGGCGAAGTCGGCGACCGCGCGGGCCTGGACCACCGGGCCCTTGCCGGGCGGCGGTTGCAGGTGGGTGCTGACCACGGCGGTACGGACACCGTCGCCGAGGTCCAGCGTGACGGCGAGGGCCTGCGCTCCGGTGGGCGCGCCGACGGCGGCCAGCGGCAGGGTCCGCGGATCGCGTACCGGCCAACGACTGAGCACCGCGTCACCCCAGACCGGATCGGCGGCCGGCCCGAAGACGTACGGCATACCGAGCCGCTCTGACAACAGGTCCAGGGTGTCGTGCCCGCCGTTGAGCAGCCACGCCCGGTCCACCTCGCTGAGCAGCACCACGTCGGGCCGTTGCCGGTCGACGACCTGGGCGAGGCCGGTCAGGTCGAACCGGCCGTCCAGCCCGAACCCCATCCGGATGTTGTATGCCACCACGGTCAGCCGTTCCGGTGGGCCCTCCCGGTTGCTGGCCACCGGCACCTCGTCGGCGAGCACCGGTGCCAGCAGGGCCAGCGCGATGACCGCAGCGGCGGCCCGGAGCGGCGGAAACAGCCCGGGAAGCCGGTGGACGACGGGGCGGGCGGTGAAGGCCACGGCGGCGATCAGCACGGCCACCACCACCGGCACCGCCGCGTTGGGGTAGCCGAGGTCGTAGGCCGAGTAGTACGCGACGGCCCCCAGCGCGAAGACGAGCATCCCGGCGGCGGCCGCGTACCCCCGCCGGGAGGCACCGGTGCCGGCGCTCGCGGTGTCGCTGGCAGGCTGGCTGGCGTCATCGGTCAGCGCGAGGCAGGCGCCGAGACCGACCGCGGCGAGCAGGATGGCTGGCAGGAGCAGGTCGCCCCGGTCGAGGGCGAACAGCACCGCGCCGGCGAGCAGCGCCACCGGTCCGTACGCTCGGCCCCACCCGCGAGGTGGCCGGATCAACGCGGCGCACAGGAACCCGGCGACCGCCACCGGCACCGGCGCCAGGCCGAACAGCGGCGAACGAGCCACCCCGTCCCCGGCGACCAGGTACGACATCCCGGTTCGGGCCAGCGCAGGAGAGAGCGCCACCATTCCGGCCAGCAGCAGCGCCGGCCCGGCCAGCAGCCAGGCCCGGCCACCACCAGGGCCGGCAGGGGCGTCAGCGGGGCCGGCAGGGGCGTCAGCGGGGCCGGCAGGGGCGTCAACGGGGCCAGTGAGGGCGTCACCTGCACCGCCGCGCTTGCCGGGTTGCGCCGTGCCGGCCAGGAACACCGCCACCGCGACGGCGCTGAGCAGCCAGGCCACCCAGTCCCCCCGCCAGACCAGGTCGACGGTGTCCAGCACCGCGTGCAGGGCCGCGTTGACAGCGAACCCCAACGCCAGCCCCGGGACCGGGCGGTCGGTGTCGGCGGCGACGCCGACCAGCCAGACCAGCCCGGCGAGCAACCCGGCGGTGGCCAACCAGAGTTGCGTACGCCCGCCCGGGGCGGCGGTGAGCGCGAGCCGGGCGACGGCGAGCGCGACAGCGGCCACGACAGTGACCGGGCGGGCTCCGACCCGGCGGACCACGGCGGGTGCCCCCATCGCGAGCACGAACCAGCCGAGGGCGAACGCCCCCATCAGCTCGGCGGGGGTGGACGCCGCCTGACCGAAGATGGTGATGATGCCGGGCAGCCAGACCCGCAGCACGTCGATGAGGAGGAGCACGCCCAGCGCGAGCGTGCCGGTGGTGAGCTGGCGGTAGCGCACCGGCGCCCCATTTCCCGTCGGCGGGCCGGCCCAGGGGTGGCCGGCACGGCGATTCTGCGCGAGCGAGCCAACCCGGTCAACGGTCCCCGTACGCCGAAAAGCCGTCCCGGTACGCCGAAAGGGCGCCCACCCACGGGTGGACGCCCTTTCGGTACGGGTCGGTCAGCGCTTGCTGGCCGCCTTCTTGGCCGGAGCCTTCTTCGCCGGCGCCTTCTTGGCCGCCGTGCTCTTGCTCGCCGCCGCGGTGGTCTTCTTCGCCGCGGTCGACCGGGTCGCGGCGGTGGTCTTCTTCGCCGCGGTGGTCTTCTTGCTGGCGGCCGTCTTGGCCGCCGTGGTGGTCTTGCTCGCCTTGGCCGGGGCGGTCTTCTTGCTGGCGGCCGTCTTGGCCGCCGTGGTGGTCTTGCTCGCCTTGGCCGGGGCGGTCTTCTTGCTGGCCGCCTTCGCCGTGGTCGCCTTGGTGCCCGCCGCCTTCGCGGTGGCCGCCTTTGTGCCCGCCGCCTTGGCCGTGGCGGTGCTGGTGGTGGCCTTCTTCGTCGCCACCGTGGCCTTCGGCACCTTGCCGCTGGCCACCATCTCCTTGAACCCGGCGCCGGGGCGGAAGGTCGGGACTGACGTCTTCTTTACCTTCACCGCCTCGCCGGTACGCGGGTTGCGCGCTGTTCGCGCGCCACGCACACGCTTTTCGAATGCTCCGAATCCGGTGATCGCCACCTTCTCGCCCTTGGTGACCGCCGCCTGGACCTCGGTGAGAACCGCGTCGAGCGCGGCCGTCGCCATCTTCCGGTCCCCCAGGCGAACGGCGAGCGCCTCGATGAGCTCGGCCTTGTTCACGACTTCCTCCCGATTGTGCAACTGACTCGTCGCGAGCCATTCTGCGCGCACGGTATGCCCTGTGCTGCCGGGACACAAACATTCGGTAGAAAAAAGCCCTTGTGTCGTAACGGATTCACCCCCACCGGATGGCCCGATGGGGGTGAAATCCGCTGTGCGAGCGGCCTAACGGCTATGCCACGGAGGGCAGGAACGGCAACCGGCGCGCCTCGTAGGAGTCGATGTCGGCGGCGTGGCGGAGGGTGAGTCCAATGTCGTCGAGGCCTTCCAGGAGCCGCCAACGGCTGAAGTCGTCCAGCGGGAACGACCAGCTCGCGTCCCCCGCCCGGAGCTGGCGGGCGGTCAGGTCGACGGTCACCGCAGAGGTCGGATCCGCCTCGACCAGATCCCACAACTCTTCGACGGCTTTCAATTCCAACTCGACCGGCAACAGACCCTCCTTGAGGGCGTTGCCGCGGAAGATGTCACCGAAGCGCGGGGCCACCACGGCACGGAAGCCCCAGTCCCGTAGCGCCCAGACGGCGTGCTCCCGGGAGGAGCCGGTGCCGAACTCCGGGCCGGCGATGAGGATCGACGCCCCGGAATAGCTTTCATCGTTGAGCACGAATGCCGGATCTTCCCGCCAGGCGCTGAACAGTCCGTCGGCGAAGCCCGTCCGGGTCACCCGCTTGAGGTACACGGCGGGGATGATCTGATCGGTGTCCACGTTGGACCGGCGCAGCGGCACGGCGGTGCCGGTGTGGGTGGTGAACTTGTCCATCTCGTCGGTCCCTTCTACAGGTCGGCGGGGGCGGCCAGCCGGCCGACCACGGCGGTGGCGGCGGCCACCGGCGGGGAGACCAGGTGGGTACGCCCACCCCGGCCCTGACGGCCCTCGAAGTTGCGGTTCGAGGTGGAGGCGGAGCGCTCGCCCGGCTTCAGCGTGTCGGGGTTCATCCCCAGACACATGGAGCAGCCGGCGAACCGCCACTCGGCCCCGGCGTCGGCGAAGACCTTGTCCAGCCCTTCGGCCTCGGCGGCCTCGCGCACTGCTGCGGAGCCGGGCACCACGAGCATCCGGACGCCGTCGGCGACCCGGTGGCCACGCAGCACGTCGGCGGCGGCCCGTAGGTCCTCCAGGCGACCGTTGGTGCACGACCCCACGAAGACGACGTCGATGGGCAGCTCCCGCAGCGGGGTGCCGGGGCGCAGGTCCATGTACTCCAGGGCCCGGCGGGCAGCGGTGCGCTCCGAGTCGGTGGTGAACTCCTCGGGGTCCGGCACCGGGGCGCTCAGCGGCGCACCCTGCCCGGGGTTGGTGCCCCAGGTGACGAAGGGGGTGATCTGGCTGGCGTCCAGGGTCACCTCGGCGTCGAAGCGCGCGCCCTCGTCGGTGGGCAGCGTCCGCCACCACGCCACCGCCGCGTCCCAGTCCGCGCCCTGCGGCGCGTTCGGTCGACCCTTGAGGTACGCGAAGGTGGTCTCGTCCGGCGCGATCATGCCGGCCTTGGCACCCCACTCGATGGACATGTTGGCGATGGTCATTCGCCCCTCCATGGAGAGGGCGCGGATCGCCTCGCCGCGGTACTCGACGATGTGCCCGCGACCTCCACCGGTGCCGACCTGCGTGATCAGCGCGAGCACCAGGTCCTTGGCGGTCACGCCGGGCGCCAGCTGGCCGGTAACGTTCACTGCCATCGTCTTCGGCCGGCTCTGCGGCAGCGTCTGGGTGGCCAGCACGTGCTCCACCTCGCTGGTGCCGATACCGAAGGCGAGCGCGCCGAAGGCACCGTGGGTGGCGGTGTGCGAGTCGCCACAGACGATCGTCAGGCCCGGCTGGGTGAGACCGAGCTGCGGGCCGATCACGTGCACGATGCCCTGGTTGTCGTCGCCGAGCGGGTGCAGTCGCACCCCGAACTCGGCGCAGTTGCGGCGCAACGTCTCGATCTGCGTACGCGACGTGGGGTCCGCGATGGTGAGCAGGTCACCACGGCGGAGGCGGAACGCCGGGTCGGCGTACCCGGTCGGGGTGTTGTGGTCCTCGGTCGCGAGGGTCAGGTCGGTACGACGCACCCGGCGCCCGGCGAGCCGCAGCCCGTCGAACGCCTGCGGGCTGGTCACCTCGTGCAGCAGGTGCAGGTCGATGAAGAGCAGGTCCGGCTCACCAGCGGCGGACCGTACGACGTGCGCGTCCCAGACCTTCTCGGCCAGGGTCCTCGGCTCAGGAGTGACTCCCACCATCTGGACATCCTAAATTCTGGGAGGTAAGTTTCGGCTTGTGGGACACAGTATGAGCGGTGTCGGCGTTCTCGACAAGGCGGTGGTCATCCTGGCCGCCTGCGTGGACGGCGCCAGCCTGGCCGAACTCGTCGAACGCACCAAGCTGCCCCGGGCCACAGCACATCGCCTGGCCCAGGCCCTGGAGATCCACCGAATGCTGGTGCGTGACACCCAGGGCAGATGGCGGCCCGGCCCCCGACTGGGCGAGCTGGCCAATGCCGCACCGGACGTTCTGCTGACCGCCGCCGAGCCGCTGCTGGCCGCGCTGCGCGACGCCACCGGTGAGAGCGCGCAGCTCTATCTTCGCCGCGCCGACGAGCGGATCTGCGTGGCGGCGGCGGAACGCGCCAGCGGTCTACGGGACACCGTTCCGGTCGGCTCGGTGCTGCCGATGACGGCTGGCTCCTCGGCCCAGATCCTGCTCGCCTGGGAGCCGCCGGAGGCGGTGATGCCGCTGCTGCCGCGCAGCAAGTTCACCGGCCGCACCCTCGCCGAGGTACGCCGTCGCGGCTGGGCGCAGAGCGTCGCCGAGCGGGAGGCCGGTGTGGCGAGCGTCTCCGCCCCGATCCGCGACCGCACCGGCCGGGTCATCGCCTCGGTCAGCATCTCCGGCCCGATCGAGCGCCTGGGCCGCCGTCCCGGCGAACGCCACGCCATGGCCGTAGTAAGAGCCGGTCAACGCCTATCCGGCCTCTAACCCCCGCCCCGGCTCCCGCCCCGCTCCGCGTTGATCATGAAGTTGTTGCCATCGACCTCGGCGGGGCGTGGGCACCAACTTCATGATCAACGCGGATGTGGGCAGGGGTTGTGGGGCAACGAGAAAGGCTCGTCACGCTTTGCGTGACGAGCCTTTGGTTGTAGCCCCGACCGGATTCGAACCGGCGCTACCGCCTTGAGAGGGCGGCGTCCTGGGCCGCTAGACGACGGGGCCAGAACTTTTCCGTTCACCACCCTCGCGGGCGGTGCGAATGTAGTCTAGCGGCACCGTACCCGGGCATGAGCGCGGGGTGCGCTGTCACTTGAGGGCCCGACGGGGGCCGGAACGGGCCCGGCGGCGGACACGAAACAGCCCGCCTCACGAGGTGAGACGGGCTGCGCACGCTGTAGCCCCGACCGGATTCGAACCGGCGCTACCGCCTTGAGAGGGCGGCGTCCTGGGCCGCTAGACGACGGGGCCAGAACAACTTTTGCTCCCCCACCTTAGCGGTGGAGGAGCTGCACTCTACCGAAGACCACCCTCCGCCCCCGAAGGGGCGGAGTCGAACTCCGTCAGAATCCAGCGTCTGGAAATTCTCGCGAATTCCAGCAGCGCTGGGGTACCAGGACTCGAACCTAGACTAACTGAACCAGAATCAGTCGGGCTGCCAATTACCCCATACCCCATTGGCCCCTTGCGGCGCCGGGAGTGAACTTTACCCTCCCGGTGCCGGCAGGCCAAATCCGATCCCCCCGAACCACTCGTGAGCTGCGGAAACAGGGGCATCAGACGGATCAGGCGACGGGCACCACCGGGTTGGTGAGCTCGCCGATGCCGTCGATCCGCACGGTGACGGTATCCCCCTCGACAAGCGGGCTAACCCCGGCTGGAGTGCCGGTGAGAACGACGTCGCCGGGCAGCAGAGTCATCACGTGCGAGATGTACGACACCAGACCCGGCACGTCGAAGACCATGTCCTTCGTCCGGCCGAGTTGGCGCACCTCCATCTCCTCCGGGTTGCGACCCACCTCACACCGGATCTCCAGGTCGGAGACGTCCAGCCCGGTGGTGATCCACGGGCCGATCGGGCAGAACGAGTCGAAGCCCTTGGCCCGGGTCCACTGCCCGTCCGAACGCTGGAGGTCCCGAGCGGTGACATCGTTGGCGCAGGTGTAGCCGAAGATGGCGCGTTCGGCGGCAGCGCGGTCGGCACGGCGCGCACCCGGCGCGCCGATCACGACCGCCAGCTCCGCCTCGTGCTCGACCTGCTTGGAGAAGATCGGCAGCCGGATGGCGTCCCGGGGGCCGATCACCGAGGTGGACGGCTTGAGGAAGAGCAGCGGCTCCTTGGGCACCTCGTTGCCGAGCTCGGCGGCGTGGTCGGCGTAGTTGCGGCCGACGCAGACGACCTTGCTGGGCAGGATCGGCGAGAGCAGCCGGACGTCGGAGAGGGCCCAGCGGGCCCCGCTGAAGGAGAGATTGCCGAACGGGTGGCCCTCGATCTCGGCGATGGTCAGGCCCTGCGGCCCGGCCTCCGCTTCGCCTTCGACGGCACCGAACGACATTCCCTTGGCATGGGCGAAACGAGCGATACGCACCCGGCCAATCTAGCGCCGCCGACGCCCCAACCGGCCAGGACCGGCAGTCGGGTGTGCTCAACCCGTCAGTGCGCGGCACCCTACCGGAGCCGGAGGTGACCGGGGCTGGCTTCTCGACTTCGTACCCGCACGGTGGCGGCTCGCCCCTAGCGTCGGCTCCGGAGGTTCGTTCGTATGCCTGCATCGACACGACACCACAGAGCCCTCGCAGTGTTCGTGCACTGCCTCGGCATCCTCGCCGCCGTGCCGGCCCTGCCGTCGGCGGCTCCGGAGGCGGCGGCCGCGCCACGACCACCGGCCGCCACGCCACAACCGACGGCGACCGCGCCACCACCGGCCGCCACGCCAGCACCAGCGGGAACCCGGCCGCCGGTGGCGATGGTCGCGCGGGTGACCGAGCCCACCCCGCCCTCGGCGCCACCGGCGATGGCACCACCGACCCGGGCACCGGCGTCGGCGCCCCCGCAACAGGTCACGGTGGCGGTCGCGACGGAGAGCACCCCGGCACCGAGGTACCGGATCCAGGTGCGCAACGTGAGCAACTCGCCGCTGGAGACCACCGTGCGTCAGGAACTGCCGCCCGGCTCGTCGACCACCGCGATCAGCGGTGGTGGCCGGTCCACCCCGGCCGGCGGATCGGCCACCGAGGTGACCTGGCGGTTGCGGCTGCCCGCGCACAGCACCACCACCCTGGGCACCGCGCTCGCGGCGACCGCGCCGGGCCGGCCGCTGACCGCGCCGACGTGCGCGTTCACCAGTGACGGCAGCCGGCCGTACGACTGCGCCACTGCCACCTGGCAGGCGGCAGCGGCACCGGCGGCCGAGGTGACCGAGGCACCGCCGTGGCGCCGCTACCCGGTGCTGCTCGCCGGACTGGCGGTCCTGCTGCTGATCAGCGCCGCCCTGGTGTGGGTGTGGCGACGTCGGCGCGGGCGGCGGGTGACAGCTGCCGCACTCTCCACCGGCGGCGGCGAGGGTGGCCGCGGGACGGTCTACCCACGCCCGGCAGCCCCGAGTCCGGTGCGGCGTCGGCGTACCCCGCCGGTCTGGATGTTGGTGGGCGCCGCCGTCGTGGTGCTGGCCGGTGTGGTCGGCACCGCGGGTTGGACGGCGACCCGGCAGGTCGCGGCGATCGACACGCAGAAGCAGCCCACCAGCGGCGCGTGGGTGGGCACCGGGGTCAACGGGTCGCTGGGCGTGCCGCTGCGCGAGTCGGCGTTCGAGTTCACCGTGTACCGGATGACCTGCGGCGCGCCCGGCACCGCCGGGAAGGCCGACGGCGGCGGTGCCGCACCGGCCAACGGACGACGCTGCCAGGCCACAGTGGGTGTGCGCAACGTCACCGGCGACCACCAGCCCTGGCACAGCGAGCTGCAACGGGCGTACCTGCCGGGTGGCCGCTGGGTGAGCACCGACGAGGCGGCCACCCGGACGGCGAACCTGGGTCGGGACGTCTTCGCCGACCCGATGGCGGCGGGCACCCGAATGGTGCTCCCGCTGGTCTTCACCGTCGACGGGCGGGACCCGCCCCAGCAGCTGGAGCTGCGCAGCGGGGTGTTCTCCGCCGGAGTCCGAGTGCAGATGCCCTGACCGGTGTGCGGGCGGCGGTCGTACCCTGGGGTGCGTGACCGCCGCCCTCGCCCCCGCCGTGCTCGACGCGACGCAGTGGCAGGCCCGCCGACGGGCCCACGAGGAGCGGGTGGACGTCTGGCTGACCCCGCACCTGGCCCGGCGACGACGCGGTGAGCGGCATCCGGTGGCCGATTTCCTGTTCACCTACTACTCGCACCGCCCGGCCCAGCTGCGGCGCTGGCATCCGGGGCCCGGGGTCGAGCTGCGCGACGCCGATCCGGCCGAGTTCGGCCGCGACTACCGCGCCGGCACCGCCGGGGTCACCCTCGACACCGAGGGGGTACGCGCCCGGCGCGGCGAGTCGATCGCCTGGATCCGCTCCCTCCTGGTGGCGACGCGTGGACGTGCGGCGCACTTCGGCTGCTTCGGGATGCACGAGTGGGCGATGGTCTACCGGCAGACCCGGGAGGAGTTGCGGCACAACGCCTGGCCGCTGCGGCTCAGCGCGGAACGCACCGCCGAGGTCGTCGAGGAGCGGGGCGTGCGGTGCAGCCACTTCGACGCGTTCCGGTTCTTCACCCCGCCGGCCCGCCCGTTGAACCTGCTCACCCCGACCCGGGAGACGCAGCACGCGCACGAGCAGCCGGGCTGCCTGCACGCCAACATGGATCTGTACAAGTGGGCGTACAAGTTGTCGCCGTTGGTCCCCTCGGAGCTGGTGGCCGACGCGTTCGACCTGGCCCGGGACATCCGCACGCTGGACATGCGGGCCAGCCCGTACGACCTGGCGGCACTCGGCTACCCGCCGGTGCGGGTGGAGACCCCGGACGGCCGGGCGGAGTACGCGGCAGCCCAGCGCGGGTTCGCCGAGCGGGCCGCCGTGCTGCGCGACCGGCTGCTCGCCGCCGTCCCGGACTAGCCGGATCAGTCGTCGTCGGCGCGGCGGTCCCGTTTGCGCTGGGACTGGCGTTTCTTCTCGGCGAGCCGGCGTTCCTTGGCCCCGCGGGACGGGCGGGTCGCCCGGCGGGCCGGCGGTGGCGGCGCGGCGGCCTCCCGCAGCAGGGCGGTCATCCGTGCCCGGGCCGCCTCCCGGTTGGCCAGCTGGGCCCGGTGCTCGCTGGCGGCGATCGTCAGCACCCCGTCGACGAGGCGGTTGGCCAGCCGGGCCAGCGCCCGCGGTCGCAGCCACTCGGGCACGGCCGGCGAGTTGGCCACGTCGTAGCTCAGCTCGACCCGGGAGTCCGCGGTGTTCACACCCTGCCCGCCCGGCCCCGACGAGCGGGAGAAGCGCTCCCGTAGCTCCCCGGCGGGGACGACCCACCGGTCGGTCACCCGCAGTCCGTCGTCCACGCTCCGAGGCTAACCCGCGACGACCCGCCAGGGGTCATCGGTGCGGAGGCTCACTCCGCGTCGGGGACTGGGTGGGCGCCGGCCCGGCGCTCTCCTCGTCGGAGCCGACGGCCGCGTACGCCACCGCGCCGAAGAGGAGCACCCCGATCACCGCGGCCTTCACGACGACGCCGCGGATCAGCGACCAGGCGCCCCGGCGGGCGCCTGGCACCGATTTCTTGACGGTCTGGTAATCGTTCCACCCACGTCGTGCCCGGGCGTACGCCGACCCCACTGCACATCCGATGACCAGGCCCACCAGCAGGAGGACCGTGAGAAGAGGACGCTCCACCTCCGCCAGTATCCATACCGAACGTAATATTTCCATGGTCCGATGCCGTCGGGCCGGATATCCGACAGTGGCGGCCCCCGTCAGGGCGTTCGGGCAGCTCAGCCGCCCTTGCCGATGATCGTGTCGGCGGTCTGCTGCACCTGGTCGATCGGGATGGCGAACCCGATGCCGATCGAGCCGTTTCCGTCGATGGTGGCGATGGCGGTGTTCACCCCGACCACCTCCCCGCGCGCGTTGACCAGTGGCCCACCGGAGTTGCCGGGGTTGATGGACGCATCCGTCTGCACCGCGCTGTGCCGGTTGTTGCCGAGCCGCACCTGCCGGTCGAGCGCGCTGACGATGCCCGCGGTGACCGTTCCGGTCAGACCGAGCGGCGACCCCACCGCGAGCACCGGCTCACCGACCCGGGTCGCACCCGGCTTGGCCAGGGGCAGCGGGGTGAGACCGGCCGATGCCGGCACCTTCAGCACCGCCAGGTCGCTGCGCGGCTCCCGTCCGACCACCTCGGCGGCGAACCTGCGGCCGTCGGGCAGCTCCACTGTCACCGGCCCGCCACCGCCCTTGGCCAGGATGTGGTCGTTGGTGATCAGATGCTGCTGGTCGTCCACGGCGAAGCCGGAGCCGGTCGCGGACCCACTGGTCGCGCCGCCGGCCAGCACCGACACCACCCCGGGTACGGTCCGCTCGGCCGCGGTGACCAGCTCGGCCGGCACCGGGGCGGCGGACGCCGCAGCCGGGCCCCCAGCCCCGTCCCGGCTGGCCACCACACCGCCGGCGAGAGCACCGGAGACGGCCGAGACCGCCACCACGGCCAACACGGCGAGCAGCCGCCCGGGCCGTCGCCCGCCCGGGTCGCGCTCGGGCGCGTCCCACCACCCGCGCCCGTCCGGGTCGAGTTCCGGTGAGATGAACCAGGGACCGCGCGGTTCGCCCAGTCCGGTCTGCACTGCCATGCGTACTCCTCACTGTCGACGTCGGTTGTGCGCGGCGGTCAGGGCAGCCGGGAGAACCAGCGCATCGAGCCGGCGGCGGCACCCATCGCGAACACCAGTCCGAGGCCGATGAACCGGGCCGAGATGTCCTGCCGCTCGGTGCGGTAGCCGACCGAACTGCCGATGTCGTCGTAGACGGCCCGCAGCTCGTCGGTGGTGCTGGCCTCGTGGAAGATGCCGCCGGTCTCCTCGGCGACCGCCTTGAGGGTCTGTCCGTCCACCGGCACCTGGATGGGCCGTCCGCCTCGGTCGACGAACCCGGACGGGGTACCGAACGAGATCGAGTGCACCGGCACCTCCGCCTTCACCGCTTCCGCGGCCGCCTCCATCGGGTCCATCCCGGAGGTGTTGGCACCGTCGGAGAGCAGGATGACCCGAGCGGGTGGGGTCTCCTTCGCGGCCTCGCTGTCCAGGCTCTTGACCGCGCCGAGCGAGGTGTTGATGGCCTCGCCGATCGCGGTGCCCTGGACACCGGTGATGCCCTCGGCGAGCCGGTCGATCCCCTCGTCGAGGGCGTCCCGGTCGGTGCCCGGGGGCACCAGCACGGCGGCACTGCCGGCGAACGCGACGAGACCCACGTTGAACTCGTCGGGCAGGCCCTCGACGAAGCGCCGGGCGGCCTCCTTCGCCGCGGCCAACCGGTCCGGTTCGACGTCGGTGGCGAGCATCGACGTGGAGACGTCCACCGCCACCATCACCGTGGCCCGTTCCCGGGGCACCCGGACCTCGGCGCTCGGTCGGGCGAAGCCGACCACGAGCAGCGCCAGCATGGCCAGGAAGAGCCCGGCCGGTACGTGCCGACGCCAGGCGGGCCGCTCCGGTGCCACCCGGTCCAGCAGCCGCAGGTTGGTGAAGCGGACCGCGTACCGGCTGCGTCGTCGCTGCATCACCAGGTACGCGACGACCAGGGCGAGCACGCCGAGCAGCAGCCAGAGCCGCAGCGGCGACTGCCAGATCACGCGGCACCTCCCCGGGGCCGGCCGACCGGCGCGGCGGCCAGCCGACGTTGGGCGTGCACGTGCCGGACGATGTCAGCGCTCCAGTCGCCGTCGGTGCGCAGCGGCAGATGGGTGGCCCCGCTGCGGCGCAGCGCCTGGTGGACCTGTTCGCGCTGGGCGGCGGCGGCCTCGGCGTACCGCTCGCGCAGCCCACGGTCCGATGTGCACACCTCACGGTGCCTACCGGTCTCCGGGTCGACGAGCGTGATCAGGCCGACGTCAGGTAGTTCCAGCTCACGCGGGTCGGTCACCTCGATCGCCAGCACCTGGTGCCGGACGGCCAGCCGGCGCATGGTCCGCTCCCAGGGTGCTGTCTGGCCGGGGTCGTCGGGCAGGCCGTCGAGGAAGTCGGAGACCACCACGACCAGCCCACGCCGGTTGGCGATCCGGTGCAGCGCGTCGAGGCCGTCGGCCAGATCGGGCGGTCGGGCCGCCGACCCGCGCCCCGGCCGGTCGGTGGGCGCGGTGGCCCGGGGAGCGGCGAGCAGCGCGCGGAGCAGGGCAAGCAGATGGGTACGCCCGCTGCGGGCCGGGAAGCGGCGTACCCCGTCGGCGCGCAGCACCTGTGCGCCGAGGCGGTTGCCAACGCCCGCGGTCAGGAAGCCGACCGCCGCGACGGCGGCCACCGCCAGTTCCCGTTTGTCCAGCTCGGCGGTGCCGAACTCCATGCTGGCGCTGCCGTCTACGAGCAGCCAGGTGGTCAGTTCCCGGTCGGCGTCGACCTGCCGGACGTGCGGCACGGCGGTCCGGGCGGTCACCGCCCAGTCCATCCGGCGGACCTCGTCCTCGCCCGGCCGGTATTCGCGACTGCCGGAGGGTTCACTGCCAGGACCGGGCAGCAGACCACGGTACTGGCCGTGCAGCAGGCCGTTGAGTCGGCGCGTGACGGTCAGCTCCAGGCGGCGCAGGCGCTGGTCCGGGGCCAGCTCGGCCAGGCCGGGGTCGGCGGGCGCGACGGTGGCGCGTCTCATGCCGCCGCCAGATCCGGTGTCTGCTGCGGGTGTCCGCTGGCCAGCCGGGGCGGCGGCACCGCCTCGACGAGCCGTCGCACCACGCTCTCGGCCGACACTCCGTCGGCCACCGCGTCGAAGGAGAGCACCAGCCGGTGGGCGAGGACGTCGACGGCAAGCTCACGGACGTCCTCGGGCAGCACGTACTCCCGCCCTCGCAGCAGGGCCTGCGCCCGGGCGGCCGCGACCAGGCCCAGGGTGGCCCTGGGGCTGGCACCGTACGCCAACAGTGGGGCGATCTCGGGCAGCCCGAACCGGCCCGGGTCGCGGGTGGCGAGGATGAGCCGCACCACGTACTCGGCCAACGCGTGGTGGACGAAGACCCGCTCGGCCTGGATCTGGAGGTCCCGCAGCCGTTGCGCGTCGAGCACCTGGCGCGGGGTCGGCCGGTCGGTGCTCATCCGGTAGAGGATGGCCAGTTCGTCGGCGTCGCTGGGGTAGTCGACCACCACCTTCATCAGGAACCGGTCACGCTGTGCCTCCGGGAGTTGGTAGACCCCCTCGGACTCGATCGGGTTCTGAGTGGCCAGCACCAGGAACGGCTCCGGCACCGGCCAGCTGCGCCCGCCGATCGAGACCTGCCGTTCGGCCATCGCCTCCAGTAGCGCCGACTGGACCTTGGCCGGGGCCCGGTTGATCTCGTCGGCCAGCACCAGGTTGGCCATGATCGGCCCCAGTTCGATGTCGAAGGTCTCCTTGGACGCCCGGTAGATCCGGGTGCCGACGATGTCGGAGGGCACCAGGTCCGGGGTGAACTGAATCCGGGAGAAGGTGCCGCCGACCACTGTCGCGAGGGTCTGCGCGGCCAGTGTCTTGGCCACGCCGGGTACCCCCTCCAGGAGGCAGTGTCCGTTGGCGACCAGGGCGGTGAGCAGGCGTTCGACGAGGCGATCCTGCCCGACGATCACGCGTTTGACCTCGAAGAGGGTCTGTTCCAGCTCGATGCCGGTCGGCTCCGGATCGACCGGGCTGGGCATGCTGGCCAGGGTGTCCGAGATGTCCGTCACGGTGCTTGCTTCCCGGGCACAGGCTCGGCAAACGTGGGATTGTGCGGCCCGGACCGGCCCGGAGTGGGCGGAATGGGGATGAGCCGCGCGGAAGGGTGACGACCGCCGCGAGTCTGCCGAGGAGTGACCAACCGGCAAGCGACCGGCCAGGGAGCGCCGATCGGCGCGAGCCGGGTCAAAGGACGCACACCATCAAGCGACCGGCCACGGAGAGTCCGACGGGCGAGCCGGTGAAGGACGCCTACGTGATCCACTCGCGTTCACGGAAATCGGGGTATCCCGGGTCCCCGGACACACCGACTTCCCGAAACCCGAGTCGATCAATGCCCGGACCCGGCTGGCCGAGGTGCAGCCGGCGAGTCCCGCGCTGAGTGGACAAGGTCCGGCCCCCGTCGCCGTGGGCGACGGGGGCCGGGTGTCGGTTCGGTCAGGGCGTGTGGGTGAGCAGGGTGAAGCCCAGGTCAGCCGGGGTCCCGGCCGAGTTGCGGGTCTGCACGAAGACCGCGTTGGGCGTGCTCAGCCGCGGAGCCACCGAGACCTCGCCAGCCGGCGGAATGCAGCAGGCGTCGGACCGCGAGATGGTGGCCAGGAAGGCACCGGCCGAGACGGTGTAGCCGAACTGCACCTCGTACTGGCCGGGGCCGTACTTGATCACGGTGCCGGTGCCGCGCGCCTTGGTGCCGTTGGAGTTGACGACGGTGAAGGCGTTGGTGGCCACCAGCGTGGTGGCCGCACCCGCCTTCAGCGCAGCCTTGGCCTTGCGCGCCGACTCGGCGGTGACCGGAGGCTGGGCGTTCGTGTCGCGTGCCGCCGGTTGGGCGGCCTCCTGCGGCGCCTTCGCCGACGGCTGGGCGATAGCGATGCCCCCGCCGGCCAAACTGAGTGCCAGGACGGCGAACGTGACCGCTGCCGCCTTGCGTCGGAAGGATGTTCTCATGACAGGTCCCCCTTGTGTGACCGTGCGAATTCGGCCGACCCGCGGGGCGGGACGGATAACTGCCCATAAAAATGGCGTACGACGACAGCCGGGCGGAAGAAAGCTGCCTCGCCCACACCCGACGAGATTGATTCTCTAGCAATCCGCATCCCCCCTGAGCTGCGATTACTACTCAGAGTTGCGTCGTTTAAGCCAGATGGAACGTAGCACCAGAAAAAGCCGCCAGTCAATAGTTGATCTCGCTTTTCCAGGGTGTCAACCAACCGTCAGATAATTGTGAAATGTGAGCGCATCACCATTCATGAAATGGGTTCTCCGGGCCCGACTACGATCATCGTCGTGATCATCGACGCTCCACCCGCGCACCGGAACGCTCGGCTCGGTACGGCGCTCTGCTGGCTTGCCGTCGTACCCACCGCCCTCTGGGCGGCCGCCCGACTGCTCGGCCTGGACCGGGGGCCGTTGGTGCAGGCGCTCGCCTTCACGCCGTACGTCGCGGGCGCCAGCGTGCTGGTCCTGGCCCTCGCGCTCACCCTGCGGCGCTGGTGGCCGGCGGCGCTCGCGGCCCTGGCTGCGATGGCGTTGCTCGGCACCGTCGCCCCTCGGGCGCTGGCCAACCCGCAGCCGGCGGCGGCCGGACCGACCGTGCGGCTCCTCACCGCCAATCTGCTCGCCGGCGCCGGCGACGCGCGGACACTGGTGGAGCTGGTCCGGCGACACCAGGTGGACGTGCTCACCGTGCAGGAGTTCACGCCGGACGCGCAGGCCGCCCTGGATCAGCTCGGCCTGTCCACGCTGCTGCCGCACCGGCAGCTCAACCCGGAGGTCGGCACCACCGGCTCCGGGCTCTACTCGCGGTGGCCGATCAGCGACGGCGGCGTCCGGCGCAACCTCGACGGCTGGGGTTTCAGCCAGGCGTACGCGACGGTGTCTGTCCCCGGCGGGCCTCCGGTCCGCGTCGAGTCGGCCCACCCCTCGGCGCCGTACGCGCTGGACCAGGTCGGTGCCTGGCGTGCCGACCTGACCGCCCAACCACCGGCCACCCCGGACGGTGGCCTGCGAATCCTCGCCGGGGATTTCAACGCGACCCTCGACCACAGTCCACTGCGGGCCCTGCTGCGCAGCGGTTACGTCGACGCCGCCGACGCCACCGGAGAGGGCCTGACCGGCACCTGGGGTCCGTACGACGGCGACCTCATCCCACCCGTCACCATCGACCACGTTCTGGTCGACCACCGGATAGCGGTCCACTCGGTGCGGGTGTTCGCCCTACCCGGCAGCGACCACCGCCCCGTCCAAGCCACCCTCACCCTCCCCACCCCGTAACCCACCCCACCCCGTAACCCACCCCACCCCGCTCCACCCCCCACCCCACCCCGTGGATCTTGCATTTACTGTCCCGGCATCAGCGGCAAAAGCCGCATACCGTCGACACAAAGTGCAAGATCGCGAGAGTGGGGGGTGGGGTGGGGGTGGGGTGGGGGTGGGGGTGGGGGTTAGACGGAGGTGGGGGCCAGGCCGTAGGTGAGGGCGTCTACCAGGGCGTGCCAGCTGGCCTCGACCACGTTGGGGTGGACGCCTACCGTGGTCCAGTCCCGGCCACCGCCGTCGGAGGTTTCCAGCAGGACCCGGGTGACCGCGCCGGTGCCGTGGCTGCCCTCCAGGATGCGCACCTTGTAGTCGGCCAACTCGAAGTCGCGCAGCTGCGGATAGTGCCGCGCCAGCCCCACCCGCAGCGCCTCGTCGAGGGCGTTGACCGGGCCGTTGCCCTCGGCGGTGGCGATCACCCGCTCACCGCGAACCCGGATCTTGACGGTCGCCTCGGAGACCACCGCGCCGTCCTCGCGGTGCTCGACCAACACCCGGTACGACTCCAGGGTGAACGGTCGGGCCGGGCTGCCCTCCGGCAGCTCGGAGCGGACCAGCAGCTCGAAGGAGGCATCGGCCGCCTCGAAGGACCAGCCACCCGCCTCCAGCTCCTTGACCCGCTTGGTGACCCGGGTCAGGGCGTCCGGGCTGCCGGCCAGGTCCAGGCCGAGCTCACGACTCTTGAGCTCGACGCTGGCCCGACCGGCCATCTCGGTGACCAGGATCCGCATGTCGTTGCCCACCACCGACGGGTCCACGTGGTTGTAGAGCAACGGGTCGACCTTGATCGCGCTCGCGTGCAACCCCGCCTTGTGGGCGAAGGCAGCGGCCCCGGCGTACGCCTGGTGGGTGTCGGGGGCGATGTTGGCGATCTCGGCGATGGCGTGCGAGACCCGCACCATCTGCGCCAGGCAGCCCTCCGGTAGGACGGGCATGCCGAGCTTGAGTTGGAGGTTGGCGACGACCGCGAAGATGTCCGCGTTGCCCGGGCGTTCGCCGTACCCGTTGGCGGTGCCCTGCACGTGGCGGACGCCCGCCTCCACGGCGGCGATCGTGTTGGCAACCGCGCAGGCGGTGTCGTTCTGGGCGTGCATTCCGAGCAGCCCGGCGTCGATCCCCAGCCTGTTCGTCAGGTCTTGGATCACGGCGGTCACCTGGGACGGCAGCATGCCGCCGTTGGTGTCGCAGAGCACCATCCGCTCGGCGCCGGCGGCGAGCGCGGTCTGCACCACGGCAGCGCCGTACGCGGGGTCGTGCCGGTAGCCGTCGAAGAAGTGTTCGCCGTCGACGAAGACCCGTCGACCCTCGCGGACGAGGTGGTTGACGGTGTCGTGGATCATCGCGAGGTTCTCCGCGCCGGTGGTGCGCAGCGCGCGTTCGACGTGCCGGGTGTCGGCCTTGGCGACCAGGGCCACGGCCGGGGTCTGCGCGTCCAGCAGGGCGCGCACCTGGGGGTCGTCCGCGACCGCAACGCCGGCCTTGCGGGTGGCGCCGAACGCGACGAGTACGGCGTGCCGCAGGTCCAGCTCGGTGCGGGCGCGGCGGAAGAACTCGGTGTCCTTGGGCACCGCGCCCGGCCAGCCGCCCTCGATGAAGCCGACGCCGAACTCGTCGAGCAGCCGGGCCACAGCCAGCTTGTCGACCACCGAGTAGGTGAGCCCCTCGCGCTGAGCGCCGTCGCGCAACGTGGTGTCGAAGACCTGGAACGTCATCAGGATCCTTTCTCGGAGCAACAAAAAGACCTCCCGCGGATGCGGGAGGTCTGCGCGCTCGGCAGAGGGGAGAGCCGGCGCGCTAGGTCGCAATAATCAGGGCGGTACTGGTCACGGTGGCCACTCTGCCACTCCTCCCCCGAATTTGGGAGGACCAATCCACATAGCGGGATGGTGACGGAGGGTTCTTTCACCCCTGACCACCGCTCGTGATCGGCTTCACAAGCCACCGGGCCACTCATCGGGGGAAACAGCCATGCGGAAGCATCTGGAGCGGATCCGATGATGGCCACCGTGCCGTCTGCAAGGAGGACCTGTGCTCACCGTCAGTGACCGCTTACCTGAGCACGGACTCGCCGCCTGCGTATCGCTGGGCGCCACCAACGCGTCCAGGACGATCAACCACACGTCCCACGAGGGCACGTGGTGTGTGGTCTTCGTCGGGCCGATGGATTTCACCTCCATCAGCCCGACGGAGATCGCCGACGAGACCCCCGCCGCTGGAGTCTGACCATGGGCCTGGACGCGATCAAGGCAGCCCTGCCGGAGTACGCCAAGGACATCAGGCTCAACCTGGGCTCCACCGTCGGCTCCTCGGCGTTGACCCCGGCACAGACCTGGGGCACCGCGCTGGCCTGTGCGGTGACCGCCCGCAACCCGTTGGTGCTGCGGGAGATCGCGGCCGAGGCGCTCGGGCACCTCGGGCCGGAGGGTGTCGAGGCGGCCAAGGGCGCTGCGGCGATCATGGCGATGAACAACATCTACTACCGGGCCAAGCACCTGATCGGCGACGAGCAGTACGCCTCGATGCCGGCCCGACTGCGGATGCAGATCATCGCGAGGCCGGGGGTGGACAAGGGCGACTTCGAGCTCTGGTGTTTCGCCGTGTCGGCCATCCCTGGCTGTGGGGTGTGCCTGGAGTTGCACGAGAAGAAGCTGCGCGGCAGCGGCTTCACCGGCGAGCAGCTGCACGAGGCCCTGCGGATCTCCGCCGTGGTGCACGCCGCCGCGGTCACCCTGGACGCCGAGGCCGCACTGGCCTGATCACGTACGTCCCGACGTGCCGATGCCGCACCTCGCTGCCTCGGCCCCTGCCGACCCGCGCTCCGGCCCGTCGCCGTGCCGCGCCTGTCCCCGTTTCCGGCCCCCGACGGCCGGGTAGCTCCTGCGGAGACGTGAGTTGATCGGTGACAGTCAGGAGTGAACGGCATGGACAGGATCGATCCGCACGCCACCCACGCCGGGCCGGACCCGCTGCGCGGCGGCGACCAGGGCACGGTGCCCGGTGGCGCGCCGGCCGGCACGTTCGACCCCTGGCGCTACCGGGACCAGGCCGGCGTGGCCGACGTCGACCTGGTCGGCTACAAGGTCGAGGCCACCGACGGTGGAATCGGCAAGATCGACAGCGCCAGCCACGAGGTGGGCGGCAGCTACCTGGTCGTGGACACCGGTCCCTGGATCTTCGGCAAGAAGGTGATGTTGCCGGCCGGCACCGTCAATCAGGTCGACCACGACCAGCGCACCGTCTCCGTCGACCGGACCCGGGACCAGATCAAGGCCGCCCCGGAGTACGACGAGACCAGCCACAGCGACCCGAGCTACCGGGATCAGCTCGGTGGCTACTACGACGAGACGTACGGTGCGCTTCCGCCCGGCACGGCACGCTGACGGTACGGCCCCGACGGCCGGTGGGGAGCGGACCCCGCCGGCCGTTACCGTGAGGGCGTGGACGCCATCGACGACAGCCGACAGATTCCGCTCCCCGCCACCTTCAACTTCCGCGACGCCGGCGGCTACCTCGGGCACGGCGGCCGACCCGTACGCCGTGGTCGGCTCTACCGCTCCGACTCGCTGCACCGCCTCACCGAACAGGACCGGGACGCGTTCGTCGCGATCGGCATCCGCACCGTCATCGACCTGCGCCGCCCCACTGAGGTGGAGCGGGACGGCCGGGTGCCGGCATACCAGGGGTTGACCTACCGGCACATCCACCCGGAGCACGACGAGTGGGCGGGCGTGCCGCACGAGGAGGGCGCGAGCCTGGCCCGGTACCTCGCGGACCGGTACGCCGCCCTGGCGCAGACCGGCACCGCCGGCCTGGCCGAGGCCGTCGGGCTGATCGCCGACTCCGCCAACGCCCCGGTGGTCGTGCACTGCGTGGCCGGCAAGGACCGCACCGGCATCGTCTGCGCGCTGACCCTCGCCGTGCTCGGCGTCGACGACGCGGACATCACCGCGGACTACGCGCTCAGCAGCGAGGCGTCGGCCCGGTACAGCGCGTGGCTGGCCTCCATCAACCCGGACGGAGTGGAGGTGCCGGCGCCGTTCTTGGCCTCACCCGCCGAGGCGATGCAGATCTTCCTCGACGAGCTGCGCGCGGGGCACGGTTCGGTCGAGGCGTACCTGCGCCACGCCGGGGTGACCGACGAGCAGCTCGCCGCGCTCCGCGACCACCTGCTCGACGAGCCCACCGAGGCGCAGTCCACCGACGCGTAGTCCACCGACGCGTAGGGCCGACTGCACCGGCCCGTCCGGGTGGACGGGCCGGCGCAGCGGCGGAGATCAGAAGACCCGCTGCACCCAGCCGTGCGGGTCGGCCGCCTTGCCCCGCTGGATGTCGACCAGCTGCTGACGCAGGGCCATGGTGACCCGACCGGGTTCGCCACCGCCGATCAGGAACTCACCGTCCGGGAAGCGGACCCCACCGATCGGGGTGACCACCGCGGCGGTGCCGCAGGCGAACACCTCCTTCAGGCGTCCGCTGGCGGCGTCGGCCTGCCAGTCGGCGAAGCTGACCGGCCGCTCCTCGACCTGGTGTCCGGCCGCGCCGGCCAGCGTGAGAACGGCGTCGCGGGTGATGCCCGGCAGGATCGTGCCGGTCAACGGTGGGGTGACCACAGTGCCGTCGTCGTAGACGAAGAAGACGTTCATGCCGCCCAGTTCGTCGACGAACCGGCGCTCCACCGCGTCCAGGAAGACGACCTGGTCGCAGCCGGCCTCGATGGCCTCTGCCTGGGCCGCGAGCGACGCGGCGTAGTTGCCGCCGCACTTGGCCGCGCCGGTGCCACCGGGCGCGGCCCGGGTGTAGTCCGGAGAGACCCAGACGGTGACCGGCTTGACGCCACCGGTGAAGTACGCCCCGACCGGTGAGGCGATCACCATGTAGAGGTACTCGTTGGCCGGGCGGACGCCGAGGAAGACCTCGCTGGCGAACATGAACGGCCGCAGGTAGAGGCTGCCGTCCTCGCCGGTGGGGATCCACTCCCGGTCGATCTCGATGAGCTTGTGCAGGGAGTCGACGAACACCTCCGGCGGCAGCACCGGCATCGCCATCCGCTGCGCGGAGGTGGCGAAGCGGGCCGCGTTGGCGTCCGGCCGGAACATCGTCACGCCACCGTCGGCCGTGCGGTACGCCTTGAGCCCCTCGAAGATCTCCTGCGCGTAGTGCAGCACCGCGCTGGCCGGGTCCATCGGGATCGGGGCACGGGCTTCCACCCGGGGGTCGTACCAGCCCTTGCCGTCGGCGTAGCGGACGGTGACCATGTGGTCGGTGAAGACCCTGCCGAACCCGGGGTTGGTCAGCAGTGCGGCCCGATCGGCGGCGGATACCGGCGCGAGATTCGGACGGATCTCGAAGTCGAGCTTGTCACCACCGCTCATCGCGCTGACCTCCCTGCGGGACAACGGCATGCGGGACCGCACACCGACATGGCTGTGCCAGAAACCTACCCCGAACGGTCGTTAAGCGGGTAGCGCCGGTCGGGCTGCCCGTGGCAGACCAGCCTCAGGGCCGGTCGCCACTCGGGCCGGGGTGATCAGGCTACAGCGTGGGCGGCGAGCCGGTCGCCGACCTCTTCGGTACGCAGCTTTACGCCCGGCACCCGGCTGGCCAGCTCGGCGGCGACCGCCGCGTTGACCCGGGCGGCCGACTCGCTGTGCCCGAGCTGCTCCAGCAGCAACGCGGCGGAGAGCACCGCGGCGACCGGGTCGGCGATGCCCTGCCCGGCGATGTCCGGCGCCGAGCCGTGCACCGGCTCGAACATCGAGGGGTACGCCCCCTCGGGGTTGATGCAGCCGCTGGCGGCCAGCCCGATGCCGCCGGTGACGGCCGCGGCGATGTCGGTGAGGATGTCGCCGAAGAGATTGTCGGTGACCACCACGTCGTAGCGCTGCGGCTGAGTGACCAGGAACATGGCCGCGGCATCGACGTGCTGGTACTCGGTCTCGATGTCCGGGTGCTCGGCGGCGACCGCGTCGAACGTACGCGCCCAGAGCGACCCGGCGTGGGTGAGCACATTGGTCTTGTGCACGAGGGTGACCTTGCGCCGCTCCCGGCGGCCGGCGCGGGCGAACGCGTCGCGGATCACCCGCTCCACGCCGTGCCGGGTGTTCAGGCTCTCCTCGGTGGCGACCTCGGCCGGGGTGTCCCGGTGCAGGGAACCACCGGCACCGGCGTAGAGCCCCTCGGTGCCCTCGCGCACCACCACGAGGTCGACCTCGCCCGGCTTCACGTTGCCCAGCGGGCCGGCGACCCCGGGCCAGAGCCGGGACGGGCGCAGGTTGACGTACTGGTCGAAGGCGAACCGGAGCTTGAGCAGCAGTCCTCGCTCGAGCACACCCGGCGGAACGGTCGGGTCACCGACCGCGCCGAGCAGGATGGCGTCGTGCCCGGCCAGCTCGGTCAGCACCGAGTCGGGCAGCACCTCTCCGGTACGGTGCCAGCGGGCGGCGCCAAGGTCGTACTCGGTGGCCTGCACGTCGGGCAGCACCGCGTCGAGGACCTTGCGGGCCTGCGCGACCACCTCGGGCCCGATGCCGTCTCCGGCCACCACCGCGATCCGCGCCACGACCGCACTCCTCTGCTCAACGGTTCCGTTCGGGCAACGGTACGTCGCCGTCCCGCCTCCCGGTACGCTGCGTCCACAATTTGGGATCGAGAATGCACAGCACCCTCTCAGCTGGGACTCATGGGGCGGTCATCTCCGCTGCCTACGGTAGTGCTCAGTGGGTCGCGGGGGCTCGCTGACCAACGGGGTCGCGATGACGCGGCCCCATGTGCGAGGGGGCAGGTGCGATGCGCATCGACGAGCAGCCACGGACCCGCTGGCCGGACCCGTCCGCGTTCCGCAACCGCCGGCCGGACCTTCGACTCGGCAGCCGCCGGCACCGGATCGACCCGGCCGCGGCCACCGAGGGCCGGATCGGGGTGCAGCACACCGTTCGCACCGCGACCGCCGAGTACACCCTGCTGCTCAACGCCCCCGAGTGGCTCGGCCGCCGGGGCGTGGGCGAAGCGCTGCGGGACAGCGTCGCCGAGCTGCGCGCCATCGACCTCACCTACGGGCCCAACCGACCGGAGAGCCTCGTCTCCCGGCTGCGTCGGGGCGAGATCAGCCCGGAGTCGTACCCGCCGCTCGCCGATCTGGTAGACCGCTGCGCCGCGATGCGCGCGGCCACCGACGGATGGTTCGACGCCTGGGCGGTGCCCGGCGGCTTCGACCCGGGCGGTCTTCTCGGCGGTTGGGCTGTGGAACGCGCCGCTGAGCGACTGCGCGCCGCCGGCATCCACGACTATGCCGTACTCGCCGGCGCCGACCTTGTCGTCCGGGGCCGCGCGCCGCACGGCGGACCGTGGCGGGTCGCGGTGCATCACCCGACCGCACCCGAGCGGGCGCCGCTGGTGCTGGAGATGACTGCCGGCGCGATCGGCACCTCCGGGGTGACCGGGCGGCAGGGGCACGTGGTGGACCCGCACACCGGCGAGCCGGCCGATCACCTCGTCGCCGCCACAGTGGTGGGCCCCGACCTGGCGATCGCCGACGGCTACGCCACCGCGCTCTACGCCGCCGGCCCAACTGGCCTGGCGTGGTTCCGGGGCAACTCCGACTATCGCGCGCTCTTCGCGCACCGTCGCTGAGCCGGTCCGGCCCGCGATCGGCCCCCACGGTCTCGGCAACGACCGTGGAGGCCGGTCAGCGACGAGTGCGCGTGGCTCGCACAACCGAGGGGTGCGGACCGGTCGGGCCGGACGTCGACCGCGCCACCCGAAGACGGGCCGGCGCCTCGAACTCGGCCAGTGACCGCAGTGCGTACGCTAGCGAATCGACGCAACTCGACGCAAGAGTCTCCACACCGGACCGTCGTGACCGGATACTTCGGTGATCGGTGGTTGACCGGCGGCGAGGCAGTTTCGACATGGTGAACGGCGGATGGCACGCTATCCGCCGTGAGTTTCGATCTGAGCGTGTGGGCCCTGGAGGACGGGGCGACGCCCGAGGACGTGCGGACAGCGGTCAACGGTTGCCGGCAGGGGCGGCACGTGGACCGCTACCCCGATCCGCGGGTGGTCAGCTTCTACCGGGCGATCACCGCCTCCTATCCGGACCGTCACCCCGGCCCGAACAGCCCGTGGGCCGTGGCGCCGCTGCACGCGGCCCACGACCACGTCGAGCTGAACCTGCATCCGACGTGCGCGGACCAGGTGCTACTGGACATCGAGCGGTTGGCCGGCGAGCACGGCCTGATGCTCTTCGACCCGCAGGACGGCTCGGTCTACCCGCCGCCGGCGCGGCTGCCCGGCTGACCTGACCGGCGGCACGGACGGGAAATGACGAGGGGCCCGGCGAATCGCCAGGCCCCCCACGGTGTTTGTCGTCTACTACTCGTCGCGCAGGTCGGCGGCGCTGGCCGCCGTGGCGCCGATCGACTCGGCGGCCGAGGTGAGCAGGTCGGCGCCGAGCGCCTGGTCGACGGTGAGCGTCATCAGCGTCTCACCGCCCGCCTCCCGACGAGCCACCTGCATGGCGGCGATGTTGATACCCGACTCGCCGAGCAGGGTACCGACAGTGCCGACCACACCGGGCCGGTCGGCGTAGCGCAGGAAGAGCAGGATGCCCTCCGCGCCGATCTCCACGTCGAAGCCGTCCACCTCGGTCAGCTTCAGCACGTCCCGAGCGCCGGAGTGGGTGACAGTGCCGGAGACACTGACCGTCCGGCCGTCCGGCAGCGCGCCGCGCACGGTGACCAGGGTCGGCTGCTCGGCCGTCTCGGCCAGGGTGGCCAGGGTGACCTCGACGCCACGCTCGGCGGCCAGGTGCGGGGCGTTGACGTAGGTGACCTGCTCCTCGACCACGGAGCTGAACAGGCCCTTGGTGGCGGCGAGCTTGAGCACCGACACGTCGTGGCTGACGATCTCACCGCGGACCTCGACAGTGACGCTGGCGGCGACCCCACCGGCGACCGCGGTGAACGCCCGGCCGAGCTTCTCCGCCAGCGGCAGCAGCGGCCGAACGTCCTCGGCGACCACACCGCCGGCCTGCACGTTCACCGCGTCCGGGACGAACTCGCCCTGCAACGCCAGCTTGACGCTCCTGGCCACGGCGAGACCGGCCTTGTCCTGCGCCTCGTGGGTGGAGGCGCCCAGGTGCGGGGTGGCCACCACGTTGTCGAAGGCGAACAGCGGCGACGAGGTGCACGGCTCCTTGCTGTACACGTCGACACCGGCGCCGGCGACCCGGCCCTCGGCGATCGCGTCCGCGAGCGCCTGCTCGTCGACCAACCCACCACGGGCGGCGTTGATGATGCGAACGCCGGGCTTGACGAGCGCCAGCTCCTTCTCACCGATCAGGCCCACCGTCTCCGGCGTCTTCGGCAGGTGGATGGAGATGAAGTCGCTCTCCCGCAGCAGCTCCTCCAGCCCGACCAGGCGGACGCCGAGCTGCGCCGCACGGGCCGGCTGGATGTACGGGTCGTACGCGATCAGCCGGGTGCCGAACGCGGCGATACGAGACGCGAAGAGCACCCCGATGCGACCGAGCCCCACCACGCCGACCGTCTTGCCCTGGACCTCGACGCCGGTGTACTTCGACCGCTTCCACTCCCCCGCCTTGAGCGCGGAACTGGCGCTCGCGGTGTTACGGGCGACGGCGAGCAGCAGCGCGACGGCCTGCTCGGCGGCGGAGACGATGTTGGAGGTGGGCGCGTTGACGACCATGACGCCCCGCGCGGTGGCGGCCGGCACCTCGACGTTGTCCAGCCCGACGCCCGCCCGGGCGACCACCTTGAGTCGCGGCGCGGCGGCGACCGCCTCGGCGTCGATCTGGGTCGCGCTGCGCACGATGACGGCGTCGGCCTCGGAGAGCGCCGAGAGCAGGGCCGGACGGTCGGTGCCGTCGACGTGACGGACGTCGAAGTCGTGGGCGAGCACCTCGATGGCGGCGGGGGCGAGTTCTTCGGCGATCAGTACGACAGGATTCATCGGTCCTCGTAGAGGTCGTGTTTGCGATCGGCCCGGGCGGCGGGGCGCCGCACTGCGCCCTGCGCTGATCCGTGCCGTGGCCGTCAGGTGCCGGCTGCTGCACCTACAGGCGATCGTAGGGGCCCCGCTGGTCGGCGTGTTCCGGTCTTCGGGGTGAGTGCCCTCACACGCCCGGTCGGGCGACGGACATCGGCCGTTCACCGCACCGACACGGTTGCGCCGGCCGCGTGAGCACCGGCCGCGTCGGTCACCCGGGTCACTCCGGACGAGTCGTGGCGCACGAGCACTGCCGCCCGACGTATTGACGGGCGGCAGCATGCCGGGCAGCCCCGGGGCGGCGCTGGGGAGAGCGCCAGCCCAGGGGCTGTCGGTAGATCGTCGTTCGGACGGGTCAGGCGGTCTCGGTGATCGGGCGGTCGACCCAGCTCATCATGCCGCGCAGCTTCTTACCGGTCTCCTCGATCGGGTGCGCCGCACCCTCGGCCTGCCACTTGGTGAAGTTGGGCCGGCCGGCCTCGTCCTCGGCGACCCACTCGCGGGCGAACTCGCCGGACTGGATCTCACCCAGGATCTTGCGCATCTCGTCCTTGACCCGGGAGTCGATGATGCGCGAGCCACGGGAGAGGTCGCCGTACTCGGCGGTGTCGGAGATGCTGTAGCGCATCTTCGCGATGCCGCCCTCGTACATGAGGTCGACGATCAGCTTCAGCTCGTGCAGGCACTCGAAGTAGGCGACCTCCGGGGCGTAGCCCGCCTCGGTGAGCACCTCGAAACCGGTCTGCACCAGGGCCGAAGCGCCGCCGCAGAGCACCGCCTGCTCGCCGAAGAGGTCGGTCTCGGTCTCCTCGGTGAAGGTGGTCTTGATCGCACCGGCCCGGGTGCCGCCGATGCCCTTGGCGTACGCGAGGGCGAGCGCGAGCGCGTTGCCGCTGGCGTCCTGCTCGACGGCGACGAGACAGGGCACGCCCTTGCCGTCGCTGTACTGGCGGCGGACCAGGTGGCCGGGGCCCTTGGGCGCGACCATCGCCACGTCCACCTCGGCCGGCGGCTTGATCAGGCCGTACCGGATGTTGAAGCCGTGACCGAAGAAGATCGCCTTGCCCGGGGCGAGGTTCGGGGCGATCGACTCCGCGTAGATCCCGCGCTGGGCGGTGTCCGGTGCGAGCACCATGATCACATCGGCCTCGGCGGCGGCCTGCGCCGGCGTGACCACCCGCAGGCCCTGCTCCTCTGCCTTGGGACGGCTCTTCGAGCCCTCCGGCAGACCGATCACCACGTCGACGCCGGAGTCACGCAGCGACAGCGCGTGGGCGTGGCCCTGGCTGCCGTAACCGATCACCGCGACCTTCTTGGCCTGGATCAGGCCGAGGTCGGCATCGTCGTCGTAGAACACCTCAACGCTCATGAGAACTTCCCTTTCGTACGACGGCCGGGGCGGCCCGTCGTGGTCTGTGCGGATGAAATCCGGGACGGCCGGCCGAGGGCCGACCGGCGGCGGGTCAGGCGGCCCGCAGCGCGGGACCGGCGGTGATCGAACGCGAGCCGCGCCCGATGGCCACCAGCCCGGACTGGACCATTTCCTTGATGCCGAAGGCCTCGAGGTCGCGTAGCAGCGCGTCGAGCTTGTCCGGGGTGCCGGTGGCCTCGATGGTCAGCGTGTCCGGTGCGACGTCGACCACCCGGGCGCGGAACAGGTTGACGGTTTCCAGCACCTGCGACCGCGCGGACCGGTCGGCGCGAACCTTCACCAGCAGCAACTCCCGGGCGACCGACACCTGGGGATCCAGCTCAACGATCTTGAGCACGTTGACCAGCTTGTTCAGCTGCTTGGTGACCTGCTCCAGCGGGGACGACTCCGCGTTGACCACGATGGTGATCCGGGAGACGTCCGGGTTCTCGGTCTCGCCGACGGCGAGGCTGTCGATGTTGAACCCGCGCCGGGAGAACAGGCCGGAGACCCGGGCGAGCACGCCGGGCTTGTTCTCCACCAGCACGGACAGGGTGTGCATGGTCATGCCATGGCCTCGCTTCGCTCGGTCATGGCATGGCCATGCGCAACACTGAGCTTGATGATTCGTTCGCTACGCTCACTCATTTAGATGTCATCCTCGTCGAAGACCGGGCGGACGCCACGGGCGAACATGATCTCGTCGTTGCTGGTGCCGGCGGCGACCATCGGCCAGACCATCGCGTCCTTGCCGACCACGAAGTCGATCACGACGGGCGCGTCGTTGATCTCCATGGCGGCGGCGATGGTCTTGTCCACGTCATCCGCGCTCTCGCACCGCAGCCCGACACAGCCGAGGGCCTCGGCGAGCTTGACGAAGTCGGGGATGCGGTGCTTGTGGGTGCCGAGCTCGGTGTTGGAGTAGCGCTCGTTGTAGAAGAGCGTCTGCCACTGCCGGACCATGCCGAGGTTGCCGTTGTTGATGACGGCGATCTTGACCGGGATGCCCTCCAACGCGCAGGTGGCTAACTCCTGGTTGGTCATCTGGAAGCAGCCGTCCCCGTCCACCGCCCAGACCACCGTGTCCGGCTTGCCGACCTTGGCACCCATCGCCGCCGGCACCGCGTAGCCCATCGTGCCGAGGCCGCCGGAATTCAACCAGGTGTACGGCTTCTCGTAGGAGATGAACTGCGACGCCCACATCTGGTGCTGGCCCACCCCCGCCACGAAAATCGCGTCCGGGCCGACGATCTCGCCCAGCCGCTTGATCACGTACTGCGGGGACAGGGTCCCGTCGACCGGCTCGTCGTAGCCCAGCGGGTAACGGTTGCGCAGGTCGTTGAGCTGCGTCCACCAGTCACCGAGGTCGGCGGTGCGCCCCGCCGACCGCTCGGCGGTGACCGCGGCGATCAGCTCGTCGATGACGTGTTTGGCGTCGCCGACGATCGGGACGTCCACGTGCCGGTTCTTGCCGATCTCGGCGGGGTCGATGTCCGCGTGCACCACCGTCGCGTCCGGGGCGAACGAGTCCAGTTTGCCGGTGACCCGGTCGTCGAAACGTGCGCCCAGCGCGACGATCAGATCCGCCTTCTGCAGCCCGTAGACAGCGGCGACAGTGCCGTGCATGCCGGGCATCCCCAGGTGCTGCTGGTGCGAGTCGGGGAACGCGCCGAGCGCCATCAGCGTGGTGACGACCGGGATGCCGGTCAGCTCGGCCAGCCGGCGCAGCCCGTCGGTGGCACCGGCCTTGAGCACCCCGCCGCCGACGTAGAGCACCGGCCGTCGGGCTGCGGCCATCAGCCGCGCCGCCTCCCGGATCTGCTTGCCGTGCGGGTGCAGGGTGGGCCGGTAGCCGGGCAGGTCCAGGGTGGGTGGCCAGGAGAAGGTGGTCGGCGCCTGAAGCACGTCCTTGGGGATGTCGACCAGCACCGGGCCGGGTCGCCCACTGCTGGCCAGGTGGAACGCCTCGGCCAGCACCCGGGGGATCTCCTCGGCGTTCTGCACGAGGAAGTTGTGCTTGGTGATCGGCAGGGTGATGCCCTGGATGTCCGCTTCCTGGAAGCCGTCGGTGCCGATCAACGGGCTGGCCACCTGCCCGGTGATCGCCACCATCGCCACCGAGTCCATGTACGCGTCCGCGATCGGGGTGACCAGGTTCGTAGCGCCCGGGCCGGAGGTGGCGATGCAGACGCCGACCTTGCCGGTGGCCTGCGCGTAGCCGGTCGCCGCGTGCCCCGCGCCCTGCTCGTGCCGCACCAGGATGTGCCGGACCGTCGAGTCGTAGAGCGGGTCGTACGCCGGCAGGATCGCGCCGCCCGGAATGCCGAAGACGACGTCGACCTCGAGCGCCTCAAGGGACCGCACGAGCGAGCCGGCTCCGGAGATCGGGGTCGCGGCGGCGGGCCGTACCGCCGGGACGGCCGGGGTGGCCGTGCGCGTGGCGGCCTGGTCCACGTCGACTGTCGGGTCGGCGGCCGCGCGGGCCCGGCGGGCGGTGTGGGCGAGGGTCTCGGGCGTTGGTCTCGTCATGGCGGTTCTGGCCTTCGGCTGGAGTGGCTGGTGGCTAGTCAAGCGATGCGACGCGGGCGGGGCCCGCCTCGCCAGGTTCCGATGGCAATAAAAACGGCCCTCGTGCAGATGCACGGGGCCAGCGCACTCTCGGTGAGGGAGAGTGCGCTCAGGTAAGTACTCGCAGCGACCGGTACGACGACATGCGGCTAAGCCTGACGCATCTCACGCGATGAGTCAACTGATCCCACATGTTGGTTAACGGAGGTCGGCGCGTCGGCTGGCGACGCGCCATCGGCAGGCGGGGTGGGCTGCCCGGACCCGCCCGGAGCACGGCGCGGCGCGGGCACCGGAGCGGGACGCGCACCCGGGGATGTGGCCGCCTCCAGCATCGCCTCCAGGTGCTCGGCCGGCACCCCCCAGCCGAAGAGCGCGCCCTGGCCGAAGCGGCAACCGGCGGCCACCACCGCGGCCAACTCGGTCGGGGTGGTCACCCCCTCGGCGATCACCTCCAGCCCCAACTGGTGACCCAGGCGCATGACGATGTCGACCATCGGGGCGAACGCCGGGCCGTCCTGGCCGACCGGGCGGACCGGCTCGTGCTCGGCGACCAGGCTGTGGTCGATCTTGAGGATGTCGATCGGCAACCGGCGCAGCTGCCCCAGCGACGAGTAGCCGGCCCCGAAGTCGTCCAGCGCGATCCGGACACCGGTCAACCGCAGCGCGGTGAGCCGGCGGATCAGCTCGTCCAGGTCGGTGGCGACGGCGTGCTCGGTGACCTCCAGCACCAGCCGCTGCGGCGGCACGTGGTGGGCGCGCAGCGCCTCGGCGACCTGGACCACGTACTCCGGGGCGTGCAGCTCGCGCGGGGAGACGTTGACCGACACCCAGACGTCGTGCCCGTCCGCCAGCCACCGGGAGAGCTGGTAGCAGGCCTGATGCAGCACCCAGGCACCGAGCGGGGCGATCATGCCGCACTCCTCGGCGAGCGGGATGAACTCGTCCGGGCGCACGTTGCCCAGCTCAGGGTGGTGCCAACGGAGCAGCGCCTCGGCGCCGACCGGCCGCACCGACGGCAGCGACGCCACCGGCTGGAACGCCAACCGCAGCTCGTCGCGGTCGATGGCCCCGCGTAGCTCGTGCTCCACAGTCGTACGCCGACGCAGCAGTTGGTCGTACGCGGCGTCGTACCGCTCGATCCGGTTCTTGCCGCGCTGCTTGGCGTAGCGCAACGCCAGGTCGGCGTGGCGCAGCAACAGCTCCACGTCCGGCTCGTCGGCCCAGTCGGCCACCCCGATGCTCACCGACAGGAAGACCGGCCCCTCCGGCTGGTCGTAGGGCCGGTTGAGCACCCCGAGGAGCCGTTCGGCGACCCGGTCCGCCTCGACCGGTCGGCCCTGCATGAGTACGGCGAACTCGTCGCCACCCAGCCGGGCGGCCACGTCGCCGGGGCGCAGGTTGCCGCGCAGCCGCCGGCCCACCTCGGCCAGCACGGCGTCGCCCACGTCGTGGCCCCGCATGTCGTTGACGTTCTTGAAGCCGTCCAGGTCCAGGCCGAGCAGCACACACGGGTTGTGGTCGGCGGCGTTGCGGTGCAGCGCCCGGAGCAGCCCGCGCCGGTTGGCCAACGACGTCAACGGATCGGTGTGCGCCAGCTCCCGGAAGTGCGCCTCCCGCTCGGCCAGGCGGTTCGCGTACCCCCGGACGTCGCGAAGGGTGAGGTACTGCCGTGCCACCAGGGCGAAGCCCTCCACGCTGCCGGCCACGATGCCCGCCGCGGTGAACCGGCCGTCCTGGACGAGGTGGTACATCGCCGAGGCGGCCATCGCCAGCATCGGGGCGATCGCGTATTCGCCGTCGCTTCCGACCAGGTCCAGGTCGATCTGCCCCGGCCGGTCGGCCCGGTACACCGCGAGCGCGACGGTCAGCAGACCGGCGGCGAGCACCGCCGCACCGGTCAGCGCCATTGTCGGCCCGGCCTGGCAGAGCCCGGCGCTGAGACCCAGGCCGCCGCAGGTCACCGCGCTGATGCCGGCGCCCAGTGCGGCGAGCCGTCGACGTGGCGCCGCCGCCCGGAAGACGACGATCACGACGAGCCCGGCACCGAGCGCGGCGCTCACCGTGGCCAGCAGGATCGCCGGGCAGGCCATCGGGGTGGCGGCACCGAGCAACCGGGTGGGCTCGGAGAAGAGCACCCAGCCGACGAACCACAGCGCCGCCGCCATGACCAGCCCGTCCAGGGCGAGCCGGGCCGTTCCGGCCGCGGTGGCGGCCACCCCGGGCAGCCGGAGCAGACCAGCGGCGAAGGCCAGCCCGCTCACCGCCGTGCCGATCGCCACCACTGTCGCCCAACCGGTGCGCTGCCCCTGCTCGTGGGCCCAGTGTTCGTTCGCGCTGAGCGCGGCGACCACGCCGGCCAGGAGGCTGAGCACTGCAACACCGGCGGCCGCCGCGAGCAGCACGTGCGCCGGTCGACGCGGCATCGTCCGCCGCCGGGCGACGGCGGTCAGCAGCACGGCGGCCACCGCGGCGACGAGCCCGCTGAGCGCCGCGACAGCGACCAGGCCCGGTGGAAAATGCACGCCTCCAAGAGTGCCGGATGGGCGCACGTCATGGGGGGCTGAGTGTGCATCTGTTGGGACACGGCAGATACCCGGGTGGGCCGGCGTGCCGGTGGTGTCATGCTGGTATGCATGCCTGAGCTGCGGTCGAGGACTTCCACACACGGTCGGACGATGGCCGGCGCCCGGGCCCTCTGGCGGGCCACCGGGATGACCGACGACGATTTCGGCAAGCCGATCGTCGCCATCGCCAACAGTTTCACCCAGTTCGTGCCTGGTCACGTACACCTCAAGGACATGGGTGGCCTGGTCGCCGACGCGGTCGCCGAGGCCGGTGGGGTGGGCCGGGAGTTCAACACCATCGCTGTCGACGACGGCATCGCGATGGGCCACGGCGGCATGCTCTACTCGCTGCCCAGCCGTGAGCTGATCGCCGACGCGGTCGAATACATGGTCAACGCGCACTGCGCGGACGCCCTGGTCTGCATCTCCAACTGCGACAAGATCACCCCCGGGATGCTGCTGGCCGCGTTGCGCCTCAACATCCCGACCGTCTTCGTCTCCGGCGGCCCGATGGAGGCCGGCAAGACGATGGCGATCGAGGGCGTCGTGCACAGCAAGATCGACCTGATCGACGCGATGATCGCCTCCTCGAACGAGGCGGTCACCGACGAGCAGCTCGGTGAGATCGAACGCTCCGCCTGCCCGACCTGCGGCTCCTGCTCCGGCATGTTCACCGCCAACTCGATGAACTGCCTCACCGAGGCGATCGGGCTCGCGCTGCCAGGCAACGGCTCGACGCTGGCCACCCACGCCGCCCGCCGGTCGCTCTTCGTCGAGGCCGGCCGGACCGTCGTGGAGATCTCCAAGCGGTGGTACGACGGCGACGACGACTCGGTGCTGCCGCGTACGGTCGCCTCCAAGGCCGCCTTCGAGAACGCTGTCGCCCTGGACGTGGCGATGGGCGGCTCCACCAACACGGTGCTGCACCTGCTGGCCGCCGCCCGCGAGGCGGAGATGGACTTCGGCGTCACCGACATCGACGCGATCTCCCGGCGGGTGCCGTGCCTGGCCAAGGTCGCGCCGAACTCGCCGAACTACCACATGGAGGACGTGCACCGGGCCGGCGGCATCCCGGCGATCCTCGGCGAACTGGACCGGGCCGGGCAGCTCAACCGGGACGTGTGGGCCGTGCACTCCCCCTCGCTGGCACAGTGGCTGACCGACTGGGACGTGCGCGGCGGCTCCCCCACCCCGACGGCTGTCGAGTTGTTCCACGCCGCCCCCGGTGGGGTGCGCACCACCGAGCCGTTCTCCACCACCAACCGGTGGTCGTCGCTGGACACCGACGCGGCCGGCGGCTGCATCCGGGACCGTGAGCACGCCTACTCCGCCGACGGTGGACTGGCCATCCTGCACGGCAACCTGGCACCCGAGGGCAGCGTGGTGAAGACCGCCGGCGTGCCCGACGACTGCCTGACCTTCCGTGGCCCGGCGAAGGTCTACGAGTCGCAGGACGACGCGGTGACAGCGATCCTCGCCAAGCAGGTGGTCGCCGGGGACGTCGTGGTGATCCGGTACGAGGGGCCCAAGGGCGGCCCCGGCATGCAGGAGATGCTCTACCCCACCTCGTTCCTCAAGGGACGCGGGCTGGGCCGCTCCTGTGCGCTGCTCACCGACGGCCGTTTCTCCGGCGGCACCTCCGGGCTCTCCATCGGGCACGTCTCCCCCGAGGCGGCCTCCGGCGGGCTGATCGCCCTGGTCCGCGACGGCGACGAGGTCGTCATCGACATCCCGAGCCGGTCGATCGAGCTGAACGTGCCCGCCGAGGAGCTGGAGGTTCGCCGGGTGGCCGAGGAGAAGCGCGACAAGCCGTACACCCCGACCGATCGGCAGCGCCCGGTGTCGGCGGCGCTGCGCGCGTACGCCTCGATGGCCACCTCGGCCAGCGACGGCGCCTACCGCCGCGTCCCGGAGTAACCACCCGGCCCTGCCCGCACCGCCGACATCCGCGATGTCGGGGTATCCCGTCGACCCGGATACCCCGACATCACCGATCACGTCTCGATCAAGGGCGGATTGGCGAAAACGCGGTGCCCACGAATCGACCACGTGGGCTAGCGTGTCGTCGGTCTACTGGGGATCACCCCCAGATTCCTACGGGGGAAGGCGTGTACGTGTCATTTTGGAAGAAGCCGGCTCTGGTGACGGTCTCGGCGCTCACCGCGTTCGCTGTCTCCGCCTGCGGCGTGACGTCCGGCGGATCCGACGAGCCGAAGCAGCCGAGCGTTCTGGAGCTGCTGGCCAGTGATCTCAAGGGGTCGCTGCTGAAGACGGCCGAGGCCACTAACAAGACCGACTCGGTGACCGTGACGATGACGGGCACCATGGGCGGCGAGAAGATCTCGATGCAGGGTGTCCTGGACCTGGGTGACCCACTCAAGGCCGAGATGACGATGACCAACGTGAAGGGCGCCAAGACCACCGTCCGGATGATCGGTGCGGTGATCTTCACCGAGATTCCAGCGGAGGGCCGCACGAGTGCGGGTGGGAAGCGCTGGATGAAGATGGACCTGACCGGTCTGGGCGAGATGACTGGCACGGACTTCACCAAGCAGTTCGAGGACGCCGACCCGGTCAAGCAGGTCAAGACGCTGCTCGCCATCGAGGGCACGACGGTCGTGGGGCAGGAGACGGTGAGTGGGGTGCCAACTGTGCACTACACAGTCACCACTCCGGTGGCGACCTACCTCAGGCAGATCGACGCCGGGCGCCGGGCCGCCACCGAGCAGGCGCTGGCCGCGCAGGGCGTCAAGGAGCTGAAGATCGACCTGTGGGTCGACGAGCAGTACCGGCCGCGTCGGGCCGGCATGGTCATGGGCAAGATGGGCGACATGGTGATCGACTACACCGACTACGGCAAGGCGGTGACCATCGAGTCCCCGCCGCCAGCGGAGACCGCCGACTTCGCCGAGATGCTCAAGGGCCTGACCGCCGACAGCTGATCAGAAATGGAGTGCTGCCCGGCTGGCGTGGAGACTCGCCTGGTCGGGCAGCGCCGTCCCGGGACCGAGCGGACAGCCCAAATCCCGAAGGCGAGTTTGATTCCGGGCAGATCTCCGCTCATCGTTCTACAGCGCACTTAGCCGGATCGAACATCGGATCCTCGATCGCCTTCAGCAGCGGTCGGGATGCCACATGCTCCGGCCTGATGTGCCGCCCGAGCACCACGACCGCCACCGACGACGCGCCAGCGCTCTTCAAGGCGTACGCCAGCGACTGCGCCCGGAAACCGGTCGTCCAGGTGTCGTCCAGGACCAGCGGCCGAACGCTGACGCTCTCGACCGGAAGCTGGACCGTGAACCAGTCGCGCTGGAACGTCCGCGTCTCAGATCCGTGGCGGGGATTGGACAGCGCCGCGAGCCACGGCAGTCCAAGACGATCGCCGATCAGATCCTGCAGGGGGTGCGGATGAGCCTGGCCCCGGGTGCTCGGCACGACCACCACGTGGGTCGGCGCACCGCCCATCCGATCAGCGACGCAGTCGAGGTGCCGCTGCAGGAACAGCAGCAGCAGTGCGAGCAGATTCCACCTAGCCTGGGCCGACCCCGGCCTGGACTTGTACAGGCGCAGGTGGTGGTGATGCTGACCGGTACGCGGCGAGTAGGCGATTGGTACGACCACGTCGGCGAGCAGGCCACCAGACGCCGTCTGGTGTTCCTGACAGGGGTAGCAGTAGTCGAACCCGGGAGTGCGGACACCGCGACACGTCGGGCAGATCCAGGGCAGGGTGGGCAGGGGATTTCGAAGGAAGTTCCGCTGGGTCTCGACGTACTCCCGGACCCTGGCCCACGGATCAGAGGCTGGCGAAATCAGGAAAGCCCTCCAGCTCGGCCGCAGCCGGTGAACGGTCGAGAATGGCGTCGACCGCCTCCACCAGGTCCATGGTCCCGTGCGCGACGTGGACGCCGGGCCGGGCGGCGAAGGCGCGTGCCCAGTCGTGCCGCATCACCTGACTGGTGAGCACCACGGGCCGACCGTGCTGAAGAGCGAGCCGCGCCTGGATCCGGGCTCCACTGCGTTCACCGGCTTCGATGACCACGGTGGCAGCGGCGTAGCCGCTCATCACCGCGTTTCGCATTGGGAAGCTCTGCTTTGTCGGGGCGGCATCGGGCCAGAACTGGCTGAGCACCAGTCCGACCTCTGCGATGTGCTCCTGGAGCGCCCGGTTGACCGTCGGGTAGTGATGACGAATTCCGGTGCCGATGACCGCGACGGTGCGGCCCCCTGCCGCTAGTGCCGCCTGGTGGGCCGCGGTGTCGATCCCTTTCGCCAGACCGCTGACCACCGTCACACCACGGCGGGCCAGCGATTCTGATACTGAGCTGGCGATCTCGACTCCTCGATCGCTCGCTTCGCGGCTGCCGACCACCGCGATGGCCCGAGCGTCGGGGCGCGACTCACCACGGGCGAAGAGCACTGGCGGCATCTCGCGGATGTCACGCAGCTGGGCGGGGTAGTCGTCGTCGAAGAAGGCCCGCACTGTGATGCCCTCGGCCTGCCAGCCCGCGAGGTCGCCGGCCGCGGACTCGATCAGCGAGTCGACGGAGCGGGTGTCGGGAAAGAGCGTGTCGGTCTGCCCGACGACCCGGCGCAGGACTGCCAGCGCGGTGCCGACCTCTTGAATGTCGTGCACGGCATCAGACCAGCTGAGGTCTGGCTGCCGCAGCAGCGCGATCAGCGCAGCCCGCTCCACCATCACCCGGTCCATGCCCCTGATCGTAGAGGCAACTCCCGGCCGCCCGGCCCACCGGCCACGCGGAGCCGGCAGAGAAGCCCGGCGCACCTCAGATCGCCCCACGTGATCGAACATATGTTCCCTCAGCCCTCAGGTCAACCGAAGATCGCGCAGGTCGGGAGCTTCGGCGAGGAGGCTTACGCCGTCGTCGTCGTGTCGGTACACCGTGCAGCCGGCGCGGGTGAAGCGAACGGTGACCGCCTGCCCGGCGTGCTGGGCCGCCAGGCGTAGCAGTTCCGGCTCGGGATCGGCGACGTCACGCGGCCCCGAGCCGGGCACCGGGATGGGCGCCGTCGGGTCGGTTGGGGCGGCCCCAGCTACGGCGTCGGTCAGGCACTCGACGCACCAGGAGAGCGCGGCGGCCAGACTCGGCCGGTAGGGGAAGTCGTCGGGGCGGACAGGTGCGTCAAGCGGCTTCACCTCGACAGACCAGCGCAATCCGTCGGCCAGCAGTGGGTCTGCGGCGTTGTGCCGCAGGTCGCACACGGCCACCACGAGGGCCAGGTCGAGGCCGAGGGCGAGCCGCAGCAACTCGGCCAGCGGCGGCGCGTCGGGAGGCGTCGCCACCACGATCAGACGGCCGGCTGGCGTCCCCCGGCCTGTGCTGCGGACGTGCTCCCCGACCGGGTCGGCCCCGGCCCACGGCAGCGTGACGTACCCGTCGCGGAGGTCCTTGCAGATCGGCTGCCCGCCGTCGGCGTCGGCCAGGTCGTCGGGCCGCGCGCCGAGCACGGCCGCCCAGGAGCCGAGCCGGTATCGGTCCGGAAGCTGGACGACGGGCTTGCCGCCCGGTTGGGTGGCGACCAGCGGAGCGACTTCGGGCGTGCCGGCCTGCCAGGCCAGGTGCACCACCCGGTGCCGCAGGTCGGTGACGGTGACCAGCACGGTCTGGTGCAGGCGCTGGGTGTCGCCGCAGGTGAAGCAGTGCAGCGCGGACGGGCGCAGGCCGGCACCGCAGCAGTGCGGGCAGTCGGGGTCGGCCGCGTGACCGCCGAGCCGGCAGTCGCAGGCGCGTAGCCGGCTGTGTGGTCGGCAGTCCGGGCAGGGCCGCCAGTCGACGGGTTCACCCAGCCAGGGCGGGTCGGGCGGTTCGTAGCCGCGGCTCACCGGCACCCGCACACGGCGGACGACCTGGCCGGTGGGCTGCTCCGCGAGGGTCTCCACCGGCTCGCCAGCGCGCAGAGTCGTGTGCCACCAGCGGCCGTTGCGCCACAGGGCCTGCGCGCCGGGCAACTCGTCGCCGTGGGCCGCGTCGACGCAGTCAGCGAGGACGCGGCGTTCGAGTTGGTCGACGTCCACGGCCGGAGCGGCCGGTGGGCGCGGCGAGTCGGGGCGCAACAGCCGGGCTGGAGCGGCCAGGCCGCGCTCGGCAAGGCCGCTGAGCGCCTTGGCCACGTCGGTGCAGGCCAACACCTCCGACAGGTCCCGGCACCAGCCGGGCGACCCGAGCGGCACCGGGGAGCCGGGCACCTCGTACCGAATGGCCCAGCAAAACCCCGCATCCTGCCGGCGGGCCTCGACGACCAGGTCGAGCAGCAGCAGGTCGGCCAGCGCACACAGCCGGGCCAGCCGTGCGGCCGGGTCGACAGTCGCCGGGGCGGCGGATCGGCCCGGCACCAGCCGCCAGGGGGCGTGATCGGCCCGCAGGATGGCGTGAGCCTCCAGCTCGTGCCGAAGCGCTGCGGGCAGGTCGGGTCGCCACTGCCGGTCCAGCCACAGCGAAGGCGCGTCGGCCTCGTTCAGGACCGCGCCGACGGTGGCGCCGAGTTCGCGTACCCGGGAAGAAAGGTCGACCACCCAGCGGCCCGCCGGGTCGCGGTGGGGGTCGAGGCCGCCGGGCACGACCTGGTGGGACGCGACAGCGCCGGTGTCCAGGTTGGCGACGGTGACCACGAGCTGCGCCCGCCGCCGGCCGCGCCGGCCGCAGTGATAACAGGGGTACGCGACGGTGCCCGCGCCGCGACACTGCTCGCAGCTCCGGTACGCCTCCCGGCGCGGCCCGAGCGCGTCGGCGTCGGCGAGGAACCGGTCCCCGAAGGTGGTGCACCGGCACGGCTCCAGCGTGAAGGTCATGCCCTCGCAGTCCGGGCAGACGACGACGGGCACGGTGGTCACCGACACCGCCGGGCCGCGCAGTCACCGTCGTGTTCCACCCGCCGCACGCACCGCCGACCGCCGTCGAGGGGCAGGTCGCAGAAGACCCGATGACGTACGCCCTGCGCGTCCTCGGCGGACACCGTGGTCTCGCCCGCGTCCACCTCGGACAAAAAGGTCAGCGAGCGGGCCAGGGTGCCGGCGAACTGCTGTGCCGCCGGCAGGTCGGCGGCGGTGAACGGCAGGTGCGCCACCCACCGGGCGCTCATCGGCGGGCCGCCAGGTCCTCGCGGGCCCGCCGTGACTGCCAGCACCTCAGCGCATCCTTGATCCGCTCGGCCTCCCGCCGGCTGCTGCCCAACGCCGCGTACACCTCGGCCAGATCGTCGGCGACGCGGTCGAGGAACTCGGCGACCTCCACGGCGTCCACGCCACGCCGGCCACGCCGAGTGACCCGGTGCCCGCGGACCTGCCAGGGCTTCAGGGGTACGTAGTTGGCCGCCCGATAGGACACCGGCCGGGGTGGCTCGGCCCGGAGATGACGGAGAAACGCGCGCACGACAGTGCCCTCCTTGGCAGGTGACCCTGGAGGCGACGTCGCCCGAGCAGCATCGCTCAGGCGGCGTCGCCCACTCCATCGCCGTAGCTTGTTCAGCGGTACAGCAGCGGAGTGCTGCCCACAGCAGACCGAATGTCATAGGTCTGCGATAGACAACAGGGGTTAACCCGCCGCTGTTAACCGCTGCCACTTGGAATAGGGCCACGGTTACGGCAGGCTGAGCCCGCCATCATTGATCGGCAGGGGGCTATGGCAAATCACCTGCGTCGCGCTCGTGTCGCTAGGGGTTGGTCCCAGGCAAGGCTGGTCCATGAGATCGAGCAGTACGGCCGCCGACGCATGGTTATGATCGCTTCCACCAACAGCCTTCGGGTCTACGTCTCCGAGTGGGAGAACGGCCGGCGGAAGATCTCAAGCAGTTACGCGGCCATCCTGCGGAGCCTCCTGGGTACGACCGATGATGAACTATTTTCCGATAACGTGCCTGTTGACGACCACGGGAACGGTTACGCACGACTGGTTGAACAACTCGATGCCTCGCACTCGGTCGGTCAATCGATGGTGCACACCCTTCGGCATCAGACGGAACTCCTCCGCACCATGGACCGTCAGCTCGGGGCGGCGCGGTTCGTCGACCAGATGCAGAGCCATCTGTCCCGTCTTCAGGAGAGCCTGTCGTTTACCGTGCTGCCATCTGCCAGGCAACCGCTCGCCCGCGCTCTGGCAGAAGCCGCATCGCTCGCGGCGTGGCAGGCTCTCGATGTCGGAGCGGCGGATCGCGCCTGGCGGCACTACGAACTGGCGAAGAGCGCCGCACGGGAGGCTGACGACCTGCTTCACCTCGCCCATGCCATGGGCGAGCAGGCATACGTCCTGGCCGATGCCGGTCGACCGGAACTGGGGGCGCAGCTCGTGCAGGAAGCACAGGCTTGCGGACGAACCCGGTTGTCGCCTCGACTGTCGTCCTGGTTGGCCGCCGCCGAAGCAGAGCTGTGGGCGCTCAGCCGACGCCCGGACGATTGCCGCCACTCACTCGACCGAGCGAGCCGGCACCTCTCAGGCGTCACAGGAGTTCGCGACCCCGACCTGCCAGGGATATTCCTCGACGAAACTCACCTCCGCCGATGGCGGGGACATTCGCTGGCCCTGATGGGCGACCCTCGGTCCATCGACGAGTTGTCGGCGACTTTGGTCGCGATGGACGACACCTTCGTGCGAGCCGCAGCCGGGTCACGTCCGCGCTGGTGGTGTAGGAGACGACCATCGCAGGATCCGGTCTGATTTTAAGCGGCGATCGGGGTGGGATCGGCCTGGTCGGTGTCG
>NZ_JBITET010000016.1:0-138763 GCF_044455385.1 Micromonospora sp. NPDC051227
TCCTACATCAGCCTCATCCACACAACTTGATCAACAACTCATGACACAACTATCGGGACTTCCCCTTGACACATGTCTCGGGACAGCACAGTTCCACCCGGACGGTAACTGTCCAAGATCTGCGGCGCCCGGCCTTCGCGGGCGGACTCGGGTGGGATAGGTCGGCGGGATTCCGGGCAAGCCACGGTGGTGCGAGAGTTGCTGACCGTTGGGCACGGCGCGGCCGATCGGGGCCGGCTGGGAGACTTGCTGACCGGGGCCGGGATCGGCCAGGTGGTGGACGTGCGGCGATACCCAGCCAGCCGCACCAACCCGGACGTCCGCCGCGAGGAACTCGAACGGTGGCTGCCCGAGTGCGGCATCGACTACCGCTGGGAGCCGCGGCTCGGTGGACGACGGCACGTCCCGGCCGGGGAGCCGGAGCCGGACACCTGGTGGACGGTCGCGGCGTTCCGGGCGTACGCCGCCCACACGCGGACGGCCGAGTTCGACGACGCGCTCGTCGAGGTGCTCGCCGAGGCGGATCGTCGGACCACCGCGATCATGTGCAGCGAGAGCGTGTGGTGGCGCTGCCACCGACGGTTGATCGCCGACGTCGCGACGCTGGGCAACGGAATCCCCGTGGCGCACCTGATGCCGGACGGCCGCCTCAGCCCGCACCGGCCGGCCGAGGGCGCCCGCCGACTGCCCGACGGCCACCTGCTGTGGGACGACGCCTGAGTCACTCCACCAGGTCGTCGGCGAGCAGGTCCATCAACAGGCCGTCGTGCCAGCGGCCGTCCGCGCCGCGCTCGTAGCGGCGCAGCACGCCCACCGGGCGAAAACCAACCTTCGCGTACGCCCGGATGGCGGCGCTGTTCGCCGCGGCCGGGTCGATGGTGAAGCGGTGGTGGCCGTACTCGTCGATCAGGTGTCGGGCCAGGGTGCGGATGGCGTCACCGCCGAGACCGGCGCCGCGCTCCGCCGGGTCGAGGAAGACGTCCAGGCTGGCGTGCCGGTAGTCCGGGTCCGCCTCGGCGTACCACTGGATCGCGCCGATCACCCGACCGTCGTGCTCGATCGCGTACACGTGCAGGTCGTCGTCGGCGAGGTCGGCGCGCACGGAGTCGGCCAGGTCGTCGCCGCCCCGCCACCACCGGCGTACCTCCGGGTCGGCCCGGATCGCGGCGAGGGCCGGCACGTCCGCGACCGTCGCCGGTCGTAGTGTCACCGCCCGCCCTCGCAGCACCGGCTCAGCCCCGGATCTCGCCGTGCTCGACGCAGACCGCCGACCAGCCCACCGGCAGCACCTGCACCTTCATCCGGCGACGGCAGCGGGGGCAGAACCGGGGCGGCTCCAACTGGCGGGCCGACGCGCAGCCCGGGTGAGCGGTGGCCGTCGCCGACTCACCGCACCGGTCGCACCACAGCTCCGTCGTCGTCATGGTCGTCACAGCGTGGCAGAGAGCGCCTTGACCGGCATCTTCAACTCGTCCAGCAGCTCCAGGTCGGCGGTCGCCGGTCGACCCAGCGTGGTCAGGTAGTTGCCGACGATCACCGCATTGATGCCGCCGAGCAGACCATCGCGGGTGCCGAGGTCGCCGAGGGTGATCTCGCGACCACCGGCGTACCGCAGGATGGTGCGCGGCATGGCCAGCCGGAACGCGGCGATGGCCCGCAGCGCGTCCTTGCCCTCCACCACCGGACGGTCACCCAGCGGGGTGCCGGGGCGCGGGTTGAGGAAGTTGAGCGGCACCTCGTGCGGGTTCAGCTCGGCGAGCTGTGCGGCGAACTCGGCCCGCTGCTCGACGGTCTCACCGAGGCCGAGGATGCCACCGCAGCACACCTCCATGCCGGAGTCGCGCACCATCCGCAGCGTCTCCCAGCGCTCCTCCCACGAGTGCGTGGTGACCACGTTGGGGAAGTACGACCGGCAGGTCTCCAGATTGTGGTTGTAACGGTGCACGCCCATGTCGACCAGGTCGTCGACCTGCTCCTTGGTGAGCATGCCCAGCGACGCGGCGACCTGGATGTCGACAGCCGCCTTGATGGCGGCGACGCCCTCGCGCATCTGCTTCATCAGTCGGGCGTCCGGGCCGCGGACCGCGGCGACGATGCAGAACTCGGTGGCCCCGGTCGCGGCGGTCTGCTTCGCCGCCTCGACCAGCGACGGGATGTCCAGCCAGACCGAGCGCACCGGCGAGGTGAACAGGCCCGACTGCGAGCAGAAGTGGCAGTCTTCCGGGCAGCCGCCGGTCTTGAGCGAGACGATTCCCTCGACCTCGACCTCCGGGCCGCACCAGCGCATCCGCACGTCGTGAGCGAGCTGGAGGGCGGCGGGCAGGTGCTCGTCGGGCAGGTTCAGCACGGCGAGGACGCCGGCCTGATCGAGGCCGACACCGTCACCCAGGACCTGGGTCCGGGCCTGGTCGAGGATCTCTGGCATGGCTCGTACCCTACAAGGCCTCCCGATCAGCTGGAATGCCCTGGCAGTTCGCGGACAGCTCGCACCGAGTGGAATCGTCGGGCCGGTGACGGCGGGTGGTAATTTCGCCCGGCGGGTGTCGGGCTGACCGGCACGCACAGCGGGGGAGGGTGACGGTGGCGGACTGGCTGGCGGCGCTCGACCGCCGTGCGGAGCTGCGGGCGAAGGCCGGGCTCACCAGGCGACTGCATCCGCGTCCGGCCGACGATCAGATGACTGATCTGGCCGGCAACGACTACCTCGGTCTGGCCACCCACCGGGACGTCATCGCCGCGGCCACCGCGGCACTCTCGGCGTACGGGCTGGGGGCGACCGGGTCGCGCCTGGTCAGGGGCTCCACCGACGCGCACCGGGCGCTGGAGGAGGATCTGGCCCGCTGGCTGGGCACCGACGGCGCCCTGGTTTTCTCCTCCGGCTACCTGGCCAACCTCGGCGCGCTGCGGGCGCTCGTCCAACCTCGGACGCTGCTCGTCTCCGACGCGCACAACCACGCGTCGCTGATCGACGGCTGCCGCATCTCCGGTGCGGAGACGGTGGTCACCCCGCACGCCGACGTCGACGCGGTAGCCGACGTGCTCGCCGCCGCTCCCGGCCGCCCGGCGGTGGTGGTGACCGAGTCGGTCTTCTCGGTCGACGGTGATCTCGCCCCGCTGGCTCGGCTGCACGCGGTGGCCCGCCGTTACGGCGCGCTGCTGCTGGTCGACGACGCGCACGCGCTGGGCCTGACCGGCCCGGCCGGCGCGGGCGCGGTGGCGGCCACCGGGCTGGCCGGCGAGCCGGACGTGGTGGTGACCGCCACCCTGTCCAAGGCGCTCGGTGGCGCGGGTGGCGTTGTCGCCGGCCCGGCCGAGTTCGTCCGGCATCTGGTCGAGACCGGGCGCACGTTCATCTTCGACACGGCACTGCCGCCGGCGGTCGCCGCTGGTGTGCACGCCGCGCTGCGGCTCGCCCAGGCCGGCGACGACCTGCGCGCCGAACTCTCCGACCGGGTGGGACTGGCGGTCGGTCGACTGCGGGCGGCCGGGCTGACCGTCTCCGCCCCGGACGCGGCGGTGATCTCGGTGACCGCTCCGGGGCCGGAGGCGGCGACCGCCTGGGCCGCGGACTGCCGGGACCGGGGCGTCGCGGTGGGCTGTTTCCGGCCACCATCCACCCCGGACAGCCGCTCCCGCCTGCGCCTCACGGTGAGCGCGGGGGTGCCCCGGGCGGCGTTCGATCGGGCGCTGGACGTCATAGTGGACACCGCCCCATGACCGGGTGGGCGGGGTCGGTGCTGGTTACCGGGACGGACACCGAGGTCGGCAAGACGGTGGTGACCGCGGCGATCGCGGCCGCCGCGCAGGCCGCCGGGCTGCGGGTGGCGGTGGTCAAACCGGGTCAGACCGGTACAGCCGGCGGTGAGCCCGGCGACGTGGACGCGGTGAACCGGCTGGCTGCGCCGCTGACCGGTCGGACCCTGGCCAGCTACCCGGATCCGCTCGCCCCGTTGGCCGCCGCGCGGGTCGCCGACCTGCCGCCGCTGGAGTTGTACGCGGCGGTGGACGCCGTCCGCGCGGAGGCCGACAAGCACGACCTCGTGCTGATCGAGGGCGCGGGTGGGCTGCTGGTTCCGATGGGGCTGCGGCCGTCGGGGGAGCCGTGGACGATGGCCGACCTGGCGGTGTCGCTCGGCGCGCCAGCGGTGGTGGTCGCCCGCGCCGGGTTGGGCACGCTCAACCACACCGCGCTGACCCTGGAGGCGCTGGACCGTAGGGCGGTGCCGGCCGGTGTGGTGATCGGCGCCTGGCCGGCCCGGCCGGAGCTGGTGCACTGGACGAACCTCACCGATCTGGTGCCGAACCTGCTCGGCGCGTTGCCCGACGGCGCGGGCGCGATGGACCCGGGCGTGTTCCGGCGGTCCGCGCCGGGTTGGCTCACCCCGGCCCTGCACGGCGTGCTCGACGACTGGCGGGTCTGGGCCGAGGAGAGCGGCTGAACACCTGACTTTCGTCGGTGTCCGCGCAGGTCGGGCGTGGGTAGCCTGACCGCCGTGCGGATCCTCGACTTCCCGCCGCCGGGTTGGCTGCACCGGCGGCGTCGCCTGCTGCTGGACGTGCTGCTTTGGGCGGTGGTGGTCGCCCCGGTCGGCTACGCCGAGGCCAGCCCGCCCTATACGCGGTACACGTTGCCGCTGCTGGTCGGCAAGCTGCTGGTGCTCAGTGTGGCGGTGGTGGCGAGTCGACGTCAGCCGTTGGTCGCCCTGGTGCTGGCGGTGCTCGGGTCGTTGGTTGATGGCAACTTCGTGTTCGCCATTCCGGTCTTCAGTTATCTCGCCGGGCGGCGCAGCGCCACAGTGGGTCCAGCGATCATGGTCTTCGTACTGATCACGGCCGGTGGCACGGCGCTCAACCTGGGGCTGCTCGGTGCCGGCGCGGCCACCTGGTTCCTGCTCGCCTCGGTGCTGCTCTTCGCCGCCGTGTTCCCCTGGTTGGTCGGCCGGTACCGCCGCCAGCAGCAGGAGTTGACCGACGCCGGTCGCCGGCACGTCGACGCGCTGACCCGCGAGCAGCGGGGCGCCGCCGAGCGGATCCGGCTGCGTGAGCGGGCCCGGATCGCCGGGGAGATGCACGACTCACTCGGTCACGACCTCAGCCTGATCGCGTTGCGCGCCGCCGCCCTGGAGGTCGCCGCCGACCTGGACGACCGGCACCGGGCCGCAGCGGGGGAGTTGCGGGCCAGCGTCTCCGCCGCCACAGAGCGACTGCACGAGATCATCGGGGTGCTCCGCGAGGAGGCAGGCGCGTCGCTGCGTCCCAGCGGGGAGACCGTCGCCGACTTGGTCGACGGCGCCCGGGAGGCCGGCATGGCGGTACGGCTGGACACCGCCCCGGTGGTCGCGGACCTACCGGCGATGACCGGTCACGCGGCGCACCGGATCGTCCGGGAGGCGCTGACCAACGCGGCCCGGTACGCGCCGGGCGCCCCGGTCGACGTGCGCCTCAGCCGCGACGGTGACCGGGTCGAGGTGACAGTCGTCAACGACGCTCCGCCGGCCGGGCCGCTGCCCGCCCCGCCGTCGCAGGGCAGTGGGCTGGTCGCCCTCGCCGAGCGGGTCCGCCTCGCCGGCGGGACGCTCGACGCCGGCCACCGGGCCGGCGGCGGGTTCGCGGTACGGGCGGTGTTGCCGGCCACCGCGGCGCCGCCGGAGGCGATCGGGTCGGCGGCCGAGGCCGGGCCGACGTCCTGGTCCGACGAGCGACAGGGTCCGGCGGAGCGGCCGGTGGACGCCGAGCGGCGGTTGCACGACGCCAGGCGGCGGGTTCGACGCAGCCTGCTGGTGGCGCTCGTCGCCCCGGTCGGTTTCGCCCTGGTGCTCTCGTTCGTCTACTACCCGGTGGCGACCGCCGGGACGGTGCTGGACCGGGCCACCTTCGACCAGATGCGCGTCGGCGCGGCCCGGTCCGAGCTGGTCGGGCTGCCCCGGCGGCAGTTGGAACGCCCAACACCGGTCGACCGGGCCGGCTGCGAGTACTACACCGACGGCAACTTCCCCCTCGCCGCGCCGACCTGGCGGCTCTGCTTCACCGACGGCCGGCTGGTCAGCAAGGAGTGGATCGCGTAGTGGACACCGACACGACGGGGGCGCCGCCGATCCGGGTGGTGCTGGCCGACGACGAGGCGATGATCCGGGCCGGCGTCCGGGCCATCCTCGCCAGCGATCCGGGCATCGAGGTGGTCGCCGAGGCCGGCGACGGGCACGCGGCGGTGGAGCTGGTCCGTGCCCACCGACCCCGGGTCGCGCTGCTGGACATCCGGATGCCGCGGCTGGACGGGTTGGCCGCCGCCGCCGAGATCCGCCGGGTCGTGCCGGACACCGCGACGATCATGCTGACCACCTTCGGCGAGGACGACCACGTGGCCCAGGCGCTCGGGCACGGTGCCAGCGGGTTCCTGCTCAAGGCCGGCGATCCGCGTGAACTGATCGCCGGTGTGCACGCCGTCGCCGAGGGTGGGGCGTACCTGTCGCCGAGGGTGGCCCGCCGGGTGATCGAGCTGGGGGCCGACCGGCTGGCCCGTCGACCCGCCGCCCGGGAGCGTGCGGCCGGGCTGACCGAGCGGGAACGGGAGGTGCTGGCCCTCGTCGGGGCGGGCCTCTCCAATGCCGAGATCGCCCGCCGGCTGCACCTCGTGGAGGGCACCGTGAAGAGTTACCTGACCAGCATCTTCACCCGGCTGGACGTCCGCAACCGGGTGCAGGCGGCGATCCTGGCGTACGAGGCGGGGTTAGTCGACGGCTGAGCGGGGGCCGGGGGCCCCGCTCAGCCGACATCCCTCACGCGTCGCGGCGGCGCAGTGCGGCCCGGCCCAAGAGCAGCGCGGCGGCGGCCCACCCGGCGAGCAGGAGCAGCCCGACCAGGGGCGGGTACGGCTCGGTGTCGCCGGCCAGGAAGTGCCCGCCGGCCACGCCGGGGAACACGTCGGCGATCCGGTTCAGCACGTCGATGTCCGGCTCCTGAAGCGACAGCGGCACGATCATCAGGGTGGCGAGGAGCACGGTGAGCGTGAGCACCGCGCTGCGCAACGCGGCGCCGAGGCCCAGGGCGAGCACGCCGACCAGCGCGAGGTAGGTCGCCACCGCCACGATGTCGCCGACCGTGTCGGCGGCCGGGGCGCTGCCCCACTCGCCGAGGACCGGCCGGGCGACCAGGGCGCCCACGCCGCCGAGCAGCAGCCCGAGCGCGAAGGTGACCGCCCCGGCGACCGCGGCCTTGGCCAGCAGTACGCGACCACGGGACGGGGTGCACTGCAACGTCGTGCGGATGGTGCCACTGGTGAACTCGGCGGTGATCGCGAGCAGGCCCAGCGCCAGCACCACGTACTGGGTCAGCTCGACCGAGTCGATCAGCACGCTGCCGACGGTGACGATCCCCCGGTCGTCGGTCGGGTCGTCGTTGGTGTTGTCGTTCGCGGCGTAGATGGCCAGCTGGCCGGCGCTCGCCGCCATCACCAGCAGCCCAGCCAGCGCCGTCCACCAGGAGCTCCGCACCGAGGAGAGCTTGGTCCACTCGGCGGCCACCGCGCCATGACGGGTGCTGACGCTCATCGTGACCCTCCTCCGGTCGTTCCGCCGGCGTACTCGACGCTGTCGGCGGTCAGCTCCATGAACGCCTGCTCCAGCGACGCGGCGTGCGCGCTCAGCTCGTGCAGTCGTACCCCCAGTTCGTGGGCCAGGTCGCCGACCTGGTCGGCGGTGGCGCCGGTGACGGTGAGTTCGTTACGGTCGGCCGCCTCGACGGTCGCCCCGGCGGCCGTGAGGCGCGCGGCGAGCGCGGCCAGCCCGTCCGGGTGCGGGCTGCGGACCCGGACCGCGACAGTGCCGCGGGCGATCACCTCGCCGATCGGCGAGTCGGCGAGCAGCCGTCCCCGACCGATCACCACGAGTTGGTCGGCGGTGAGCTGCATCTCGCTCATCAGGTGGCTGGAGACGAAGATTGTCCGTCCCTCGTCGGCCAGCGAGCGCATCAGCTGCCGCACCCAGCGCACCCCGTCCGGGTCGAGTCCGTTCACCGGCTCGTCGAACATCAGCACCGGCGGGTCGCCGAGCAGCGCGCCGGCGATGCCGAGCCGTTGGCCCATGCCGAGTGAGAGTGTTCGCCCCGGCTTACCGGCGGCCCGTCCGTCCAGCCCGACGGTGTCCAACACCTCGTCGACCCGGCGGGTCGGGATGCCGTTGCTGTGCGCCATGGCCCGCAGGTGTGCCCGGCCGGACCGGGCCGGGTGGATGGCCCGGGCGTCGAGCAGCGCGCCCACCTCGTGCAGCGGCCGGCGCAACTCCCGGTACGCGCGCCCGCTCACCAGGGCCTGCCCGGCGGTGGGACGGTCCAGCCCGAGGATCATCCGCATGGTGGTGGACTTGCCGGCGCCGTTGGGGCCGAGGAAGCCGGTGACCCGGCCGGGCGCGATGTCGACGGTCAACGCGTCGACAGCGACGGTCGACCCGAACCGTTTCGTCAACCCACGTAATGTGATCATGTGCTGACGCTAGGCGAGCGGCCTGCCACCCCGCCGCGCCCGAACGGCACCACCCACCCCTGACTTTCGTCAGGCCGGTGGCGGGCTGATCACCGTACGTACTGCTCCAGCAGCGCCGGGGTGAGCCCGGCCCGGTGGATCGCCTTCAACGCCGCGAGCAGGTCGTCCATCAGCGCCGGTCGGAAGTGCATCAACAGCACGTCGCCGGGTTGGACCAACTTCTCCGGGGTCTGGTAGCGCACCTTCCCCTCGTGGACGGTCTCGGTCCAGTGGAAGACCGCCTTCGCGCCGCAGTCGTGTGCGGCCTTCAGCGTGGTGCTGTCATGCTCGCCGAACGGTGGCCGGAACAGGGTGGGCCGCTTGCCGAACAGCTCCTCCAACCTGTCGGCGGCACCGCAGATCTCCCGCTTCTGATAGTCGTACGACCGGCCGGCCAGCGAGTTGTGCGTGATGGTGTGGTTCTCCACGACCCCGCCCACCGCCTCGATCTGCCGGAAGTAGTCGGTGTGTTCTGCCGCCGCCGGCGAGTTGAGGAACATCGTCACCGGGATGCGCGCCTCCCAGATGAAGTCGATCACTCCCGGCGGGCGGGCCAACCCCCCGTCGTCGATGGTGATGAAGGCGACCTTCTGGTCCGTCGGCAGGCGGTGCCAGAACGCCGCCGAACCGGTCGTGGGCAGCGTCACCGGTTGCGGCTGCGGTGCCTCGGGAAACGTCGGCACCTGGGACACGTACCAGGCCAGGCTCTTGAACGCGGGTTTCGCGGTCGGGGACGGCGAGGCCGAGGGGGTCGGTGCCGGTGCGGACGGAGTCGGCTGGGCCGCGGTGATCTGTCGAGCGTGCGCCGGGTGGCTGGGGCGGACTGTGCAGGCAGTCAACGCCAGCAGGGCCAGAAGCGTTACGACGACAGGGATCCGACGGGTGGGGATGGCTGACACGCCCGGAAACATACCGAGCGGATGTCAGGATCCGGGCAGCCCGGTGACCCTGGGGGAGCGGCGGACCACGAACGCGTCCGGCATCCGGAAGGTGAGATTGTCCGGGCACCAGGGCGGACGGAGCACTGTCACCCCGTCCAGCAGCGGCGCGGCCTCGGCCACCACGACGGCCGCCTCCATCCGGGCCAGCACGTCCCCGACGCAGCGGTGCGCGCCCGCCCCGAACGCCAGGTGTCGGCGTGATCCACGCTGGCCCGGACGGAACTCGTCGGGCGACTCGACGACCGCCGGGTCCCGGCCGGCGCGGCCCAGCCACAGCACGAGGCTGCTGCCCGCCGGCACCTGCGTGCCGCCCAGCGTGCTCTCCGTCGTCGCCACCCGCCGCCAGGTGACGATCGGTGGTTCCAGCCGCAACCCCTCCTCCACCACGTCGGCCACCGCGACCTCGCCGGTGCGCAGGCCGGCCCGGACCACGGGCTCGTTGGCCAGCCGGTGCAGGAGCAGGGTGAGGAACTGCGAGGTGGTCTCCTGCCCGGCGACCAAGAGGAAGAAGAGCGCGCCGACCACCACGTCCGGCGGGTGCCCGGCCGCGCGCAGCTCGGCGGCCAGACCGCCCCCGACGGCCGCGAAGTCACGCAGTACCCGGTGGAACCGGCCCACCTCGGCGGCGAGCGCCACCTGCCGGTCGGCGTCCAGTGGTGCCCAGAACAACTCCAGCGCGGCGCGGGCGAACTCCTTGACCGCGCCCACCGGCGCGTCCGGCAACTCGACCAGCCGGGCCAGCACCAGCAGCGGCAGGTCAGCGGCGAGGTCCGCGTACAGGTCGATCGGCGTACCGGCGTCGAGCGCCGCGCCGATCCTGGCCACCCGGTCCCGGACCAACGCGGTGAGCCACTGCCGCTGCGCGGCCACCCGGGCGGGGTGCAACGCCTCCGCGACGATCGCCCGGATCTGCGGATGGCTGACGCCCGAGTTGTTCGCCAGGGTCGGCGGCAGCCGGAACCGGTGCCCGGCGAGCACCCGCAGCGCGGTCACCGGCATCGGTGTCACCGCGTCCAGCGCGTTGTCCGGCCGGTAGGTGGTCGGGTCGGCGAGCACCTGGCGGACCAGCGCGTGCCGGGTCACGACCAGGTGGGTGCCGCCGACGTGGTCCGGCACCCGGGCCACGTCCGGCCATGCGGGGTCGGCCACCTGCGCCCAGCTGCGGAACAGCACCCGGACACGCTAGCCGGAGGCTCCCGGCAGCCCGGCCCGCAGCCGCCAGACGGTGGTGCGCTTCACCCGCACACTCTCCAGCGCCTCCGGCACCGGCACGTCGTACCCGGCCACCTCGTCGAAGCGGTCCCGGGGCAGGAACGCCCGGCCGGGGTCACCGACCAGCGCCGGCGCGCCGGCCCGGGCGGCGCGCAGCAGGAACCGCAGCACCCGGCGGGCCAGCGCCTCGCTGTAGAAGACGTCTCCGGCGAGCACCACCTCGGCGTCCCCGGCGTCGCCGTCGAGGATGTCGCCGAACTCGGCGTCGACGCGTACCCCGTTGGCCTCGGCGTTCAGGGCGACCGCCGCCACCGCCAGTTCGTCCACCTCGACGGCCCGCACGGACGCCGCGCCGGCGCGGGCGGCGGCGATGGCCACCAGGCCGGAGCCGGAGGCGAGGTCGAGCACCCGCCGGCCGGCGACCAGCTCCGGGTGGTCGGTGACGTGGCGGGCGAGGGCCTGCCCGCCGGCCCAGGCGAACGCCCAGAACGGCGGCGGTCGGTCGCTGGAGAACTCTCCCTCGGTCAGCTCCCACAGGCCGATCGGCTCGTCCGCCTGGTGCAGCCGCACCTCGGGCACGAAGGGGACCGGGGCCAGCCGGGCGTGCAGCCGGACGAACGTGCTGGAGAGCTCGGACACGGCGTGATTCTCGCAGCGGCCCGGCTCCCGGCGTGTCGCGGGGGAGTGGTGACCGGTTCATCACGGTCGGTGAAAACCCGCCCCGTCCTTGCCGTCCGGTGCGAACACACCCGTCTGGTCGGGCCGGTGCTCCGCTTCTAGCGTTGCGGGGTGGAGGCGACCGAACGGAGGACGGCGGTGGTGACGGTGTGGCGGTATGCGCTGAGGGCAGGGGTGGTGCTGGCCTGTCTGAGCGGGGTGGAGCTGGCGGTGGCCGCCCCGGCACAGGCGGCCTTCACCACCGAGATGAGCGGCCTGCCGGGACGGTTCACGGCCGGCGAGCAGGTGCGGACGATCTCCGCGGTGGTCTCCCAGACGGATCGACGCGCCAGGTGCGCGAAGGTGCGCTGGTCGATGGTGCTCAGCGTGCAGGGGGGCCTCCGGCTCGACCAGGTGAAGATGGACCGGGTGGAGGAGACCGGCGACTTTCCGCTGGAGATACGTACCGAGGGTGACGTGGCCCGGTTGACCGACCGGCAGCTCGATCCGGGCACGCTCTGCCCGGGCCGCACTGTCACGGCCCGCTACCGGGTGGCCTTCGCCGAGGACGTCACCCAGGGGCGGGTCACCCTCGCGGCCGAGGCGTACGACGCCAACCTGCGCCTGCTGGCCCGGCAGACCGCCACCCGCTCGGTGGTGGGGGCGGGCGGCGCTCCGACCAGTACGCCGAAGCCGACGGCGACCCCGCCGGAGCCCACCGAATCCGCGAGCGCGCCGGCCGAGGGCGAGAGTACGGCGACGGAGGAGCCGGTCGCGGAGTATCCGGCCGAGGCCGCGCCACCGGCGGCCAACCGCCCGGTCTCGCAGTCCGGTGCGTTCGGCGTCGTGCAGGTCGCCTTCCTGCTCGGCGGGCTGCTGCTCTTCCTCGGGGTGGGGCTGCTGCTGCGGCTGCGGCAGCTGACCCGGGCCGCGGCCGGGGGCGCCGACGAGGCCGACGACGACCCCCCGGTGGACCGGCGCTGGGAGCGTCCGGCCGCCGCCGATCCATGGCGCCGAGCGCACCGTTGATCGAGACCGTGGGGCCGGCGGACATCCGCCGGCCCCACGGTGTCACTTCGCGAACGCCTGGAACTCGGCGATCCTGACCTGGCTGCGGGCCGGGCTGGCGGTCGCGCAGTCCGTCGTCGTGGCCGGGTCGTCGTCCTGCTCGCCCGCGTAGTGCGGGCCGCCGGTGCACTGGCTCGCCAGCACCTCGAGGCGCAGGTGGGTGGCGAGGGTGGTGGGTACCGCGAACGTCCGGAGGTTGATGTCGCGGCTGTACGCCCGGTACGCCCCGCCGGGGAACGCGTCCCCCGCGCTGGTGTAGATGCGCTGCCAACGCGTCGGGTCCGCGCAGTCGGTGGTCGTCGCGTTGCAGGCGGACACCGCGAACGAGCGCAGGGCACTGAGCGCGTTCTGGGCGCCGGTGTCGGCGTCGCCGGTGATCGCCGGGCGCAGCATCGCGCTGACGTTCACCCGCTTGACCGTCTGTGGGGCGTCCCCCGGCAGCGCCACTGTGAGCTGCCGGCCGGCGACCCCGTCCAGGGAGGCCCAGTTCGTCGCCTCGGTGTCGTCGACGGCCCGGTCCAGGTTGACCCCGTCGCCGGTGACGGTGGCGCCGGAGGCGGTGGAGGCGAGGTTGCGGCTCATCCGCAGATCGATGTACCTGTCCTGACCGGCCTTGGCGACCACGCTGAGCCGCTGGTGCCCGAACCCGGGGGCCACGGCGAGCAGGTCGTACGTGCCGGCCACCATCTCCACGGTGTCCGGGATCGGCGTCGCCGGGTCGGTGTCGGCCACCGGCACGGCCCGCGCCTCGTACGCCCCCACGTACACCCGGATCGGCGCGTCGGCGCTGTCCCCGCGCGGGCGCAGGGTGAGCGTCGCGTTGCCACCGCTCGGTGAGGCGAAACTCGGCGTCGGGTCGGTGTCGCCGGCACCGTTGGTGGCGGCGTCCCGGCCCATGCCGGAGCGCGCGAACTCGGCCCAGATCAGGTCCTGGTTCGCGCCGCCGAAGCGGAGCAGGTCGGCGGTGAGCATGTTGTCCCGCATGTCGAGCATGCTGACCTGGCTGGCGGCCTGGAGCAGGAACGAGTCGAAGACCAGCTGCGACCAGCGCCGGTTGCCCGGGCACTGATCTGCCGCGACCTTCCCCTGTGCGCAGTTGAGCTGCCGTTGCGGTGTGCCGAGGCCGTACCGCTTGACCAGGGCGGAGCGGACCCGGAAGTTGGTGGCGCCCCAGATCTCCCCGTCGGCGTGCACCGCCGGGCCGGCCGTGTTGTAGCCGATGTCGGAGTAGTTGAGTGGGCTGCGGCTCAGGTCGTAGTTGCGGATGCCGCTGACCAGGTTGCCGGTGACGTAGCCGCCGGTGATGAAGGGCGTCTCGCCGGGCGCCCGCAGCCCGTGCTGGAAGAGGTACTCGGCGGCGAGCAGGTCGCCCCACGACTCACCCATCGCTCCACCCTGGTGGCCGCCGATCCCGCTGTCCGGGCCGGCGATCATCCGGTTGGTGATCGCGTGGGTGTACTCGTGGCCGATCACCGTCATGTCGTAGTCGCCGTCAACGCACGGCGGGTACGGCCCGCCCGCCTGCGGCTGCCAGAGGTACATGTTGGTGGTCGGCGGCAGCCCGTCGCGCGGGGTGCCCTGGTTGGCGTTGTTCCGGTTGCCGGTCAACGCGCCCTGCTGGGCACGGCCCTGCTCGGCGTCCCCGCCCAGCCCGGACGGGGTGAGGTTGACCGCCTGGAGGTTCCACGCCGACTCGGTGAAGCCCAGCTGGTACGACCAGTCGTGCATCCGGTTGTGCATGGCGAAGAGGTTGGCGATCGACGCGTCCGCGTCGTTGCGCTGGGCGGAGGTGAACACCCCCGGGTTGCACCGGGCCTGGTGCCACTGGTCGGTGAAGGGGTACTCGTAGCGGCGTTCCGGGCTGGTGGGGGCCGGCACGACCGGGGTGTTCGCGCCCCAGGACAGCACCGTGTTGGCCGAGTTGCCGCGCGAGGTGAAGGTCGGCGTGCCGGTGGCCGCGTCGACGTCCCACGGTTGGCCGGTGGCCGGGTCGCGGAAGGCGGCCTGGCAGCCGGGGGCCGGGTCGCCGCACCAGCGCACCCGGGGGTCCTGCCCGGGGCCGAGGTCGCGAGGCGGGGTGGCCGGGAAGACCGCCCAGCTCGGGTTGTCGGAGTCGTAGTCGACGAGGTCCTCGCGGACCAGCACCTGCCCGGTGCTGCCGTCCACGTAGCTGGTGAACGCGGCCGGGTGCTCGGTGTCCGCGCCGATCATGGTCACCTCGTAGGCGGCCCGTGGCCCGTCCAGCGGGGTGGGCACGGCCACCGCCCGGACCGTGTGGCTGGCCACCGCGTCGGCGGTCAGCTTGGCGTCGGCGAGTGCGGCGGCGTACGCCTGCTCGGCGGTGCGGGTGGCCGGCGCTGGCGCGTCGGTGTTCCGGGCCAGCGAGGAGCTGACCGAGAGCACCGCGCCGTCGTCGACCGCGAGGGTGACGAGGCCGTCCGGCCCGGCCGGCAGGTCGCCGAAGCGTTGCCGGAGGGTGACCACGGTGCCGCTGCCGATCGGCCGGACCAGCACCCGTTCCATGTTGGCCACCGCGGCGGCGTCCATCCCGAACAGGTGGCGGTTGGCGGCCAGGTAGGCGCGGGCGGCGGCCTCCGGGTCGGCGGGCAGCCCGCTGGCCAGCGGGGTGCGACCGGGGCCGAGCGCCTGTGGGGTGCCGAGCCGGTTCCACCGGACGTCGGGGTCGACGGCGCGGGCCATGCCGCGTTGGCGGGCGTCAGGTGCCGCCGTACCGGTGCGGTTGTCGGCGTCGGCGGGTGCGTGCCCCTCGGCGAACGGCCCGGACCGGCGCTCGGCGGACGCCGCGCCGCCGGTGGGGGCCGCGGTGCTCACACCGGTGGGGAGCAGCGCGGCGACCGTCGCCGTTGTCGCCAGGATGGCAATGAGCCGGCGTCGACGCCGGCTCATCGGGGGTGACCATTCCGGTTGTGGCACGGGACCTCCTCGTGGGAGCGGGATGGCCGGCGATCGCCGACCGTCGCTGCGTGGTGACGCATGCGCATCTGTGGATATCAGTCCGTCGAGGTCGCGGCAAGGTCCCGGGCCGGCGCCGCACCAACAGATCGAGATAACTCAACTTTACAAAACCGCTGCTCTTGTAAAAGCGCCGGCCGGCTGTCAGGGTCGACGCAGGACGTGAGAGTGGAGGTTGGTCGTGGACGTCGATGCCGATCGGACCATCGAGCCCGCCGCCTGGCGGGACCCGCGCAAGCCGCTCTGGCCTCTGGCGCTGCTGGTGCCGACGCTGCCCTTCGCCGGCTTCGTCCTGTGGCGGGCCGGCGGCGGGGCCTGGGCCTGGTGGTTCACCCCGGTCGTCGTCTTCGGCCTGATCCCGGTGATCGACCTGCTGCGCGGCGACGACCGGCAGAACCCACCCGAGGAGGCGGTGCCCCGACTGTCGGCGGACGGCTACTACCGGTGGCTCACCTACCTCTACCTTCCGGCCCAGTACGCCGCCCTGGTGCTCTGCTGCGCGGTGTGGACCCGCGACGGGCTCTCGGTGGCTGGCGCGGCCGGCCTCGTCGCCACCATGGGCGTGGTCAACGGCATCGCCATCAACACCGCTCACGAGCTGGGCCACAAGCGGGAACGGGTGGAGCGCTGGCTGTCCAAGGTGGCCCTGGCGCCCACCGGCTACGGGCACTTCTACGTGGAACACAACCGGGGCCACCACGTGCGCGTCGCCACCTGGGAGGACCCGGCCAGTTCCCGGCTGGGGGAGAGCTTCTGGGCGTTCTGGCCGCGTACCGTCTTCGGCAGCCTGCGCTCGGCCTGGCGGTTGGAAACCAGCCGGTTCCGGGTCCGTGGTCGGTCACCCTGGACCCACCGCAACGACGTGCTCAACGCCTGGGCCATGACCGTAATGCTGTACGCGGCGCTGACCCTGGCCTTCGGCCTCGGCGTGCTGCCATTCCTGGCCCTCCAGGCGGTGGTCGGCTTCTCCCTACTGGAGGCGGTCAACTATCTGGAGCACTACGGATTGGCCCGGCAGCGCACCGCCGCCGGCCGTTACGAGAAGGTCGACCCACGGCACAGCTGGAACAGCGACCGCACGGTCACCAACGTCTTCCTCTTCCAACTCCAGCGGCACAGCGACCATCACGCCAACCCGCTGCGCCGCTACCAGACGCTGCGCAGCTTCGACGCCGCGCCGCAGCTGCCGGCCGGTTACGCCACGATGCTGGTCGTCGCGCTGGTGCCACCGCTGTGGCGCCGGGTGATGGACCACCGGGTGCTCGCCCACTACGACGGCGACCGGACGCGGGCCAACCTCCACCGCCGGAGCTGACCGCCGCGCCGTGATCAGTCGCTCGGCGCCCAGTCGGGGTCGCGGCCGAACGCGGCCAGCAGGTGGTCCTGCTCGTCGGCGTCGTCGGGCACCCGTACCCCGGTGTGGACCAGGTTGTTGCGCTGGTAGGCCTCGATCTGGCCGGCGAACCACTGGGCGGCGGCGTGCACCGCGTCCGGGTCGAGCTGCGGCTGCGCGCCGATGGCCACCGCCACGTCCCAGCCGTGCACGAGGTGCTCGGCGAGGAGTTGCCGGAGGTACTCGATGGCCGGGGTGTCGCCGCCGGAGAGGTGCACGGTCCGGTCGATGGCGCCGGGGTGGGTGGCGGCGATCTCGGCCTGCGCGGCGGCCTCCCGAGCCGTCGCGATCGGGTCGGCGCCGAGTTGGTCACCGTCGAGCCGGTCGCCGACCTCGTCGATGGTCCGGCCGGCGAGCAGCGGAACGCTCCACCGGTCCTCGGTCACCACGTGGTTGACAAGCGTGCGGACGTCCCAGTCCGAGCAGGGTGTCGGGTCGGACCACTGGCCGGGCTCGATCTGGTCCACCCGGTCGATGAATTCGGCCAGGCTCCGGCGGTACGCCTCCAGGAGATCCATGCTGCCGATTGTTCCGGTCGACGGGGCGGACTGAGCCCGTTTTGCCCGGCCCGGTGTGGGGGATCGGTGCTGGCTACCCAGCTCAGTCCAGGTCGGCCGGGTCCAGGCCGAGCTCTCGGGAGGTGACCAGCCGGACCCACTCGCCGAACTGACGGCGGGAGATCACCCGGTCGTGCACGGCGAGTTGGACGGCGAGGCCGTCCATCACCGCGCTGATCCGCCAGGCGGCCCCGTCGGGGTCGGCGCACTGGAAGGTGCCGTCGGCCACCCCGGCGGTGATCACGGCGGCCAGGTCCTGCCGCCAGCGCAGGTCGAGTCGCCGGGAGACCTTCTCCAACTCCGGGGTACGCAGCGATTCGGACCAGCCGTCGATCCACATCGACCAGGAGGTCGCCCGCCCGGCCGGGGTGTAGAGCTTGAGGATCCGGCGGAGCTTGGTCAGCGGTGCGGCCGACGAGCGGGTCACCGCGTCGAGCCGGGCCAGATCCTGCTCGACCGCGTACGCGAAGGCCTGTGCGAGCAGGCGCTCCTTGGTGGCAAAGTGGTAGAAAACCAACGCCTGACTCACGCCCGCGGCATTCGCCACGTCCGCCGTCCGGGTGTTGGCCAGACCGCGCTCCACGATCACGTCGCAGGCGGTGCGCAGCAGGGCATCCAGGCGGATCTCGGCCGCACGTCTCGTCACGACCGTTACCGTAGCCCATCCGACTGAACACGAACAGTTACCACCACGCGCCGATCCACGCGGCGACAGTCGGAAGCCGGACACTTCCTCGGGGTGTCGTCGGTCGTTCAACTCAGAGTGTTCGTCGAGGTCCGCTGCCCAGTGTCGGGGGGTGGAGGCGTCGATGGTCGGGCATGCGACGCGGTGATGACGATCATTTCCTGGTGATGTCAGAGTGTCACGGTCAGTGCCGGATGCGGGTATCAGGTCAGCCCCCTAGGAAGCCCACCGATGGTGGCTCCGGTCCAGCGCCGGACACGCGGGACGCGCCGAGGCGACCCCGAGTTGGCAGTCAAAGACCGGCTCGGCTAAAGTTCTCATCCGTCACCCGGGAACGTCCGGGGGCGTGCGGACGTAGCGCAGCTGGTAGCGCATCACCTTGCCAAGGTGAGGGTCGCGGGTTCGAATCCCGTCGTCCGCTCGGAGCTGCCGCCACGCATGACGGGGGCAACCTCGGTGGGGTGGCCGAGAGGCGAGGCAACGGCCTGCAAAGCCGTGTACGCGGGTTCAAATCCCGTCCCCACCTCGGCAACAAGCACGGGCGATTGGCGCAGTGGGAGCGCGCTTCCTTGACACGGAAGAGGTCACTGGTTCAAACCCAGTATCGCCCACCAGAGCGAAACGGCTCGTTACCGGAAGACCCGGTGACGAGCCGTTTCGGTTGTGGCGCGACGGCCATCAGTCGACGCTGAGCCGGTAGCCGATGCCCCGCACGGTGTGCACCCGCAGGGCATCGTCGACGGCGTGCAGTTTGCGACGTAACCGCTTCACGGCCGAGTGCAGGATCGACGTGTCGCCGAGGAACGCGCAGCCCCAGACCGATTCGAAGAGCCTCTGGTACGTCCAGACTCCGACCGGTGCGGTGGCGAGTTGGGTGAGCAGGTTTCGCTCGAGCCGGGTCAGGGCCAGCGGTTCTCCGCGCCACGCCACCCGGTGGTCGAGCGGGTCGATGGTGAGGTCACCGAGGCTGATCTGGCCGGCCACGCCGACGGCTGGAGCGGCTGCGGCTACGGCCGGAGCGTGGACGGACGCGGTGGTGGGGGTGGGGGGTCGCGCAGGCCCCCCGATGACCGGCCCGCCGATCATTGCCTGCAACTCCGCGAGGTCGGTGCAGATCACCAGGGTGCCGAGTCCGTCCAGGCGCCGCACCATCCGCTCCCGCACGGACACGTCGGCGGTCACGCAGAACACGAGGGACACATCGTCGATCACTGTCGTACCTCCCCAGGCGCCAGTAAAAGACAACGCTGTCTGAACCCCGTAGTCAATGGTTTCCGTCGGGTGGCCACCCCGTGATCCAGTCTGGTTCGCCGGGCCTCGCGCTCGCCTTCAGAAGGTCAACAGGCGGAACTCGCCCACTGGCCGGAAGCCGAGGCCGTGGTAGACCGACTCGCCGACGGCCGACGAGGTGAGGGCGGCGGTGCGGGCGCCCCGCTCGCCGGCCAGCTGAAGGGCGGCCCTGGTCATAGCCGCGCCGATGCCCCTGCGTCGCTGCTCCGGCTGGGTGCCGACGAAGTAGAGGGTGACCAGACCGTGGCTGATCCAGGCGACGGCCGTTGCGACGACCCGGCCGTCATCGAGGCGACCGGCCAGCCGGAGCACTGTGCCGTCGCCGGTGAACGCCTTCTCCCGTTCGATCGTCGCCGCCACGCCGTCCGCCGGGATTCCGGACACCCGGGCATAGGCCGGGACGAACGTGGCGAGGTCTGTGGTCTCGGCGATCCGCACGCCAGCGGGAGTCGGGACATCGGCCGCCGCCCCGATCCTCACCGTCATGATCGGCATCCGGGCGACCTGCACCGCGCCGAGGGAGACCAGGCCGTCCGCGGTGCCGGCGTCGCTGTCCGGGCCAACCCACCAGATCCGGGGTACGCCGTGCAGGCGCTGCCGGGCCTCGGCGAGGGCGTCCTGTGGCGTGCGCCCGGCCACCCGCAGTACGCCGTTGAGGGGTGCGTGCGGCACCTCACTGCGGTAGGTCGGGAGGTCGGGACCCCCGGCGACACCGATGTTCCAACCGAGCAGGTACGCCCGGTGCGCGGCCAGCACGGTGTCGAGAGACTCCATGATCTGGATCGTAACGCGGCGTCTGGGATCCCTGTCAGCCAGCGCAAACGGCTCGATTCGTCGGCTGTGATCGGCGGTACTTTGTCGATCGTTCCAGATAGCGGGTAGCGTCTCCGGCATGGCCCGCACCCGTGAGTTCGACCTCGACGCCGCGGTCAACGCTGCCATGAACGTGTTCCGGAGCAAGGGCTACGAGGGCACCTCCATGCGTGACCTCTCCGAGGCGACCGGTTTGGGCAGCGGCTCGATCTACGCCGCGTTCGGCAGCAAGGACGGCCTCTACCTGGCGGTGCTCGACCTGTACCGGCAGCGCTACGCCGCACCCATGGTTGATCTGCTGCGCTCGGGCAACGATGCGCGAGCGGTCATCCGTGAGGTGTTCATCGGTGCGGTGGACGACATCACCGGGGACGGCCGGCACCTCGCCTGCCTCATCGTCGGGGCCTCGATGGAACGGGCCCACCAGGATGTGCGGGTCGCCGAGCGGCTCCGCTCGACCACCCAGTCCCTGGAGTTGGCGCTCTACGACCTGCTCGCCGAGGCGCAGTTACGGGGCCAGATCAGCACCGACCGCAGCGCCACCGACCTGGCCGGCTTCCTGGTGACCAGCCTCCAGGGTCTGCGGGTGATGGGCGCCATCAACCCGGATCGGGCGGCGCTGACGCGTTACGCCGAGGTCGCGCTCACCTGCCTGGACTGACGTCCGCCGGACGACGTGGTCGGCCCATCGTCCAACCAACGTGCGCTTTTCCGATTTATCCTGTTTTGAGGAGATGGAACATGTCCAAAATCGGCGTCGGCATCATTGGCGCGAGCACCAGCGGATGGGCCTCCACCGCACACGTGCCCGCCATCGCCGCGACACCCGAGTTCACCCTGCGCGCGGTGAGCACCTCCCGTCCGAGCAGCGCCGAGGCGGCAGCGGCCAGGTACGGCGTGCCCGCCTACCACGACCACCGCGACCTGATCCGCCATCCCGGCGTCGACCTCGTGGTCGTGGCGGTGAAGGTCACCGAGCACTTCAAGCTCATCTCCGCGGCCCTGGACGAGGGCAAGATGGTCTACAGCGAGTGGCCGCTGGGCAATGGCCTGGTCGAGGCCCAGCAGTTGGCAGACCGGGCGGCGAAGGTTGGCGTCCGCACGGTGGTCGGCCTCCAGGGGCGGTACGCCCCCGAGGTCCGATACGCCCGGGAGTTGATCCGCGACGGGTACGTCGGCGAGGTGCTCGGCACCACGATGGTCGGCTCGGGGATGGTCTGGGGTGGTGAGGTTGCCGACCCCAGCCAGGCGTACTGGTTCGACAACGCCAACGGCGCCACTCCGCTCACCTCAGCCACCCTGCACGCCCTCGATCCGCTGCACTTCGTCCTCGGGGAGTTTGACTCGGTGGCCGCGAACCTCGTCGTCGGCCGCAGGCAGGCGACGGTCGCGACGGACGGCAGCACCATCCCGGTCACCGTGCCGGACCAGGTGGCGGTGATCGGTGCCCTCGATGGCGGCGCGGCGGCGTCCATCTTCTACCGGGGCGGGGTGTCTCGTGGGGACAACTTTCGGTGGGAGATCAACGGCAGCGAGGGCGACCTGGTGCTGACGGCCGGCTGGGGCAACATGCAGGTCGCCGAACTCACTCTCGCCGGAGGCCGGGGCACGGACAGCGCCGTCCGACCACTGGAGGTGCCGGCGTCCTACCTGGACGGCGTGCCCGCCGAGCTGAGTCGTTCCGTGGCCGGAGGTGTGGCGCGGCTCTACCGGCAGCTCGCCCGGGAGTTGGCCGACGGCACCCGGACCGTCCCCGACTTCGCGCACGCCCTCGGTCGGCACCGGCTCATCGACGCGATCGAGCGGGCCTCCGCCACCGGCATGACCCAGCCCTTGGCCCGACCCGAATGACGAGGAGTCGAGCATGAGAGCAGTTGGACTACTCCGCTACGGCGGGCCCGAGGTGCTGCGGGTGGTCGAGCTTCCGACGCCGCACGCCGGCCCTGGTGAGGTCCGCATCCGGGTACGCGCCGCGGCGGTCAACCCCGCGGACACGCTGATCCGGGCCGGTATGACGCCGGTGCGACTGCGCGGCGGCGACCCGCTGCTGCCCGGTCAGGACATCGCCGGCACCATCGACGAGGTGGGTTCCGGGACCAGTGGTGCTCTCGCCCAGGGTGACCCGGTGATGGCCATGATCAATCCGACCCGGGCGGCCGGCGGTGGGTACGCCGAGTGGGTAGTGCTCCCGGAGACCTGGGTGGCGCCCGCGCCGGCGGGCGTGTCACCCGCCGAGGCGGCCACCCTGCCGTTGAACGGGTTGACCGCCCTGCACGCCCTGGACCAGTTGCGGCTGCCGCCGGGCAGCACCCTCGCGGTGACCGGAGCGGCCGGCGCCGTCGGCGGATACGCGGTACAGCTCGCCAAGGCCGCCGGACATTGGGTGTTGGCCGACGCGGCGCCCGACGACGTCGAACTGGTCACCGCGCTCGGCGCCGACGTGACGGTGACCCGAGGTCCCGATGTCGCCGACCGCTTCCGCGAGCACGCCCCGGACGGGGTGGACGCCGCTGTCGACGCCGCGTTGCTCGGCGGCGCGTTGCTGCCCGCGGTGCGCGCGGGTGGTGCCGTCGCGCTGCTGCGCGGCGGGCCCGATCCGGTGCTGCGGGCGCAGGCCGACCAGCGGAGGATCGACATGGTGTCCGCGTACGTGCACGAGTACGACGGGCGCCGCGACAAGCTCGACCTGCTTCGGCGGCTCGCCGAGGAGGGTGCGCTGACCCTGCGGGTCGCCGCTCGGTTCCCGCCGGAGGAGGCGGCCCGGGCGCATCAGCTCCTGGAGGCCGGAGGGGTACGCGGCCGGTTGGTCATCGAGTTCTGATTCCGCCGCCGGCACCACCGGAGCATGCCGGCCCACTCGCCGGCCGCGACGCCTACCCGACGTCTGCTGCGGCACGAGGTCGCCGGTGCGACGGGTCGGCCGCCTTCGGCGAGGCGGCCGACCCGGAATCACGTTGATCTGGCAGCTCTGCCAGCGATGGAAGCGGTCGTGTCACAGCGGAGGCGCGATGTCCCGCCGCTCCTCGACCTGCCGGTACTCCACCGGCTGCTCGGTGGTGGTGACGACCTGGCGTCGGCGACCCCAGATCAGCGTGGTCATGATCAGGCCAAGGACGCCGGCGCCCATCAGGATCCAGCCGACCACGTCGAGGTTGATGCCGCCGACGCTCGCGTCCAGTGCGAAGGTGAGGATCGCGCCGAGCGCGATCAGGAAGATGCTGGTGCCGATACCCACGACAGCCTCCTTAAGGGGGTGTGGTGCGCTGTCGCGTCCTTCAGTACCCCGGCCGGGACCAGCGCAACCGCGACCGGCCAGGGTGCCGTGCCAAGCGATCTTGGCATCGGGTAGAGTTCATCTGTCGCCGGCGCTTGCCGGGGACGTGCGGACGTAGCGCAGCTGGTAGCGCATCACCTTGCCAAGGTGAGGGTCGCGGGTTCGAATCCCGTCGTCCGCTCGCGATGCGCCCCACGGGGCCGCCACGGGCGATTGGCGCAGTGGGAGCGCGCTTCCTTGACACGGAAGAGGTCACTGGTTCAAACCCAGTATCGCCCACCATCTTTACAAGCGGATCAGATGACCCGTCACCGGATATCCGGTGACGGGTCTCGCCGTTTCTGCTTCCGGCATGGGGAGACAGTCGGTCACTCACCGGCGCGGAGTACCTCGCTCAGCCGGTCGCGTCGCCGCAGCGCCGACTCGACGGGTACGACCATGGCGGCCGTCGCCAGCAGCGCCACGCTCACCAGGCCCAGCAGCCACCACGGCAGGACCGCCGCCGGGTCGGCGGCCTGGCCGGTGAGCAGCCGCAGGTGGAGCGGGCCGAGCGTCAGGCGTGCGAGCAGGGCCCCGAGTAGCGGGCCGCACACCGCGGCGACCACGACCGGCGGCAGGAGCTCTCCGGCGGCGACCCAGCGGACGTCGCGTGGCCGCAGGCCGAGGGTCCGCAGCCGGGTCAGGGTCTGCCACCGCTGCGAGGCACCGGCGGCTGCGGCGAGCGTGAGGCCGAGCAGTCCCAGCGCCAGCAGCACCGCCGCGGCCGTCCACGCCAGCCGTACCAGCCCTGCCGTCAGCGGAGCCACCCGCTGCGCCCGCAGGACGTCCGCACGCAGCACGACGTCGGAGGCGACTCCGGTGTTCGACACGGCCCGCCCCGCACCGGAGCCGGACACCCAGACGGTATTCGGAACGGCGGGCAACCCGGCGTCGGCGAGGGCCGCGGCGTCCACAATGATGACGTCGTTGGCGCCGCCGACGGAGGGAGCGGTACCGACGGCGACGAGACGAATCGCCGGGGCGTCGTCCCGGGGTAGCTGCAGCCGCGTACCGGTCCGCAGATCGCCGTCACTCGAGCGGACCAGCGCTGGGACCTCCCCGGGGCCAGGACCGGGTGCCGTGAGCCGGGCCAGCGCCGGCGCGTCGGGCAGCGGGGTGGTGGCCAGCAGACGCTGGAACGCTGCGGTGTCCACGATGACCAGGCGTGGGGTGAGCAGCGTCGAGTCGGTGAAGACGCGTGCCGAGTCGGTCACCTGCGCGACGACAACCTGCTCCACCCCGGGTGCGGCGGCGATGCGCTCGGCGAGTGCGGCCGTGGCGGCCTCGGCGTCGGCGCCGACGTCGAGGCGGGCGTCGGCGCCGACGGTGCTCCACGCGCCGTCGGTCAGGCCCCGGGTAACGGTGGCGCCGAGGATGAGCGCGAACGACGCGAGCGCCGTGGTGCTGACCAGAACCAGCAGCGGCAGCGCGCGCCCGGCCGTTGTGGCCGCCTGGGCGGCACCGAACACGGCCAGCGGGCGGCGCGAGCGCAGGGCCTGTCGGAGCGCGAACCGCGCCCCGAGGGGCAGTAGCCGGAGCAGGACGAGCCCGCCGACGAGCGCGCCCAGAGCGAGGGCGCCGATCGGCAGGATGAGGTCGCCGGTCAGCTCACCGGTGTCGCCGTCGGAGGCGACGGGCAGGAGTCCGCGCTGGTGCAGTGTGACGAAGGCGGCGACCGCGGCGATCAGGACAGCGGCCTCCACGGCGGCGCGGCGCAACTGGCCGGTGGCCCGGATCCAGCGCCGAGCGGCCGGGTTGGCGGGTTGACGCCGGTCACGGCTGGCACGGGCGGCGGCGAGGGTGCCGAACGCCGGCCCGGCGACGGCACCGGCCAGGACCACGGGAACGGCCCAGGTCCAGGAGACGCCCGGAGCGGCCGCGCGCGCGATCGCGAGCCCGACGGCGGCGGCCGACAGGGACACCACTGTGGACTCGATGATCAGTTCCGCACCGAGGTCGGGTAGCGCCGCCCCGCGCTGCCGGGCGGCGCTCAGCACCGGGGTACGGCGGCGGACCAGCAGGTCGGCGGCGAGCAGCAGGACCAGCACCGTGGCGGTCAGTACACCGGCGAGCAGGACGGCGGCCTGTGCGGAAGCGGCGCTGTTCCGCGTGCGGGCGTCGCGCAGTGCGGTGTCGAGCTGCGATTCCCACTTCAGGGATTGCTCGCGGTCGCTTGATGAGCCGGAGGTCGCCTTGAGCTTGACCACCTGGCTGGCGAGCGTCGCGGTGGCGTCCCAGGTGAGCGCGTCGGAAACGGGTGCGAAGTGGACGGTGCGCCGCAACTGGTCCTCGTCGACGGCGAGCCGGGCGTCCGGTAACGACTCGCGCGACAGCAGGCCGGCGAACCGGGTGGTCCCCACGCCGTCGGCCCCGGGCACGGGACGCAGTAGCGCCGGGGCGAGCCGCCAGGCTGGGTCGGCGCTGTCCGCGGGTCGGTAGATCCCGCTGATCCGGACGTCCTTGTCGCGACCCTGGCCGTCCCTGACCGGGATTCGAGCGCCGGGGCCGAGGTTGAGCGCGGCGGCGTCCGCCTCGGAGAGGCCGACCTGCACCGGCCAGGGCGGTCCGTCGTAGGGGGTCTCGACGTACTGGTCGGAGACGGCGGAGCCGGGCGGGCTGCCGGCGACCCAGGTCACGTCCGGGCCGCCGAGGTCACCGGCCAGGTAGGTGAACTGGAAGGTACGCGGCACGCTGCCGCCGGTGATGCTGAGGATCGGGCCGTTGACGGCGGCGACGGGCGGGAGCAGCGCGGCGTCCAGGTCGGGCCCGAGCGCGTTTGTCGCCCGGGCGCGGAAGGCGTCGACGTCCTCGGCGAGGTGGGGCATCCGGACCCGCCCGCCGGTCGGCCCGTCGTCGCGTTCCCAGTTGGCGTGGACGAGGACGTTCGCGTCGTTGCCGGCGCGGCGGACGGTGTCCTGGACGGCGTTGTCGGCGGCGGCGCGGAGCAGCGCCGGCGCGGCCCCGGCGAGCAGCGCGACGGCCGCGATGACGGCGGCGGTGAGCAGCAGCGGTCCGGCGTCGGTACGGCCACGGCCGCGGATGCTGGGCCAGTGCAGCGCCGGCCACCGGCGGGTCAGCCACCGGTTCACGGGGCCACCCGCAGGTGCGCGGCGTCGGCCCGGCGGACCTGGACGGTGACCACAACGGCGACCGCCAGCATGCATCCGGCCAGTAGTACGGCAAGCAGTGCGGCCTCGGCCGGCCACGGCCAGTGTGGCTGGGTGGCCGGGACGGGCGCGGCGCCGGTTTCGGAGCGCACGAGCAGGGGAGCGACGACGCGGGTGGCGAGCGCGCCGACGGCCGTGCCCGCCGCGAGCAGGGGCAGCAGAACGCTGGCGTGCTGGCCGAGCAGCACGGCCCGGATGCCGCGCCGGGACATCCCCAGGCCGCGTAGCCGCGTCACCTCGACGGCGCGGACCTGGAGATCACAGGTGACGTGCAGGACGACGCCGGCGAGCAGCAGCAGGGCGGCGGCCGGGACGATGAGGCCCAGCGCGGCCGGCAGCCCGGCGCGCAGCGGGCCGCCGGTGAGGCGGGCGGTCTCCGCCTCGCGGGTCGCGACGGTGCCCAGGTGCAGGGCGGTGGCCCGCTCGACGGCACCGGGGCCGGCTGGGTGGCCGACCCACCAGGCGTCGACCGGGAACGTCAGGTCGCCGGTGACGGCACGTGCGCGGGACAGCGTGTCCAGGTCGGCCAGGACGGCGACGGCGCCGGGGGCGGACGGTACGGTCGGCACGACCTCGGTGACGACGACCGGGACGGGCGTGATGCCGACCGTGACGCTGAGCTTGCTGCCGCTCTCGGCACCGACCTCGCTGGCAAAGCGGGCGGAGACGGCGACGGGCACCGGGCCGGGGTCCGGGAAGGCGGTGGCGACGAGGGTCCGGGCGGCGTCCTCGGCGCCGCCGAGATCGACGGTCGCGGCCATCCGCAGCGTGGTTCCCGTCGGGGTGGCGGACACCATGACGGTCGGGTCGCTCAACCTGCTCGGGACCGGCGGCGCGGACGTGGCGGTCCAATCCGATCCGTCAGTGGGCCTCTCCGCCGACTCGGCGGGCGGCACGGTGAGTGTGACGGCTACGGCGACGCGTCCGCCGACGGCGTCGGCGGTGACCGGCAGGACGACCGCGACGAGGCGCAGCCCGTCAGCCGTCGCGCAGGCGGGCAGCCGAAACTCCTGGCCGTCGAGAGGTACGGCCGGACCGGTGCAGGACGTGCGCAGGCCGGTGGCGTCCTGCAGCATCAGCCGGGGCGTCACGGCGAGCGGGGTGTCGCCGGCGGCGGTCCCGCTCAGGACGAGCGGGGCGCCGGTCGGAATGGCGAGGCCGGTGACCCGGGTGCGTGGTGCCAGTGTGGCGCCCACGTCCGCCCATCCGCGGTCGTTGTCCAGCCGCCCGCGCAGCAGCGCGTCGGCGCGGGTGGTGTCGACGGCGACCAGGCGCGGCGCGTCGCCGGCGTTGCCGAGCCACTGACCGACGGCGGTACCTCGGTCGAGGGCCGGACTCACGGCCCCCGCGGTGGCCGCGCTGACGACCGCGCCGTCTCCGGCCACCGGCGCCGTGCTGAGGGTGAGTGCCAGGTCGGTGCCGACGGCGAGCGCGGCCTGGTCGCGCTGCGACTGGTGCCACGTGTCGTCGAAGGCGAGGCCGAAGGTTCCGGCCGCGCAAGCCAGTCCGACGAGCAGCCCGGCGGCGACCGCTCGTGGCCGGCGGGCGGCCTCGGAGACCGCCAGCGGAAGCGCCAGCCCACGGGCGCGGTACGCCAGCCGGTCGGCACCGCGGAGGGCGGGCAGTACCACCCGGAGAGCCAGAGCGACGCCTGCGGTGAGCAGCAGCGCCGGCGCGAGCATCCGGACGGCGTCGGCGCGTGGGCTGGCGGCGGTGGGCTGCGCGTACAGCTGCCACCATCCGGCGGCGGCGAATACCGCGAGCATCAGGTCGGCGCCGGATCGGGCCAGCAGTTCGCGGCGGGTGCGCTGGTCGCCGGCTGCCGGGACGGGCCGGATCGCCAGGACGATGAGGACAGCGGCGAGCACCAGCGCGCCGCCGGCGACCGCGAGGACCTGGGCGCCGGCGATGGCCGGCCGGACGGTCAGGCCGGCGGCGTCCAGCGGTGGCAGGTGGGTCAGGCCGGCGTGCAGGGCCGACGAGGCCGGTATCGCGAGCGCGGCGGCGACGGCGGCGACGAGCCCGGCCTCGAGTGTCGCGGTGGCGGCGAGTTGGCCACGGCTGGTTCCCAGGGCGGACCGCAGGGCGGTCTCGTCGGCGCGTATGCCAGTGGTCAGCCGACCGGCGAGGACGAGTGCCGACGCGGCCAGGACACCGGCGAGGACGGCGATGGCGAGCACGACGGCGGCGGTGACGTGCCGTTGGTCGTCGGCGGCCCGCAGGGTCAGCGGCAGTTCGGAGGCGACACGTGCGAGCCGGACGCGGTCGCCGAGGGTGCCCGCCAGCCGGCCGTCGGCACCGTCGACGGCCGCGGCCACGGTCTCCAGGTCGTGGCGGTTGCTCTGGGACAGGTCCGGATGGGCGGTGACCTCCAACCGGTCGACTGTGGCACCGGTGGTGACCAGGTCGGCAAGGTCGACGAGGAACGGGCCGTAGGCGTTGACCGGCTGCTGGAAGCGGCCGTCCCGGTAACCGGTGGCGGAGCCGGCCGCGGCCAGCGGGTCGCGGTCCCAGCCGCGCCCCGGCAGCGGGCGCACCACACCGACGACGACCACGTCGATGGCCGGGACGGGCGCGTGGGCCAGCTCGGCGCCGAGGCGTACCCGGCGACCGGGGGTGAGGCCGAGCAGTTGTGCGGTGGACTCCAGCAGCACCGCGTCGCCAGGGTGCTGTGGCCAGCGCCCGGTGACCAGCTCGCCTCGGGTCGGCAGGTCGTCCAGCCCCGACAGGTACGCCTGGGCTCCGACGGTGGTGCCCCTGGCGAGCCCGGGCGGCAGCGCCCGCAGCACCGTCGACGCCCGCGCGGTTGTCGTCACCGGGAACGGTGCGAGCGTGGAGGCCACCACGGCGCGGGTGTCGGCGGCGACCGACGGCGCGTTCTGGCCCTCGACGGCACCGGTGTAGACGGTCACGTCGACGGCGGCGGGGGCGGCGCGGGCCATGGCGACCTCCAGCGCCCGCTCGGCGGTGCGGGTGACCAACAGGGTGCAGGTACCCAGCGCTGTCGCGCCGATCGTGACGACCCCGAGCAGGGCTGCCAGCAGCGGCCACTGCGCGCGGGCGCGCCGGCTGACCAGCCTCATCGTCGCGTCACCCGGCGTCCGGCACTGGCGCGTACGGCTGCCCGGCCGCCTGTTCGTCGAGGTGCCCGTCGTGGATGCGGATCACCCGGTCGGCCAGGGCCATCATCACCGCGTCGTGCGTCGACACCAGGACGGTGACGCCCTCGGATTCCACTATCCCGCGCAGCAGGGCCATCACCGACAGGCCGGTCTCGGCGTCCAGTTGCCCGGTGGGCTCGTCGGCGAGCAGAAGCTGGGGCGAGGCGGCCAGCGCGCGGGCGATCGCCACCCGCTGCTGCTGGCCGCCGGACAGCTCGGCCGGCCGCTGCCGGGCGTGGTCGGCCAGGCCGATCAGCTCCAGCAGCAACTCGACCCGCCGCTCGCGCTCGGTCGGGGCGACGCGGGCCATCCGCAGCGGGGCCGCGACGTTCTCCGCGGCCGACAGCACCGGGATCAACCCGAAGCTCTGGAAGACGTACGACACCTTCTCGCGCCGCAGCCGCGACAGGCCATCCTCGTCGAGCGCTGTGACGTCGGTGCCGTCGACGTGCACGGTGCCGGCGTCCGGGCGGTCCAGGCCGCCGATGACGTTGAGCAGAGTGGTCTTTCCCGAGCCGGACCGGCCGACGAGCGCCACCATCGAACCGGCGGCCACGTCGAACGACACGCCGTTCAGGGCGTGTACGACGGTCGGCCCGGTGCGGAAGCGCCGGTGTACGCCGCGCACGCTCAGCAGCGGCTCGCTGCTCATTCGCCGCTTCCCGAGTCGGGGCGGATCGTGATGTGGTCGGGTTCCAGGGCCAGCCGGACCCGTCGGGTCAGCGCCAGCGCCTGGCGGAACTCGCGGGGCACCTGGACCCGCCCGGCCCGGTCCATCACGGCGTACTCCTCGGCGATCATGTGCGTGTCGCCCTCCGCGTCGGTGGTGGTGCGGCGCAGCACCTCGCTGCTGGTGCGTCCGTCCCGGATCGCGACGGTCCTTTCGACCTGGCCGCTGACCTCCGGATCGTGGGTCACCACGACGACCGTGACGCCGTAGCGCCGGTTGACGTCCCGCAGCACGCCGAAGACCTCAGCGGACGTGGCGGCGTCCAGCTCGCCGGTCGGCTCGTCGGCGAGCAGGACCCGCGGCTGGTTGGCCAGCGCCACAGCGATCGCGACCCGCATCTGCTGCCCGCCGGAGAGTTGCCCGGGGCGCCGATCGGCGCAGTCGGCGACACCGAGGCTGTCCAGCAGTTCGGCAGTGCGCTCCCGGCGCTCCTTCTTGGCGGCGCGGGCCGCCGTCATCGGCAGGTCCACCATCTCCCGTGCGGTCAGGTAGGGGATCAGGTTGCTCGCCGTCTGCTGCCGTACGAACCCGACGGTGTGCCGCCGGTAGTCCACCCGGTCCGCGCGGGACATCGCCAGCAGATTCCACTCCTCGACCCGGACCCGCCCGGCGGTGGGGGCGTCGATGCCGGCCAGGATGGAGAGCAGCGTCGACTTGCCCGACCCGGAGGCGCCGACGACGGCGACCAGCTCACCGCTCTCCACGGCCAGGTCCAGCCCTTGTAGTGCCTGCACCTCGATCGAACCGGTCTGGTAGATCCGCACCAGGTTCTCGCAGACGATGAGCGCGTCCCGGCCGAACTCGGGGGCCCGCGCGGTCGGCTGCGGCAGGGACAGCGGTGTGCTGGACATTGCCTTCTCCGTCCGGGTCGTGCGCCTCGATCGCCCGTGCTGACGCAGATTGAAGCAGTTTCGCAATCGGCGGCTCCGTTGACCATGCCCCGGGCGGCTTTCCTGCATGCTGGACGAGGCTCCGCTGGTGAACCAACCGAGCGGGATCTCCCGACCACCTGACCCCGGCGGGTTCTGCCACGGGCAGATCCGCTGCCGGTGAACAGGGGTGTCCTGCGCCGACCCGGGCCGGCACTGTGGAGCGCATGAGACTGCTGGTGCTGGGCGGTACGGGCTTCGTGGGCGGGGCCACGGTCAGCGAGGCCGTGCGCCGCGGCTGGTCGGTGACGGTGTTCAACCGGGGGCTGCACGGGACGGTGCCGTCCGGCGTACACCGGTTGCGGGGTGACCGGACCGCTCCGGACGGCCTGGCGGCGCTGGCCGGCGGTGAGTGGGACGTCGCCGTGGACACCTGGGACGGTGCGCCGCGGGCCGCCGGCGACGCCGCCCGCGCCCTGGTCGACGCCGTGGGTCACTACGTGTACGTCTCCAGCGGCTCGGTCTACACCGACCAGGCCGGCGCGGGCCTGCATGAGGACTCGCCGGTGGTGGACGCCGACCCGGCCTCCGTCGACGGTGACTACCCGCAGCTCAAGGCCGGTGCCGAGCGCGCCGTGCGGGACGTGTTCGGTCGGCGCGCGCTGGTCGCCCGGGCCGGCCTGATCCTGGGCCCGGGCGAGGACATCGGCCGGCTGCCCTGGTGGCTACGGCGCGTCGAGCGGGGCGGGGACGTGCTCGCCCCCGGGCCGGCCGACCTGCCGGTGCAGTACGTCGACGTCCGCGACCTGGCCGGGTGGATGCTGGACGCGGGCGCCCGGCGGGTGGGCGGCACCTTCAACGCGATCGGTCGTCCGACGCAGACCACGATGGGCGAGCTGCTCGACGCCTGCGTGGCCGCCACCGGTGCCGACGCCCGGCTGCGCTGGACCGATCCGGCGTCGATCCTCGCCGCCGGGGTGCAGCCGTGGAGCGACCTGCCGATCTGGCTGCCGCGCGGCCACCCGTACCGGGGGTTGCTGGAGCAGGACGTGACGCGGGCCCTCGCCGCCGGGTTGACCTGCCGCCCGGTGACCGAGACCGTCGAGGACACCTGGCGCTGGCTCCGTGAGGTCGGCGCGGTCCCGCCGCGCGCCGGCCGACCGCGACGCAGCTCGATCGGGCTGGACCCGACCCTGGAGGCCGCGGTGCTCGCCGCCTGACCGTGCACCGGCGGGTCAGGCGGGCACCACCGGCAGGTCCAGCACCTCGTCGACGTCCCGTCGGGGGGTCGGCCGACCCGGCTGGCCGTACCCAATCCGCAGTGCCATCTGCGGTGTCCCGATCCGGCCCAGGGACAGCCGCAGTTGTTCCCGCGCCGTGGGCACCTCGATGGGCTGGGAGAGCATCGACACGCTGAGCCCAGCGTCCGTGGCGGTGAGCAGCAGGCGTTGCAGGGCCTGCCCGGCGATCACCTGGTCCACGGCGGTGTTGCCCACCGAGCCCAGCACCCCCACCAGGGGTTCCGGTTCGAAGTCCCGCCCCGGGGCGCGGTCGCGCCCACCGTAGCCGCGCGTCGGGAGGACGTCCTGCGGCTCGCCCCGCGGACCTCCGGCCGAACCGGGCACGCCGTCCGGGGTGGGTTCCCGGCGCAGCCACCGTTCCCGTTCGGCCCGGTAGGCGGGGTCGCGCTCCAGCACGCGGTGCGCGCTGCGCGCGAGCTCCCCGAACGCGGAGACGGCGCTCACCCCGATCAGCAGCTCCAACCAGCACTGCTCGGCATGGGCCGCCTCGCCGAGGCGCCACCGGGCGTCGGCCGGCACCGGGTCCGGCCAGAACGGCAGGCGGTTGCTGAACCGGCGCGGGATGGCCCAGTACAGGCCCTGCTCGGCGGGGGTGGGTCGGCGCGGAAGGTCCGGTACCAGCCGGGCCAGCAGGTCCGGCTCGGCCGGGTCGGGGCGCAGCCGCACCCGGGCCGGGACGCCGGCCACGGCCAGGGCGATCCGCAGGTTGAACAACGCCGCACCGCAGGCGATCCGGACAGCCCACCCGCTCGGGTCGGTTGCCGGCAGCCGGCGGGTGGGGTCGGCCAGCACCTCGATGCCGCCGTCGCGCAGCCGTAGCCGCCACGGTTGGGTGTTGTGCAACGACGGTGCCCGGACCGCGTCCACGGCGGCGGCCCGTAGCTGGACTGCGGTGTAGCCGATGTCCATGGCGGTGCTCCTCTCCCACTGGGCCGGCGGCGGGTGGTGCCGCGGTGCCGGCGTACCTTCACGGTCCATCGTTCGGTGGTCGCCGAGCAGGGCCGGACGTCCCGACCAGTCGGGTCCGAGCGCCCGCCCGCCGCGTGCCGATCGGGACCTTCGGCCCGTGCGGTGGGCCAGGGGCAGCGGGTAGAAACGAGGGATGATCCGTGTGTTCCTCCTCGACGACCATGAGGTCGTCCGCCGTGGCCTGGCCGACCTGTTGCAGAGCAGCGGCGACATCGAGGTGGTCGGCGAGTCCGGCTCGGCGCAGGAGGCGGCCCGCCGCATCCCGGCGTTGCGGCCCGACGTGGCGATCCTCGACGCACGGCTGCCCGACGGCAACGGCATCGACGTGTGCCGTGACGTCCGCGCCGTCGACTCGTCCATCAAAGGACTGATCCTCACCTCCTACGAGGACGACGAGGCGCTGTTCGCGGCGATCATGGCCGGTGCCGCCGGGTACGTGCTCAAGCAGATCCGTGGCACCGACCTGGTCGACGCGGTGCGCCGCGTCGCGGCCGGGCAGTCGCTGCTCGACCCGGCGATCACCACCCGGGTTCTGGAGCGCATCCGCAACGGCGTCGAGCAGCCGCGCGAGCTGAGGTCGCTCACCGAGCAGGAGCGGCGGATCCTGGAGTACGTGGCCGAGGGGCTGACCAACCGGGAGATCGCCGGGCGGATGTTCCTGGCGGAGAAGACGGTGAAGAACTACGTCTCCAGCGTGCTGGCCAAGCTGGGCCTGGAGCGCCGCACGCAGGCCGCCGTGCTGGCCACGCGTCTGCTCGGCAAAACGCCCTGACCCGGGGTCAGTCGCGCAGCGGCACGGCCCAGCGCACCTCGGTGCCGTGCGGGTCGGCCGGGGCGATCGTGAAGGTGCCGTCGAGGCGGCCGGCGCGTTCGCGCAGGTTGACCAGGCCACCCCGGGCGGCGGCCGGGTCGCAGCCCACCCCGTTGTCGGTGACTGCCACGGTGACCTGGCCGGCGTCGACGCGTACGGCGACGTCGACGCGGGTGCACCGCGCGTGGCGGACCACGTTCGACAGCGCCTCGCGCAGCACGGCGGTGAGGTCCGGGCGGATGGCGTCCGGCACGGCGCTGTCCACCGGCCCGGTCAGCTCCAGGTGCGGCCTGAAGCCCAGCGCTTCGGCGGCCGCCTCGATCTCCGCACGGATCTCGGTGCGCAGCTCCGAGGTCATCGGCGTACGCAGCTCGAAGATCGTCCGGCGGATGTCCCGGATGGTGGAGTCCAGATCGTCGACGGCCGCGTTGATCCGCTTGGCCACCTCGGGGCGGGCCATCGGGGCGGCGCTCTGAAGTTGCAGGCCGGTGGCGAAGAGCCGTTGGATCACCACGTCGTGCAGGTCGCGGGCGATCCGCTCGCGGTCCTCGAGGACCACCAGCAGTTCCCGTTCCTCCTGGCCGCGCGCCCGTTCCATTGCCAGCGCGGCCTGCCCGGCGAAGCTGCCCAGCAGTGTCAGATCCTCCTCGCTGGCGCCACCGCCACGCTCCGGCCGGTGTGCCACGATCAGCACGCCGTGCAGGGTCTCGGCGGTGGTGAGTGGCGAGATCATCGCTTGGCCGGTGTGCAGCAGGGCCGGCCACGGCGCGGCGTGCGCCAGGTCGTCCACCTGGTCCTGCCGGCCCTCGGCGACCGCTGCGCCGAAGCTGGTGTCGACGGCGGGCAGGATCGCTCCGACGAGCGCGAGGGCCTGCTCGTCGGCGCCGTCGACCACCTCCACGGAGAACTGCTCGGTGTCGTTGTCGTAGAGCAGCACCAGCGCCAGCTCGGCCTCGGCGACCTCGCGGGCTCGGCGGGCGACCAACGCCAACGCGTCGGTACGACGTACCTCACCGAGCAGCACCGTGGTGATCTCGGCGGTGGCGGCGAGCCAGCGTTCCCGCCGGTGCGCCAGGGCGTACAGGCGGGCGTTCTCGATGGCCACGCCGGCGGCGGCGGCGAGCGCGACGACGATCTCCTCGTCGTCCTCGGTGAACTGCGCACCGCCCTTCTTCTCCGCCAGGTAGAGGTTGCCGAAGATCTGGTCGCGGATGAGGACCGGCACGCCCAGGAAGCTGTGCATGGGTGGGTGGTTGGCCGGGAACCCGTAGGAGCGGGGGTGCTGGGTGATGTCGGGCATCCGCAGCGGCCGGGGATCGTCGATGAGCAGGCCGAGCACGCCCCGCCCGTGCGGCAGGTCGCCGATCCGCTCATGCTGCTCGGGCGTGATGCCGTAGACGATGAAGTCGTGCAGCAGCCGGTCCGGGCCGACCACGCCGAGCGCGCCGTACCGGGCGCCGACCAACTCGCAGGCCGCCTGCACGATGCGTTGCAGGGTGGTGCGTAGATCCAGGTTGGTGCCGATGCCGACCACCGCGTCGAGCAGGGCCCGCAGGCGCTCCCGGCTGGTCACCACCTCACCGACCCGAACCAGCATCTCCTGCAACAACTCGTCGAGACGGACCCGCGACAGCGGGCTCAGCCCGAGCGACGGTGCCGGGGACGGCTCCGGACGGGGCAACGGCACGCTGGTCACCGGGGGATGGTAGCGCCGGTGCCGCGCGTCGCCAGACCCGTCAACCGACGGCGGAGGTGTCGACCACCTGTGCGGTGGTCAACCGCGGCGTGTGCGGCGGGCCGGAGTGTGCCGGGTCCGCGATGCCCAACCGCAGCACGAGGTACGGGAAGCCGATCCCGGAGAGCAGCTGCCGCAGGGTCTGCCGGGTGCCCGGCACCTCCACCACCGCGCTGAGCGGCACCACGGACACGCCGAGCCGGGTGGCGGTCAGCCAACCGGCGGAGAGCGCCTCGCCGGCACGCAACCAGCTGTCCCGTTCGTCCTCGTCGCCGTGCAGCATCGCGTACACCGCCATCCGGTCGTGGCCCGGGCCTATCGGCAGGCTGCCGGGACGGCCGAAGTCCCGACCCGGCACGGTGGTCTGCGCGGGCTGCTCGGGCAGCACCTCCGCCGGCAGGCCGGTGCCCGAGCCGGCCCGGCTGGTCCAGTACGCCAGCTCGGTGCGCAGCTCCGGGTCCTCGGCCTCGACCGTGTCGGCGTGCGCGGCGGTGGCGGCCAGCTCCAGAACCTGGTCACGGTCGAGGATCTGCAACCGGCAGCCCTCCGCGTTGACCGCCCGCGTGATCTCCTCGATCGCCGAGGGCGGAACCGGCTCGTCGCTGACCGGCCGCCGGTCGGTGTGTCGCACCCGCATGCACTGCACCACGCGCATGGCGTCCGGGTCGGCCCCGGTGTGGCTGAGGTCGGTCAGCCGGGCCAGCAGCTCGTTGTCGCCCGGGTCGGGCAGCCGCTCCACCACGGCGCGCCACCCCTCGGCGGCCAGCGCCAGTCGGGCGTGGTGCAGGGCGGTGCCGCAGCTGACCGCGAGCAGTCTCCCCGCGGGGTCGCTGGCGGCGAGCTGTCGGTCGGCGACGGAGCGCAGCTCCAACGCGTCGGGCAGCACCCGCCAGCGCCACGGCTGCGTGTTGTGCACCGAGGGGGCGTGGCCGGCGGTGGCGGCGGCCTCCGCCAGCGCGGTGGTCAGCTGGCTGTCCTGACTCATGGTCACGACCTCTCCGTCTCTGCTCATCGTGCCGTACAGCGCCGTGGGTTGCCGCCTCATCCTGTGGCCTTCGGCGCTGTGCCCGCAGGGCCACAGGTCCTGATCCCGTCGGGTCGTTGGGCCCGCTGTGGCCCGCCCGCTGGACCTGGCCGCCGCGACGATGACGCTGTGGTCAGCGTTCGCGGACCACAGCGACCGGGCAGGCGGCGTGTTGGATGAGCTGTTGACTGACCGAGCCGAGCAGCATGCCGGCCAGCCCACCCCGGCCGCGGCTGCCGACCACGACGAGCCGCGCGTCCCGGCTCGCCTCGATCAGCATCGCCGACGGGCTCGTCGACTCCAGGTCGACGGTCACCGCCAGCTCGGGGAATGTTCGCCGCCATGGCTCCAGCGCCTGCTCCACGGCGGCCCGCTCGTCGGGCACCCCGGCCGCCCCGCCGGGGCCCTGTGTCCAGGCGTGCAGGACGCGCAGCGGCAGTTGCCGCTGCGCCGCCCGTTCGGCCGCGAAGCCGAGCGCCACCAGCGACGGTTCCGAACCGTCCACCCCGACCGTCACCGGGCGGCCCGACGTGTCGGTCGCGGCGCTGCCGGCCCCGTCCCGGACCACCACGACCGGGCAGTGGGCGTGCGCGGCGACCGAGACCGCCGTCGACCCGGCCAGCAGGCCGCTGAAGCCGCCGTGACCCCGGCTGCCCAGCACCAGCATCCCGGCCTCCGCCGAGCGTTCCTGCAACACCAGCGCGGGCGGCCCGTCGTACACCTCGCCGGTGATCCGCAGCCCGGGGTTTGCCGCGGTGGCGTCCGCCGCGGCCCTGCGGACCAGGTCCTCGACCTGCCGGCGGGCGGTGTCGTCCGGCCACACGCCGGGGGCCACGCCCGGCCCGACCCAACTGGCCACGGTCAGCCATTCGAAGACGTACGCCAGCCGCACCGGCTGGCCACTGTGCCGCGCCTCCTCCAGGGCCCAGTTCAGGGCCACCGAGGCGTCGGTGGAGCCGTCGTAGCCGACCAGGATCTCCGCGTCGCGCACGTCGTCCTCCTTCAGGGGGTGGTCGGGTCGGTCTCGCGGATCCAGCGCCATTCGGCGACCTGGGGGTCGTCCTCGCCGTACTGGCGGGTGTAGTCGCGGGCCGCCTGTCGGGCGTCGACCATCCGTTGGCGCAGGTGCGCGGCGCTGGCGGCCAGCCCGGGCACTCGGTCGATGACGTCGATGACCAGGTGGAAGCGGTCCAGGTCGTTGAGCATCACCATGTCGAACGGAGTGGTGGTGGTGCCCTCCTCCTTGTATCCGCGCACGTGCAGGTTCTCGTGGTTGGTGCGGCGGTAGGTGAGTCGGTGGATCAGCCACGGGTAGCCGTGGTAGGCGAAGATGATGGGCCGGTCCTCGGTGAAGATGGTGTCGAACTCCCTGTCGGTCAGGCCGTGTGGGTGCTCGGTGTCCGGCTGGAGTCGCATCAGGTCGACCACGTTGACCAGGCGCACCTTCAACGTTGGGAGGTTCTGGCGCAGCAGCTCGACGGCGGCCAACGTCTCCAGGGTGGGCACGTCTCCGCAGCAGGCGAGCACCACGTCCGGCTCGGTGCCGCCGTCGTTGCTGGCCCACTCCCAGATGCCCAGGCCACGCCGGGTGTGCTGGATCGCCTCCGTCATCGTCAGCCAGTTCGGCGCCGCCTGCTTACCGGCCACCACGACGTTGATGTAGTGCCGGCTGCGCAGGCAGTGGTCCATCGTGGCGAGCAGCGTGTTCGCGTCCGGCGGGAGGTAGACCCGCACCACCTCGGCCTTCTTGTTGACGACGTGGTCGATGAAGCCCGGGTCCTGGTGCGAGAAGCCGTTGTGGTCCTGCCGCCAGACGTGGCTGGACAGCAGGTAGTTCAGCGAGGCGATCGGCTGTCGCCAGGGGATGGCCCGGGTCACCTTCAGCCACTTGGCGTGCTGGTTGAGCATCGAGTCGACGATGTGGATGAACGCCTCGTAGCTGGTGAACACGCCGTGCCGGCCGGTCAGCAGGTAGCCCTCCAGCCAGCCCTGGCACAGGTGCTCGGAGAGCACCTCCATGACTCGCCCGTCGGGGGAGAGGTGGTCGTCGCCGGGCACGGTTGCGGCCACCCAGGCCCGGTCGGTCACCTCGAACGCCGCACCCAGTCGGTTGGACGCGACCTCGTCCGGGCCGAACAGCCGGAACGTCTCCGGATTGGCGCTGATGACGTCGCGGATCCACGGGCCGAGCACCCCGGTCGCGCCGGCGACCGGCGTACCCGGCTCGGGAACCTCCACGCCGTAGTCGCGGAAGTCCGGCAGGGTCAGGTCGCGCAGCACCACGCCGCCGTTGGTGACCGGGTTGGCGCTCATCCGCCGGTCACCGCGCGGCGGCAGCGTCAGCAGCTCGTCCACCGGCGCGCCGGTGGCGTCGAACAGCTCCTCCGGCCGGTAGCTGCGCAGCCAGTGCTCCAGCTCGGCCAGGTGCGCCGGGTTGTCGCGTACGCCCGACAGGGGCACCTGGTGGGCGCGGTAGGTGCCCTCCACCTGGGTGCCGTCGACCTCAGGTGGGCCGGTCCAGCCCTTCGGCGTCCGCAGAATGATCATCGGCCAGCGGGGACGTTCGACGAAGCCTCCGGAGCGGGCCCGCCGCTGGATCTCGGCGATCTCGTTCAACACGCGGTCCAGCGTCGCGGCGAGGGTCCGGTGCACCCGGGCCGGCTCGTCACCGGCCACCACGTACGGCTGGTAGCCCGATCCGCGCATGAGGTCGAGCAGGTCGGCCTCGGGGATCCGGGACAGCACGGTCGGGTTGGCGATCTTGTAGCCGTTGAGGTGCAGGATGGGCAGCACCGCGCCGTCGCGCGCCGGGTTGAGGAAGACGTCGGAGAGCCAACTGCCGGCCAGCGGCCCGGTCTCCGCCTCGCCGTCGCCGATCACGCAGGCCACCAGCAGGTCCGGGTGGTCGAACGCGGCGCCGTAGGCGTGGCTCAACGCGTACCCGAGCTCGCCGCCCTCGTGGATCGAACCCGGCACGTCCGCCGCCACATGGCTGGGGATGCCGCCCGGGAAGGAGAACTGGCGGAAGAGCCGGGACATCCCGGCCTCGTCGCGGGCCACGTCGTGGTAGCGCTCCGACCAGGTGCCCTCCAGCCAGGTGTTGGCCACGATGGCCGGGCCGCCGTGGCCGGGGCCGGTGACCAGCATGGCGTTGAGATCACGCGCCACGATCACCCGGTTGAGGTGGGCGTAGATCAGGTTGAGGCCGGGGCTGGTGCCCCAGTGCCCGAGCAGCCGGGGTTTGATGTCGTCGGGGGTCAGCGGCTCGCGCAGCAGCGGATTGTCCAGCAGGTAGATCTGCCCGACGGTGAGGTAGTTCGCGGCGCGCCAGTAGGCGTCCAGCCGGCGCAGCTCGTCGTCGGTGAGGGCGCGGTGCACGTCGAGAGCGGAGTCCATCATGCTGCCTCTCGCGGGTAGGTGTGGGGCGTCCGGGTTCAGCCTGGTCGCCGTGGACGCCCCGGGGTCAGGGCCGTTGGTCCCGCGTCGGGCGGGCACCAGGCCCGGCCAGTGGCGTCTCGGCCAGGCCGCGGACGACGACGACCGGGGCCGGTGAGTGGTACAGCAGGGACTGGGCGACCGCGCCCAGCATGGCCCGGCCCGGTTCGTCGCCGCGGGCGGCGACCAGCGCCACCTGCGCGCTGCGGGAGGTGTCAATCAGCACCTCGGCGGGGTCACCGCGCACCACGCGACACTCGGTCGGCACCGCGCTGTGGCGGTCGACGTGCCGGGCCAGCGCCTCGGTGAGCTGCTCGGCGACCGCGTCGGTGTCCTCGTCGTACTCCACCACCCGCAGCGCCAGCAGTCGGGCGCCCCGGCGGGCCGCGCACTCCACGGCCCACTGGAGGGCGAGGTGTGAGCTGGGCGAGCCGTCCACTCCCACCAGCACCGGGCCCTGCGGCGGCGGCTCACGCCGGACCACCAACAGGGGGCAGCCGGCCCGTGCGGCCAACTGCACGGCGGTCGTCTCGGCCGGAACACATTGGCCGCTGCCCGCCATTCCGCTGTCGCCGACGGCCAGCAGGAAGGTGGCCTCCGAGCGGCGGATGAGGGTGGGCAGCATGGCGCTCTCGACGATCTCCCCGCGTACGGTCAGCCCCGGCTCGGTCTGGTGGGCGAGCTGGGCGGCGCGGGTGATCAGCTCCTCGGCCTGGTCGCGGGGCGCGGCGACGGTGTCCGCGGCGAAGGCCGCGCGCCAGTCGAAGGTGTGCAGCAGGTGCAGTGGCCGGCCGTGTCCGGCGGCCTCCTGCGCGGCCTCTTCGACGACCGGAAGGTCGAGTTCCGACCCGAGGCCGACCAGCACCGCTGCGTCGGCGGGTGCGGCCATCCGATATCACCTCCCGGGCGTCGCGCCCGGCACGACCAAGCTGTCCCTGACCGAGGGTAGTCGGATGAGCGCGGTGGCGGGTGCGATCCGCTGTGGTCGCCGCTCGTCAACCAGGGTTGACAGTCAAGAGGTTGTCAACGTATGTTGACGGCATGAGTCAGGCGACAGAACTCGCGGCGGCAGCCGGCAGCACCGACCCCCGGGTCGGGCTGCGCGCCGTCCGCGCGCTACGCCGGCTGCTCGAGCGGCTTGAGGTGGTCCAGGTGGACAACGCCCGACGACAGGGCTGGTCCTGGCAGGAGATCGCCGACACGCTCGAGGTCAGCCGGCAGGCAGTGCACAAGAAGCACGCCGGGCGACCGGCGGTCAACTCATCCTGGGAGGCGTGATGTTCGAACGATTCACCGACCGGGCGCGCGACGTGGTGCGACGGGCGCTGGAGGAGGCGCGGGTCGAAGGCCAGCGCCCGGTCGGCACCGAGCACCTGCTGCTCGCCCTGCTCGCCGACGAAGCCGGGCTGGCCAGCCGGGTGCTCGCCGACGCCGGGGTACGCGCCGACGACCTGCGCGAACGCATCCGCCGGCACACCGCCAGCGGCGGCGCGGGCCTCGGTGACGCGGACGCGGCGGCGCTGCGGGAGATCGGCATCGACCTGGCCGCGATCGTTGCCCGCATCGAGCAGTCCTTCGGCCCGGACGCGCTACGGGAGGCGGTGCCGGCGCCGCGCCGCCGCTGGGGGCGTAAGCGGTACCTCGGCGGCCCGTTCTCGCCCCGCTCGAAGAAGGTGCTGGAGCTGTCCCTGCGGGAGGCCCTGCGCCTGCGCCACCACCACATCGGCACCGAGCACATCCTGCTCGGGGTGCTCCGGGAGGGCAACGGGCTGGGGGCTTTGGTGCTCACCGAGTCCGGGGTCGACCTCGACGATCTGCGCCGGCGGGTGGAGCTCGCACTGCGGGCGGCGGCCTGACGGGTGGGGCCGGGTTGAAACCTGTCTGTGGCACTTCCGACGCGCGCCGGTCGCCGGGTCGCTGAAGCCGTCCGGGTGCTGCACACTGGCGCCGTGGATGCTGGACAGGACAGGCGGCCCTCGGGCGGCGACGGCGGGTTGCGCTCCGCAGTGGTGGTCAACCCGGTCAAGGTCGACGATCTCGGCGAGTTGCGTCGTACCGTCGACGACGCCCTGACCGCGGCCGGCTGGCCCGCGCCGCAGTGGTACGAGACGACCGTCGACGACCCGGGTCGCGGCCAGACCGAGCAGGCCCTCAAGGCCGGCGTCGACCTGGTCTTCGCCTGCGGGGGCGACGGCACCGTGATGTCCTGCGTCAGCGGGTTGGTCGGCACCGATGTCGCCCTCGCCGTGCTGCCGCAGGGCACCGGCAACCTTCTCGCCGCCAACCTGGGGCTCTCCACCGACCTGGCCGCCGGGCTGGAGATCGCTGTCGAACGCGGTCGGCGGCTGCTCGACGTCGGGGCCGTCGAGGACAAGTACTTCACAGTGATGGCCGGCATGGGCTTCGACGCCCAGATGCTCGAAGCCACAAACGAGACCACCAAGGCCCGCATCGGCTGGCCGGCGTACGTGATGGGTGCCGCCCGCCACCTACGGGACCGGCCGATGCGGGTGCAGATCCGCATCGACGACCGGCCGCCGTTGCGCCGCCGGGCCCGTTCGGTCCTGATCGCCAACGTCGGCCGCCTACAGGGCGGCGTGACCCTGCTGACCGAGGCCGAGCCGGACGACGGCTGGCTCGACGTCGCAGTGCTCACCCCGCGCAACCTGCGACACTGGCTCGCGCTCGGCTGGGCGGTGATCCGCCGCAGCGGCCGGGTGCCGCAGCTGGAGGTGTTCCGGGGTCGGCGGGTGGTGGTCACCAGCAACCGGCCGCAGCCTCGGGAGTTGGACGGCGACCTGATCTCCCCGGGTCGGCAACTGCGGGCGGAGATCCGGCCCCAGGCGCTCTGGCTCTGCGTCCCCCAGCCCGAGGACACCCCGGACCTGGCCGTCGACGCGCAAGGCGCCGGGGAGCGGGGCGAGCAGCTGATCGAGGAAGCACGCCGTGAGTAGTACCAGGATCGTGCCGGAGACCCGGCTGATGGCCGACGAGGAGCTGTCCGCCGACGACGCCTGGCACACACTGCGCGGGCAGGGTGGCTGGCACCTGCTGCGGGACGCGTTCATCCGGTTCCGCTACGGCGACGGGTTCAGTCACTCCCGGGCCTTCGCGCTGCAACTCTGCCTCGCCGTGGTGCCCTTCCTGATCGCCCTCACCGGCCTGATCAGCGAGCTGGGCGTCGAGGAGGGCGGCCAGGTGGTCGCCGACACCGTGCTGGCGCTCACCCCCGGGCAGAGCTCGCAGATGGTCGCCGAGCTGCTCGGCGAGGGCGAACGCGTCGAGGACGCGGGGGAGCTGGCGCTCACCCTCGGTCTGCTCACCGGCCTGTTCGCGCTCACCACCACGATGGCCCAGATCGAGCGGGGTGCCAACCGCATCTACGGCGTGGAGCGCGACCGCCCGGCGCTGAGCAAGTACCTGCGGGCCGCCGTGCTGGCAGTCACCGCCGGCCTGCCCGCGCTCGCCGGCTTCCTGATCCTGGTCGGCGGCGGCGCGATGGGCGACTCGGTCCGCGAACACTACGAGTGGGGCGAACTCGCCAACGGGATCTGGGACGTGATCCGCTTCCCGCTGAGCCTCGGGCTGACCGTCGTCGCCGTGGCCGTGCTGTTCCGACACGCCCCGCGCCGCAACCAGCCCGGCCTGTCCTGGCTGTTTTTCGGGGCCGGCATCGCCACGGCGCTGTGGTGGCTGGCCAGCCTGCTGCTCGCCGCGTACGTGCGGTTCAGTGACGGTTTCGGGCAGACCTACGGTGCCCTGACCGGCATGATGGCGCTGCTGCTCTGGGCCAACCTGACCGGGATGGCGCTCTTCGGCGGGCTGTCCTTCGCCGCCCAACTGGAGGCGCTGCGCATCGGTGTGCAGGAGCCCGCCCAACCGGACCTGTGGGAGCCCGACCCGGACCGCGCCGAGCTGTACGACACCGGTGACATGTCGGCGCTGTAGGGGCGTCGGCGTGTACGAGGGACGCGGATCGGGTAAAGCGCCTCGCCAGAGGCGACAAGGGAGGTGCGGGGTGACCGCGGTCAAAGAGGTGGCGCGGCGTCCGATCGGTCATTTCGCCGAACGGAGCATTGCCGGTCTGGTGGCCGTCACCGGTGCCGGGGTGGCCTTCGGGCTGCTGTTGTTGCTCGTCCGGGTGCAGTGGAGCCCGTTGCAGGATGTCGACCACGGGATCGCCGAGTGGTTCAACGGGCTCGTCGCCCCGCATCACGCGCTGGTCACCGTGCTCCAGGCGGTGACGGACCTGGGCGGCCGACCGATCCTCATCTGGCTGGTCACCATCGCCGTGGTCGGGCTGCTGATCCGGCGCCAGCCCCGACTCGCCGTCTACCTGATCATCACGGGGGTCGGTGGCCTGATCCTCGACCCGTCACTGAAGACGCTCGTCGGCCGGCTCCGCCCGGTCGTGGACGTGCCGATCGCCAGCGCGCCCGGCAACAGCTTCCCGAGCGGGCACGCGCTCGGCTCGTTCGTCGCGTACGGAGCGCTGCTGTTGGTGTTCCTGCCGGCGATGGCACTCCGCTGGCGCAAGCCGGCCATCGTCGGCTTCGGTGTGCTGGTGGCACTGGTCGGGCTGACCCGGATCGCGCTGGGCGTGCACTTCGTCTCCGACGTGCTGGCCGCCTGGCTGCTCGGGGCCGCCTGGCTGGGCGTCACCGCGTACGCCTTCCGACTGTGGCGGCGAGAGCGGGGCCGGCCGGTGCCTCCGCTGACCGAGGGCCTGGAGCCGGAGGCGGGGCACGACATCGCCCCCGCCCCGGCCGAGGAACACGTGCTGGCCCACCCCCGCTCGGCGGTGGCCGAGCTGCTGGTCGGCTGGGTGATCGTGTTCGGCGCGCTGTACGGCTTCGGCACGTACGTCAGCTACCACGCCAAGGGCACCTTCTTCGACACCCTCGACACCCAGGTGCCGCAGTGGTTCGCCGAGCGGCACACCGAGGTGCTGACCGACGTCAGCTGGTGGTGGAGCAAGTTCGGTGACACCCATGCCATCCTGCTGATCTCGCTGGTGTTCTGCCCGCTGGTGCTGGCGGTGTGGCGGCGCTGGCGCCCGGTGCTCTTCGTGGCGCTGGCGATGGTGGGGGAGTTGACGCTCTTCCTCGCGTCGGCCCGCGCGGTCGACCGGCCGCGTCCGCCGGTGGAGAACCTGGACGGGCAGATGCCCACCTCGTCGTTCCCGTCCGGGCACATCGCGGCCACGATCTGCGTCTGGCTGGCGATCACCCTCGTCGTCTTCCCGCGTACCGACCGGTGGTGGCGTTGGATCTTCGTGGCGTTGGCAGTGCTCATGCCGGTCGGGGTGGCCACCTCCCGGATGTACCGGGGGATGCACCACCCGACCGACTTCATGGGCGCGATCCTGCTCTCCGCGCTCTGGATCGGCTTGCTCTACCTGGTGATCCGGCCTAACGAGGACCTGAAGGAAGGCAATCGACCGGCCATCGAGTCGGAGGACGTGGGCACCCTCGACGACGAGCTGGCACGCGCCGGCCGAGCCGACTAGGCGCCGCCGTCGTGCTGCGGGTGATGACCTGGAACATCCGCACCGGCGGCCGGGATCGCGGCGGCCTCGACCGGCTGGATCAGGTGGTCCAGGTCGTCGACGAGCAGGCACCGGACGTGCTGGCCCTCCAGGAGTTGCGCGGCTTCGACCGGGACGGGCTGATGGCCAGCCTGGCGGGCCGGGTGGGGATGATTCCCCACCTGGCCCGGTCCTGCTTCGGGCAGCCGGTGGCGGTGCTGGTCCGGCCGCCGTACCGGGTCATTGACGCGGGGTCGGTGCGCCGTCCGTTCCACCACGCCGCCGCCCGCGTCGTGGTGGCCACGTCCGCCGGCCCGTTCACAGTGCTCGGCACCCACCTCTACCCGTACTCCGGGGGCCGGCGGCGGATGGAGGTCGACTGGTTGGTCGCCGCGATGCGCCGCGACCAGGGGCAGCTGACACTCATCACCGGTGATCTCAACTCGCTCGACCCGACCGTCGACCACACCGCCCGGCTGGCCGGCATGCCCGCCCTCTACCGACGGCGGCACCTGCGTCGCTCCGGCGGCGCCGTGGACACCCGCGCGATCGCCCGGCTGCTCGCCGCCGGCCTGGTCGACCTCTGGCCGTCGGGCAACGTCGACGCGCCGGAGGCCACCGGCCACACCGTGCCCACCCGGCTCGGCGGGGCCGAGTTCGCCGGCATGCGGTTGGACTACCTGCTCGGCAGCCCGGCGGTGGCGCAGCGGGCGCACGACTGTCGGGTGATCCGCGACGGCGCGGCGGCCACCGCCTCCGACCACTATCCGCTGCTCGCCACGCTGGAGTTGTCTCCCGGCTGACGCCACCCGTCAGTTCGCGCTGCCGGCGTCACCCGGGGCGTGGCGCGGGCCGATTACCGTGCCACCCGGGGCTCAGAGCACCAGATTCAGCAGGACGGTCAGCACCACCGACGCCACGATCGAGAAGAGGATCATCAGGAGGCAGCCGAGGCCCCCGCCGAGCGGGCGGATCTCCGTGTTGCCGAAGCGCATGATGTTCACCTGTCCGTGAGTGCGGTATGAGGGGCGAGCAGGTGCCGGATCGCATCCGCGACGGCAGTTGGGGCGGTCGTGACCACGTTGTGCGCGGCACCGGGAACGACCACCAGGGCCGCCTCCGGCACCAGCCGCGTCGCCTCGTCCCGCCATCGTTGCGGCACGACCGGGTCGCGGTCGCCGGTCACGACGGCGGTCGGCGCGCTGACCCGGACGAGGTCCGCCTCGATGGCATTCCGCACCGAGTGCGACAGCGTGGCGAGGACCCGCCAGGGCCGGGCGTTCCAGACGTCCCGCACCAGGATCGGGGCCTGTAGCGGCGCCTCGCGCAGGCTGTCCACCAGCCAACGACCGAACTGGCCCCGTCGGGACCGGGCCGCCGGGTCACTTGTCGGTCCGGCCAACACCAGCGCGCGTACCGCGTCGGGGTGGGTTGCGGCGACTGCGGCGGCCACCTCCGCGCCGAACGAGTGCCCCAGCAGGCAGACCGGCGGCAGTTGGTACGCGGCCAGCCAGGCGGCCAGGTGGTCGGCGTGCCGGCGGACGTCGTACGCGCCCCGGGGGTGTTCGGTGAGCCCGAAGCCGGGCAGGTCCGGCACGTACACCTGATGGGTGGTGGCGAGCGCGACGGCCAGCGGGGTGAGATACCGGTGCGAGACCGCCAGGCCGTGCACGAGCACCACGGGTGGCGCCCCGGTCCCCGGGTCGGCGCTGCGGCGGGTGTGGGTGCGCAGTCCGTCGACGACCCGCCACTCGCTGGTCAGCCCCCCGGCTGGCCGGGGCGCGGCCATGGCGAGCCGCAGCTCGGCCGGCCCGAACCGGCCGACGGCGCTGCGGCGGGTCGACCCGGGCGGCCGGGGTGCCGCGCCTCGGTTCACAGCTCACGCAACCGGGGGAGCAGTTGCTCCTGCGCCCAGTCGAGGAACATCGGCTGGGTCTCCCCGCCCACCTGGATGATCGCCACGTGGGTGAAGCCGGCGTCGACGAACTTGCGGAACGCCTCGACGTGCGCGTCCACGTCCGGGCCGCAGGAGATGCCCTCGGCGACGTCCTCCTCGCGGACGAACTGGGTGGCGGCGGCGAAGGACTCCGGGCCGGGCAGGTCGGCGTTGACCTTCCAACCCATTCCGAACCAGCGGAACTGGTCGTGCACGATCTTGCGGCACTCCGCCTCGTCGGGCCCGTAGCAGATGGCCACCTGGCCGTAGCGGGGCTGGCCGGCGCCCCCGGCGTCGTCGTACATCTCGATGATGTGCCGGTCGGGTTCGGTGGAGATGAGGCCGTTGCCGTACTCGGCGGCCAGCGTCGCGGACTGTCGACCGGACGCGGCGACGGCCATCGGCACCGGCTGGTCCGGGCGGTCCCAGACGTAGGCGTCGGGCACGTCGAAGTGGTTGCCGGAGAAGGTCAGCGTCTCCCCGTTGAGCAACGGCCGGATGATCTGCAACGCCTCCTCGAACATCTCGTGCCGCTGCTGGACGTGCGGCCAGCCGCCGACCACGTGCTCGTTCAGGTTCTCCCCGGCGCCCAGGCCCAGGGTGAAACGGCCGCCCGAAAGCGCGCCGATGGTGCTGGCCTTCTGCGCGACCACGGCCGGGTGGTAGCGGCGGATCGGGCAGGTCACGAACGACATCAGCTGCGCGCGGGAGGTGGCGTGGGCGACCGCGCCGAGCACCGACCAGGCGTACGGGGAATGGCCCTGGGAGTCCAGCCAGGGGTAGTAGTGGTCGGACATCACCAGTTGGTCGAAACCAGCCGCCTCGGCGCGTACCGCATGGTCCACCAGCTGCTTGGGCCCGGCCTGCTCGCTCATCAGGGTGTAGCCGACGCTGACCATCCTGGTATCCCCTCTCGCTGACGGATCGTTCCCGGGATACCCCGGTGCACGGCGGTCAACCCTCCCGTCCGGTTCGCCTGTCGCGGTGCTTGACGGATCGAGGTCACCTGCCTACCGTCGCTCTTAACCGGTTAAGAGCCGGGTGTGGCGCACATCCTGTGGTGGGGATGACCGCCCCGTGACGGCCCGCGTTCGCGTGGGCCGTTGCGGCTGTCCGGGCTGTGGGCCCGTTAACTGAACCGGTTGCGAGGACCAACCCATCGTCCTACGCTGATGCCTGCGCCGGGAGTAGGGCGCGGCTGCCGGGCTGCAGCCGCCTTCCCCTGTCACGTCCCCACCCCTGTCGGGCACCGGGGGTCCTCCCTGAGGAAGGCCATGAAGACTCGACTCTCCGCCGCCGGCGCGACAGTGCTCGCGTTGCTCGTCACGGTGCTGGTGTTCGGCCAGCCGGCACACGCCGCGGCTGGCTTCTCCGTCGCTGGCGGCAAGTTGTACGACGCCAACGGCGCCGAATTCATCATGCGCGGCGTCAACCACGCGCACACCTGGTACCCGCAGCAGACCAGCTCGTTCGCCGACGTCAAGGCGCTCGGCGCGAACACCGTGCGGGTGGTGCTCTCCAGCGGCGACCGGTGGACCCGCAACACCAACGCCGACGTCGCCAACGTCATCTCGCTCTGCAAGGCCAACCGGCTGATCTGCGTGCTGGAGGTGCACGACACCACCGGGTACGGCGAGCAGAGCGGCGCGATCACCCTCGACCGCGCCGTCGACTACTGGCTCAGCCTCGCCGACGTCCTCGCCGGTCAGGAGAGGTACGTCATCGTCAACATCGGCAACGAGCCGTACGGCAACCAGAACTACGCCACGTGGGCCGCCGACAACGCCAGTGCGATCAAGCGCCTGCGGGCCGGCGGGTTGACCCACACGATCATGGTGGACGCGCCGAACTGGGGGCAGGACTGGTCGTTCACCATGCGCGACAACGCCGCGTCGGTCTTCGCCGCCGACCCGGCCCGCAACACCGTGTTCTCCATCCACATGTACGGGGTGTTCGACACCGCCGCGGAGATCAGCGACTACCTGGGCCGGTTCCGCACCGCCGGGCTGCCCATCGTGGTCGGTGAGTTCGGCTTCAACCACTCCGACGGGAACCCGGACGAGGACGCCATCCTCGCGTACAGCCAGGCCAACGGGATCGGCTGGCTGGGCTGGTCGTGGAGCGGCAACGGCGGCGGCGTCGAGTATCTCGACCTGGCCACCAACTTCAACCCGGCGAGCCTGACCGACTGGGGTCAGCGCCTCTTCAACGGCGTCAACGGCATCCGGCAGACCGCCCGCGAGGCCAGCGTCTTCGGCGGCACCCCGCCGCCGACCACCCCACCCCCGACGACGCCTCCGCCCACCACGCCTCCGCCCACGACGCCCCCGCCCGCCGGTGGCTGCACGGCGACGTACACGGTGACCAACCAGTGGCAGGGCGGCTTCCAGGGTGAGGTACGGGTGACCGCCGGCGCCAGGGCGATCACCGGCTGGACCGCCGGGTGGACCTTCGCCAACGGCCAGCGCGTCACCCAGTCGTGGAATGTGGCCCTCACCAGCAGCGGAACCACGGTGACCGCCCGCAACACGGACTACAACGGACGGCTGGCCGCCGGGGCCAGTGCCAGCTTCGGCTTCCTCGGCAGTTGGACCGGCGCCAACAGCCCGCCGGTGGTGAGCTGCACGGCGAGCTGACCGTCGGACCGGTGGCCGGGTCCACGTCGGACCCGGCCACCGAAGACCGCAGTACTCAGTGCTCTCCGGCCAGGTTCACGATGACCACCCCGGCGATGATCAGCGCGATGCCGGTGAGCTTGGCGAGCCCCACCGACCCACCCAGCACCCACCCGCGCCGCTGTCGCGGGCCGCGCCGCCGTTCCTCGCGCCGTCGCCCCCGGTAGTGGCGTGGGAGAGGCTCGCGGGGTAGATCTTGGACACTTCCCGTTCCGCGGAACGGAAACTGTCCAAGATTGCCCGCTGTGGCGGGTGAAGCTGCCGGCTCACGCCGCGGGAGACCAGGTGATCTCTGTCTTCACGGGAGATCAACGGGCTGGGCGGCCAGTCGGGCAGCTCGCATGGTCAGGTAGAGCTGTTCTGGGCGGCTGCTCGTACGGGCGGCGGCGATCCGGTAGTCGACGATCGCCTGAGCCTGCTCGCCGGCCATCTCGTGCAGGTGGGCGCGGGCGGCGGCCAGCCGGTGGTGCCCGGCCAACTGGGGGTCGTGGGCCAACGCGTCGAGGGCGGCCAGCCCGGCGGCGGGTCCGTGCACCATGGCCGTCGCCACGGCCCGGTTGAGGGCCACCACCGGGCTGCCGGCCAAGCGTTCCAGCACCTCGTAGAGCGCCAGGATCTGCGGCCAGTCGGTCTGCTCGGTGCTCGGTGCCTCGTCGTGCAGGGCGGCGATGGCCGCCTGCACCTGGTACGGACCGACCGGCCCGCGCGGCAGGGCCCGGGTGACAAGTGCGACGCCCTCGGCGATCGCCGTCGCGTCCCAGCGGCTGCGGTCCTGGTCGGCCAGTGAGATCAGCTCGCCGGAGGGCCCGGTCCGCGCCGGGCCGCGCGCCTCGGTGAGCAGCATCAATGCCAGCAGCCCGGCCGATTCGCTGTCGTTCGGCAGCAGTGCGTGCAGCGCGCGGGTCAGCCGGATCGCCTCCGTTGCGAGGTCGACGCGGCGCAGGTCCGGGCCGGTGGTGCTGGTGTGCCCCTCGGTGAAGATCAGGTACAGCACCTGTCGGACGGCGATCAACCGGTCGGCCCGATCCGCCGGCTCGGGCATCCGGAACGGCAGCCCGGATGCCCGGATGCGCTGCTTGGCCCGACTGATCCGCTGCGCCATCGTCGCCTCGGGCACCAGGAACGCGCGGGCGATCTCGGCGGTGCTCAAACCACCGACGGCGCGCAGGGTCAGCGACACCGCCGATGTCAACGCGAGCGCCGGGTGGCAGCAGAGGAAGAGCAGGACCAGCGTGTCGTCCCGCTCGGCGGTCAACTCCTCGTCCGGGGCTGGCGCGTACCGCTGGTCGTCCGGATCCCGGCGGGCGACCAGGTCCTCCCGGCGGCGTCTGGCCTGCTCACCGCGGACCAGCTCGATCATCCGTCGGTAACCGACCTGGATCAGCCAGCCACGAGGGTTCGTCGGTAGCCCCTCGGTCGGCCACTGGGTGGCGGCGGCCAGCAGCGCCTCCTGCACCGCGTCCTCCGCCGTGGCGAAGTCACCGAAGCGGCGGCTGAGCGCGCCGAGTACCTGCGGCGCCAACTCGCGCAGCAGGTCCTCGATGCGGGGATCGGTGTTCAGCCCTCACAGCTCCTGCGGCGGGGCGGACATCACCGGGTGTACCTCGATCGGCATGTTCAGCGGCCGGCCGCCGGGGCCGGGCGCCGTGGAGATGTGCGCGGCCAGCTCCACGGCCCGCTGCTGGCTCTCGCAGTCGACGATCCAGAAGCCGGCCAGGAACTCCTTCGTCTCGGCGAACGGCCCCTCGGTGACCACCGGCACCCCGCCCTCACCGGCGCGGACGATCCGGGCCTGCTGCGGGCCGCCGAGGCCCTGCCCGTCGACCCACTCGCCGGCGGCGGTCAGCTTGGCGTTGACCTCGCCCATGAAGGCGATGTGCGCCCGGACCTCGTCCTGGGTCCAGGTGTCGATGCTCGGGAAGTCGGTCCCGGCGGCGCTGAACTGCATCAGCAGCATGTACTTCATGGTTGGCTCCTCACGCCTGCGCACCCTCGTCGGTGCTCTCACAGTGAGGTAGAAGCAGGCCCCGCCGTTCTCGACACCCCGGCCGAAGATTCTCCAGAATCTTGTCAGTCGACGGCGTCGACCTCCAGCACCAGGCTCTGCTCCGGGTGCAGGGCGGGCAGCTGCACACCCACCCGGGCCAGCGCCGCCCCGGTGAGGGTGAGACCACCCGCCAGCCAGGTGGGCGGAGACAGGTCGATGCTCGCCGGGGCTGGTACGCCCGACACCTGTCGCACCCGGTACCGCCGGCCCGGGTCGAGGCCGGGCAGCCGCACCGCGCCGGGCACCTGCGTCACCGAGGTGGTCAGCCGGGCCACCGCGTACACCGCTCGGGTGTTGTCGTGATCGACCACGCCGTGCGCCCAGACGGCCGGGTCCGGGTGATCGACCCGGACCACCCGACCAGCGTGCAGCAGCGGGCGCAGCCGCTTGTGCAGCGCCACCCAGGCGGCCAGCTCGGTCTGCTCGGCGGCGCTGATCGAGGCGATGTCCCACTCGATGCCGTGGTGGCCGAAGAGCGCCGTCGCCGCCCGGAAACCCAGGTCGTGTACGCGGTTGGTGGTGTGCGAGCGTTCCGGGCCGACGTGGGTGCCGATCAGCTCCGGTGGCAGCAGCAGCCCCGTCCAGCGTTGGATGCTGAGCCGCTCCAGGGCGTCGTTGCAGTCGCTGGCCCAGACCCGGTCGGTACGCGCCAGGATGGCAAGGTCCACCCGGGCCCCGCCGGACGAACAGCTCTCGATCTCCACACCCGGGTGCCGATCGCGCAACTCGTCGAACAGCCGGTAGGCCGCCAGGGTCTGCCCGTGCACGCCGGGGCGGCCGTGATGCCCGGCCTCGGTGAGGTCCCGGTTCTGGTCCCACTTGAGGTAACGGATGCCCGGGTGGTCGGTGAGCAGCGTGTCGAGGCGTTCCAGCACATAGTCGTACGCCTCGGGGCGGCCCAGGTCGAGCACCTGCTGGTGACGCCAGGCCGGCGGCAGCCGCCCCGGCACGGCGAGCACCCAGTCGGGGTGCGCGCGGAACACGTCCGAGTCGGGGTTGACCATCTCCGGCTCGACCCAGAGGCCGAACTGGAGGCCGTGGCCGGTGACGTGCTCGATCAGCGGTTGCAGGCCGTCCGGCCAGACGCCCTCGTCGACGTACCAGTCGCCGAGCCCGGCGGTGTCGTCGCGCCGGCCGCGGAACCAGCCGTCGTCGAGCACGAACCGCTCCACGCCGATCTGGGCGGCCCGGTCGGCGAGCGCCCGCAGCCTGTCCAGGTCGTGGTCGAAGTAGACCGCCTCCCAGACGTTGAGGGTCACCGGGCGGGGGGAGCGGGGGTGCCCGGGGCGGGCCCGCAGGTGGGTGTGCAGCACGTCGCTGAGCCCGTCCAGCCCGGTGTCGGACCAGACCGCGTAGAGCAGGGGAGTCTCGTACGACTCGCCGGGGCCGAGCCGGATCTCCCCGGGGGCCAGCAGCTCGCCGCCACCGAGAGTGGACTCGCCGGTGGGCCGACGTTCGGCGAACGTGACGTGGTCGCCGCTCCACGCGGTGTGCACCGCCCAGACCTCGCCGTGGCCGAAGCCGAACCCGGGGGTGCCGGCCACCAGCAGCAGAGTGGCGTCGTGCCCGGTACGGCCGTGCCGGCCCTCGCGGACCCAGGCGCCGTGCTGCCACGGGTGCCGCTGTGGGGACCGTTCCCGACACCACCGGCCGGTCAGGTCGAGCAGCTCGGTGGCGACCGCCGGCACCGGCAGCACCGGTGTCAGCTCCCGCAGCTCGTACGCACTGGCGCCGTCGTTGCGCAGCCGGTGCCGAACGGTCAGCAGGCCGTACGGGTCGAGCGTGATCTCGATGGTCACTGTCAGCCCGGCGGCCGGGTCCGACGCCCGGACGGTCACCCGCGCCGGTCCGTCGGCGGGCTGGTCGACGTCGAGACCGTCCAGCCGGAACGCGGTGGACCAGCCGGCACCGTCGCGGTGCCCGGCCAGGCCGGGCCGCCCGCTCCAGCCGGCGCTCGCCTCCGGCAGCACTGACAGCACGGTCGACTCGTCGAAGCTGCTCGGTACGACCGGCGGTACTGTCGCGTCGGTGAGCTGGCGCAGGCCGTCGTCGTCGAGGTCGCCGACGTCGCCGCCCCAGTGCACGACCCGGGGCAGCCCCGGGCCGCGCGCGTCGAGCACCAGGCTGGTCCGCGCGCGGCGCAGGTGCAGGATCGTCATCCTTTGGAGGCTCCCAAGGTCAGGCCCCGAACGAAGTGTCGCTGGAGCATAAAGAAGATCACCAGGGTGGGGATCGCGACGAGCACGCTGCCCGCCGAGACCAGGTTGTTGTCGGTGAAGAACTCACCGCGCAGGTTGTTGAGCGAGCTGGTCACCGGGAACTTGTCGCCGGTGCGCATCAGGACGGTGGCCCAGAAGAACTCGTTGTAGATCCAGGTCACCTCCAGCGTCGCCAGCGCGGCCAGAGCCGGCCGGCACAGCGGCATGGTGACCTGCCAGTACTGTCGCCAGATGCTCGCCCCGTCGACCATCGCCGCCTCGTACAGGTCACGGGGCAGCGCCTTCATGTAGTTGCTGAGCACGAAGACACAGAAGCCGCACTGGAAGGCCACGTTGATCAGGATCAGGCCCCAGTAGCTGTCGTAGAGCAGCTCCGAGTCACTCATGAACTCCGGCAGCGGCACCTCGGTGAACAGCCGGAACAGCGGGATGAGCAGCGCCTGCTGGGGCAGCAGGTTGGCCGCGGTGAAGATCCCGAGCAGGACGAGGTTGAGCTTCCAGCTGAACCGGGCGATGACGAACGCCACGCAGGAGGCGAGGAAGAGGGTCAGCAGCACCGCCGGCACGGTGATGTACACCGAGTTGAGGAAGTGCTGCCCGAACTCCGCCGTCCGCCAGGCGGTGACGTAGTTGTCGAAGGTCCAGCCCCCGAAGGAGACATAGCCGTTCGCTGCGGTGTAGTCGTACGAGCGCAGCGAGGTCAGCACCGCCCAGGCGATCGGGAAGAGCCAGGCGAGCGAGACGACGATCAGGAAGCCGTGCAGCAGCATCCGTAACGGGGTCAACTTGCGGCGGCGCGGCGGCGCGTCGGCCCCGCCCTCCGTACGCCGGGTGATTGTCGCGGTGCTCATTCCCGGTTCTCCCTCATCACGGTCGCCAGGTAGATGGTGATGAAGACCAGCGAGACGACCAGCATGATCGTTGCCAGTGCCGAGCCGAAGCCGATCCGGCTCGCCTCACCCACCACGTTCTGGGTGACCAGCGCGGAGATCAGCTCCAGCCCGTTGCGGCCCTTGTTGACCACCCAGACCAGGTCGAACGCGCGCAGCGACTCGATCACGGTCACCACCAGCACGATGATGTTGATGGGCCGCATGACCGGGAACACGACCCGGAAGAACGTCCGGCGCTCCGAGGCGCCGTCGACCGCCGCTGCCTCGCGCAGCGACGGATCGACGCCCTTCAGGCCGGCGAGGTAGAGCAGCATGATGTAGCCGACGTGCCGCCACCCGGAGGCGACCATCACTGCCCAGATGTTGACGTTCGAGTCGCCGTACCAGTCGATGCTGCTGCCGAAGACGGCGTTGATGAGCCCCTGGTCCCGGGAGTAGAGCAGCTGCCAGACGAAGCCGATGAGCGCCAGCGAGAGCACCACCGGCAGGTAGAGCGCGGTCTGGTAGAAGCGGCTGCCGCGCAGCTCCTTGTCCAGGAGCACGGCCAGGAACATGCCGAACGGGGTGGCGACCACGAACAGCGCCGCCAGCCAGAGCAGGTTGTGTTGGATCGCGGGCACGAACGGCGGGTAGATGTTCACCACGTCGCTGTAGTTGCGGGCGCCGACGAACTCAATCTCGTTGAATGGGCCGATGCCGTCCCAGTTGGTGCCGGAGAGCAGCACGGTGGCCGCCGCCGGCAACCAGACGAACCCGGTGACGAGCAGCAGCGGGACGAGCACCATCAGCGTGATGACCACGCGGTCGGTGCGGGACAGGAGCCGTAGCCGCCGGCGACGACCACCAGTGGAGGTGGTCGCGGCCGGCGGCGGCACGGCGCGATCCGCTTGGATCAGGGGCAGGTCGGACACGATGTCCTCCCCCTTCCGCCGTCAGTCAGTGAAGATCGACTTCTTCTGGTTCTCGATGGACGAGGTGAGCCCGCCGATGTCCTTGGGGTTCTTGATGAACTGCTGGAGCGCCGGGATGATCACTGTCGAGGCGAAGTCCGGCCGGGTGTCCCGGTCGAGGAACTGGGCGATCTCGGTGGCCGACCCGACCAGTTCGGCTGCCTTCTTCTGCAGCGCGGTGTAGCCGCCGACGTCCGCGCCACTGTTGGCGACGAGGACGGCCGGGTCGTTCTTGAGGTTGATGTCCGCGGCGGCCTTGCCACCGAAGTACTCCAGCAGCTTCCGCGCGTTGTCCTCGTTCTTGGGCTTGCGGGCCATCATGTAGCCGTCGATCGGGGCGTCCAGTGCTTTCGCGCCGATGGCCGGGTCGATCTCGGGGAAGGTGAAGAAGTCGAGATCGTCCTGCTCGTCGTTGCTGAACTGCTGACCGACGAAGAGGCCGAGCAGGTACATGCCACTCTTCTTCTGCTGCAACGACTGCGCCGCCTCCTGCCAGGTGCGGCCGAGGCTGTCCGGCTGGTGCAGGGGGAGCAGGCCGGCCCAGGTGTCGAAGACCTTCTTGACCTTGTCGGAGGTCCAGGCCTCCTTGCCGGCCATCAGGTCGATGTGGAACTGGTAGCCGTTGATGCGCAGGTTGAGGATGTCGAAGGTGCCCATCGCCGGCCAGCCGTCCTTGTCCGCGAAGGCGATCGGGATGAGGCCGTCCCTCTTCATCTGCGCGCCGAGCGCGGTGAACTGGTCCAGGGTGGTGGGCACCTGGTAGCCGCGCTGCTGCCATACCGACTTGCGGTAGAAGAGCGCCCACGGGTAATACGTCCCCGGTACGAAGTACTGTTTGCCGTCGTCGCCGGTGGATGCCTTCTTGAAGGCGTCGGAGTAACCGGAGAGCTTGCTCCACACGTCGCTGATGTCGCTGGCCAGGCCCTTCTGCGCGAAGAAGCGCATCCGGTAGCCGGCGAACCAGGTGAACACGTCGTCCGGCTTGCCCTGTAGGTAATTGTTGATGTTCTCCTGGAACGTGTTGTGGTCGACCGTATTGACCGCGACCTGCACGCCGGACGAGGCCTTGAAGCCGTCGGTGACCTTGGCCAGGACGTCCTTCGGCTTCGGATCGGACTGGTTCGAGCCGAGCGAAACGTCAGTGCTGGACCCCCCGGAGCCGGAATCGTCGCCGCAGCCGGAGAGCAGGCCGGTGCCGAGCAGCGCGCCCGTGCCGGCCGCGCCGGCCAGCAACGATCGTCGGTTGATGCCGGCGACTGAGGGCGGTACGAGCCGAGCCAGGTACTCGGCTTGGGATTGGGGACGGGACATCTGTGCCTCCTGCGGATGAGAAGGAGCTACGCCCAAGGGCCTCAGGGTTGGTGAAGGCAGGTCCAGCGTCGTGATCACACATTGAGATCCACCGAGAATCCACATTGGCGAACACGATCGGCCATTGGGGCCTCAAGCTACCCTGCGGTCGGGCGCTGTCAAGAGGGCAGTTCATCTCTGATAACCCAGCCGTGACACGGCCGTTACCTGGTAAACGTTGGAAATAAGCTCAATGTTGGAACGTGTTGACTTCGGTGGTCCGACGGGTGCACCCTCAGCTGTCATGCGGCGATGGCAGGGTGACGGCATCTATTTCGGCGGCGACTACAACCCCGAGCAGTGGCCCGAGGAAACCTGGTCCGAGGACGTCGACCTGATGCGCCAGGCCGGGGTCAACCTGGTCTCCGTCGGCATCTTCTCCTGGGCGTTGCTGGAGCCCACCCCGGGGCGGTTCGAGTTCGGCTGGCTGGACCGGGTGCTGGATCTGCTGCACGACGGAGGCATCCAGGTCGACCTGGCCACCGCCACGGCCAGCCCACCGCCGTGGTTGGCCCGCGAGCACCCGGAGACGCTGCCCCGCCGGGCCGACGGCGCGATCCTCTGGCCCGGGGGACGACAGGCGTACTGCCCCAGCTCACCGGTGTTCCGCGAGCGGTCGCTGGAGCTGGTACGCGCTGTCGCCGGCCGGTACGCCGAGCATCCCGCAGTGGTCATGTGGCACGTCTCCAACGAGCTGGGCTGCCACAACGTGCACTGCTACTGCGACGTCAGCGCCGAGGCGTTCCGTGGCTGGCTGCGCGAGCGCTACGACGACCTGGACCGACTCAACGACGCCTGGGGCACCGCGTTCTGGAGTCAGCGCTACGGCGACTGGGCCGAGATCAACCCACCCCGCACGGTTACGGCCTTCGCCAACCCCACGCAGCAGCTCGACTTCCTGCGCTTCTCCTCCGACGAGCTGCGCGCCCAACTGCGCGCCGAACGCGAGGTGCTGAGAACACTCGTCCGGCAGCCGATCACCACCAACTTCATGATCGGCATGGGCGTCAAGCACATGGACTACCACTCCTGGGCCTCCGATGTGGACCTGGTGTCCAACGACCACTACCTGACCGCCGCCGACCCGCAGGCGCACCTCGGGCTGGCGCTCGCCGCCGACCACACCCGGGGCGTCGCCGGCGGCGACCCGTGGTTGCTGATGGAGCACTCCACCAGCGCTGTCAACTGGCAGCCGCGCAACGTGGCCAAGCTGCCGGGGCAGCTTCGCCGCAACAGCCTCGCGCACGTCGCCCGCGGCGCTGACGGGGTGCTCTTCTTCCAGTGGCGTGCCTCCCGGGCCGGCGCGGAGAAGTTCCACTCCGCGCTGGTGCCGCACGCCGGGCCGGACACCAAGGTGTTCCGCGAGGTCTGCCAGCTCGGCGCGGACCTCAAGGCGCTCGCCGAGGTACGCGGTAGTCGGGTGGACGCCGATGTGGCGATCCTGTTCGACTGGGAGGCGTGGTGGGGTGTCGAGTTGGACTCGCACCCCAGCGTCGACGTCACCTACACCGACCGGCTCAACGCCCTGTACGGCTCGCTCTGGCGGGCCGGCGTGACCGCCGACATCGTCCACCCGTCGACCGACCTCAGCGGCTACCGGCTGGTCCTGGTGCCGACCCTCTACCTGGTTCGGGACGCCGACGCCGCCGCGCTGCACCGCTACGTCGCGGCCGGTGGCACGGCGGCGGTCACCTACTTCAGCGGCATCGTCGACGCCAACGACCACATCCGGCTAGGCGGCTACCCGGGCGCGTTCCGGGAGTTGCTCGGCGTCCGGACCGAGGAGTTCTTCCCGCTGCGCGAGGGCGAGCGAGTTCACCTCGACGACGGCAGCACCGCCGACGTGTGGACCGAGTGGGTGCACCCCGACGGCTCCGAGGTGCTCGCCTCGTACACCGATGGGCCCCTGCCGGGCGTGCCGGCGCTGACCCGGCACCGGGTGGGCGACGGCGCCGCCTGGTATGTCGGGACCCGGTTGGACGAACCGGCCACCGATCGGCTGGTGGCCCGGCTGCTCGCCGAGGCCGGCGTTCGCCCGGCGGCGTCGGCGCCGTCCGGGGTGGAGGTGGTCCGCCGCCGCGACGGCGACCGGACCTGGCTGTTCGCGATCAACCACACCGACACCGAGGTACGCCTACCGGTGCACGGCGTTGAGCTGTTGACCGGAGGACACTGCGCCGGTGAGCTGGCACTGCCGGCCGGTGAGGTGGCGGTGGTCCGTGAGGACCGGACCTGATTCTGACGACAGTCACGGCGCGAAGGAGGTTCCCCACATGCTCGCCCAGCAGCGGCAGACCGCCATCCTCGATCTGATCCGCCAACGTGGCGGGGTGCGGGTGAGTCACCTGGTCAGTCGGTTCGGCGTGTCCGACATGACGATCCGGCGCGACCTGGAGGTGTTGGCCGAGCGCGGCCTGGTCGACAAGGTGCACGGCGGCGCGACCCTCGCCGGGCCCGGCTCGGCCGAGGAACCCGGCTTCGCCGCGAAGTCGATCCGCCAGCAGGTGGAGAAGCGGGCCATCGCCGAGCGGGCGGCGACGATGGTGGAGCCGGGGATGGCCATCGCGCTCTCCGCCGGCACCACCACCGCCGCGCTGGCCACGCTGCTCTCCGACGTACGCGGGCTGACCGTGGTGACCAACTCGATCCCGGTGGCCGACGCGCTCTACCAGAACCCGCGCGCCGACCAGACCGTCGTGTTGACAGGTGGCATCCGCACCCCGTCGGACGCGTTGACCGGGCCGGTGGCCGAGGCGGCGATCAGTGCGCTCAACGTCGACCTGCTCTTCCTCGGTGTGCACGGCCTCAGTCCACGGACCGGGTTTACCACACCCAACCTGCTGGAGGCCGGGGTCAACCGCTGCCTCATCGGCGCGGCCCGCCGGCTCGTGGTGCTCGCCGACCACACCAAGTGGGAGACGATCGGCATCGCCACCATCGCCCCGCTGGAGGCCGCCGACGTGCTGATCACCGACCGTGGGCTGCCGACAGAGGCCCGTACCACGATCGGCGAGCAGGTCGGCGAGCTCGTCATCGTCGAGCCTGACTGAGGCCGTTCCACGATCGATCTAGGGATCGTCGACGGAACAACAGGCATCGCCGTGGTCGGCCTTCCGCCTGCAGCGGCGGCGATCGGGCATGATCCGGTCGCAGAAAACCCAGTGTCGTACGTGCTGCGCGTCCTCGACCGAGACGGTGGTGCCTCCGACGTCGACCTGCGGCGTGGAGGCCAGCGACCGGGCGAGCGTCCGCGCCAGGTCCAATGCCCCGGCCAGGTCGGTGACCGCCACCGGCACATGGATCACATGTCGAGGCATCTCCGTGTACGCCTCGACGGCGAACCGCGGCAACGGCGTGAAAAGCCCGCTGTACTGGTGCTCCCATCCAGGGCTCACGACTGACGCCGCTCGGACCAGGCGCTCTGCCAGTCGCGCAGCGCGCGCTTGACCCGGGCGTTCTCCTCGGTGAGCCGAGCCACATCGTGGTGCAGCGTCGCCAGGTCGAGGGCGATGCGGTGCAGGAAACGTCGTACCTCAGTGGGGTCCAGGCCCCGTCGGCCGAAACCGACGACGGTGAACTGCCGGTCGCGGACCTGACTCGGGTGCAGCCGAGCCAGCCGAGCCCCGCCGTGGAACGTGCCGTCGTAAAGCGTCCCTCGGGTCATTCATCACCTCGCGCGTCGTCGACCGATGGGCGGGTCAGGGTCGCGAAGGCGCCCTTTGCCGTGGTAGGTATTCGTTCAAGTCGGTTCGGAGCCGGGATTCGCACATCCCGACGCTCCAGTTGAGACCCGACGAGAGCCGGTATGCGCCTGCCACTCGCGAGGCCGTCTCTCGTCACCTTCTCGGCTGTTGGCACAGCCGCGGTTGCCGTGTTTGCACCGGGCGTCCCCGGGGGCCGGCGATCACCTCACCCGAAGGCCACGTTTCCAGTCGCTCGGAACTGGAGCAATGGTTCCTACGCGGCCTCGCCAACGAATCGAGAGGTGGACCATGCCGCACAAGCCGTTCATCCGGACCCTCCGTGCGCAATGGCTGGGTCAGCAATTGCGGACCCTGCGGGAGGAGCGGGGGATGACGTTGAAGTTGGTCGCTGAGCATCTGCAACGCGACATGTCAGCGCTTGGTCGGTACGAACGCGCGGACTGGCCGATCCGCAAGGGTGACGTGATCGCGCTGTTGGATCTCTACGGATTTCACCACGCAGCCGAGCGGGCCCGTCTGCTGGCGCTTGCCGAGGAGGTTTGGCGCACCGACCGGTGGGACGAGGACTACGGCGACGTCGTGGACGCCTCCTTCATCGAATACCCCTGGCTGGAAGGTCGCGCGGAGCAGGTCTGCTGCTTCCATCTCACCCTGGTCCCCGGGCTGCTTCAGACCCGGGAGTACGCCGAGGCGGTGATTCGTAATGCGGCAGAACCGGGAGCTGCCGAGGCGACGATCAACCGCTGGGTCGACCTTCGAATGACCCGTCAAGAGGTTTTGAGGCGACGCCGACCACTGACGATTTCTACTGTGATAGACGAAGCTGTGCTGCGCCGGATGGTCGGCGGGCCGGAGGTGTTACGCCGACAACTGCACCACCTCACGCAGGCGCAGCGATTGGGCAACGTCGCAATCAGAGTGATGCCGTGCGGGGTAGCCCTGCACCAAGGGCTCGACGGTACGTTCTGGATATTCCGGCTGCCAGAGCCGTATCCTGCGGTTGCCTACGTCGAGTCTTTGGGAGGGCGGCTCTACCTGGAGTCGCCGAAGGCTGAGCGCTTCGTTCGCGCCTATGGGCGTCTGCTGGATTCTGCGCTCAGCGAGAGTGAGTCAACGAAGTTGATCACGAGCATCGCGGAGGAGTTGTCATGAGCGAGAGCGTGTCCGAGGTGGCTTGGCACATCAGCAGCAAGAGCGACAGCAACGGTGGTAGCTGTGTCGAGGCGGGGCCGGTCCTGGATGGTTCGCGTCGAGTGGCGGTGCGCGACAGCAAGGATCGCGCGGCGGCAACCCTCGTCTACCCCGCCGAAGGGTGGACCGCGTTCGTCCTCGGGATTAAGGACGGCGAGTTCGGCTAGGGCCGGAGAAGTGACTCGGTGGCCCGGTCGACCAGCCAGCGCTCGGCCTCGTCGTACGACCAGCCACCCTCGTCGACGAGCTGTGGCCAGGAGTGCAGCCCGAAGTAGAACCAGAGCACCTGGGTGGCCTGTTCGACGGTGAGGCCCGGACGTAGGGCGGACAGTTCGTCGAGGCGTACCGCGCCGACCCGTAGCGCCTGCCGGTATGCCGCCGCGCCGTCTCGCGCCGCGTTCGCCGCGCTCGCCGTCATGCCCGGCGCCGCCCTCATCAGTTGGATCGTGTGCGGGCGGCTCTGGTGGCCGTACCGTGTCCCGGCGCCGATCAGCCGCACGACCTCGCCGGGGTCGGCGGCGACCGCGATGGCCGCCACGTTCTGCGCGGTCTCCGGGTCGTTCACGCCCGCCTCGATGAGCGCCCGCAGCAGCGTCGGCTTGCCGCCGACGCTGGTGTAGACGGTCGCCACGGCAACCCGGGCGCGGGCGGCGATGTCGTTGACCGTCGTGGCGGCGTACCCCTGGGTGATGAACAGATCCTGCGCCGCATCCAAGATCAACTGCCGCGTTTGCTCGGCGCTCTCCTGGCGCCGACTGGCGCGGGTTCGAGCAGCCACCAGGGCACTCTACCGGCCCATCTCGTCAGAAGGGTATTCTGACGAGCATGCGAGTCCTCTTCTCGAACGTGCCATCTTTCGGGCACTTCCTCCCGCTTCTGCCCCTGATCCGCGCGTTCCGGCGTCAAGGCCACGACGTTGCCGTGGTGACCGCTGCGGGCATGACCCCGCTCCTCGCTCCCGAGGGCATCGAGCTGCTGCCGGCTGGCCCCATGCCGGATGTCCTCTTCGCCGAGGTGGGGCGAAAGCTGGGCATCAACCCCGCGACCGAGCCGATCCCGGAGGCGGTCGCCGAGTTCTTCGCCGGGGTCCGGGTCGACCTCACCGCCGACGAGGCGTTCGCGCAGGCGAAGAGCTGGCGGCCGGATCTGATCGTCAACGAGATGCTCGACTTCGTGGGGCCGCTGGTCGCCGCCGGTCTCGACGTACCGCTGGCCACCCTCGCCTTCGGGCCGGCGGTGCCGGCCGAGTTCACCGACCCGCTGATCGCGGTGGTCCGCTCCCGCTACGAGGAGCGCGGGTTGCCCGCGCCGCAGCGCGTCCAGGCCGGGCGGTGGCTGCTGGATACCTGCCCACCGGGGCTGCAGTTCGAGGGCTTCGCCGCACCGCAGGCGGTGGAGCGGATCGCGCTGCGCCCGGAACCGCACCAGGCCCCCGACGTTTCGACGGGCGGGCACACGCCGCCGGCCGGCGGGCGTCCCCGGGTGCTGGTCAGCTTCGGTACGGTCTTCGCCGACCCCGCCGTGGTCGGCCCGCTGCTGGGCGCCCTCACCGACGTCGACGTTGACGTGCTGGCCACGCTCGGCCTCGACGGCAAGCCGGAGGACTACCAGCTCGACTCGGAGCGGGTGGAGTTCAGCCCGTTCGTGCCGCTGGCCCAGTTGCTGGGGAACGTCAGCGCGGTCATCACCCACGGCGGCGCCGGCACCACCCTCGGCACGCTGGCCCGTGGCATCCCGATGGTGGTCGTACCCCAGGGCGCCGACCAGTTCATCCAGGCGGACCGGGTCGCCGCGTCCGGAGCGGGTCTTGCACTGATGCCCGGGCAGGCCGACCCGGCCGCCATCGCGGCGGCGCTGCGCCGGCTGCTCGACGAGCCGACGTTCACCGAGGCGGCTCGCCGGATCGGCGCCGAGGTCGCCACAATGCCGTCGCCCGACGAGATCGCCGAGCGGCTGCGCGCCGAGGTGATCGGCCAAGGCCAGGCTTGATCGACTCGGGTTCCCTGAAGTCGGGGTGTCCTGGTCGCCGGGACACCCCGACTTTCATGAACCGGAGTCGATCAACGGACGCCGGCCGTCCGGGCGCTTCACAGCCACCTCACAGGGGTGGTGGATAGGGTGCCGTCCGAGTCAACGTCCGACTCCAGCCTGGAGCGGACGGCGTCGCACAGGAGTTCCGATGGTCTTCAAGAAGATGTTGAGCGCGTTCGGTGTGGGCGGTCCCAGCGTGGACACCGTGCTGACCAACCCCAACACCCGGCCCGGCCTGACCCTCGACGGGCAGGTCAACCTCGTCGGTGGCGACGCTGAGGCAGCCATCGAGCAGGTGGTGATCGGCCTGGTCACGCGGGTCGAGGTCGAGGGGCACGACACCGAGTACGCGGGCACCATGGAGTTCCACCGCATGGCGGTCAGCGGGTCGCTCGTCCTCGCCCCGAAGCAGCAGCTCTCGATTCCGTTCCAGCTGCCGGTGCCCTGGGAGACCCCGATCACCGACGTGTACGGCCAGCGCCTGCACGGTATGACGATGGGTCTGCGCACCGAGTTGGCGATCGCCCGCGCGGTCGACAAGAGCGACCTGGACCAGGTGGCGGTGCACCCGCTGCCGGTGCACGAGCGGATCCTGGAGGCGTTCCAGCGGCTCGGCTTCCGGTTCAAGCACGCCGACCTGGAGCGTGGTCACATCCGGGGCGTGCAGCAGACGCTTCCGTTCTACCAGGAGATCGAGTTCTTCGCCTCCCCGCAGTACGCGAGCACCATCCGGGAGGTCGAGCTGACCTTCGTGACCAGCCAGCGTGGTGTGGAGGTCATCCTGGAGTGCGACAAGCGCGGCGGGTTCCTCAGCGCCGGGCACGACGCGTTCGGCCGCTACCAGGTGTCGCACACCGACGTTGACCGGGTGGACTGGGCGCAGGTCGTCGATGGTTGGCTGCGCGAGACCACGTCCCGCTACGGCAGCCTGCGCTCCCAGTACGGGCCGAGCCACGGCCACGGTCACAGCCGCGGGCACGGCATGGGCGGCATGGTGGCCGGCGCCGCGCTCGGCGTCGCCGGCGGCATGGTCGCCGGCGAGATGATCGAGGACGCGTTCGAGGGGGACTTCGGCGACTTCGGCGGCGACGAGTAGCGAGTCCACAAACGACGGCGGTGGCCTCCGGGAGATCCCGGAGGCCACCGTGCGCTGTGAACCGGTCAGTGCCGGGCCTTGCGCTCCTCGCTGCTGCGCCAGTTGCTGCCGGCCTTGGCGAGGCCACGGCTACCGAGGTAGCCAAGCGTCAGCAGGGTGATCAGGAACCAGGCGTTGTCGGCCCGGAAGATGTCCACCCCAGCGGAGTTCTGACCGACGACCTGCGACGCGCCCAGTACGGCGGCCACCGCGATCAGGTAGATCCAGAACTCGGTGGTCTTGAACGCCTGCTTGGTCTCCGTACCGGGTGCCTGCATGTCGTTGCGGCGCCCGTCATGCATCACCGGCATCTGCTGGGTCTGCATGTCCCGCATCTGAGCGGGATTCTGCGGGTCGTTCATGGGCCGGTTCGTCGGCCGGGTGGAAGCAGCCTGCGTGCTCATCTGGTCCTCCTCAGGATGCGATGAGTCGTACCTGCATTCCCTCGCCCCGCTACCGCGTTTCGGCCACGGCAGGGTTCGCTTTCGTGGCGGGGACAACCCCCGACTACCCGAGGCCCGGGAGCAGGTAACACCGATCGCCGGCCGGAAAAATCCGGGCCGGCGATCGGATGGTCGACGGGTCAGCGCAGGCCGTTGCGGATCGCCACGCGCACCAGAAGGCCCGGGTCGTCGGTGATGATGCCGTCGACGCCCAGGTCGATGACCCGCTGCATGACCCTCGCGTCATCCACGGTGTAGGGAATCACCTTCAGGTCGTACCGCGTCTGCAGGGTCCGAACGTCCGGTCCGTGGAAGTATGCCGGGTTCTCCCGCAGGTACCAGTCGGTCGAGGTGACGGTGCCCTGCTTCGGGTCGTGCACCTGCCAGTTGGCGGAGACCGTGCCGGCGCCCGCAGCCTGCGTCAGCTTGCCGAGGTCCTGGTACTTCCACCAGTCCAGTCCGCCCGTCCACGGGCTCTTCACCAACGGGTTGCCGTAGACCGCCTCGAGCGAGCACTCGTCGGCGAGGGTCGCGCACTCGGCCGGGCCGTACTGCCAGACCAGGCCGACCGTGCCGATCCGCCGGTCGAGCTGCCGGGCGTACGTGATGGTGCGCCAGTCGAACGACTGGATGGTGGCCCGGCTGGTGAAGCCGGCCCGCTGGATCGCGTCGACGAGTTTGCGGGTGAAGCTGCGGTACGGCTCGGTGTCGTTCACCACCGGACTGATCTTCGTTTCGATGTTCATTCCGATGTCGGTGCGGCCACTCGCCTTCACCAGGGCGAAGACCTCGTCCAGGGTCGGGATCCGGGCACCGGGCGCGGGCACCTGGGCGGGCAGCTCGGGCAGCGTCTTCGTGCCGCAGTCCACGGTCTTGAGCTGCGCCAGTGTCAACTCGTGCACCGGCTTGCCCACGTACGGGAACTTCCGGTCTCCCGGGCGCACCGGGGCGGTGTCGACGCAGTGCGACCCGTTGACGGTGCGATCGTGCAGCACCACGAGCTTGCCGTCGGCCGTCACGTTGGTGTCCAGCTCAAGGGTGGAGATGGCCCGGTTGGACAGCGCGTTCGCGAACGCCGGCAGGGTGTTCTCCGGCCGGGTGGCCCGACCGCCCCGGTGCGCCTGGATGTCGAACGGCGCGGCGTACGCCTTCGGCAGCCGGTAACCACGCTGCGCCAGCACACCGCGCAACCGGTCCGGGTAGTCGGTGATGAGGCCGTCAACCCCGTCGTCGATCAGTTTGGTCATGGTCGGCACGTCGTCGACCGTCCACGGGATCACCTTGATCCCGTAGCGGTGCGCCTGGGCGACCATCTCCTTCGTGACGTACGGCTTGTAGCCCGGGTCGGTGACCGTGCCGTTCTGCGGGGACCCGTGCACTGGGGAGAAGGCGCTGGCGCCGAAGCTGCGGATCGCCTTGATCGGGTCGCCGCCGAAGTCGTCGATGTCCAGCCCGCCCAGCCACGGTGACGCACCCGGCTGACCGGTCTGGAGGAAGTCGTAGTTGGTCAGGGCGACCAGCGGCAGCTTCGGTTCGACCTGACGCATGCGCATCAGCGCGCCCCAGTCGAAGCTCTGGATGGTGACCTGCTTGAGCAGCCCGGCGGCGCGGATCTCGGCCGCGGTGACCCGGACGAACTGCTCGCGGGGGGCGGTCTCGGTCGGCGCGCCAGCCTCGACCTTGGTCTCGACGTTGAGCTTCACGTCCTTCGCCCGGTAGCGGTTGACCAGCGCGAAGACCTCACGCAGCAGCGGCATCCGGGCACCCGGGACGGCGAGCTGGCCGGGCTTGTCCGACAGCGTCTTGGAACCGCAGTCGAGTGAGCGCACCTGGGCCAGGCTCAGCGTGTTGATGTACTTCCCGACGTACGGGAACTCCGGGTCGCCGGGCGTCACCGGGGTGGTGTCGACGCACTTGGTGCCGGTGACCTTGCGGTCGTGGGTGACGACGGCCTGACCGTCCTCGGTGATCTGCACGTCCAGTTCGAGGGTGCTCACCCCGAGCTGGAGGGCGTTGCCGAAGGAGGCGAGGGTGTTCTCCACCCGCAACCCGAGGCCACCTCGGTGGGCCTGCACGTCGAATGTCCGGTCCGGTCGTGGCTTCGCCTGGGCGGGCACCGCGAGCCCGGTCGTCACCGTCGCGGCCACCAGGGCCGCGACGGCGGTACGGCGTACTGTGCGCACGCTGTCATCCCCTCCTGCCGGCAGGCATCTCCCACCGGTCGCGGGACAGCATGGACATCTCGGGCTGCGGGCAGGCGGCCAGCGGGCGGCGTGACGGTGAACCGCCGTGGACGACCTCCCGGTCACGCCGGGTTTGGTCGGCCGGTGGCCGGGCACGCAGTCAGTTCCACAGCTTCTGCGAGGTGATGGACGTGCGTGAGGACGACATGCGGCAGGACGCCGCCCGCGAGGCCGAGGATCGGATCGCCGGTGGCGTGTACGGCAAGGGCGCCCTCGACGAGGTGACGGTGCCCCGCACCGATGTGGAGAGTCAGATCCAGCGCGATGACCCGTTGGATCCGGCGCACGAGCGGATCGACCCACAGGTGCTGCGGGACGGCGGCCCCGTCGGCGGGCAGGGCGCGGTGACCACCACCGGTGGCACCGCCGGGCCGGCGAGCGTACGCCGGGTGGCCCGACAGCCGGAGCGACACCCGGGCACTGTCGCGCCGACCACCACCGGTGATGCCACCACCGGCGGCCTGAACACCCCGATGGGCGGTGGCACCAGCGACCAGTCCACGTCGGCGACCGGCCCAGCGAAGTCCATCAGGGACAAATCCAACGACTAACCACCCAACCGCCCCCTTGGCGGCGTGATCATGAGGTTGACGTGGACTGTGATCTCCAACAGCCACGTCAACCTCATGATCGACTTAGCGGGTGGGTTAGCTTGCCGGCCTCAGGACGCCCAGGCGTTGGGTCGCGCGGGTCAGGGCTACGTACAGGTCGCTGCGCCCGCGGGGGGACTCGGCCACCATCCGGTCCGGGTCGACCACCAGCACCGAGTCGAACTCCAACCCCTTGGCCTGCGCGACGGTCAACACCACCACCCGGCTCTCCAGCTCCGGATGCTCGCCGACGGCGGCCTCCGGCAGGGCGGCGGTCACCGCCGCACCCAACTCGCCCACCCGGCTGGCGGGAACGAGCACCCCGAGCCGCCCCTCGGTCAGCCCAGCCGCCTCCCGGGTGGCCTCGGCGACCAACTCCGCCGCCAACCGACCGTCGGGCACCGTCCGGTCCCACGGCGGTACGCCGCTCTCCCGCACCGATCGCGGCGGCCGCAGTGCCGGGTCGATCTCGGCCAGTACGTCGGCGGCGACCGCCATGATCTCGGCGGGAGTGCGGTAGCTGACAGTCAGCTCGGTGAGCCGCCACCGCTGCTCGACGTACGGGGCGAGGGCGTCCGCCCAGGACGGCGTGCCGCTCAGGGCGCTGGTCTGCGCCACATCCCCGACGATCGTCATCGACCGGCTCGGGCAGCGACGCATCAGCAGTCGCCAGGCCATCGGCGAGAGTTCCTGCGCCTCGTCCACGATCACGTGGCCGAACGCCCAGGTGCGGTCGGCGGCGGCCCGCTGCGCGGTGGTCAGCCGGTCGGCCTCTTCCTGCCGCTCCAACAGCCGATCCGCGTCGATCAGGTCGGTCACGCCGAGGATCTCACCGCCCTCGGCCTCGTCCTCGACGTCGATCGAGCGGGAACCCCGGGCGATCTCCAGCACGCCCTCGGCGTACTCCCGTTCCATCATCCGGATGCGGTCCCGCCGGGCGGCGGCGGCGCGTTCGTCCTCACCGAGCAGTTCGGCGGCCTCGTCCAGCAGCGGGACGTCGGCCGGCGTCCAGCCACCGCTCTCGCGTCGCAGCAGCGCCCGCTCGTCCTCGCTGAGCATCGGCGCGGCGGCGGCGATCCGGTCCGGGTCGGCGTACAGGTCCGCGAGCAGCCGCTGTGGGGTGAGCACCGGCCACAGCCGGTCCAGGGCGGCCTGGATCTCCGTCTCCTCGCGCAGCTCGCGGCGGATCTCGGCCCGGTCCGCCTCGTCGAGGAGGTTGTCACCGCCGAGCGGGTCGGCGCCGATCCGCTCGGCCACCTGGTCCGCGAGCGCGTGCACGATCTCCACGTCGAACAGCGCGCGGGCCAGGTTGTGCGGTCGGTCGGCGCGGCGGACCCGGTCCCGGGCCGCGCGCACGATCTCCGGGTCGAGGGTCAGCGTCTCCCGCTCGACCTCGATCTCCAGCGGCTCGTCCGGCACCCACTGCCGGTCCCGCACGGCCAGCGCCAACACCTCGGCCAGCACCGCCCGGCCCTTGAGCGCCGCGGTCTCGGCCGGCTCGGTCCGTTGGGCGCTCACCCCGGGAAAGAGATCACCCTGGGTACGCAGCAGCACACCGGTCTCGGCCAGCGTCGGCAGCACCTGGGAGATGTAGCGCAGGAAGGTCGCGTTCGGGCCGACCAGCAGCACGCCACGGCTGGAGAGTTCGCGGCGGTGCGTGTAGAGCAGGTACGCCGCCCGGTGCAGCGCGACAGCGGTCTTGCCGGTGCCGGGGCCACCCTGGACCACCATCACGCCCGGGAGCTCCGCGCGGATGACCTCGTCCTGTTCGGCCTGGATGGTCTCGACGATGTCGCGCATCCGGCCGGTACGGCCCGCGTTGAGCGCGGCGAGCAGCGACGCCTCACCGGTCAGTTCCTCGTGGGCGCCGGGGGAGGCGGTGTCGATGTCGAGCACCTCGTCGTTGAGCCCGGTCACCTTGCGCTGCCGGGTGCGCAGGTGCCGGCGACGGCGCACGCCCTGCGGGTTCGCGGCGGTGGCGAGGTAGAACGGGCGGGCGGCAGGGGCCCGCCAGTCCATCAGCAGCGGGTCGTAGTCACCACTGGTGTCGAAGATGCCGATCCGGCCGATGTAGCGGCGGGAGTCGTCGTCGCCGTCGAGACGGCCGAAGCAGAGCCCGTTCTCCACGGCGGAGAACTGTTCGACCTGATCGGCGTACATCGCTACCGAGCTGTCGCGCTGCGAGCGGTCCTGGAGGGTGCCGCCGGTGTTGTGCAGCTCGGCGGTGAGCCGGTGGGCGGCCTGCTCACGCAGCTCGTCCAGCCGGTTGTAGAGCATCGAGACGTACTCCTGCTCGCGACCGATCTCGTCGTCGAGCGGCAATTCGCCGGAACCGCCGGAGTGCCTTGACAAGCCGTCTCCCTAAAGATTAGAATCCTTTGCAGGAACGGCTTTTAGCCGTTCTTTTTTGTGCCTTCGAACTGTTGAAGATAGCGCGTTCCGCCGGTTCTCACCAAGCCGGGCTGTCCGGCGCGCCGGTGATCGCGAGGTGGCGGCGGATGATCCTGCGGACCGGGCAACGGGTGGTCTTCATCGGGGACAGCATCACCGATTGTGGTCGACGCGACGTCGCCGCGCCCTATGGCAGCGGATATGTGAGTCTCGTGCGCGCCCTGGTCGACGCGCGGCACCCCGAGTTGGAGCTGGAGTGGATCAACCGGGGTGTGGGCGGCGACACGGTGCGGGACCTGGCCGCCCGCTGGGACGACGACGCCATCGCCGAGCGCCCCGACTGGCTCGCGGTGCTGATCGGCATCAACGACATCTGGCGGCACTACGGTGACCGGCCGGATGAGGCAGTCGGCATCGAGGAGTACGAGCGCACCCTGCGTGACCTGCTCCGTCGGGCGGTCGCCGCCACCGGCTGCCGACTGATCCTCGGTGACCCGTTCTTCATCGAAGCCGACCGGAGCGTCCCGCAACGCGCCGACACCGACCGGTACGCGGCGGTCGTGGCGGGGCTGGCCACCGAGTTCGACGCGGTGCACGTGCCCAACCAGGCGGCGTTCGACCGGGTGCTGGCGGTGAGTCCGGCGACGCGTTGGGCCGACGACCGGGTCCACCCGCACCTGCCCGGCCACGCGGTCCTCGCCGACGCGTACCTCACCGCCCTCGGCGTCTCCTGACCTCGGCCCGACCCACAGCGAAGCGCCGGGCCGACCGTGAGGTCGACCCGGCGCGAACACCGCGGAGATCAGCCGCGCGCGGCCTGGTAGAGCCGCTCCGGCGTCACCGCTCCGGCCAGCACCCGGCCGTCGTCGGTGAGCAGGACGCTGAACAGTTTGCTGGTGAGGAGCCGACCGCTGCCCCAGTCACCGCTGACCGCCGGCAGCCCGCCGAGCAGCTTCGACATGTCCAGGTCCGGCCCGGCGCCGGCCGGGGGAGCGGCCGGCTTCGCGGCGGGCTTCCGGCCGACATCGGCCCCGTCGAGGCGGCCAACCAGCACTGTCGTCCAGCCGTCGCCCACCGCGCGGACCTGCGGGTCACCCGTCGGCTTGACGTGACCGGGCTTGCCCGTCGGGCGCTCGGCCTTCTCCTCGTTGACCGTCACGCCGGGCGGCGGGTTGAAGCGGAACTGGTCAGCGTCGGGGCGGCGGTAGTCGACCTGCGTGAAGGCCACCTCGAACGCCGGCCGGTCGCTGCCCTTCGCGAGCACCTCGAAGCGCAGCGGCACGTGCTGCTTGGCGTCGATGGCGATCCGCAACTGGTGCACCAGGGAGTCCTGGTCGCGCGGCTGGAGCACCAACTCGTACGCGTCCCGGCCGGCGACGGTGGCCGACCGGCCCACGCTGACCTCGGTGCTCGGGTCGATCGCGTCCAACGCCAGGTCGGCGGCCTGCTGTGGGGTGGCCGGCAGGCTCGCCGCCGGCTCGGGGGCGGGTTTCCAGGCCCCGGCGTCGTCGCCCAGCGTGCGGTGGGTGGCGGTGTTGCTGCGGCTCTGCCACGTCCACAGGTCCCGGCCGTTGCGGATGATGTCCTGCTCGCCCAGGGTGTCCATCAGCGCGACCCGCTGCTTGTCCGGCCCGGAATACCAGACCCGCAGGGTGTGGGTGCCGGTCAGCAGGGTGGTCAGTTCGTTGCCGGGAACCAACCCGACGAGGGGCGGCAGGCCGAGGTCGGCGCGTTGCACGACGGTCCCGGACAACCCCTCCAGCCGGGATGTCTGCAGGTCGACCAGGAGCTGAGCGGCGGTTCGGGGCGGCAGGCTCGGCTCGGCCTCGGCGGCGAACGTGCCGATCGCCGCGCCTCCGCCGATGACGGCGACGGCCGCGGTGGCCGGGACCAGCCAACGAAGGACGGGACGGCTTCTCAGGACGGACATGGTGGCACCTCCTGCGGCCATCTTGCCCCCTCCGTGCTGTGAACGCGCTGAGGACAGCGAACCGCGCCGATTGACCCGGGTGGCACCCTTGAGCTGTGCGAGTGCTGGTGGTGGAGGACGAGGCCCGGTTGGCGGCTGCCCTGCAACGCGGTCTCCAGGCGGAGGGGTTCGCGGTGGACGTGGCGGCAACCGGCCCGGCGGGCCTGGACGCGGCCCGGCACGGCGGGTACGACGCCATGATCCTCGACGTGATGCTGCCCGGCCTCTCCGGGTACGAGTTGGTCCGGCGGCTGCGCGCGGAGCAGCACTGGTTGCCGGTGCTGATGCTCTCCGCCAAGGACGGCGAGTACGACCAGGCCGACGGCCTCGACTGCGGCGCCGACGACTACCTGACCAAGCCCTTCTCGTACGTGGTGCTGCTGGCCCGGCTGCGGGCCCTGCTGCGTCGGGGCGCGCCGGAGCGCCCGACCGTGCTGGCGGTTGGTGACCTGCGGCTGGACCCGGCCCGCCGGCGGGTGACCCGGGCGGACGCCGAGGTGGCGCTGACCGCGCGGGAGTTTGCGCTGCTGGACTACCTGATGCGCCGGCCAGGCCAGGTGATCTCCAAGGTCGAGTTGTTGGACCACGTCTGGGACGCCAGCCTGGAGACCGCGCCGAACGCCGTCGAGGTGTACGTCGGCTACCTGCGCCGCAAGCTGGGCCGGGACCGGCTGGAGACGGTCCGGGGCGCCGGCTACCGGCTCGCGACGTGACCGCCGACGGCCCGGCACCCATCCGTCGGGTCAGGCTCGGCTGGATGCCGGTCCTCGGGCTGCGTGGGCGCCTCATGGCGATCGGTGTGGTCGGCCTCACCATCGGGCTGGCCCTGGGCGGGGTGGTGTTGCTCGGCGCGCTCAGCTTCGTGCTCCAGCGCACGGTCGACACCGAGGCGTTCCGCACCGCCGACGCGGTCGCCCTGCTCGCCGCCGAGGACGCGCTGCCCGACCCGCTGCCGGTGGCCGGGGGGCAGGTTCGCGTGCAGGTCGTCGACGGGCAGGGACGGATCCGGGCGGCCTCGATCGACGCCGACCGTCTGGTGCCGATGGTCCGCCCGGAGCGACTGAACCGCGACGGCCGGCAGCGGCTGGAGGTGCCGGCCGAGCGGGTCGGGCTCGTCGGCCCGGTCCGGGTGGTCGCCGTACCCGCCGGCAGCGCGGCCGACCCGCTCACCGTGCTGGTCGCCCGCTCGATGGCCGACGTGCGGCACAGCACCCATGTGGTCCGGACCATCCTGCTGGTGGCGTTCCCACTGCTGGTGGCCGTGCTGGCCGGGGTGGCGTGGCGGGTGGTGGGGGCGACCCTGCGGCCGGTCGAGGCGTTACGTCGAGGTGCCGAGGAGATCACCGGGAGGGCCGGCGCCGGCCGGCTGCCGGTGCCGGCGTCGGCCGACGAGATCCACCGTCTGGCGGTCACCCTCAACGGCATGCTGGGCCGGCTGGAGTCCGCCCGTGTCCGGCAGCGGGCCTTCGTCTCCGACGCCGCCCACGAGCTGCGCAGCCCGTTGACCAACATCCGGACCGAACTGGAGGTGGCCCAGCGCCTCGCCGACCGGACGGACTGGACGGCGGTGACCGCCAACCTGCTCGCCGATACCGACCGGCTGAGCCGCCTGGTCGACGATCTCCTGCTGCTGGCCCGCCTGGACGAGACTCCGCCGGCCCGGGGGACCGGCCCGGTGGAGCTGGGCGCGTTGCTGACCGAGGTCGCCGCCCGCTATCCGTCACCGCCGGTGCGGGTGACGCCGCCGGCGGGCCCGCTCTGGACGATCGGCACCGTCGAGGAGTTGCGTCGCGTGCTGGCCAACCTGCTCGACAACGCGGTACGGCACACGCAGGGTGATGTCGTGCTCGCGGCCGAAGCGACGTCGACGACGACCGGGTCTGGCGTCGGGGCGTACCACCTGGTGACGGTGACCGACGACGGCCCGGGCGTCCCGGTGGCCGACCGGGAGCGGGTCTTCGACCGGTTCACCCGGCTGGATGACGGACGGGCCCGCGACGACGGGGGCGCCGGCCTGGGGCTGGCCATCGTCCGGGAGCTGGTCCGACGCGCGGGCGGCAGCATCACCCTGACCGACCCGCCGGAGCAGCGAGGACTACGGGTGTGCCTGTTCCTGCCAGCGTTGCCTGCCGAGGACGGCCAAAGGTAGACGGTCCGTGACGGCAACCTCCCCCCAACCAGCCACCGATGCCCCCTTTGCTCTGCACCCGCGGACGCGACAGCTACGTAACGTCATGCTCGCCGACGCGTTCTGTAGCGGCGGTCGAGACGTTTCAGCTGCTCATCCGAGGTGGCGCGCATAGGTAAGCAGAGCAAAGCCTGGGCCGCAGTGTGGGCGGGGGCGCCTGGTGTGACGGTGTGTCACGGCGGGTTCGTCGGTGGACGGCTTACGCTGAGTGAGGTCTGCCGAGCGTGGCGGGCGGGGCATAGCGGGCAGGGGCAGTGGCTGGCGGGTCAGCGGCGGCTGGTGCAGACCTGCTTGGAGCGGGCCACGGTGTCGGTGGACCAGGCGACGGCGACGGTGAAGCAGAAGTCGTTGGTGCGGTTGAGCGCGTAGATGACGAAGCTGGTGGTGCCGGCGGGCAGCGTCGCGAAGATGTTGTGGGTTTGGCCGGTGCGGCCGCCAGCGATGACCACCGGACCCTCGCCGCCGGCCGGATAGGTCCAGTTCAGCGCGATGCTGTCCCGGTTGTCGCGCAGGGTCACCGCGCTGGGTGGGGTGCCGGGTGGCGCTGCGGCGGCAGCCGACGTGGGTGCCGTGCCGCCCGGGACGGGCGCGGTGCTGGCCGGCGGGCCGGTGGTGGGGGAGGCGCTGGCCGGCGGCGGGTTCGGTTCGTCGTCGCCGTCGACCCGGGCCACTCCGGCGATCACCGCTGCCGCGCCGAGGAGCACCACGACCACGCCGGCCACCAGCACCGGTACCAACCGGTTGCGCTGCTCCGGCGGCGCGCGGTGCACGGGCACCGGCAGCAGCCGCGACGGCGTGTACGGCTCGACCTGCGCGTACGGATCGGGCTGCGCGTACGGATCGGCGGGTCGGTGCAGCCGGTACACCCCGGGCTGCTCCTCCGTGCCTCCGGCCAGCCCGACCACCGACGGGGGCACCGGAGGGTCGGTGGGGTGGGGCGACGGCTCGGCCGCCGCTTCGGTCGACCAGCTGCTGCCCGTCGACCCGACCGCCTCGTCGGAGGGCAGCCGGGGGTTCGGCACCGCCCCGGCGTGGTGGGTTGCGGCTGCCTGCGGGTGGTAGGCGGATTCGACCGGCCCGTCGCCGTGCGGTGGGACGCGGGCGGCCGGCACGACCGGCGTGTCCCGAGCCGTTGGCGGGTTGTCGGCGCAGGCGTGGTCGGGACTGGCCGCCGCCCGGGCCAGGGCCGCCACCTGGGTGGCCAGCGGGTCGTCGGCGGGCAGGTGCTGGCGGCACAGTTCGCGGGCGAGCGCCAGGTTGTCGTGTGCCTCGGCGAACTGCCCGCAGTCGCGCTGCATCGCCCCGAGCCGCGCCAGCATCTTGATGCCGCTGGGGTGCCCGTCGCCGTACACCTCGCGGTGCAGCTCCCAGGCGTCCTGGAGGCGGTCGCGGGCCACCGTGCACTGGCCGCGCGCGTATTCGACGGTGGCCAGGTCGGCGTGCGCGGCGAGCACCCGCAGCGACTCCGGGCCGTCCTGCGCGGTCAGCTCGATGATGACTTCCTGGTAGAGCCGTGCGGCCCGGGAGTGGCTGCCCACCCGGTGCAGCACCGCGGCCAGAGTCGCCGCCGCGGCCACCGTGCGGGGGTCGGCGCGGCCGTGCAGGCGGGTGGTGGCCGCGTACGCGAAGGCGGCCCATCCGCGGGCCGAGTGCGGCTCGCCGAGGGCGATCAGCACCCGCGCCTGGAGGCTGGCCGCCTCGGCCAGCTCGGGGGTGGCGTTGGCCGGGCGGGGGTCGGCGTCGGTGAGCGCGTCGGACAGCAGCTGCTGTGCGCCGGCCAGATCGCCGGAGGACACGAGGTGGTGCGCCTGATCAGTCAGTTCACCGAAGCCGGAAGACACGCCCCATCGTGCTCATCCGACGACGGTAAGTACAAGACCCGCGCCGGTGTCGATTGGTCAGGATCCGGTCAGGTGCTCGGCCAGGGTCTCGCTGATTCGGCGCAGCTGATCGACCTGGGCGGGGCTCAACGCGTCGAACAGGTGTCGGCGTACCCCCTCGACGTGGCCGGGCGCGGCGGCCGCGAGGGTGGCGAACCCCTCGTCGGTGAGGATCGCGATCTGTCCGCGTCGGTCGGTGGGGCAGTCCTCGCGGCGTACCCAGCCGGCGGCCTCCAGCCGGGCCACGGCGTGCGAGAGCCGGCTGCGGGACGACCCCGCCGCTTGGGCCAGCTGGCTCATGCGCAGTTGGCGATCGGGGGACTCGGAGAGTCGGACCAGGATCTCGTAGTACGCGTGGGGCATGCCCGCGTCGCGTTGCAGGTCGCGGTCGAGAGTGTCCATCAGCGCCCGGGAGGCGGTGAGGTACGCGCGCCACGTGCGCTGCTCGTCGGGGTCCAACCAGCGGGTCATGACCGCCATCATACTCCGATGGTTGAATGTTCAACTAAACCGGGATAGTCTCGGGTCATGGGTATCCACCGGCTCAACCACGCGGTCCTCTACGTCAGTGACCTCGCCCGCAGCGTCGCGTTCTACCGCGACGTGCTGGGCTTCCGCCCGGTGGCGATGACCCCGGACGGCTTCCGGGGCGCCACCTTCCTCCAGGCCCCCGACTCCACCAACGACCACGACCTCGGCCTCTTCGAGATCGGCGCGGGCGCCGGGCGGTCGACCGCCGGCCGGTCCACCGTCGGCCTCTACCACCTCGCCTGGGAGGTGGACACGCTCGACGAGCTGGCCGCCACCGCCGAGCGGCTCGCCGCGGCCGGCGCGCTGGCCGGCACCTCCGACCACGGCACGACCAAGAGCCTCTACGGCAAGGACCCGGACGGTCTGGAGTTCGAGGTGGTCTGGCTGATCCCGGCCGACCTGCTCGACGACACCGCGCTGGCCGCCCGCAAGCAGATCGGTCGGCTCGACCTGGACGCCGAGCGGCAGCGTTACGGCGGGCAGACCCGGGGCGGGGTGGGGATCTCCGTCCCGGCCTGACCGCCCGTACGGTAGAACGGACCGATGCCGACCGACCGGACCACTGATTTCCTCCGCGAGCTGCTGGTCCGCCAGTTGACGACCTGGCTGCCCGCTGCCCTGCACCGCTCCCGGCGGGCCACCATAGCCCTCGCGGGCGCCGACGCGGGCAGCGCGGAGGCCGCGCTACACCTGGTCGCCATGCATGGCGACCAGGTGCGCGGCCGGCAGGTGACCGTGCTGGTGCTGGCCGACGCCGCCGCCGACCTACCGGCCCGACTCGGCCCGATCGAGGCGGAACTGCCCGCCGAGGTCACAGTGCACCTGCTGTCCGGCGAGCCGTACCGGCTGCCGGTCGCGGTGAAGGCCGCTGGGGCGGCCGGCGCGCCGCTGTTCTCCTTCGTGGACCTGCCCGGCGCGGTGACGCCGAAGCTGCTCACCGCCGCGACCAACGGCCGGACCGGAGAGCTGTTGCTGCACACCGGCGACAGCGCCCGAGACGTGCTCGTCTCCGCCGGCTTCCCCCTGGTGGCCGAGGTGGCACCGGTGCTCTCCGGCGGCGAGGCTGCCGGGGTGGTCGCGTTCGGCAGCCGCTCCGACCGGAGTCTGGAGGCGGTCCGTGACGCGCTCTGGGCGATTGGCGCGGACCTCGGCGTGCGCTACCGCGACCCGCTCGACCCGACCGGCACGACGGTCGACGTGGTCGGCGATCCCGACCTGGAACCGCTGGCCCACGAGCTGCTGGCCGAGTTGCGGGCGGGCGGGCCGCGGCCGGTCACCGAGCTGCGCCGGCACACCCTCACCGCGACCGTCTATCGGGCCGCCGACGCCAATCAGGCGCTCGCTGAGCTTGTCGACGCCGGTGCTCTACGACGCGATCGCGAGTCCGGGCGGCTGGCCGGCGACGAGATCATCACCCTGGCGCGCTGATCGCCCCCCACCCCCACCCCCACCCCACGCGATCTTGCACTTTCTGCTCCGGCATAAGGGTTGTTCCACGCAAAACGGCGACAGAAACTGCAAGATCGCCGAGCCGAGCCGAGCCGAGCCGAGCCGAGCCGAGCCGAGCCGAGCCGAGGCGGGGTGGGGTGGGGTGGGGTGGGGTGGGCCAGGCTGGGGTGGGGTGGGGCTGGCTGGGCGCAGACGCCGAGCGGGGTGCCGGTGAATCACCGGCACCCCGCTCGACTCCCGGGAGGCTTACGACCGGGACTTGTCCTGCTTCCAGCTCAGCGGACCCGGCAGGTCGACCCGGTGCGCACGGGCCTTGGAGTTCCAGGACCAGCGACCGATCTTGATGCTCCACGAGGAGAAGCCGTTCTCGGTGAAGTTCAGGATGATCGGACCGTACTTCTTGCGCTTGCGAAACATGAGGCCCATCGGAGGTCTCCCCTCGTCACCGTTCCCTGCCGTGTCGAGATCGAACATGCCCGAACCGACAACTTTTGAAACCCTCTCGCTGTCCGACCTGGACGGTCGCCCACCGGGCACCCCAATCTCTATCCACCAGATAGGTGTTGCGGCACGGTAAACGCTGCTCGTGGCGCTTTCTAACATCGGCAGCGATAGAAGTCTCATCTTCTGGAAGGCCGTTGACCGCTCGTTCCGATCCCGGGCAGCATGGGGTCAGCGCGGCTCCCACGCGTCGGGCAGCGCGGTGAGCTTGCGGACGTGCGCGGGCAGTCGACCGCTGACGATCTCGGCAAGGCTCACCTCGTCGACGACCCGCCGCACGGCGGCGCGGACCGCCACCCACAGGCCGGGCAGGTTCTCCGCCGAGCCCTCGTACCGGGTCTCCTCGGGGCGCTGCCCGCGTACCCCGGCCAGCGGGCCCTCGACGGCGCGCAGCACCGCGCCGACGGTCACCTCGCGTGGTGGCCGGGCCAGCGTGTAGCCGCCCTCGGCGCCGCGCTGCGCACGGACGATGCCGGCCCGGCGCAGATCCGCCAGGACCGCCTCCAGGAACTTGCGGGGCATGTCCTGCTCCGCGGCGATGGCCTGGGTGGGCAGCAGCGAGGGGTACGCGGTGGCGAGGCTCAACGCCGCCCGTACCGCGTAGTCGCCGCGCGCGGAGATCTGCACTCTGCCATCATGCCCGCCCGGTGCCGCCCGGCCCTCCGGCGGGCGGCCCGGACCTCGTGGCGTGCCCGCCGTTGGCGGGTTCGCCCGGGGTGCCGGGGCGGAACCAGCCGCCGTTGACGCCTGTCGACTCGGCCGGCGGTCGAGGTCGGACCACCCGGCCGGCCACCGGTTGATCCCGGGCGGCCCGGAACACGCCGGGGCTGACCCCGACCTCGCGGGTGAAGAAGCGGCCGAAGTTGGTGGGTTCGGAGAAGCCGAGCCGCCGGCCGATCTGGGCGATCGGCTGGTCCGTCGCGGCCAGTAACCGGCTGGCCTGCAACGCGACCCGCTCGTCGATGACCTGTTTGGCGCTGCGACCGGTGACGGCCAGGCAGGCGCGGGTCAGGGTCCGCACCGAGCAGCCGAGCTCCGCCGCATAGTCCTCCACCCGCCGGGTGTGCGGGTAGCCGTGCTCCACCTCGCGGCGGAACCGGTGGAACGTCTCGTCCTCGGGTCGGGACGGCGACCGGTCGTCGTGGGCCACGGCCAGCCGCAGCAGCAGCACGGCCAGTTGGTGCCGGAGCAGCGCGCGGGCGGTGGGGCCGTCGGGGTGCCGTCGACAGTCCACCGCCAACTGGCTCACCTCGCTGATCACCGCGTCCTCGTCCTCACCGGCCAACTGCCGCCAGGTCGCGGTCGCGGTCAGGTCGACGTCGAAATCGCGCAGCGCCTCGGGATCCCAGGCGACCACTGTGGCGTCGAACTGGGGGCCGGCGCAGCGCAGCACCTGGCCGGGGCGGACCCGAAGCAGTGTGCCGGGCCGGCACGGCAGCAGATGAAAGTCGAGTTCCGCGTCACCGTGCCCGCGCGTGGTGAGAATCAACAGCTCCCGCTCGACGATCACCGGCCGACGCCAGCCCGGGGCGCCGGCAAGATCGGCCAGCGCGAACGTGGCTATCTCGTCGGTTACGGGAGACGCCGTTCCGATCGATGGCGCGGGGGAGGAATCGGTGGAGACCATCGCCTGCGACGGTAGCCCGAACCGCAGGTCACCGCATCCCGATCGACGTTCGTAGCGGAATCCGCGGCAAGCTGCGGGCTTGTCCCGCTCCCGGCGGCCGGGCTACGTTACCCGGCGGTAGCGCCGTCGGTCCGCGGTTCACCCGGCATCCGCCGGCCGCTCGACCGACCGACGGCCCCCGCCGACTCGCGATGGGATGGGCATGACGCAGCTGTTTTCGGTCGAAGGTAAGACGGTCCTGGTCACCGGCGGCTCGCGGGGGATCGGGCTGATGATCGCCCAGGGCTTCGTCCGAGCCGGCGCACACGTGATCATCTCGTCGCGCAAGGCGGACGTCTGCGAGGCGGTCGCCACCACCCTGTCCGCCGAGGGTCGCTGCGAGGCCATCCCCGCCGACCTCAGCGACGACGGCGGCGCCGAGACGCTTGCCGCCGCCGTGCGTGAGCGCTTCGGCCGCCTCGACGTGCTGGTCAACAACGCCGGCGCGACCTGGGGCGCACCGCTTCAGGACTATCCCGAGGCCGCGTTCGACAAGCTCTGGGCGGTCAACGTCAAGGCCGTCTTCCGGCTTACCACCGCGCTGTTGCCGGCGCTGCGCGCCGCCGCCAGCGCCGACGACCCGGCCCGCGTGATCAACATCGGGTCGATCGACGGCATCCGGGTGCCGATGATGGAGGTGTACGCGTACTCGGCCACCAAGGCGGCCGTGCACATGCTCACCCGCAGCCTCGCCCACCAACTCGCCGGTGAGCAGATCACCGTCAACGCGATCGCGCCTGGCCCGTTCGAAAGCAAGATGATGGCGTTCGCGCTCGACGACCCGGCGAGCCGGGCGGCCATCGAGCAGCAGGTGCCGCTGGGCCGCATCGGGCGCCCCGAGGACATGGCCGGCACGGCCATCTACCTCTCGTCGCGCGCCGGCGCGTACCTCACCGGGGCGGTCATTCCCGTCGACGGCGGCATCACCACGCACGGCTGAGCACCGGCCGACCCGGGGCGCACTGTCCGCGTACACCTCGGGTGTGTGCCGGGGCCGCGCGGACTCGGCAGATCCGCGCGGCCCCGGTGTGGCCGGTGTTGCCCGTTCGGGTGGTCAGCGACCGGCGAGCAGCCGGTTCACCGCTGTGTCGACGTCCAGGTGCTCGGCCTCACGACCGCGCGGGACGACGACGTAGGTCCGTCGAAGGAAACGCACCAGGACGCTGCGCGGCACCTCGAAGAGGGCGTTGCCGTCCGGTGACGAGAGGGCCAGCGCGACGAAGTCGCCGCGCGGTGTGGCCCAGGGCCAGACCCGCACATCCCCGATGCCGGCCGGCTCGTCCAGGCCGGTGACCAGAAGTTCGCGAGCGAACGACCAACTCACCGCCTCGCCCCCGGCCGATTCGGCATGGAACAGGACATGGACCGCATACGGGTCAGCAGGGTCGTAACGCAGACTGGCACGCACCGGCAAGGCGGTGGCGTCAGGTGCGACGAGCCTTAGCGACGTCTCGACCTCTACGGTCGTCGGTCGGATGACACTCATGGACGTTCTCCCCCCGGCACCGCTGCGGAACGCGCGTGTCCCGCTTTTCCCATACTCAGGTGCTACTCCTGGCTACGCTCCGCCATACGCTGACTTCACCCAGTGGTGGGAAGGGGGACGGAAAGCCCGCGTGAATGTGAGCATTCATGTAGGATTTCCGGTTCTGCCCAGTGCGTGATCCCGCCCGGTATCGGGTGGCTCAGTCGTCGACTTACTCCGGTAACGTCCAGTCGGCCGTTGCAGTGACGGGCCCGAGCGACACTGGGGGGTGAAATGGTGACGAAGCAATCCTCAGTGGATCCGGCGGCGGCGCCCGGCCCGCCGAAAGTCGCGGCCCGAGCAGCCGAAAAGCGGGGGTACGGAGTGCCGATGGAGCAGCCCGAACGGGCCGGTCGGCCGGCGTCCGACGCCGGTCGTCCAGGTGGTGATGGCGCCGGTCGTGGTGGCGACGCCGCCGTTGGTCGTGGCACCGGTGGCGGTGGCGGTGGCGACGCCGACGCTGGCCGTGGTGGCGGAATCGCCGTGCAGGAGCGGCCGCGCCGGCCCCGCTGGCGTGAGCGGATCTCGCTGACCCTCGACCTCATCCGCGCCAACCCCACCGGCCGGATCGCACTCAAGATCTTCATCGCGATCGCCGGGGCGCTGGTGGTGACCATCGGCATCGCCCTCATCCCTCTCCCCGGGCCGGGCTGGCTGCTGGTGATCGCCGGCCTGGGCATCTGGGCCGTCGAATACCACTGGGCGCGCCGGCTGCTCGGCTTCACCCGCCGCCACGTCCACGGATGGACACGCTGGGTAACCAAACAGTCGCTGTTGGTGCGAATCGTGCTCGGCTCCGTCGGCCTGGTCTTCGTGGGCACGGTGGTCTGGCTGTCCCTCAAGTACAGCCTCGGCATCGACGTGGTGGCCGAGGCGATGCACTACCTCGCGACCCACTGACCCCGGATTTCCGGTCCGGTTCCACGATCGGGTAGAGTCAGTGGCGCTGAGGGCGATTAGCTCAGTGGGAGAGCGCTTCGTTCACACCGAAGAGGTCGCTGGTTCGATACCAGCATCGCCCACTCTCAGTTTGTGCAGCTCAGAAGCCCGTTACCGGAGTCATCGGTAACGGGCTTTGCCGTATGTGCTGCTTACATTGGGAGCAGATTGGGAACAGCGCGGCCGGCTCTGGGTTCGGACCGCCATCAACCGACCGGCTGAGTGAGCTGATTGCGGTCCTGAGCGGGCCTGCTGGCTAGTTGAGTAGTTGGGCTGACCGCTGCCGGTGCCGCGTGGCGAGAGGGTGCCCTCGGGTTATGGCTCATGGGTTGACTGGCGGCCGTGGGCCCGATGGTTGGCCCACTCGCCGGTCCACACTGCGAGGTCTTGTACCCAGAGCTCGGTGCTCTGCCCGGACTTGGCCGCCCACTTCGTTGCGTTCCCTGACGCGAAGTGGTCCAGGACGTGATGGTCAGTCGCTGTCCATGCGGGAAGCTGCGCTAACCACTCTTCCGCCTGTTCGGCGCTGTGCCCGCTGCCGATCAGCCACTGGACGAGCAGCGCGAGTTCGACCCATGCGGCGGCTTTGGTTGCCCACGCCCAATCGACGATCCGTAGGCCGACCGGTGTCACGATCAGGCTCGCCGGATTGAGGTCCGAATGGATAAGTGTCTCGCCGTCCATCGCCGGCTGCGCGAACCCGAGCCGGGCTGCCGGGGCGAACCACGTCTCGCCGGGCGCCGACGTCTCCTGAAGTGCTGTCAGTGCGGCCAGGAGCAGATTGAGATCCGTGCTGCCAGGAGACAGGTCAGGGTGGGGATCGGCAAGATGCTCGGTCCCCACCACCCTCGATGTCCACCCGGCAGCCGGCCTCATGTCTCGACCGTGCGTCACGGGACGACTACGCCGTTGTGGCTCCGGCAACGGCGTTGCGCTGCTGGTTTGCTGCCAGCGGTTACTGGTCGTTGTAAGTCCAACTAGGCGGCGGCGAAGAGCATCCGTGCCAGGTGCCGGCTGCCGAGTCGTAGAAACAAGCCTGCCATTCGAGCAGGCTTCCGATGCCGTAGGCGTGCCGGGTGCCGTCCTCGTAGTAGTCCTTGTTGCATACACCCCAGTTGCCGGCGCCCAGCTTGTTCACGCAGGAACCTTCGCGGTAATCCACCGTGTACCAGCCGGGGTAGGTGTCCAGCCGGTTCGTCCACGACGCGGTCACCGATCGGCCATCAGAACTGTTGTCCAGCACCCACCACCGGTCGCCGGACCGCTCGAAACAGGCCTGGGCGCCGGGCGTCCACTCACAAATCGCTCCCGCCGGTGGCGCGCCTGAGGCGGTGGCGGTGTTCCACTCGTACGGGTTGATCGAGGTAACGGTCGAGTCGGCCGCCGAGAGTTGTGAGACGGGTGTTGCCGGGGCGGGAGCGGCAAGCACCGGTGCGGCCGACGTGATCGCCACGCCCGCCAGGAGGACCAGTCCCGCCAGAACCGCCGAGGCTCTCTGCTTGATGGAGACGTTCATTCCCTTTGCCTTCCTTGTTGAGCGGCCCGCAGGACGGAGATCGTCCTGCTCGACTGCATCGATCTGGCGGTAAGCCTGACCTGCGGTTGGCGAGGGGGAACAGGGTCTGAGCTGTGCGGAACAGTCCCGCTCACGCCGCCTCGGCGGCTGCCTGCGGGCGTCGGGTCGGGGTTCAATCGACCGCTGAGAAGTCCGGACTGGACGACCTAGATGCCATCGAGCAACACGACGCCGAGCTGCGGCGTGGCGGCTGTGTCGATCGTTTGGGCGAGGGCCGTCAGAGTGGGTCGAGGCGGCGCTTGAGCAGGCAGAACTCGTTGCCTTCCGGATCGGCGAGGACGTGCCAGGACGCATCCGCAGGCTGACCGATGTCGACGAGTTTGGCCCCGACGGCCAGGAGGCGCTCGAGCTCGGCGTCCTGATCGCGGTCGGTGGGATTGACGTCGATGTGCAGCCGAGCATGCCCGTTCTTCGGCTCGTCGTCGCGGATGAGAAAGATGGTCGGCTGCGGGCCGCCGAACCCTTCGCGGGGTCCTATCTCGATGTAGACACCCTCTTCGCGATCGAGCTCTATGAAGTCCAGGATCTCGCACCAGAACCGCGCCAGCACCTCGGGGTCGCGGCACTTGAGCACGAGCTCACCGATACGGCATGCCATTGACGAAACCTACTCTCAGCATGGGAACTGCCGGGGCGGCAGCACGCGGATCTCATGGGCTCCCTGCAGTGCGAACAAGCTCGCGATCGTACCGGGCGAGGCGAGCGGGGCCGGGCGAGGCTGCCCGTCGGGCTGAGCGCTGACGGGGCGCTCTGGGATGTTGTCGCCATCCCGACAACCTGCATCCGGGCTAAATCGAGCAGGCAGACCCTAACCACTCCACGCTGTGCGGGCGAAGGCCGCGGGATGGCGAGGCGACGGGCGGCCGACGGCCGGAGGGCGGAGCGTGGGTGACGTCCGATTGATTCGGCGGCGCTGGGCGAGGATGAGATCCGCCTCGGCGGCGTCGTCAAGTGCTGCGAGCAGGAGTGTGTTCGCGCCGAGCCGTCCGAGCCGGCGTCGAACGGCGATCGCCTGCCCGAGCGGTGCCGCGGTGAGTGGCCGACGCCCGGACTCCAGCGTCACCTGGGCCCACAAGGTGCGGCTTCGACTCCGCCGGGTGCTCCTTGTGGTTAGTGCAGCGGTGGAAGGCTATCCGGCCTGAGCGTGAACGATGCGGAGCACCTCGGTGACCAGTGGGCGCAGCTCCGGTGGGTTTTCGTCGGCGCGAAGGTTCAGCAGGGTGAGGATGCGGCGGCGGACTCTCGGGTTGTCGTTGGCCAGGAATATGTGCAGTCCGGTTTCTTGCAAGGCATGCCGCAGGTCGGTGCACCGATCGTCCTCGATGTCACTGCCCGCGACGCGCAGGTACGTGCAGTACCAGGCATCGGCCGCGCCGATGACCTCGTAGTCGGTCCCCGTTCGGAGGTGTTCGAGCAGCCTGGTCTGAACGCGTCGACGGCCGAAGGCGTTGAGTGCTGGTCTGATGTGCCGTTGAGTGTGACTTGGGTCAGGTTCGTAGACGGCCGCGAGCACCAGCGGTTCGAACACCTCCTCGGGCTGCGGCGGTAGCGCCGCCTGCATGATCAGCAGACTCACGCTGCATTGCCAGTGCCGCCGGGCCCGCGGGTCGTTGCGCGCGTCGCCGGAAGGTGCCGGCGGCGCCGGGAGGTTGAGAATACTGAGTACGTCAACAAGGGCTCGTTCGTAGCGGTCATAACGCTCGAAGCGGCCCTCGCTCACGGCTGAGACTCTACGTGGGCGCACTTGGCGACTACAGCCTTCGTGAGTGAGCAGCGGCGGGCGCCAGCCGCAGCCGCGCGACCGGGCGGTAGACATTTGTCGCCGCCGGGCCTGTTGGGCCGTGGTCGCGGTGCCGCGCATCGATGGGACTGTCAGAATGTGTCGATGCAGCCGGTGCGCGGACGCGGGGAGAAGTCATGAGCGACTGGAACGACAAGATCATCGCTGAATTTCGTGCCAACGGTGGGCAGGTCGGTGGTCAGTTCGCTGGCGCCCCGCTGCTGTTGTTGCACACGGTCGGTGCCAAGAGCGGCCAGCCCCGCGTGCACCCGATGATGTACCAGAAGGTGGACGGCGGCTATGCCGTGTTCGCCTCCAAGGGCGGTGCGCCCAGCAATCCTGACTGGTACTACAACCTGCTCGCTCACCCGAAGGTCCAAGCGGAGATCGGTACGGACAAGATCGAGTTGGTCGCGAGGGTCGCCGTCGGGGAGGAGCGGGAACGGATCTGGAGCCCGTTGAAGGCCGCGTATCCAGGCTTCGCCGACTACGAGCGGAAGACCACCCGCGAGATCCCAGTCGTCGTACTGGAACCCGCGCGGTAGGCACTTGACGTCACGTCGGTGCACCGGGCCGCGCTCGCCCGCATGGTGTAGTTGAAGAAGGGGACAAAGGCCCGAATTGTCGTCGGTGGTCAACCGTTTGCCAGCCATTCAAAGGTCGATAACGCGGAGTGAGGGCGAATGGATTCGCCCACCTCTAAAGCGAAGGTGGCCCGGTTACCGAAGCAACGTTTTATCAGCCCGCGAGACTGGCGGCGGCATGCCGCCGCCAGTCCATTGGCAACTCATTGAAAGGCGTTGACGTAGATCATCTTGCTGGCTAGGGTGAGCGCGCTGTGACGTTCTGAGGATACGGGGGCTGAAGTGTTCGTCGGATCAACGTTGGGTGCGCGCACCCGTCTCACTCGCCGCGGTGTTGCTGCGCTGGCCGCGTCGCTGACGCTGGCCGCCGGTTCGATGCTGGTGGCGCCGCCTGCATCGGCGGCCGTCGGAGGGGCGTCCGGATCGAAGGCGCCTCTTCAGCCGGCAATCAGCTTTCCGGGCGGGGACAGCGTCGCCGAAGGTGGCCAGATCGCCATCAGGTTCGACGCGAACGGCGACACCCGGGTGACCACGTTCCGGTACAGCGTCGGCGACACGAACCTGGGCAGCGAGGTCCACGCGGCTTCGGGCGGTACGGCCAGTGTGACGATCGATGTAGGCAGCCTGACGGGTGAGCGGCCCGTCTACGCGGTGGCGGTCGACCGCCGCGGCCGGCTGAGCCCCATGACGCAGGGAAGCTTCACGGTGTCCGCCAACTGGAGCCTCAAGGGCCAGGCGTTCGACACGACCACCTGGCTGCCGTTGGAGGGGGCGACAATTCGGCTGAAGCCGGCTGGGATCGAGGTCGTGACTGGCCCCGATGGCGCCTTCCAGTTCGCCGTCGATCCGGGCCTGTACAACCTCGTCGGCACCTACGCTGGCCCGCCCAGCCTCTACGGTAGCCAGCAGTTGGAGCTTGACAACCAGGGGTTGCAGTTCGATCTGTACCTGTTCCCGGACTCCGGGAGCTGATGACCAGCCTTCGCGACGATGGACTGGGACGGCCCTGGCGCTCAGCGCCAGGGCCGTCTTTCGCTGGGCGGAGGAGGGCGGCTGATCGGCCGACGAGGCGCGTCCGTCGGCGGGCGCGCCCCCGCCGACGGACGCGCCGGAAGACGGCGCCTACGGTTTGCGGGCGAGGAGCCCGACGAAGGTGTGATAGGTGTCGGTCTGCACCGCAGCCGGTGCGTCCGGCTCCGGACGCCACTCGGCCAGCGGTACCAACCCCGGCTCCAGCACCGTCAGCCCGTCGGCGAACGAGAGGATCTCCTCGTCGGTACGCCAACGGCCGGTGCCCAACGATTCGTTGAAGATCCGCTCGACCTCGCGGGCCTTGCGGGAGCCCTCGGGGTCTCGCTCGCCCGGGTCGCGGAAGTGCGAGATCGCCACGTAGCTGCCGGAGGGCAGTGCGTCAATCAACGCGGCGGCCACCGCTCGCGGGTCCTCGTCGTCGCCGAGGTGGTGCAGGATCGCGAAGAGCAGCAGACCGATCGGCCGGTCGAAGTCGAGGAACCGACGTACGTCCGGGTTGTTGAGGATTGCCTGTGGCTCCCGGATGTCCGCCTGGATCACCGTCGCGGTGCCCTCCGCGGCGAGCAGGGCCCGCCCGTGTGTCAGGACGATCGGGTCATTGTCCACATAGACCACCTGAGCCTTCGGGTTCTGCTCGGTGGCGACCTCGTGCACGTTGCCCTGGGTGGGCAGCCCCGATCCGATGTCGAGGAACTGGTCGATGCCCGCCTCGCTGACGAGGAAACGAATCACTCGACGCAGAAAGGCCCGGTTCGCCTGGCCGGCTGCCGGTCCGTCCGGTGTGATCCGCAGGGCGTGCTCGGCGACCTTACGGTCGACCTCGAAGTTGTCCTTGCCGCCCAGGAAGAAGTCGTAGACCCGGGCCACGCTGGGAATGTTGGGGTCGATGCCGGGGGGTGCCGCCTTGTCGCGGGTCACAGGCGTCTCCATTCGATGAGGGTCTGGCGCAGGCTGAGGTCTGCGGCGGTGCCGGCGTTGCGGCGAGTGTAACGATCGGGAGCGTTGAATTTTGCCCCACTGGTATCGCTCCCAGCGAATCGCTGTCTCACCAGCACACTCATCGAGCGACGCGGTGCGGGAGTGGGAGGAGAAGGGTGGCAACGATTCACCAGGAGCCGGGCCGGTCATCGGCCGAGGCGTGAGACACGTTGGTGATCATCGATCTCCTGCTGCATCGTCGACGTATGACAGGCGTTCCCTCGTCCACGCTGTTCCGCCGTCTGCGGCCGGGTCTACTGGCAGCCGTCGTGCTGTCGACGGCGGTGCTCGGCACCGCTCTGAGCGCCGCACCGGCGGCCGACGCCGGCACCGTGACGACCGCCGCGTACCCGAAGGTGGCCCCGGCGCCCGGCGCGGCCGTGGTGTCCGCCGCAGAGCCGGCCGGAACCGCGCCGCCAACGCCGACGACACCGTCCAGCACGCCGAGCACCTCGCCCGTCCCGCCCAGTGCTCCCACGAACCTGACCGCCAGCGAGGTCCGGAGCACGTCGATCACCTTCACCTGGACGGCCGCAACATCCGGCTGCTGCGCCATCACCGGCTATGACATCGTGTACTACCAGGAGTTTGGCGATATCGGCCTCAGCGCCACCGCCGGCGCGGTCACCACCACCACGATCACCGCCCACGTCGGGCCGGGCATGCAGTTCTCGTTCCGCATGATCGCCCGGGACAGCCTCGGGCAACGCTCGAACTGGTCGGACATGCTGACCGTGGTCACGCCGGTGACGGACACCGGCCCGGACACCACCCCGCCGAGCGCGCCGCGGAGCCTGACCGTCGGTGAGGTGACCCCCTCGACCGCCACGTTGTCCTGGTCACCTTCGACGGACGACGTCGGCGTGTTCGGGTACAACGTCTACCAATTCGACGGCTGGTTCACCTCCAGGCTGATCGCCACCGTGCCGGGTACGACGTACACGACGTCGCTACCGACGTCGACGCCGCTGCGCAACCTGTACTACGTGCGGGCCCGGGACGCGGTCGGCAACGTCTCGATCGCGTCCAACACTGTCGAGTTGCCCACGATGTCCACCCCGACGCCCCCGCCGCCCTCGACCTGCCGGGTGACCTACCGGAACCAGTCCGAGTGGCCGGGCGGTTTCGTGGCCACGGCGACGGTCCACAACGCCGGGGCGGCACCGGTCGACGGCTGGGTCGTCACCTTCAACTTCCCGGGCGATCAGCAGGTCACCTCGGGGTGGAACGCCACGATCGACCAGACCGGGGCCACTGTGACCGCTCGTAACGTCGACTGGAACCGCGTCCTGGCGCCGAACAGCTCTGTGACCTTCGGCGTCGAGGGGCGGTGGAGCGCCAGCGCCGCACCGCCGGCCGCCTTCTCGCTGAACGGCGTTCCCTGCACGGTGGGCTGAAGGAGTCTCGTGAGCAGTGGTGATCGTGGAGACGGCGTACCCCTTCACCCGGAACAACGCGGACAGTGAGCCGAACGCCATCGGCGACGCGACCTGTGACGGCATCAGCGCGACCTGGTCCGGGCAGGCCCAGGAGTTCGACTGGGTGCAGAACACCGCCCGCAACGCGGGCGCCATCGGTGTCTTCTACTGGGAACCCACCTGGTACGCCGTCCGCGGCAACGGCTGGGACCCGGCCAACATCAACGGCACCGGAAACCAGTGGGACAACATGGCCGTCTTCGACTGGTCCGGGCGCGTGAACCCGGGCGTGCGGTGGATGCCCTGACCCTGCGCCGGACGCGCGGCGACGGTTCCTGGCCTCTGCCAAGACCGCTCGGGCAGCGCGACGAGCCGTCGCCGAACCACTGTCGGGCGGCGGGGGATGATCAGCAGGTGCGCGTCTGCCAACTCACCTTCGTCACGAACATGGGCACATACAGGTCCCCGCCGCCGGGGCGAGCGCAGATCGCGCCGGAAAGCTGCGTCCCGAGGTAGTTGTAGGACCAGGTGATCTCGGCGTTGCGGGAGGTGCGGTTGTAGAAGTTGAAGGCCGGGACGTTGCCGGACCACTCGCTGGTGGTCACCAGGGACGGAGTCGCGGTAGGGCCCTCTGCCGGGTGATCCCAGTTGGGCCAGATGCAGAACGTGCCCTGCGGACAGTTCCCGGGTAGCCAGGCTTCGTTCGATGCTTGCGCGGGTGCCGCCGAAGCGGCGGGGGCGGTGGCCAGCACGCTGGCGACGGACGCGGCGAGGACGATGGATTTCAACAGCACGGTTCACCTACCTAAATAGATATTTATCTATGAATAGCAAAAGGCTACCGGTGGAAATTTGAAGGGTCAAGCAATAGGGGGGCGACCTCTGCGATCGTCCGGGCGGCACTACGAGGGCGGGGCCGGACGGACCAGACCCGGAACTCGAAATCATCGCGTCGGATCGTCGCCCTGTCGGGCCGGGGATAGGCAGAACGCCGATAACGGCGACGATCTGCCGCAGGCTGGTGATGAGCGGTCGGAAGGCGCTCGTGGCATCTAGAAAGAGACAACGACATGATCTTGCAGAAGCATGCGATCGGTGGTCAGGGGCTGGTGGCCTCGGTCGAGGGACTTGGCACCATGGGCATGACCGCGATGTACGGCACCCCGGACGACGCCGAGTCCGCCGCAACCGTTCACCGCGCACTCGAACTCGGCGTGACGTTGTTCGACACCGCCGACATGTACGGCCCGCTCACCGGGGAGGAACTGCTCGGCCGGGCACTGAGAGGGCGTCGCCACCAGGCCGTCATCGCCACCAAGTTCGGTGGCGTGACGTTCGACGATGCGGGCCGCATCATCGGCGGCGCCAACGGTCAACCTGACTACGTCCGCAAGTCGCTCGACGGATCGTTGCGCCGGCTCGGCACCGACTACATCGACCTGTACTTCCAGCACCGGGTCGACCCGAACGTACCGGTCGAGGAGACCTTCGGCGCGCTCGGCGAACTCGTCGCCGAAGGCAAGATCCGCTACCTCGGGATCAGCGAGGCATCGCCGGAGAGCATCCGCGCCGCGCACGCCACCGCGCCGCTGTCGGCGGTGCAGACCGAGTACTCGTTGTTCACCCGCAACGTGGAGACCAATGGCGTGCTCGACACGGTGCGTGACCTGGGCATCGGGTTCGTGGCGTACGCACCGTTGGGCCGTGGTTTCCTCACCGGCTCAGTTCGTAGTCTCGAAGACCTGCCCGAGAACGACTGGCGTCGTACCTGGCCCCGGTTCGCCGAGGAGAACCTGCGGCAGAACCTGCTCCTGGTGGACCGGATCCGCGCCATCGCGGAACAGGCGGGTGTCACGCCCAGCCAGCTCGCGTTGGCCTGGGTGCTGGCGCAAGGTGACCACGTCACCGCAATTCCCGGCACCAAGCGTCGTACGTACCTGGAGGAGAACGTCGCCGCCGCGCAGCTCAAGATCGACGCCGGCTTGCTCGATGAACTCAGCGTCGCCGCTCCGGTCGGTGCCGCCGTCGGGGAGCGCTACACCGGACCGGCGATGGCCGCGATCCAGGAGTAGCGTCCGATATCGACGGGATCTTCGCGGCGCCACCAGCACCGCTGGTGGCGCCGCGATCCGGAAAGGGCAGTTCGTGGCACGAACCGAACTCGGCGACTTCCTGCGGGCTCGCCGACAGGCACTCCGCCCGGCTGACGTCGGGCTCCCTTCACGCGGGCGGCGCCGCACCCCCGGCCTGCGCCGTGAGGAAGTCGCTCTCCTGGCAAACGTGTCCGTCGACTACTACGAACGACTCGAGCAGTCGCGCAACACCAACCCCTCGGAGGCTCTACTGGGCAGCCTGGCCCGGGCGCTGCGACTCTCCGTCGACGAACGGGACTACCTCTACCGCCTCGCCGGACATCCGGCACCGACGACCTCCACCCTCAGCGGGTACGTCGACCCCGCGATGATGTTCCTCCTCGACGCACTCACCACGGTGCCCGCACACGTCATCGACGACCGCACCGCCATCCTCGCCCAGAACGCCCTCAGCCGCGCGCTGCTGGGCCCCTGGACCGACGGCGACAACCGGCACTCGAACGTGACCTGGCGCTGGTTCACCCACCCCGAATCCCGCGCACTCAACGTGCCGGAGGAACACGAGGCGATCGGCCGCGGATACGTCGCCGACCTACGCGCAGCCGCCGCCCGCACCGGCCACGACCCCGTGTCCGAGCAACTGATCGCCGACCTCACCCTCGTCAGCCCGGAATTCGCCCAGTACTGGTCCGACATGCAGGTCGCCCCGCTACAGACCACCCGCAAAATCCTTATCCATCCCCAAGTCGGACGGCTGGACGTACAGTGTGACTTCGTCCTCAGCACCACCACGGGTCAGCGCTTGGTCATCTTCCGGCCTCAACCCGGCACGGCCACCGCCGACAGCTTCGACTTCCTGCGTGCCCTCGGCGAACAATCCTTCGACCGTTCCTGAACCGCTACGCCGAATCCGTCACCGCGATGTGGCAGCGGCACGCTCCTGCGCGGCGTATGGTCCCCAACTGGCCACAGGTGCTCAGACGGTTGGTATGCAGGGCGTGTCATCGGACCTGTGTCGTCGTGCGGGCGGAGGCAGTTGACGGTTGGACGGCCGCCAGCGGATGATCCAGCGATGTGTCGTTCGGGTTAGCGAGCCGGGACGCTGGTTCTCATAGGCAACATGATCGCCGTCATGCGGTGGCTTAGGAGAGCGGATTTGATGAAGTTTCTGCTCACGTCGTCGGGCATCTGCAACCCGAGCATCTCCGACGCGCTCGTCGACCTGCTGGGCAAGCCGATCGCCGAGTCCACGGCCCTGTTCGTCCCCACCGCTGTCTACCCCTTCCCCGGCGGAGCCGAGAGGGCGTGGAAGGCGATCCACGGCCATGCTTCGATCCCGCTGTCCCAGCTCGGTTGGAAATCCCTGGGGATTTTGGAGCTCACCGCGCTGCCGACCATTCGAGAAGAGAACTGGGTCCCCGCGGTCCGGGAGGCCGATGCCCTCCTCGTCTGGGGCGGCGACGTGCTGTACCTGACCTACTGGCTGCGCCAGTCGGGCCTGGCCGACCTCCTGCCGTCGCTGAGCGACACGGTTTATGTGGGGGTCAGCGCCGGGAGCATCGCGGTCACCCCGTACAACTGCGACGCCGAATTCGACAGTCAATTCGTCCCTGACGGCAGCGACATGGCGCAGGACGCCGACCGGGCGCTAGGGCTGGTGGACTTCACCCTTTACCCCCACCTCAATCATCCGGACATGGAGGACACCGACCTGTCCGACATCCAGAAGTGGGCGTCCGGAATCCCGGTCCCGACCTACGCCATCGACGACAACACCGCCATCAAGGTGGTCGATGGCACCGTTGAGGTCATCTCCGAAGGAGACTGGAGACTGATCAACCCCTGAGGAGCGGGCCCTTCAGCCGAGCCAGCCCTACACAGGGCGGGTCCACAACTGGCCAACAGAACCACTCTGGCAATCTCGATCGAGCTGACGCGATCCACGGATGCCCGGGGACGATGGCGCTGTCCAGCGTCCGTGGGTCGATACTCCACTGACCAGCGAGCGTGAGCACGGTTTCCTCGTCTGGCCACGGCGAAGTCTCGTCATCGTCGTCCCACGTTTCGTCCTCGTCGGAGACGGCCCCAACTCCGAGCGCCTGCTCCTCCGGCGTGCGTTCGCCGATGTCGAACAGCACCTCGCCGCGCTCGCCGAATGCTCGCTCCACCGCGCCGCCCCGGGCGCGCAGCGTCCACCGGTCAAGCGGCGGCGTGAGCAGCCACTGGCCTTGGTCGTCATACGCAGCGGTGACCGCATCACGCCAGTTGGCGGGAGTGGGACGGCTGAGGTTCAGCGCGGCCCCGACGGCATCGGCGTCCCGGTCACGTATGGCGAGCCACTCAAGCTTGTAGCCGAAGCCGAGCGCGGCACCGGAGTCATCAGCGGTTGAGGTAGGCGGTCAGGCCACCGAGTTCCTCGCTGGCGATGAACACCGACCGCACGTTGAGGATGGCCTCCTCGACGTGGTCAGGGCAGCCCCACGCCGCGTCGCCCCACGAATCGGCGATCTTGACCTCGGCTGGCGCGGTGCACCCGGCGGCGCCGCCGAGCTGGCAGTACTCGGGGTGCGGCGTGGCGGCCTGCGCGGCCGCGGCGGCACGCATCTGGGTGGCGAGTTCCGCGGCGGCGGCGGCACGCTGCTCAGCCTCGGCGCGCAGTTCCCGCTCCACGCGCAGCACCTTGGCCAACTCGTCATTCGCCGACTTGGCGCGTGCCTCGGCGGCGAGTTTCGCCTCTTCGATGTGGTGGCGTTCGATGGCCAGGGCTGCGGTGCCGGCGAAGAGGCGGGTGAGGGCGAGGTCGGTGTCCTGCGGGACGCGCGGGGTGCGGTGGTACATCGCGAAGGTGCCCAACAGGCCGCCGTCGCGAGCCAGGATGGGCGTGGACCAGCAGGCCGCCAATCCAGCCTGGCCGGCCAGGTCCCGGAAGTCGTCCCAGAACGGATCGGTGGCGATGTCGGTGACGATGACTGGTTCCCGCCGGTGGGCGGCGGTGCCGCACGAGCCGACACCTTCGCCGGTCGCGATGCCGTCGATGGCCTGGTTGTAGAAGTCGGGCAGGCTCGGCGCGGCGCCATGGCGCAGGTGCCGGGCGTCGGAATCGGCGAGCAGAACGGAGACGAGCACCTCCTGCGGTGCGAGGTTCTCGATACAGCGGGCCATCCCGTCGAGCACCTCGGCCAGGGGTGCCTGACGGGCGATCTGCTCCAGCAGGGCACGGTGTTCGGCCATCAGCCGTTGGGCATGCTTGACCTGCGTGGTTTCCACGCCGAGCACACGAATCCCGGTCACGTTGCCGTCGGCGTCCCGACGTGGCTCGTAGGTGAAGTCGAAGAACGCCTCCCGTGCCTGCGGGCCGCTGCCCAGCACGACCCGCACGTCACGGCCGGTGTGGGGCTCACCCGTGCGGAAGACCTGGTCCAGGAGCGCGATGAATCCCTGACCGGCCAGTTCGGGCATCAGCTCGGCGATCGCCACCCCGACCCGGGCCCGCTCTTCGCCGATGGTGGCGAAGAACGCCGGGTTCGCCGTCTCCACCAGGTGCGATGGCCCAGCCAGAGACGCGAAGACGGCGATGGACTGCCCGAACAACGCCCGCAGGTCCTCCTCCGCCGCTTGCTCGGCAGCCGCCGGACCCGCAGCAGCAGTAGACCGTTGGCCGGGTACTGCGGTCATGGTGTGGTCTCGCCTCTCGTCTGTGGATACGGGAACGCCGGTGGTGCCACCCCATTGGTGCGGGTGGCAGTGGTGCGGAAGGGCTTGGCTGAGGCCACCGCCGGTGCAGCGTACCCACGTACCCAATCATTCAGGTCCTACCCACCAACCACGGACCGCAACCTGTCGCGCGAACAGCCACGACAGCCGACGGTGTTGGTCAGCCCATCCGGTGGGTGTGCTCCTCCGGTGCGGGCCGGGGTTGCTGTTGCCAGGGATCACCGGAGGCACCAGCGGCGAGGTGTTTTTCGTAGCTGGCCACTTTGACGTTGATGAGTTCGAGGCAGTCGTGCAGCTGCGTGAGCTGATCGGTGATGTAGCGCTGGTGTTCGCGGAGCAACGTGAGCCGCTCGGCCTCGTTGCCGCTGCCCTCGCGAACGAGCCGGGCCAAGCGGCTGATCGTGGTGAGTGGCATCCCGGAGGCACGGAACTTCACGCAGTTCGCCAGCCACTCGACGTCCCAGGCGCTGTAGACACGCCTGCCGGAACCGTCGCGCCGCACCTCGCTGGCCAACAAGCCCTCACGCTCGTAGAGCCGTAGGGTGTGCACGCTCAACCCGGTGCGCTGCGCCACCTGCCCGATGCTCAGGCCGCTGTCCGCCACGGCGTCGACGGTAGTCGTTGACCTAGACCTCGGTCTAGCACCTAGCGTCCGCGGCATGACCAGCGACACGATCCACACCAGGTTCGGTGCCCACAGTACGGCCGGAGACGTCCTCGCCGGGATCGACCTCACCGGAAAGACCGCCCTCGTCACTGGCGGCTACTCCGGCCTCGGTCTCGCCACGACCCGCGCGCTCAGCCGAGCTGGGGCTCGGGTGGTCGTCCCAGCTCTCCGGCCGGACGCAGCGCAGCAGGCACTCGCCGAAGTACCCGGGGTCGAGGTCGATCAGCTCGATCTCGCCGACCTTGCCTCCGTCCGCGCCTTCGCCGTTCGGTTCCTCCGCAGCCACCCCGCCCTCGACATCCTGATCGCGAGCGCCGGCATCATGGCCTGCCCGGAAACCCGGGTTGGACCCGGCTGGGAAGGGCACTTCGCGACCAACCACCTCGGCCACTACGCGTTGACGAACCTGTTGTGGCCCGCGCTCACCGCCCCCGACACGGCTCGTGTCGTCTCGGTGGCCTCCGGGCGCAACCCGGCGTGGCGTATCCGGTGGGACGACGTGCAGTTCGAGCGCGGGTACGACAAGTGGGAGGCATACACCCAGTCGAAGCTCGCGAACATCCTGTTCGCCCGCCACCTCGACCTGCTCGGCAGGCCGCACCGCGTCCGCGCCTTCTCCGTCAACCCCGGCTGGATCCTCACTCCTCTGCAACGGCACCTCGCAGTCGAGGAGATGGTCGCCGCCGGCTGGATCGACGCCGACGGCACTCCCGCGCCGGGCCTGTTCAAGACCGTCGAGCAAGGGGCGGCGACCCAGGTCTGGGCCGCCACGTCACCCCACCTCGACACGAACGGCGGCGACTACTGCGTGGACTGCCACATCACCGACGGCAGCCCCATGGACAGCAGCGAGGCAGCCCGCCTCTGGTCGCTGTCGGCGGACCTGACCGGCCTCGATCTCATCGGGCGAGCCTGAACGGTGTCGCGGCCACCAACCTCAACCCTGAAGCGCCGCAGTCAGCAGTTCGCACGTGGCGATCTTCGCTGCCTGGTCGGCCGGGAACCCGCACACGCCAGCGACGATGGCGGGGAGGCGACGCTGCGAGCGCCGATCTCATCGGCAACCTCAAGGCTGCGCCGATACCCCACCCGCGTCCCGGCCCACCGCGTCGGCGCCGCCCCGCTTGCCAGGAGAGCGGTCAGGTGGTGCCGGTCCGCACGGGTGACGGTATCCGAGCCGCGACCGGGGCCGACGGTGCCGCGGGTTTCGGAAGTCAGATCAGGGCTGCGGCGAGGGCGCGGAACGCGTCGGCGGGGAACGTCGTGTCGTCGCCGCCGTTGAGCACCTGGATCGCCACCTCGTCCGCGCCGGCCTGGTAGTGCTTCTCCAACCCGGCCACCACCTTCTCGACGCTGCCCCAGGGGATCAGGGCGTCGACGAGGCGGTCACTGCCGCCGTCGGCGAAGTCCTCGTCGGTCCAGCCGAATCGCCGCAGGTTGTTGGTGTAGTTCGGCAGTGCGAGGTACCCGCTCGTGTACTGGCGGGCGGTGGCACGCGCGGTGGTGGCGTCTGCGTCGAGGACCACCGCGACCTCGGGGGCGAGCAGCCGGTCGGGCCCGATTGCCGCCCGGGCTTCGGCGGTGTGTTCGGCAGGGACGAAGTACGGGTGCGCCCCGGTCGAGCGGTCGCGGGAGAGTTCGAGCATCCGCGGGCCCAGTGCGGCCAGGATGCGCCGCTCGGGCGAAAGCCCGGCCGCGTCGAGGCCGTCGAGATACTGCACCATCCGCGAGTACGGCTTGCGATAGTCGGTGCCGCCACTTTCCACCACCACCGCGTGGCTGGCGCCGAGACCGAGCAGGAACCGGCCGGGATGCGCCTGCTCCGCGTCGTTGGCGAACGCCGCCGCCTCTGGTGGCGACGAGTGCCAGATGCTCACGATCCCGGTCGCGACGCCGATGCGCGTGGTTCCGTCGAGGATCTCGCGGAAGCGGGGGGCGACGTTCTCGCCGAAACCACCGGAGAACCAGATTCGTGAGTAGCCGAGGTCCTCCAACTCGGTCGCGGCGTCGATGGCCGCGCCCTGACTCTCGCTAGCAAGGAAGAACGGTTGCCATACGCTGACGAGTCGTTGTGCCATACCGCAACCCTACGACCGATCGGCCGCTGACCGCGTCAGCTTGCGCTCCCCAAGCCGGCACGACGCAGCGGTCGATCACGTCGATATCCCCTTGGTCCACGTCCGCAACCTAGTCGGCGAGCCTGCTCGGCGACAAAGACGCCCAGGTCGAGCCCGCCGGCTGGTTCCGGTCATGGTGCGAGGCCGGCCTGGATCGCCAGGATTGCGGCTCGTACGCGATCCCGGCTGCCGGTCTTGGCCAGCACGTTGGTCACGTGGGTCTTCACGGTGCTCATGGACAGGTAGAGGCGTTCGGCGATCTCGTTGTTGTTGAGTCCGGCACCGATCAGGGCGAGCACATCGGTCTCCCGAGCGGTCAGCTGGTAGGCCGCCAACTCCACGCGGGAGGCCGGACCGGTCGCGCGGACCCGGTCGAGTACGGCTCCGGTGACCTCGGCGGAGAGGACCGCCTCGCCGGCCGCGACGGTGCGCACCGCGGCGATCAGGTCACGGGCGCTGGAGCGCTTGAGCAGGAACCCGCGCGCGCCGGCGGCGATGGCGTCCAGGACGTAGGCGTCGTCGTCGAAGGTGGTGACGACGATGACGGCCGGGGCGTGCGGGATCGTGGCCAGCTCGCGGGTGGCTTGCAGGCCGTCGAGCACCGGCATGCGGATGTCGACGAGTGCGACGTCGATGCGGGAGTCGCGACGTACGGCGTCGAGGAACTGCCGGCCGTCCGCCGCCTCGGCCGCGACCTGGATGTCGGGTTGGGACCGCAGGATCAGGCTGAAGCCGTCCCGGACCAGCTCCTGGTCGTCGGCGATCGCGACGCGGATCATCTGTTCACCGCCGGCAGGTTGACCTGCACCACAGTGCCGCCGCCGGGGCGCTGGCTCAGCTCCCAGCTCCCGCCGCGCGCGGAGACGCGCTCCCCGATGCCGAGCAGGCCCGAGCCGCTCGTGGGTGCCAGGGGCGGCCCGATGCCATCGTCGCTGATCCGCAGGCGGGCGTGGTCGCCGACGCGGACCAGTTCGACCCAGGCCGCCGTGGCTTTCGCGTGGCGGGCGATGTTGGTGAGGGCCTCCTGGGCGATGCGGTAGGCGGTCAACACGCCGATCTCGTCCAGGCCCGGCTCGGGGTCCAGCTGGACTGCCACCGTCACGCCCTGCTGGCGCAGCGGCTGGGCGAGCAGCTCGTCGATGTCGGACAGGCGCGGCGGAGCGCTCACCGCGATCGACGCGTCCGGATCGCGCAGGTGCACGACGAGCGTGTCCAGCTCGCTCAGTGCGGTGCGGCCACTGCCCGCGATCGCCCGCAGCGCCGCCCCCGGGTCGTCACTGAGCTGGCCCGCCTCGGCCTGCACCACCATCGCGGTGACGTGGTGCCCGACGACGTCATGCAGCTCGCGGGCCAGGTTGGTGCGTTGTTCGAGCCAGGCGGCCTGGCCGCGCAGGTTGTCTGTCTCCCGGGTCAGGGCGTAGCCGCGTGACCACGATCGCAACAGGATCGCCAGCAGATAGCCGGCCGTCACGAAGAAGAACGGCTGTTCGTACAGCCCCCGTCCGTTGAGCAGCGCGACGCTGAGGGCGCCGGCCGCGCCGATCAAGCCGCCCACCCACCCCAGCCACGGGTGTCGGGCCGGGTCCTCGCAGACCGAGACGAACACCAGGCCGGCGGCCGCGAGGCCCAACTGCACCGACTCGCCGGTGCTCACGATCGCCACGAACCCCGCGCAGACCGCGAAGACCAGGGTTCGGTAGCGGGGGCGCAGTGCCGTGGCCCCGAGGCCGACCGGCAGCACCAGCCACGCCCAGCCCGATGGCACGGACACGCCGTCCTCGACGGTGGTGACCACCGCGGCGATGATCAAAACCACCGCAGCGTACGCGAGCCGGCGCATTCGCTCGGGGTCGCGCAACCGTTCGCGGATTCCAGTCATCACCCACACAGTCTCCGCGACCAGCCGGAAGACCGGCCAGTACCCAGGTACCGGATCAGCCGGAACCCCGGTACCACCCTCGGGACCAGGTCGGCACCGCGGCACGTTCCGCGAAAACGCCCGCCGGACGACTCTGCAGGGGTGACTCTCGTCGACTCCCGCGCCGCCATCACCGTCGGCCCGCTTCGTACGGTTCCCAACTACATCACCGCCGTTCGCACGGTCGCCGCTGTCACCGTCGGTATCCTGGCCCTCGTCTCCGGGTCGGTGACATTGGTGACGGTATCGTACGGTATCTATTGGATCGGTGACGCGCTCGACGGCTGGGCCGCCCGCCGACTCGGACAGGAGACCCGGGCCGGGGCCGTCTTCGACATCGTGAGCGACCGCGCGTGCACCGCCGTACTCTGCGTGGGCCTGGTCTCCCTCGTGCCGGACGTCGCGGTCGTGGCTTTGGTCTTCCTGCTCTCGTTCCTGGTGCTGGACACCATGCTGTCGCTGGCGTTCCTGTGCTGGCCGGTGCTCAGTCCCAACTACTTCCACCTGGTCGACCGGCGGGTGTGGGCGTTGAACTGGTCGCCAGTGGCCAAGGTCGCCAACACCGCCGGCGTCATCGGCGCCATCGCGTTCGGGCAGTACCTGGTCGCGCTGGCCGTCGCCGTCGCCGTCGTCGCGGTCAAGCTGTGGTCGGTCGCAGCGGTGGTCCGGCTGCTCGAACGGGATGGCCGGGCATGAGCAGCCTCGCCGAGGCCCTGGTGGCGCTCGGCTACGGTGTCGCTTCGGCGCTCGTCCCGATCGTCAACGCCGAGGCCTACGCCGTGGTCGCCGGGCAGCGCGGCGGCCACGCTCTCGTCGCCGTGGTCGCCCTGGCGCTCGGGCAGACCGCCGGCAAGCTGCTGCTGTTCGAGTCGGCGCGTCGCGGGTCAGGGCGACTGGCCCAGAAGGTCGCGAAGCGGGCAAAGTCAGGTCGCGCGACGACTCGGGCCGCGCGGTGGGTCGAGCCGATCCGACGCTGGCTCTCCCGCCGCCGCACCGCCCTACCGACGGTGCTGGCCTCCGCCGCGGTCGGGGTTCCACCATTGGCCGTCGTCAGCCTCGCCGCCGGCACCGCGGGCCTTCGACGCTGGGAGTTCGCCGTCGCCTGCCTCTCCGGGCGGGTGATCCGTTTCGCCCTGCTCGTCCTGCCAGCGGTGCTGGCCTGACCCCGGCGTCAGAGGAGCCGACCGTCGTGGGCGAGCAGGGCGATCTGGGTGCGGTTGTCGAGATCCAGCTTGGTCAGGATGTGCGAGACGTGGGCCTTCACCGTCGTCACGCTCATCAGCAGCTCGCTGGCGATCTCGGCGTTCGAGCGACCCTGCGCGATGGCCAGCACGACGTCGCGTTCCCGGGGTGTGAGCAGGGCCAGCCGCTCGTGCGCCTGCTCGTAGGACTCGGCCCCCGACGCGACCCGCTGCATGAGGCGGCGCGTCACGCCCGGCGACAGCATCGGGTTGCCGCCCGCCACCGAGCGGACCGCCTGACTGATCTGCTCGGGCGGGGTGTCCTTGAGCAGGAAGCCACTCGCGCCGGCTCGCAGGGCTCGCACCACGTGCTCGTCGGTGTCGAACGTCGTGAGCACGATGATCTCGGGCGGCCGGTGGCGGCGGCGCAGGCGCTCGGTGGCGGTGATGCCGTTGACGCCGGGCATCCTGATGTCCATCAGCACCACGTCGGGCAGGTGCCGGTCCACCGCCGTGATCGCCGTGGCGCCGTCGGCGGCCTCGCCCACCACGACGATCCCGTCGGCCCCGTCGAGCATCAGCGTGAGCATTCCCCGTACCAAGGGATCGTCGTCGACGATGACGACCCGGATCGGGCCCGTCACGTCGGCCACGGCAGCCACGCGGTGAGGTGGAACCGGCCTGCGGCGTCGACATGGTGGGCGACCCGACCACCGGTGAGCGCAGCCCGTTCGGCGAGGCCGATCAGGCCGGTGCCGGCGCTGCCGGTGGCGCTGCTGTCGGGCGTCGTCGGGTTGCTCACCGTGATGCTCAGGCCGGAGCCGGGTGCGCCGCCGAGCACCAGCCGGACCGGCTGACCGGCAGAGTGCTTGCGGGCGTTGGTCAGGCCCTCCTGCGCGATCCGGTACGCGGTGCGGCCAACCGTCGGGGGGATCTCCACCGGCGGGCCGAGCCTGTCGTCGACCTCGATCTGCTGCCCGGCGGCCCGCGCCTCGTCGACCAGGCGCGGCAGGTCGGCGAGGGTCTGCCCGGGTGGTGCGTCGGTCGGCGACTCGGTGTCGTCGCTGCGCAGCAGGGTGATGACCTCGCGCAGCTCGTCGAGGGCGTGGTGTGCGCTGGCCCGGATCACCCCGGCGGCGGCGCTGAGTCGCTCGGGTGGCGCGTCCGGCCGGTACTCCATCGCGCCGGCGGCCGCCGCCAGCAGGGACAGCCGGTGGGCCAGCACGTCGTGCATCTCCCGCGCGATCCGGTTGCGCTCCGCCGCCCGCGCCTCGCCGACCCGTCGTTCCTGCTCCTGCTCGGCCCGCCGGGCCCGGTCCCGCAGCGCCACCAGCAGGGCGTTGCGGGCCTGCGCCCAGGTGCCCCAACCGAGCAGGGCCGCGTACGCGATCGTCATCAGCACCAGCCGCCACCCGTACGGCAGGCTGGGCACCGGCCGCCAGAACGCCTGCGCCGCCTCGCCCGCCACCCCGACCGCCGCCACCGCCGCCGCCTGCCGAAACGGCCGGTTGCGGGCGGTGAACAGCACCGCGAAGCTGGCCACCGGCGTGGCCACCGGAGACAGCGCGACGAGCAGGCCGGCCAGCACGCCACCGATCAGCGGTCGGCGGAGGGCCACCGGAACGAGGGCCAGGGCGGCCACCGCCAGCGCGACGTCGACGCCGACCAGGCCGGCGGAGCTGGACCGGGTGGCGGACCACAGCATGGTCGCGACGAGGACGCCGACCGCCACTGTCGTAGCGGCCACCGGAACGGAACGCCACGTCCGCGGCGGCTCGACCTCGCACGTCGCCGCATCCACATCGCGCACGCTACTGGGCTGGCGGCCGGCCGGACCACCTCCTTTGGTAGTACGCCGAGCCGCCGGCGGACGTACCCGCCGCGGCGTCTGGACCGACGCGCTCGGCCCGGCCCGGTCCACAGACTCAGACCATGACGAACAACCTTCTCCTGGGACGGGCCGCGGTGGCGGCCGGCGCGATCGTGGTGGCGGTGGTCGAGTTCGCGCTCCTGCACTCGGCAGCCGGCGTCGACCTGGCAGTCAGGTCCGCAAGCTCGACCCGGCAGATCACGGTGGCCGCTGTCATCGTGGCCGCCGCCGTCGCGGCACTGGCCGGCTGGACGCTGCTCGCGGTGCTGGAACGCCGCACCAACCGCTCCCGCGTCTGGTGGACCTCGATCGCGGTCGCCGTCCTGCTGCTGTCGCTCGTGGTCGGCCCACCGAGTGGCGTCGGCGGGGGAGCGAAGGCGACCCTCGCGCTGCTGCACCTGAGCGTTGGCGTCATCCTCATCCTTGGCCTGCCCCGGCCCCGCCCGGACGGGGCGAATCGATGACCGCGCTGACCGTCCGCAAGCAGGACGGGGTCTTCGTCCTCGACTCCGGGGCGCGCGCCTCGCTGCGTACCGGCTGGACCCGGCGCTGCGGCGAGATCCGTACCGACACCGGCCGCTGGACTGTCGAACCGACCGGCCGCCGAAGATTCGGGTTCACCGCCCGGGGCGAGCACGGCGTGCCGGTACGGCTCGACCCGGGCCGGTCGCACGTGCCGGGGCCCGGCGGGGTGGCCCGCTGGGAGCCCGGTCGCTGCGGCGGTGAGCTGGTACGCGACGGGCACCGCCTCGCGGTTCGCCTCCCCGGCCGACGCGGCGGACCGATCCGTGTCGAGGTCACCGGCGAGTGGGCCGAGCTGGAGCTGGTGGTGCTCACCGCCTGTTTCGCGCTGATGAGTCAGCGGCGGCGGCGCACCTTGATCATGATGGCGGTCGTCAGCGGAGCGAGTGGGTGACCGCCTACCCGGCGACGGCGTGTGCTCCGACGATGCGACGCAGCGCCGACTCCACGGCGTCGATCAGCGGATCACCCTCGGTTCGGGGGTGCCGGGCGAGACCGAACTCGACGTCCGGCAGGACGGGCAGCGCATCCGGGTCGCGGCAGATCATGACCGGTTCGAGGTTCGCGGGCATCAGCGCCGCGACGCCGAGCCCGGCCCGTACCGCGGCGAGCACCCCGACCAGGCTGTTGCTCTCGAAGGCCACCCGCCAGCGTCGATCGGCCCGTTCCAGCGCGTCCAGCACGGAGGTACGCCAGGAGCACGGGTTGGAGAACAGCACCACCGGCAGTGGATCGGCGGCCACGTCCACACCCTGCCCGATCGCCCAGACCAGCGGGGCGCGCACCGTCCAGCGTGGCGGCCCGGGGATGTCCGGTACCGCGTCGAGCACGAGTTGGACGCGGCCGGCGTCGTAGGCCTCCCGCATGGCGGCGTTGGAACAGCTGAGCACCTCCAGAGTCGCGCCGGGATGCAGCCGGGCGAGGTCGGCGAGGGCCTGCGGGAGCCGGGACGCGGCGAGGTCTTCGAGCAACCCGACGCCGCAGTGGCCGGTGAGCGCGCGTCCGGTTTCGGCGAGTGCCTGTGCGGAGAGCGAGAGGATGCGCTCGGCGTACGGGAGAAGTTCTTCGCCCGCCCGGGTTGGCGAGACGCCAGCCGACGACCGGTGCAGCAGCGGACGGCCGACGACGCTCTCCAGCTTGCGCAACTGCTGGCTGAGACCGGGCTGGGTGTGCCCGAGCGCGGTCGCGGCACGGCTGATGCTGCCCTCCCGCACGGCGGCGACGAACGACCGTAGTAGGGCGGTCTCCAGTTCCCTGGCCATAAGCATTCATTATGCCGACCGCAACGAACTGACGTCTTCTTATGGGGCGCGGGGGGAATTAGCGTCATTCGGGTGACCGGATACCGGCAGGTGCTCGCCGTGCCAGGGATGGCGCCGCTGCTGGGCGTCTCGCTGCTCGCCCGCACCGCGATAACGGCCGATGTGATGGCGTTGACCCTGGTTGTCGTCCTGGGCTTGGAGCTGAGCTACGCGGCAGCCGGTGGTGTGGCGGCGGCGCTGACCGTCGGAGTGGCGCTGGGCGGGCCGCTGCTCGGCCGCATGATCGACTCGCGGGGGCTGCGCCTCGTCCTGCTGGCGACAGTCACCGCGCAGGTCGGGTTCTGGCTGGGCGTGCCGGTCCTGCCGTACGGGTTTCTGCTGGTCGCCAGCTTCCTGGCGGGCCTGCTGATGGTGCCGGCCCAAGCGGTGAGCAGACAGGCGATCGCCGCGATGACGACGGTGGAGCAGCGAAGGGCCGCGTTCGCGCTGGAATCGGTGCAGGGCGAATTGTCGTACATCGTGGGGCCGGCGGTGGTGATCCTGGGCGCGGCCACGGTGTCCCCCGACGTGGTGGCGTGGGGGGTCGGCGCGGCGATCCTCGCCGGGGGCCTCGGCATCGCAGTGCTCAACCCGCCGATGCGCGCCGAGGACGAGGCGGACGCCGCCACGGCGGAACGACCTCCACGCAGGCAGTGGCTGAGCCCCAGGATGATCGCCGCGCTGACGATGGCGTTCGGGACGACGACGGTGCTCAGCGGCGTCGACCTCGCCATCGTCGCCACGCTGCGGGAGGCGGGTCAGGTGTCCTGGGCGGCCGTGGTGGTCGTGGTGTTCGGCGCGTCGTCCGTCATCGGGGGGCTGGTCTACGGCGCGCTGACCCGGCCGCTGCCCACCTGGCTGCTGCTCGGCCTGCTCGGGCTGGTGACGATGCCGGCCGGGCTGGCCCGCGACTGGCCCTGGCTGTGTGTGGCCGTCGTCGGCAGCGGGCTCCTCACCGCGCCGACCCTCGGTACGGTGGCCGACGCGGTGAGCCGGCTGGCGCCACCCGGTGTGCGGGGCGAGGTCATCGGTCTGCAGTCCTCGGCGCAGAGCGCCGGCTTCGCGCTCGGCGCCCCGCTGGTCGGCGTGGCGATCGACCTCTCCGTGCCGGCGGGTGGCTTCGCGACGGCCGGGCTCGCCGGCCTCGGCGCCGCACTGACCGGATACCTGCTGTCCCGCCGCTCGCCCGCGCGGACGGCGGTGCCCTCTTCAGTTGATGCGACGCGGGCTCACCGGCCAACTCCCGTGGTCGAGCCAGGACGGTAGATCATCAGCACCACGACGATCGCCCACAGCAGGTTGAACACCACCGTCGCCGTCCCGAGTCGGCGGGCGCCGCCATCAGCGCCGGACTCCGGGGCGCCCGTGTCGAGCGCACCGACGACACGGCCCTGACCAGGCAGGATGAATGAGATGGTTCGTACGCTGACCCGTCGATTCAAGGACGAGACAGGGCAGAGCCCCATGCAGTGGGTTTCCGGGGTACGCATCCGTCACGCGCAGGACCTGCTCGAAACCACCGACCACACCATCGACCGGATCGCCGCACAGACCGGGTTCCCCACCACGAGCAACTTCCGATTTCCAGTTCGGGCAACTCCGCGGCGTCACGCCCGGCGCGTACCGGAAGGTCTTCCGGCCGCAGGCGAGTCAGACCGGCGCGTAGCCGAGGGACTGGTGGATGGAGGGGCGAGGGTCGGCGCCGGCCCGACGACGCGGCCCCGACGCGCGTCCACGGCGAGCAGCGTCAGGGCGGCCAGCGTCAGCAGCCCGCCGGCGAGCGCCAGCGGGCGTGCCCCCAGGGCGGGCAGGAGTGCGCCGCCGAGCAGCGACCCGCCGGCGATGCCGGCGTTGAAGGCGGTGCTGACCCCGGCCGACGCGATGTCGGTGCTGCCCGGGGCCAGTTGCAGCATCCGGTTCTGCACGGCGGAGCCGAACGCCGCGTACGCGAGGCCGATCCCGCCGAGAAGCGCGACCACGCCCGGCTTGAGCGCGCCGAGCGCGTAGAGCCCGAGCAGCGAGACAGTGCCGATGGCCAGCGGCGTCAGCAGCGAAGCGATCGGTCGGGTGTCCAAAGTCCGGGCCGCGACCAGGGTGCCGACGACCCCCGCCGCACCCGAGACGAACAGCAGCGGCGCCAGCACCGCGTCGGCGAAGCCGCTGACGTCGAGCAGGAACGGTGTCACGTAGGTCTGCAGGGTCATGAAGCCGCCGATGCCGAGGGCGGTGGCGATCAGCAGGACGGCGAAGCGCCGCCCGTCCGGTGCGCTGCCCCGGGCGGCGCCGCCGGCGGCCGGGGGATAGGAGGGGAGAAGGAGCAGCACCGCGGCGGCGATCGCCACACCGATCCCGGCCAGCACCGCGAACGCCGCGCGCCAGCCGGCTTGCTGCCCGAGCCAGGTGCCGAGGGGTACGCCGAGCACCGGGGCGAGCGTCGCCCCGGTCGCGAACAGCGCCACCGCCCGACCGCGCACCGCGACCGGGAACGGCCCGATCACGGTCGCCGTGGCGACGGACCAGAACAGCGCCTGGGCGAGGGCGGTCGCCAGGCGGGAGCCGGCCAGCACAGCGTACGTCGGCGCGAGCGCGGCGGCGGCGTTCGCGACGGCGAACAGCAGCATCGTGACGCCGAGCAGGTGCCGCCGGGGGACCCGCTGGGTCAGTCGGGTCAGCGGCACGGACGCCAGCACCACCACCACGGCGTACCCACTGACCAACAGACCCACCTGTGAGCGGGACCGGTCCAGATCGGGTGCCATGCGGGTCAGCAGACCGACGGGCAGGAGCTCGGTCGTGATGAACGCGAACGCGGCGAGGGAGAGCGTGACGAGCACAGCCTTGGCCCTCCGCGGCGACACCTCCGGTGCCATGACCCACCCCCATTCCAGTGGGTCACCGTAATCGAGGCCCGACCCCCGCTCCTCCCGCGGGTCTCGGCGGCCGTCGACCGGATCGGCTGGCCGGGCCGTCCGCCGCGCTCGGCGGCCGGCCCTCCGTGTCAGGGTCGCGTCCGGAACGGGGCCAGGACGGCGCGGATCTGATCGGCCGCACCCCAGTCGTCGTCGAACTGCGCCAACACCGCGAGGTGTTGTCGCAGCTGGATGACCGGCATCCGGGCCTCCCAGCCGGCGTCGAGCGAGGTCAGCTCCGCGTAGACCTCGAACATCCGTCGCGCCTCGGGCGGGGGCGAGGTCGACCACACGTGCGCGAGGTCGACCTCGGCCCACAGGTACGACACGGCAGGGTCGATCAGCGCCGGCTTCCCGTCCGCGGTGGCCAGGACGTTCTGTGCCCACAGGTCGCCGTGCGTCAGACACGCCGGACGCTCCGGCAGCAGGTCGGGCAGCCGGTCACAGAGCCGTTCCAGCGCCGAACGGTCTTCCGCGTCGAGCGCCGCCTCGACGCGGGGCTCATCGAGCCAACGCAGCAGCCGGTGCTCTGCGAAGAAGGCGAAGCCGTCGTCGTTCCACGTGTTGACCTGGCGGCGACGGCCCAGCCAGTTGTCGTGGTGCCAGCCGAAGCGGGGATGGGTCGTGCTCAGGTGCAGGTGGGCGAGCAGGTGTGCGAACCGCTCCCAAAAGGCCTCGCTCCGCGGCCTCGGGCGCAACACCGACAAGACCAGTACGTCCCGGTCCGCCAGGATCACCTCGGGTGTCGCCACACCGCCGAGCTCGCGCAGGGCGGCCAGCCCTTCGGCCTCAGCACCGAAGACGTCGTCGGCCGGCGGGTCGGCGAAGGCCTTGACGAACACCGGTGGCGCATCCCGGCGGGTGGCGATGCCGGCGAGCGCCGCGAGCCCGCCGGTCACCGGCTGCACCGCGACGACCTCACCCATACCGGCCAGGTGCAGACGCTCCAGCAGGGTCATCCGGGACGCTCCTCAGGTCCGGTGTACGAGGTCGCCCGATCCTAGGTGTCGGGCTCACCCTGCCGCTGGCGGCGGTGGTGGACACTGCTGGGCGTGGGTCACGTGTCGGTGGATCAGCAGCGGCTGGGGCGGACCGTCCAGGAGTTCGGCGCTCGGTGGACAAGAGACGCCGCGGACATCGAGACCTACCTGGCCGCACAGGTCTCCGACGCCAGCCATCGTGAGGTCGTCGGCCCGCTGCGTGCCGCCAGTGGAGCCAGTGGTGTTGTCCGGGTCGGCGGTCGGGAGGTCGCGGCCTGGGGCGACCCGGACGTACCGGAGATGGCGTTCAGCGTCACCAAGTCGGTCGTGTCGGTGGTGGCCGGCCTGGCCTTCGACGACGGGCTGTTGGTGCCGGACCAACCGGTGCACCAGGTCGTCGGCGTTCCCGAGTTCCGGGGGCCGCACAACGAGCAGATCACCTGGCGTCATCTGCTGCAGCAGTCGAGCCAGTGGGAGGGCGAGTTGTGGGGCAAGCCGACGAGCGTCGACGCGCAGAGCTTCCGCGAGCGGACCGAGGTGCACGGCACACCCCCGGGACAGGGGTGGGCGTACAACGACGTGCGGATGAACCTGCTCGCGTACGCGCTGACGCTGCTGTTTCGCAGAACGCTGCCGGAGGTGTTGCGGGAGCGGGTCATGGACCCGCTGGGTGCCTCGGACCGGTGGTCGTGGCACGGGTACCGGACGAGCGTCGTCGACCTCGACGGCCGCCGGGTCGAGGTGGTCTCCGGCGGCGCGCACTGGGGCGGGGGACTGATCGTCCCCGCCCGCGACCTGGCCCTGATCGGGCAGCTCTTCCTGGACCGCGGGACCCATGCCGGGACCCGGCTGCTCAGCGCCGAGTGGGTCGACCAGTCCTGGGCTCCGTGCCCGGTCAAACGGGAGTACGGCTATCTGTGGTGGCTCAACGATGAGCAGGTGCCGTGGCCCGGAGCCCCGGCGTCCGGCCGCAGCGCCCGGGGCAACGGCGGACGACACCTGCTGTGGGTCGACCCGCCGCGGGATCTCGTCCTCGCCTCCCACTGGACCGAGGAGCCGCTCGATCTGATCCGCGAGGTCTCTCGTACGGTCAGCCCCACCGGTTGACGAGAGTTGATCCCCCGAGTCCGTGCGGTCGAGAATCGGAGTCGTGGATCTACCTCAGGACTGGGTCTCGCTGCTGGGCCAGCTTGACCGGCAGGTGTCGTCCGGGCTGCTCTCACCGGACACGGCGGCGTTGCCCGAGCTGATGAGCAGATATGACGTGCCGGGGGTCAGCATCTCCGTCGGCCACGTGAGCGGGCAGGTGTGGGCGGCGGGGTTCGGCGTCCTGGCTGGCGGGACGTCGACTCCGGTGACCGTGCGCACCGCCTTCGCGGCCTGTTCGATCAGTAAGCATGTCGCGGCGTTCGGCGCACTGCGACTGGTCCAGGCCGGTGTCCTCGATCTCGACGCCGACATCGGCGAGTACCTCACCTCGTGGCACCTGCCCGGCCGCGGAGACCCGCAGGGAGTCACGGTACGACAATTGCTGGCGCACACCGCCGGGCTGTCCGACACCTGGTACCGCGGCTACGCCGCAGATCGTGCCCCGTCGCTGTTGCAGGTCCTGGAAGGCGGCGGCGCGACGACAACGCCACCGGTCCGGCCGACCCTGTTGCCGGGAAGCCGCTTTCGCTATTCGGGCAGCCACTACTCGGTGCTCCAGCAGTTGATGGTGGACGCGACCGGAACCCCGTTCGAGGACCTCCTGCGAACTCTGGTGCTGGAACCGCTGGCCATGGCCGACAGCAGCTTCGACCAGCAGTTTCCGCACCAGCGACCGGATCAGGTGGCGCATGGCCACCACGGCGGCGGCACCAGGATTCCCGGCGGCTGGCGAACGCAACCGGAGTTGGCCGCCGCCGGACTGTGGAGCACCCCGACCGACCTGCTCCGGCTCGATCTCGAAATCGCCCGAGCCGTCTCGGGAGGTTCGAAGCTGCTCGACCGCGACCTGGCCCACCCAGATGTGCACACCGCAGATTCCCGGCGGCAGCTACGGGCTCGGCACCGAACTGAACGACCAGGTCGGGCGTCGGCGTTTCGGGCACACCGGGTTGAACGTCGGCTACACCTGCTTCTCCTACGTGTGGCCCGACAGTGGCACAGCGGTCGCGGCGATGACCAACTCCGAGGATGGCTGGGAGCTGCTGGTCAGCATCCGCGCCGCCGCGGACCGTCGGTACGCCACCACAAGAATCGCCGCCGCGCCGCCTGCCGATGTCACGGGCCGCTACGTGCTGCGCGACGACTACCCAATCGACATCGCGCTCACCGACGGTCGGCTGACCTTCGCCGCCGCGACCCAGCAACCGGTTGTCCTCCTGGCGGACCCGGACGGTCGCTACCGACACCCGGACCTCGATCTGGAGGTCCGGTTCGTCCGGACCGACGACCAGCCGTACGTCCTCGAACTGCGCCAGGAAGGGGTTACGCAGACCGCGAGGCCAGCAACCGAGCAACCGGAGTAGCCAGGTGGGCCACGTCGAAATCGTCGGTGACCATGACGGGCCGGCGTTCGATGACCGGCACCAGCGCCTCGGCGGCCTGCCACACCTCGTGCAGACGGTCGGGGTCGACGTCCGCGACGAGGACGGCGCCCGACGGGCCGTGCCCGATCGGCAGGCCGGCCAGTGTCGTTCCCAGGAAAGCGGCTTCGATCTGGTTGAGGTCGTCTCGCACGTCCGCAGCTTTTGCCGGTCACCCGAAGTGGTCGGCCAGCTTCGTCAGCTTGCTGACGTACGCCGGCCAGTCGTAGTCGTCGGGGATGTTGCTGTTGTTCCGCCGGAGACCGACCGCCGTGTCGTGCTGTTCGCGCATGATGTCGGCGTGCCCGGCATGCCGGGCGAGATCGCAGGTCACGTGGATGATGATCCGTTGCAGCGTGACGTCCTGCCGACCTGGCCGCCACCACGGCACCTGGCCCGGCGCGTCGAGCGGTAGCTGGTCGATCGTCTGGTCGGCGAACGCGCCGACCCGGCGATACAGGTCGATCAGCCCGTCCTTCGTCTCGTCCTCACGGGCGTACCAGTCTGCCTGCGGGTCCTCGTCGAACGCCGTCAGGGGGACCAGTTCGTCGGGCGTCGGGAATTCGCGACCGAAGGTGGGCCCGAAGTAGCCGGCTTCGACATTGAGGCAATGCTTGACCAAGCCCAGCAGGTTGTTGCCGGTCGCCGTGCGGGGCAGCCGGACCTCCCGCTCGCCGAGCCCGTCGAGCTTCCAGATGAGGTCTTCGCGGTTCTCCCGGAGGTAGTAGTGCAGCGCGGCCTTCGCATCGCTCAGATCAGCCATGCGCGCCAGTCTTCCCTATCCGCTGTGTCTCGGCGGGCCGGTGCCGGGGCGCCGGCCCGCCGAACGACTCGATCTGCCCGGGGCGTCAGCTTCCGGTGCAACTCGCTGTGGTTCCGCTGCCGCTGCCGGTGCCCTGGAAGCCGAAACTGGTGGCCTGACCTGCGGCCAGTCGCCCGTTGTAGCTCTGGTTGGCGACCGTGATGGCCCCGCTGGTGCCGCTGCTGACCCCGTTCCAGAGCGAGCTGACCGACACGCCACTTGGCAGGGTGAGGGTGACCCGCCAGCCGGTCAGCGCGGTTGTTCCCGCGGTGACGCTGACGTTTGCGACGAATCCGCCGTTCCACTCGTCCTGGACGGAGTAGACCGCGGTGCAGCCGGTGGTACCGGTCGGCGGCGGGGTGGTGGGAGGCGGCGTGGTGGGCGGCGGCGTGCCGTCGTCGAGCGTCAGGCTCTTCTGCTGGACGCTCCACTGGCTGCGGCACAGCCCGCAGTCGGCGCCGACGAAGGTGCGGCCGGCGGTGGCGTCGCCCTTCAGTCGCCACTTGAAGTAGAGAGTCGCCACCCGGCCGAACTCACCGCCGTTAGCCTGGTCGTAGGTGCCGCCGTGCCCGACGTTCAGGTTGCCCATGAAGGCGGGCAGGCCCGCGGGCAGCTTGCCCCAGTCGTCCATGGCGTTCGGGTAGGCGATGTCGCTGGGCCCGCCGACGAAGTAGGCGATCGGCTTGGTCAGTCTCCTGAGCTGGTAGTCGTCGGCGTCGTTCAGCAGACCGCTGCTGAAGATGCCGGTTGTGGTGACCCGCGGGTCGTTCGAGACGGCGTACGCCTCCAGGCCCCCGCAGGAAAAGCCCGCGACGGCGATCTTGCTCGTGTCGATCTTGTTGTAGTACTTGCTGCCCTGCCGGGAGTTCTCCGCGACCGCCCAGTCGATGGACTGGGTGAGCATCTGGGAGGTGGTGGAGCCGGATCCGTTCGGGGCGCCGTTGGCGATGGCGAGGAAGCCGTGGGAGGCGATCTCGCGGAGGAAGTTGCCCTGGGAGAGGCCGTTGGCCGAGCAGCCGCCGTTGCCCCACACGACGATGGGCAGGCGTTCCGACGGGAGGGTCTGAGGGCGGAAGATCGTGTGATTGGCCAGGGTGGCCGAGGTTTCGTAGTCGGCGGGGTAGGGGCCGGAACCGCCGATGGCGGCGGACGCCGGTGTCCCGCCGAGCGCCATGATCACGGAGGTGATCGGGACGATGGCGGCCGCCAGCCCCGCGTAGATCTTTGCTCGCCTTCTCATTGCACCCTCCAGGAACAGTCACGGTGGCGCTCCCTGCGGTGGCGGTCGTGTCACTCGCGCCCCGACGAGAGTGGTCAGCGCTGGCCACGGGTCTGGTCGACATGGGCGCGTCGCGGCCTGGGCGGCGGCCGTGCCCTCGGCCGCCACTGCCCGCTCATTCAGCGCCGGCGACCGCCCGGCCGCGGTCCCTACAGGCGCTCCGATGGGAGCTGTATGCAGTTACTATCACTGTCGCAACGAAAAGTGTCAATGTCTTGTTGGCTCTGACCGGCCGCGACGTCGTCAGCCGGCGAGTGGGCTGCTGCCGTGCTTCCCGCCGGTCGGCTCCGGCCGCGAGGGATCCCTCGACGCCTGGAAGTGGGTGATCCACGAGGCGGCATCCGGCCAGTGCGGAGTTGCCACCTCGACCAGACGCGCCTGAGCAAGCGAGCCGAGCGCGGTGTGGATGTCCAGGAAGGTCTCCCTGGCCTCCTGGCGAGGCCAGGGCTCCGGCAGCAGGTGCGGGGGTAGGTTCGGGTCGACGTCGGCGAACTTCCGCCAGGAATCCATCGCGGAGGTCCGATCCACCAACGCCCGAGCCGGGTCCACCTCCCCGCTGCGCGCGGCCGCCCGCAGCTCCGCGTACTGCTCGATGAAGCTTGAGTACGCGGACGCGAGGCTGGTCAGGTCGTACGCGGAGGCTGGCCCGTGTGGCCCTGCCTCCTCGTCGAACCGGGCGTGCAGGACCGACCATCGGGCACCCTCGACGTGGTGCAGCAGCGCGCGCAGTGCCTCCCGCGCAGGCGCGGCGTCGGATCCCGGCCGGATCCACACGCTGTCGTACAGGCCCACGAACCCCAGTGCGGTCAACGACCTGCGGAGCGCGTGACGGGACGCCTGGCCGGCGTTCGGAACGGAGAAGGAGGCCAGCACCCATTCGCCGGTCCAGGGCGCCGGGTGGGAGCCGAAGTTCAGGAAGTGCCGCATCCGGGAGCGGTGCTTGGCGATCGCCTGCGGCGTGAGGTGGTAGACCGGCGACCGGCCCTTCCTTCGCGTCGCGATGAGACCACGCTTGACCAGCCGGGACAGCGCGGCACGGGCGCTGGACTCGCTGATCCCGAACTCCCACAGAATCGCGATGACCGCCGTCGACGGCAGGTCGGCGTCGGAGGAGTCGAGGTACTCGCCGAGCACTGTCGTCAGCAGATGCTGCGGGCTCGACCCCGCCTGGGCCCGGGGCACTCGGACGTCGTCGGCGCTCACCTCATCAGACTGCCGCACCCGGATGCCCGCGGCTTGTCAGGTGGGGTGGGGCAAGGCGCCTTTCCGGGCGGGTGGAAGCACTATCGTTCTGGCGTGCACATCCGTTTCGACGTCCCCGCCGATCCCGCCTACCCGAGCCGGGTGGCCGCTGCGCTCGGCAACGTCCGACTACGCAGATTCGGCTACATCGGAGCGGTCCTGACGGCGGTCGGGGTCATCGGTCTCGTTGTCTCGCGGGGGTTCGGGTGGGGCGAGCGGAGTTCGCCGCTGTGGACCGCGCTGGTCGTGGCCGGCGTGCTGTCGATGCTGTACCGGCCGTGGGTGCTGGCGCGCGCCCGACGTCGTTCCGGTAACTACGCCGTCGAGGGCGGCTACGACATCACCGAAGACAACATCATGATGCGCAGCGGCTCGGAGGCCGGCGGCATCGCCTGGGACGGGGTTGCCCAGGTGCGGGACGCCGGGGATTTCTGGGTCGTGTACGTCGGCCGAATGCCGGCGACCGTGATCCCCCGCTGGCTGATGTCCGCCGAGGATGCCGAGACGTTGCGCGCTACATGACCGAACGAGGTCTGCTGCCCCGTCGCTGAACTCGGCTGCCGCAGGCCGCCGGGGATCGGACTACCGAGTCCTGGCCGGTCACGAGGGGGCGCCGAGGAGTACCTCGTACTGGTGGAGATCATCGTTGGTGCCGGTGTGCCGGAAGCCGGCACGTTCGAGGGTCCGCCGGGAGGCGAGGTTGTCGCCGGTGGTCTCGGCGACGACGCGGGACAGCCCGTGTGCCCTCGCGGGGTCGAGCAGGGCGGCGAGCCGTACGCGGCGGTGGCGGCGAGAAAACCCCGCACGCCGCGGATGTCGCCGTCGACAGGGAAGTCCTCGGCCCATTCATCCCCGGCCCCGGCGCGCCGCCCGTGTCGGCGTCCCCGCCCCTTAATCGTCTGCGGCTACCTATCCTCGACGGGGATGCACCAATCCGAGTATTGGCCGTCGGCCCGACGGCTCACAGGAGGCCGTCATGAGCACCAAGGATCGACCTGAGGGGATCAGCCCCACAGCTGTGGAGTCAGCACCAGGGCTGTGGCGGATCGATCTGCAACGGCACGACCTCAGCATCCCCGGGCGAGAGGTCATTCAGACTCGGGTGGAGTTCACTCCGGATTCACCACCGTTCAAGCATTTCCACCCCGGCGAAGAAATCATCTGCGTTCTGCAGGGAACGCTCGAATATCGGCTGGAGGGGCAGCCACCCATGGTGTGCAATCCCGGCGACGCGCTCACCGTCCCATACGGTGTGCACCACCAGGCCCGCAACGTTGGCGAGGGCATCGCGGTCGAACTGGCCACGTACGTCGTCGAAAAGGGGAAACCACTTCTCACCAAGGTGGAGTGAGATCTCCACGGCCGGCAACTCGTCGGGGTGATCCTCGGCGTCGTCTTCATCGTCGGCGGGGCGTTCCTGCTCAAGCGCTCGGGCGCAGCGGCGACACCGGGGCCGCGGGGCACGCACTGACGTCCGCGGGTTTCATGGTCGCCGGGTCGTCGCGGCGCTCGACCACGGCGACCGAACCGCAGGGCAGCGCCGAGCCGGTCCGCATCCTGTCGGACGGTCGCTGAGTCGCCGGGCGCAGTTCGACGAGCATATCTGTCAGGCCCACGGTCTCGAAGGCACGCACGACGTCGTCGGCGCCCTGGGCGTAGTGCGCCCAGCCGTCCTGATGTGGTGTTCGTGCGACACCGGCTCCGACGGCGAGGTCTCCTGGTGGGTGGTGGACGACCTGGTGGGCAGCGAGGTGGGGGCCAGGCGAGGTCGCCCGGCCCCCACATTCGGGCTCGCTCAGCCCAGGTACTTCTCCCACGGGCCGGTGATGGCCAGGGTGAGGCCCGGGTCCTGCATGTTGACGAAGAGCACCTTGCCGTCCGCGCTGAAGGTCGGCCCGCAGAACTCCGAGTCGTTGAGCTGGTTGCGGGCGATCGCGTAGGTGGGCCCGCCCGGGATCGTGCTGAGCACGTGCGAGGCGCCCGTGCCGTCCTCGGCGAGCACGAGGCTTCCCCACGGGGTGACTGTCACGTTGTCCGGGCCGTCGAAGGTGAGGTCGGTGTACTTGACCGGCGCACCCTCCTCGGAGGCGGTCTGGTGCGGGAAGTACGTCACCAGCTGGATGGTCTGGTTCCTGTAGTTGTAGAACCAGACCATCCCGTCGTGCGGCGCCGCGTCCGCCGGCAGGTCACCCTCGTCCCAGGCGTAGGAGTTGACCACGTACACGCCCTCGTCGGTGGCCCACACGCCCTCGAACTTGCGTCCGCGGGTGACCTGACCGTCGGCGAACTGCTCGCGTACCGACTTGGTGCGCGCGTCGCGGTCCGGCACCTCGATCCAGCGGACCGGGAAGGGGCGGCCCAGCTGGGCGGAGGTCAGGTAGGCGACGTCCGGCAGCACCGAACCGTCATCCATGATGATCTGCATCGCGGCGAGGACGCCGGCGTTCGGTGCGAGGCGGGTGAGCACGCCCGGGCCCAGCTTGACGCCGTGTGGCGCCGTCCAGCGGTAGAAGAGGCCGTTGGGCTCGTCGGCGTCCTCGGAGAGGTAGATCCGGGTGCGGTCCTTGTCGACGGCCAGGGCCTCGTGGGAGTAGCGGCCCAGGCACTTGATCGGCTTCGGGTCGGCGCTGCCGTCTGCCCACACCTCGAAGACGTAGCCGTGGTCCTTCTGGTAGATGCCGGACCGACCGCCCTCTTCCCACTCGTCGCCGGCCCGGTCCTCGGTCTCCTCGCAGGTGAGCCAGGTGCCCCAGGGGGTCGGCCCGCCGGCGCAGTTGGAGACGGTGCCGGAGAGCGCCACGAACTCACCAAGGTTGCGGCCCGCGAGGTCGGTCTTGATCACGGTGCAACCGCCGGCGTCGACGGCGCCCGCGTCGTAGACCGTCCCCTTGACGTGCGGCACGCCGAACTCGGCGCCCGGATCGATCTCGTGGTTCTGGATCAAGGTGTACCGGCCGTGGCCGGCGTCGTAGACGGCCATGCCGTCGTGGTCCGACGGGGTGGTGCCCTGGCCGCGGTCGAGCCGGGTGACACCGGTCCGGGTGATCACGGTGTAGCTGAAGCCCTTGGGCAGGGCCAGGATTCCCTTGGGGTCGTCCACGAGCGGCGGGAAGGGCACGTTACCGGGCTTCACCGGCGGGTGCGGCCGGGCCGGGCTGGCCTGGGCCAGGGACGGCAGGCCGCCCGCGACGGCAAGGCCGACGCCGGCGGCGGCGCCACTGGCGAGGAAGGTACGACGAGAGGAAGGCACGTGGATCAACTCCTGGTCAAGACGTAGTGCGAAGACTGGCAGCCAACTCCTTCGGGCGGACAGCGACACGTCACCCGTGGGATCGGGCGGTGACATCGGAGTTAAGAGTCGGGGTCGCGCACGAGTCGCCGGGCGGCCGACGGCACGGGGATACCTCACTGAGCGGGCCACCACACCACCCGGGTCGGGCTTGACCTTGACGCTGCGTCAACCCTCCATGCTGCCGCCATGAGCAATTCGCACACAACAGCTCAGGCCGAGCAACCCGCGATCCACGTGCACGGCCTGGAGAAGTCGTTCAAGCAGCTGAAGGTGCTGCGCGGCGTCGACATCGACGTGGCGCGGGGCAGCATCTTCGCCCTGCTCGGCTCCAACGGTGCCGGCAAGACCACAGTGGTGAGGATCCTGGCCACACTTCTTCGGGCTGACGGCGGCACGGCCCGGGTCGCCGGCTTCGACGTGGCGACCCAGGCCGCCGACGTACGGGAGTCGATCAGCCTCACCGGGCAGTTCGCGGCGGTCGACGAGATCCTCACCGGGCGGGAGAACCTGGTCCTGGTCGCCCGGCTGCGGCACCTCAAGGAGCCCGGTGCGATCGCGGACGACCTGCTGAGGCGCTTCTCGCTGACCGAGGCGGGCGCCCGGAGGGTGCGGACGTACTCCGGCGGCATGCGCCGCCGCCTCGACATCGCGATGAGCCTGATCGGGGACCCGCCGGTCATCTTCCTCGACGAGCCGACGACCGGGCTGGACCCGGAGGCGCGCATCGAGGTGTGGCAGGCGATCAAGGAACTCGCCCGTGGCGGCACGACGGTGCTGCTCACCACCCAGCACCTCGACGAGGCCGAACAACTCGCCGACCGGATCGCGATCCTGCACGAGGGACGGATCATCGTGAACGGCACCCTCGACGAGCTCAAGCAGCTCCTGCCACCCGCCGAGATCGAGTACGTCGAGAAGCAGCCCACGCTCGAGGACGTCTTCCTCACCCTCGTCGGCGCCAAGACCGAGAAGGAACAACGATGAACAGGCACTTCCTCGGCGACACCACAGTCCTCCTGGGACGCTCGCTGCGCCACATCGCCCGCAGCCCGGACACCGTCATCACGACTGCGGTCATGCCGATCGCCTTCATGCTGCTGTTCGTCTACGTCTTCGGCGGCGCCATCGAGACCGGCTCCGACTCGTACGTGAACTATCTGCTCCCCGGCATCCTGCTCATCACGATCGCCTCGGGCATCTCGTACACCGCCTTCCGGCTCTTCCTGGACATGCAGGGCGGCATCTTCGAACGGTTCCAGTCCATGCCGATCGCACGATCCTCGGTGCTCTGGGCGCACGTGCTGACCTCGCTGGTCGCCAACCTGGTCTCGTTGGTCGTCGTCGTCCTCGTCGCCCTGCTCATGGGCTTCCGCACCGGCACGAGCGTGCTGGGGTGGCTCGCCGTCGCTGGCATCCTGGTGCTGTTCACCCTGGCGCTGACCTGGATCGCCATCATCCCCGGCCTCACCGCTCAGTCCGTGGACGGCGCGAGCGCCTTCTCGTACCCCCTGGTCTTCCTGCCGTTCGTCAGCTCGGCCTTCGTGCCCACCGCGTCGATGCCCGGCCCGGTGCGCGCATTCGCCGAGCACCAGCCGGTGACCGCCATCGTCAACACGATCAGAGACCTCTTCGCGCAGAAGCCGGTCGGATCGGACATCTGGACCGCCCTCGCCTGGTGCGTCGGCGTCCTCATGGTGGCCTACCTGTTCGCCAACCTGACCTACCGCCGCAAGATCTCCTGACCCGGTGTCGACCAGGCCCGGGCACGGTAAGGGCAGGATCAGGGCATGCTGACGATCAGTCAACTCGCGTCGTACGCCGGCGTCACGGTGCGGGCGGTACGGCACTACCACCAGATCGGCCTGCTGCCGGAGCCCGAGCGGGACGCCTCGGGCTACCGGCGGTACAGCGCGGGGGCGGTGGTGTCCCTCATCAGGATCCGGATTCTCGCCAACGCCGGCGTGCCGCTGTCCCAGATCGGTCAGATGCTGGAGGCCGACGCGTCCACCTTCGCGGCCGCGGTCGAGGAGATCGACAGGCAACTGGGCGACGAGATCGCACGACTGGAGGTTAGCCGGAGGCAGATCGCGCAACTCGCCGCCGGGGATCGTCTGGCGCTCCCACCAGAGGTGATCACCTACCTCGACCGGCTCCGGGACATCGGCGTCGCCGAGCGGGTGGTGGCGGGTGAGCGGGACAGCTGGATCCTGATGTCGGCTCGCTGGCCCGATCGCGTCCGTGAATGGATGCCCGGCAAGATCGCGCAGCTCGAGGACCCGCGACTCGTTCGGCTCTATCGGATCCTGTCGGAGATCTTCGAGAGCGACACCGGCGACGACGCGCGTCTGGTGGAGGCCGCCGACATCCTGGCCAGCCTCGCCGAGCAGGCGTACCGCTCTGGCGAGATCGACCTCGGCGAGGTGGCAAAGGACGATCTACCGTTCGACCTGCTGGACGCGCTGGCCGTCGAGGCGGACCCGCGGGTGCAGCGACTACTGAATCTGATGCGCGAGCGCGGCTGGGATGGTCTGGCCCGGCTGGAGCGGCTGGCAGAGCCGCCCACCTGATCGACTGTCAGCTCTGTTGGTAGTTGACCGCGGCGCTCAGCGTCCCGCTGCCGGGGCCGGCTGAGGTCGACGATCCGTGGACGTGTCGGGTGTGTCGCGCCACCGGCGGCGGGACGCCAGCGCCGCCAGCCCTGCGCCGGCGGCGTTGAGCAGGACGTCGTCCACCGACGACACCCGGTCCAGCCGCAGGACGTACTGCGCGGTCTCGACCAGGACCGAGCAGCCGGCCGCCAGGACCAGGATCCGCGGCACCGACGCCAGCGCCGGGAACCGCAGCGGCGCGAAGAACCCCAGGGCCGCGAAGACCAGCAGGTTGCCGACGACCTGGACCGTCGCCGTCAGCGGCCCCCCGTCGGAGAAGATCGTGAGCAGGTCGCGCAGCGGCACCAGGGTCACCCGACCGGAAACGGCCCCGGCCTGGTCACCCGGCAGCATGATCATCCATACCCACGGCACGGTGCCGTAGACGATGCCGACGTCGGCCAGCGACGTCCGCCACGCCAACGTGGCGCCAGCGGCACGTCGGTGGCGTGCCAGGGCCCATACCGCCAGCGCGGCCAACGGCAGGACGATCACCGTGATGAGGACGACGCCGTTGAACGTACCGAGCCAGCCGTGCCAACCCCTGACCATGCGACCCCCGCCATTCGCTCAGCCCGAACCTACCCGGCGTGGGTCGCGGGCAGTCGCCCATTTGCGGCACCCGCACGTCAGGCACACACGCCGGTGACCGTCGGTCATCTTCGTCAGGGCGGATGCGGTTTGAGCGGTATACCTCAGAGGCATATTGATACCCCTGAGGTATACCGCTCCTCGGCGGATCGACAGGGCGGGCCAGCCGAGCGCAGGGTGCAGGCCGCCAGGTAACTCAAGGTCGTGCCGCCCCCGCGGCACTGTTGGGCGGCACGACCATTCAATCGTGGGATGGGTCAGCTGCGGGTGGACCACCGCTGGTTGGTGCCGCCGTTGCAGGCCCAGAGGATGAGCTTGGTGCCGTTGGCGGTGGCGGCGCCGTTGGCGTCGAGGCAGAGCCCGGACTGGACGCCGGTGATGGTGCCGTTGGAGTTGAGGTTCCACTGTTGGTTGGTGCCGCCGTGGCAGTCCCAGATGATGGCCTGGGTGCCGTTGGTGGTGCCCTGGCCGAAGGCGTCGAGGCACTTGGTGCCGTACACCTGGAGTTGTTTGCCGGCGGTGTAGGTCCAGCGCTGTGCGGTGTTGCCGGTGCAGTCCCAGAGTTGGACCTGGGTGCCGTTGGTGGTGCTGCCGTTCGGTACGTCGATGCAGCGGCTGGACTGGGCGCCGACGACCTGGACGTTCTGTTGCGGGTTGCCGCCGCCGGCCGGCGCGTACGCGGCGGCGTTGATGTTGGCCTGGACGGCGTTCTCGGTGGCCGCCGTGGGGTAGCCGGAGGTCAACACACCCTCGAAGAACGTGCCGCGACCGGTGATGCTGTTGTCACCGCCGATGCCGAGCAGGATTGCGCCCTCCTTCTTCATCGGGTGGTAGCCGTTGGGGCGTGGCCCGTCGAAGTAGGTCGTCAGGCCGCCCGACTGTGCGTTGCCACCCCGGATCGCCCAGTGGTTCGGCTCGCCCTTGACCATGGCGGTGACGAAGCGGTGGTTGATCGACGCGATGTTGTTGTAGCCCGCGTTGACTCCGGAGAACAGCCCCCACTCCAGGTCGGCCATGATCCAGGGGCCGGCTCCCGCCCCGTAGCCCCACTGCTTGTTGGCGCCGAAGTAGACGGTCTCCATGATGGCGCGTTCGTCGGCGAGGTTGTTGGTCTGCGCGTTGCCGTAGTCGAAGCAGCACCACTGGTTGTAGTGCGTGCCGTCGACGACCGCGTAGATGCCCTCGGGTTGGTCGCCGGTCGCGACACCGTTGGTGTTGTTGTTGCGGTAGCCGGTGCCGGGGGCGATGTAGACGCCGTACGCCTTCTGGCCGCCGACGGTGACCGGCGCAGCCTTCGCGTCGGCGAGGTTGTCGAATCCGCCGGGAGCGGGGCCGACGAAGTAGCCGGGGGGCGCCTGGGTGAGACGGTTGTTGCGGCCGGACTGGTCGTAGATGATCGTGATGACACAGTTGGTGTTGGCGCAGAACGTGTCCTGGGTGGCGGCGTTGGCGTAGCCGCCCTCGCTGAGCACACCGACGTCACGGGTGGTGTTGTCCGAGGATCGTCGGACCTGGTAGAGCGGGCCGTTGTACGCGCCGTACAGCGCGCGGGTGGTGCTGTGCGCGGCCACGCACGGCGTGCCGCCGGAGGCGTAGATGTCACACGGACCGGTGCCGGCGGCGTGGGCGATGCCCGGCGCGTCCGAGACCACGTAGACGCCAGCGCCGGCGACGAGGACCAACAGGGTCCCGGCGGCGGCCGTCAGGCGACCCAGCTTTCTCTTCACATTCATCGGATCCTTTCCCGTGCTGTGTGGGGGTGGAGTGTGGCGCAGGAATTGACGTCACACGTCATACCTGTGACATTAATGGTCGTCCATCTATTGGCGCTAGTTGGCACGTGTTGGTCATCGATCGATGAGCCTGAGGACGGATATGCTGGTCGGCGGAGCAAGGTGCGTCCCCGTGTCGGGGCAAAAATCGATTCGAGGGCGATTGATGAACATCGGGGAGATCGCTCGCCGGGCGGGGGTGTCCCGCAGCACCGTCTCCTACGTGCTCAGCGGAAAACGCAGCGTGTCGGAGGCGACCCGGCAACGGATCCAGTCGGTCATCGACGAGTTGGACTACCGGCCGAACGCCAGCGCCCGTGCTCTCAAGGAGGGGCGCACCCGCACCCTCGGGCTGGTCATCCCACCGGCGAGCCAGCGGTTGACCGACATGCAGCTGGGCTTCGTCGCCAGCGTCGTCGAGGCCGCCGCCCGCCATGACCTCGACGTGCTGCTGTCCCCCTCCGGTGGCGACCATGACCGGTCGTTCGAGCGGATCGTCACCGGGCGCCGGGTGGACGGCGTGGTCCTCATGGAGATCCGGTTGGCGGACGACCGGGTGACCCGCCTGACCAAGGCCGGGTTGCCGTTCGTCACCATCGGCCGGACCGCCGAGCCGCACGGGATGAGCTGGATCGACATCGACTACGCCGGGCTGATCGGCCGGTGCGTGCAGCACCTGGCCGACCTGGGGCACCGGCACGTGGCACTCGTGAACCGGTCCGCCGAGCTGGTGGCCGCTGGGTACGGCCCCAGCCATCGCGCGCTGACCGGCTTTCGTGCGGCGGCGGCGGAGCGGGGGTTGACCGGCGTGGAGGTGTGCAGCGGCGACGACACCGCCTCCGGCGAGGCTTGTATGGAGCAACTGCTCGCGACGCACCCGGAGGTCACGGCGGTGGCCACCATCAACGAGGCCGCACTGCCCGGAATGCAGCGCGCGTTGACCGGCGCCGGGTTGTCAGTGCCACGCGACTTCTCCGTCACCGGAGTCGCCGCGCAGCACTGGGCGGAGGATTTCCGTCCGCCGCTGACCGCCGCCGACGTGCCGATGGTCGAGATGGGCGCCGAGGCGGTGTCGCTGCTTCTGGAGATCATCGCGGCTCCCGGCGCCGTGCCCCGACACCGCCTGTACAGCCCGCCCATCTCGTTGCGTTCCAGCACCGGCCCGGTCCGGGGCCGCTGATCCGACCCGGCTACCCGCCCCTGACCCGCCGTTCCTCCTGGGCGGCGGCGAGGATGAGATAGCTGCTGGCGGTCCAGGTGTAGGCGCGGTCCCGCAGCCCGGTGCCGGTCTCGGCGTCGAAGTTCTCCGCGAAGCCGGACTTCTCGCACAGTGCGAGGAACCGCCGACTGATGTCGTCGGCCATCCTGGTCTGCCCGGCCCGACGCAGGCCGTCCTCGACCAGGACGGTGGAGGGCGCCCAGATCGGGCCACGCCAGTAGCCGTCGGCGAGGTAGTGAGCCGAGTCCGTCGGCTCGGTGGCCAGCCCGTGCGTGGTCAGGTGGGTTTCGACGCCGCGCGCCAGCGCGGCGGCGACCGGGGCCGGCAGGTCGGCCCCGAGCGCGACGGGCATCAGGTCGAGCAGGCTGCGGCTGGGCCGCCGGTGCCCGGTGTGGGGGTCCCGGGCGCAGAAGCGTTCACCGTCCCACAGGTCGCGCAGCATGGCCCCGTGGATACGGTCGGCCTCCCGGGACCAGCGGGTGGTGGGCTCACCCAGCTCGGTGGCGAGCTCGGCGAGGCAGCGAAGCTGCGAGACCAGGAACGCGGCGAGGTCAGCCGTTTCGAGGACCCGGTTCTCGTCGAAGGTGGTGGCGTTGTCCCAGCCGCTGTCGTTGCCGTGCTGGTAGTGCGGCAGGTCGTGGCCGGGGGCGCGTCGCGCGTCGAGCCAGAACCCGGTCCAGCGGGCGAGCCGGTCGTACGTCTGCGCCAGCGCCGCCCGGTCCGGCGGCTGGGGAAGGCGTCGGCGCAGGTGCCGGAGGGCCCAGCCGTGGATGGGGGGCTTGACGTAGTTGTGCAGGACCTCGGAGTGGGTGACCGAGTCGGGGAGGGCGCCGGCCTCGTCCTGGTGGTCGAAGGGCAACTGGAACTGGTGCCAGGCCAGCTCCGGCTCGCCGGCCGCCAGGGCGATCGCGTTGAAGCAGTGGTCCCAGCTCCACACCTTGTCCATCCAGTGCTTGGACATCAGGACGGCTGGCCGGGTGACGAAGCCCGCCGGGGCGACAGTGGCCGACCACAGGACGTACGCGGCCAGCTCGGCGGCCGGGGTCTCCGGGCCGCGCCAGGGCGCGATCGCGTCGACGAACGCGCTGAACTCCGCGAACCGGTCGCGGCACAACTGCTCGAAGGTGACGGCGCCGACGTACGGGGGGCGGGCGGTGGCGTACTCCTCGATCGCGATCTCCCAGGGCTGGTCGCCGGAAAGGTCCAGGGACCGGTCGGCGGTGCCGAGCGCCTGCGCGCCGTCGGTCCGCAGCAGAGCGCCGGAGAGCACAGTGATCCGGTAGCGGCGACCGGTCTCGTACGAGGTGAACACGTGTGATCCGTCGACCGGATCGGCGTACAGGTAGGTCCCGCTGAACGGGGTGAGGGTGTGCGCGGCCGCGGCCACCCGCAGGCCGAGCCGGTGGCCCCGGATCCGCAGGGTGTCCGGCCCGTCGTAGACGGCCTCGATCCGGTCGGCCCCGGTGCGCCAGGTCAGCAGCGCGGGCGTGGCGACGACTGTGGTGCCGGCGACAGTGGGGGTGAGCCGCAGTACGGGGTGCAGCCCGGTCTGGTGGGAGACCAGATGCAGGTCGTCGGCGTACGTCTTCTCGGCTACCACCGGGGAGATGTTGAACCAGGATCCGCGGTAGCTGAAGGGGATGTCCTGGATTCCGAACTCCGGACCGGACGGGGCGGCGGTCATGGGTGGCGGGTGCCTTTCTGTGGTGCGGGTGGTCAGTCCTCGACCGCCGCGGATGGTCAGTCCTTGACGGCGCCGGCGGTAACGCCCATCGAGACGTACCGCTGGGCCAGGATCAGCAGCACGGCGGCGGGGATCGAGGCGACGACGGCGGTGGCCATGATGGCGTTCCACTGCTGGTTGTTGTTGCCGATGTAGTGGTAGATGCCGAGGGTGATCGGCTGGTGGTCGCCGCCGCCAACCAGGGTCGAGGCGAAGATGAAGTCCGACCAGGACCACAGGAACGCGAAGAGCGACACCGTGACGATCGAGTTGCGGCTGACCGGCAGCACGACCGACCAGAAGGTCCGGAGTCGACCTGCGCCGTCGACCACGGCGGCCTGGAGCAGTTCGTCGGGGATGCCGGACATGAAGGCCGTGAAGATCAGGACAGCGAACGGCACCGCGAGCGTGGTGTCGGCCAGGATCAGGCCGGGCAGTGTGTTGAGGACGCCGAGGGTGAGGTAGATGGCGTAGAAGCCCATCGCCATGATGATCCCCGGGATCATCTGCGCGATCAGCAGCAGGAAGCTCAGCGCCGGGCCGCCGGGCGGCCGGAGCTTCGCCAGCGCGTAGCCGGCGGGGGCGGCCAGCGCCACGGTCAGCGCCACAGTGCCGAGACCGACCAGAAAGCTGGTGCCGAGGTACGGCAGTTGCTGGTCGAGCACCGCCCGGTAGCCGTCCAGGGTGCCGTTGGTGGGGAACAGGTGCGGGGGACTGGCCCGCATGTCCTGGTCCCGGGTGAAGGACACATTGATCATCCAGTAGACGGGGAAGAGCATCAGCCCGGTCAGCACCAGGCCGACGCCGGTCTTCCACCAGGCCCGAGGCGTCGAGGTGGTCATCGCAGCTGCTGCCTCCGCTCGATCCGGATGTAGACGAGGCCGGCGATCAGAGCCAGCACGATGAGCAGGTTCCCGATGGCCGCGCCCGGGCCGAACTCGGGCAGCAGGTTGCCGAAGCCGAGCCGGTACGACCAGGTGGCGAGCGTTGCCGAGGAGCCGGTCGGGCCGCCCTTCGTCATGATCCAGATGATGTCGAAGACCTTCAGCGTGTAGATCAGCCCCAGCAGCAGCGTGATCAGGGAGACGGGACGCAGCAACGGGAAGGTGATCCCCCAGAAGCGTTGCCACCCCGTTGCACCGTCGAGCGCGGACGCCTCGTGCATCTCGGTCGGGATCGCCTGTAGGCCGCTGTAGAGCACCACCAGGTTGAACGGGATGCCGATCCAGACGTTCGCGATGATCACCGAGGTGAGCGACCAGCCCGGCGAGGTGAGCCAGTTGACCGGGTCGATCCCGACGACGCCGAGCGCCGCGTTGACCAGCCCCGAGTCGCTGTTGAGCAGCCACGACCAGGTCGACGCCGAGACGATCAGTGGCAGTAGCCACGGTACGAGGATCAGCGCCCGCAGTGTGCGCGACAGCGGGAAGTGCTTGTGGAAGAAGAGGGCCAGGGCCATGCCGATGGTGAACTGGAGGGCGAGCGAGGCCGCTGTGAAGACCAGTGTGTGCGTCAGCGTCGGCCCGAACGCCGGGTCGGTCAGGACCGTCCGGTAGTTGTCGAGGCCGGCGAAGGGCGCCCCGCCCTGCACGAACGAGCGGACGGTGTACTCCCGCAGGCTCAACTCGACGTTGCGGTAGAGCGGGTAGGCGTAGAAGGCCGCCAGGTAGAGGGTCACGGGTGCCAGGAAGCCCCACGCCCACCATCGGCTGGGCCGGCGGGCAGGGGACGGGGGAGGCCCGGGCGGGGCGGCGGTCGCCTCCCCACCCTGGTCCCGTACGGCGCTGGAGGTCTCTGTCGTGGAGGGCATGGTGTCGGTTCGGATCGCTTACCTGGTCGTGGCGGCGGTCTGTGCGGCGGCCAGTGCCTCCTGTGGCGACTTTCCGCCGCTGAGGGCCGACTGCACCGCCGTCCACAGTGACTCGGAGATCTTCGGGTACTTCGTGCCGAGGTTGTCACCGGTGCGACCCTTGGCTGCCCGGACCGCCTCCACCCAGACCTTGAGTTTGGGGTCCGCGTCGGCCTGTCGCTCCTGTACGGCGGCGACGGGCGCGACGTAGGAGAGCGTGGTGTCCGTGGTGAGGAGGTTGTCGGCGTTGGTCAGGCAGGTGACGAGCTTCTGCGAGGTCTCGTACCGGCCGGTCTTCTTCTGCACCGGGATGGAGACGAACTCACCGCCGGTGGGTGCCGGGGCCGGGCCGCCCGCGCTGGCCGGGATCGCGATCGTGCCGTACGAGAAGCCGAGCTTCTCCGCGTTGGCCAGTTGCCAGGTGCCGTTCTCGGCGAACGCGTAGTCGCCGGTGGCGAACTCCTGCCAACTCGTGGTCTGGGTGTTGTTGATGACGGAGTTCGGGGCGTGGCCCTGCTTGAGCCAGTCGGTCCAGAGCGTCAGCGCGGACACCGCCTGCGGCGAGTCCAGACCGGTCAGTTGGGCACCCGATCCCCAGAACCAGGGCAGGAACTGGAAGCTGCCCTCCTCGGTGCCGATCGCGGAGAAGGTGATGCCCTTCTTCCCCTTGGCCTTGACCTTGGTCAGTGCCGCGGTCAGTGACGTCCAGTCCTTGATGGCGGCGGGATCGACGCCGGCGGCGGTGAGCAGATCCTTGTTGTAGTAGAGGGCGAGGGTGTTCGCCCCAATCGGCACCCCGTAGGTTTTGCCGTCGCTCTGGCCGGCGCCGAGCAGGTTCTTCTCCATGGCCGAGACGTCCAGCTTGTTGTCGTCGGTGGTGGTGAGCGCACCGGCTTCGGCAAGAGTTGAGATGACCGGGTTGTCCACGATCAGCACGTCCGGTGAGTTTCCCTGCTGGGCGGCGAGCAGCGCCTTGTTGGTCAGGTCGGTGGTGTCGTAGCCGGTCCGCTCGACCGTCACCCCCGCGGAGCTGCCGCACTTCTTGAGCAGCGCGACCCACTCGGAGTCGTCGGCGAACTGCGGGTACGGGTCCCAGACGAGGTAGGCGCCACCGTCGGCGGACGACGAGCAGGCGCTGCCCGTCACTGCGGCGAGAGCTATCACGGCGACGGCGGCCAGGCGCCGCCGACGACTGAGTCCGGTCATGTGGTGCCTCACTTCAAATCGATCGTCAGGTGGGGTGTGTCGGTTGATCGTCGCGGGGTTGGACCAGTCCAACCATGAGGCGAATCGATTCGACGAATCGGTTCGCCCGAAGATAGGTCTGGCCATACCCGGGGGTCAAGGGTCAGTTGGTCGAGCAGGGAGGAGCGCTGGGCAACACGGGCGTCACCGCGCCGTCGCTACATTGACATGGTTCAGTTCCCGGTCCTACGATCCGAGCGAATCGATTCGTAAGTGCTGCCCTCCGGAGAGCGTCCCCCGCGCGCCACCAAGGAGCCGCCCGTGAAAACCCCGTCCCGCAGCAGGTCAGGACGAGCCCGCGTGTTCGTGGCCCGACTCGTCGTCGGCCTGCTCGCCGCCGCTGCCGCTGTCACCGTCGTCCCGTCCCCCGCCCAGGCCGCCGACGAGTCGATCAGCGTCAACTTCGCCACCACCAACGGTGCGCCGACCTACCGCGCCTCCGGCTGGATCTACGGCATGACCGAGAACGCCAGCGGTCCGGCCGACCACTTCTACCGGGACGTCAAGTTCCAGTACATGCGCGCCGGCGGCGCGCAGCTCCCGGGCAGTGGCTGGGTCGGCGGAACCTACGACCGGCGCTGGAACTCCACACTCGCCCAGGCACGTCGGACCACCGCCCTCGGCGGGAAGTTCATCATCCTGCCGCACGACCTCTGGGGTGCCGACGGCGCCGGAATCTCCCGCTTTCCCGGCGACAACGGCAACTGGACCGACTACGACAACTTCCTGACCCGCCTGATCAACGACGTCCGGGCGTCCGGGCTGTCGGTGCAGTGGGACATCTGGAACGAACCCAACATCACCATCTTCTGGAACCGGCCGATCTCCCAGTACCTCGAACTGTGGCGGCGGACCTACCAGCGCCTCCGGGCGGAGTTCCCCAGTCAGCTCATCGTCGGGCCGAGCTGCGCCTGCGTGCCGTCGACCAATCACGCCTTCTGGAACCAGTACCTGGACTTCGTCCGCTCGACCAACACGGTGCCGGACATCATCAGCTGGCACTCGCTGCCCGGTGACCCGGTCGCGAACGTCAACGCCGCCAACGCCACCCTCGATCCGCGCGGCATCGCCCACCCGCGTCCGTACCAGATCAACGAGTACGGCGCGCCCGACGAGCAGAACCCGGCCGACGGCGCCTGGTACATCGCGCGTCTGGAGCGGGCCCGGGCCGACGGCCTGCGGGCGAACTGGGCCAGCGGCGGCAGCCTGCACAACGACCTCGGCAACCTGTTGATCCGCAACTCGGCCGGCCAGCACCAGCCCAAGGGCGAGTGGTGGAACTACCGCTACTACGCCTCCCAGGTCGGGGAGATCGTCGCGGTGACCCCCAGCCAGTCGTACGACGCGTACGCCACGAAGGCGGCCGGGGCGGCGAAGGTGCTGGTCGGCGGTGGTCGTACCACCGGGAACCTGACCGTCAACCTGCAACGCCTGGACACCACCAGCGGCATCGTGCAGAACAACCAGGTCCGGGTCCTCACCCAACGCATCCCGCACAACGGTGGCGGTGCGGTGGCGGGGCCGGTCACGGTCTCGAACAGCGTGGTCGGGGTGTCCAACAACAACGTCACCGTGACCCTGCCGTACACCAACCAGACCGACACGTACACCGTCACGCTGCTGCCCCCCTCGGACGGCGGCTTTCAGTCGGTGGCAGTGGCCCAACACTCCCAGCAGTGCCTGAACAACGCCGGCCTGAGCACCGCCGACGGCAACGTCCAACAGCAGAACTACTGCGACGGCGGTGACCAGCAGCTCTGGAACTTCCGCCCGGTCGCCGGCGTGACCAACGCCTACACGGTGGTCAACCAGCAGAGCGGCAAGTGCCTCGACGTCAGCGGCGTGTCCACCGCCGACGGCGCGGCGGTGCACCAGTGGACCTGCCTGAACAGCCTCAACCAGCAGTTCACGCTGCGCAAGGTGACCTACTCGGGCAACGACTCGCACGACTACCAACTCGTCGCCCGGCACAGTGGCAAGTGTGTCGATGTCAACGCGGTCTCCACGGCGGCCGGCGCGCTTGTCCACCAGTGGACCTGTAAGGCGGTCAACCAGGGCAGCCCGTTGAACCAGACGTGGCGGCTTCTGGGGCGGTAGGCCTCCCGGGGGAGGTGGTGCGCTGGTGGTCCGCCCAACGGCCAGCGCACCACCCCGCCATTGCATTCATTGACATGAATTGAACAAAGGTCATACGATTCGCCGCGAATCGATTCGCCATCGCCACCACCCCCCGTGCCGCGTCAACACCCCACCGCGCTTCCACGACTCCGAGGAGCCACCTCGTGCGAACCCCGTCCCCCACCGGGCCACGAACAGCCCGTGAACTCGTCCCGAGACGTCATCGCGCCCGACGTCTGACCGCCCTGGCGGCCGCGCTGGTCGGAGTGCTCGTCGGCATCGGCGCCACCCCTGGTGCCCCGTCGCCGATCGCCGAGGCCGGGGCCGCCCCGATGGCGGCCGCCATCGCGCCGGGGCAGAGCACCCCGATCGTCGGTACGCCGTCCGGCCGCTGCCTCGAAGTGCCCAACTCCAGCACCACCAACGGCACCCAGACGCAACTCTGGGACTGCAACGGCAGCGCTGGCCAGACCTGGACGTGGACATCGACCAAGCAACTCCAGGCGTACGGCAACAAGTGCCTGGACGCCTCCGGCCGCGGCACCGCCAACGGCACCCAAGTGATCATCTGGGACTGCAACGGCCAGAACAACCAACAGTGGAACGTCAACAACAACGGCACCATCACCGGCGTGCAGTCCGGGCTGTGCCTCGACGCCAACGGCGCCGCCACCGCGAACGGCACCAAAATCATCCTCTGGGCCTGTAACGGCGGTGCCAACCAGCAGTGGGCCTCGCCGACCACCACCCCGCCGCCGACCAACCCTCCGACCGGCGCGCGTCCGTGCGACATCTACGCCTCCGGCGGCACCCCGTGCATCGCGGCGCACAGCACCACGCGGGCGCTCTACGAGGCGTACGCCGGCAACCTCTACCAGGTCCGACGCTCGTCGGACAACACGACCCGCAACATCGGGCTCACGGGTACCGGCGGCACCGCCAACGCGGCGACGCAGGACTCGTTCTGCTCCGGCACGACCTGCGTGATCACTGTCGTCTTCGACCAGTCCGGGCGCGGCAACGACCTCTGGTACCAGGGTTCGAGCGTCGTTCCGGGCTCCCCGCAGAGCAGGCCGGCGATCGCGACCTCGGAGTCGCTGACCGTGGGCGGCGCGAAGGCCTATTCGCTCTACATCAACCCCGGCAACAGCTACTGGCGCGACGGGCACCTCACCGGCGTGCCGACCGGCGCGGCACCCGAGGGCATGTACATGGTGACCAGCGGGACCCACGTCAACAGCGGCTGCTGCTTCGACTACGGCAACAGCGAGACGACCAGGAAGGCCGACGCCGCCGGGGCGATGGACGCCATCAACTTCAGCAAGCAGTGCTGGTTCGGCGGCTGCTCCGGCAGCGGACCCTGGGTGCAGGCCGACCTCGAGTGGGGTCTCTTCCCGGGCGGAAGCAGCTCCTGGAACCCGAACCAGCGCGCGTTCACCAGCAAGTTCGTCACCGCGACGCTCAAGAACAACGGCACGACCAGGTTCGCCATCAAGGGTAGCGACGCGCAGGCGGGCAGCCTCTACACGCTGTACGACGGCTCGCTCCCGCCGGGATACAGCCCGATGAAGAAGCAGGGCGCGATCATCCTGGGCAGTGGCGGTGACTGCTGCAAGCCCGACGGCGGCGCGAACCTGAGCGCCGGCACCTTCTACGAGGGGGCGATGGTCGCCGGCTATCCGTCTGACGCGACCGAGAACGCCGTGCAGGCCAGCGTGGTGACCGCCGGTTACCGCTGATCCTGGCGACGCCGTACGAGTCGTGCGCCGGTCACCAGCATATGGTGACCGGCGCACGCGCGGATGGACGTCGACCCGGTTTCAGGCGACAGTGCAGGCCGCGCCGTTGAGGGTGAACGAGGACGGTCTGGCGTTGTTACCGGTGTGGGTGGCCTGGAAGCCGAAGCTCACCGAGCCGTTGGCGGGGATGCCGCCGTTGTAGGCGACGTTGCGGGCCGTCACCTGGCCCGAGCTGGGCGAGTAGGTGGCGTTCCAGCCCGAGGTGATGGTCTGCCCACCGGGCAGGGTGAAGACCAGGGACCAGCCGTTGACGGCGCTGGCGCCGGTGTTCGTGACGGTGATGTTCTCGGTCAGCCCGGTGTTCCAGGCGTTGACGTCGACAGTCACCCGGCAGGCGCCGGACGCCGGCGGCGGGGTGGTCGGCGGCGGCGTGGTGGTCGGCGGCGGCGTGGTGGGGGGAGGTGTGGTAGGGGGCGGGGTGGTAGGCGGCGGCGTGGTCGGGGGCGGCGTCGTGGGGCCGGTCAGCCCGAAGAACGCGATGGCGGACGCGGCCATGCCGCCGGAGGGCAGGCTGTGTCCGGCCCCCTGGATGCTGTAGGCCTCGACCTGGACGGTGCCGCCGCTGTCGGCGTACCGGCGCCGGTTCCAGTTGGCTTGGGGTGTGTCGGTGGAGGTGGGCGTCTGGCTCAGCCCGAACACGTTGGTCCACTGCTCGATCGCCTCCTGCAACAGCGAGTACGGCACGAGCGTGTCGTTGGTGCCGTGCCACAGCTGCACGCGCGGGCGGGGCCCGGAGTAGCCGGGGTACGCCTGGCGGACCGCGTCGCCCCACTGCTGCGGGGTCCGGTTCATGTTTCCGCCGGTGCACTGGCTGCTGGTGGGCGGGAAGTCCGCCGCGTTGGCGAAGCAGTTGAACGGCACGCCCATGAACGCGGCGCCGGCCTTGAACAGGTCGGGATAGAGGGCGAGCATGTGGTTGGTCATCATGCCGCCGGACGAGCTGCCGGTGGCGTAGACCCGCTCCGGATCGGCCGCGTACTGCTGCTGCACGTACCGGACCATCGAGACGATCGACACCGGGTCGCTGCCGCCGCCACGTCGCTTCGCGGCGTCCGACCAGACGTCGAAGCAGTTGCCGAACCCGGCCTGCTGAGTGGCGGACGGGTAGATCACGATGTACCCGTAGCGGTCGGCGAGGCTGGCGAACTCGCTCCCGGAGTAGAAGCCGGGGCCGGACCCGCCGCAGCCGTGCATAGCCACCACGACCGCCGGCCGGGTCGGGCGGTTGTCCGGCACGTAGACGTGCATGCGCATCCGGCCCGGGTTGTCACCGAAGCTGGTCACCTCGGTCAGTGACGCCGCGTACGCGGGCCCGACCGTGGGGGCCACCAGGCCGGCCGCCACCAGTGACGCGGCCAGGGTGAGTAGCAGTTTCCTTCTGATTCTCAACGGACGACTCCTTCGATTGGCTGTGCAGGCGGGATTGGCCGTGCGATCCGGTCGCGGGTCTGCCCGACTCCCGCGTTGATCGCCGCTGCCCGCTACCTGTGGCTCGCCCAGCCCGGCTTCGGATGGCATCGCGTGGCAATTAGTGTTCCCCTCGGGCCAACAAGTGTCAATCGAGGCTTCTCTATTTATGACGAGTCGCGGAGGTCCGTCTAGAGTCGTCATACCGTCCCCCGAGGAGCACGGAGCGTCTGTGGCAAGCCTCTTCGACATCGACGAGATCTATCCGGACGACGGAGACCAGCCACTCCGGCTGCCCCGTCGGCAGGTCGGCAACTCGCCCCAGGGTGTCGCGGTGACCCTGTTGGCGGACTACACCCTGCGGACCCGGGTCGCCCTCCCGTCGGCGGCCATCGTCGCGCTGCTCGGGGAGACCGGCGTGACGACGGCCGGAGCGCGGACCGCGATCAGTCGGTTGGCCCGCCGTGGCGTGTTGGAGGGCAGTCGACTGGGGCGGCGCAGCTCCTACCGGCTCAGCCGCGCCGCCGCCGCCAACCTCTCCGCCGGCGGGCACTGGATCCTCGCCTCCACCACCTCGACGGCGCGGTGGGACGGGTGTTGGACGATCGTCGCCTTCTCGCTGCCGCAGGATCGCGGTACGCAGCGCCGGGCCCTGCGGGCGCAACTCCGGTGGCTCGGTTACGCGCCGCTGTACGACGGTTTGTGGATCTCGCCGCAGGAGCTGACTGCCGCGGCTCGGGCCGAGCTCGATCGGCTCACCCTCGGCGCCGTGACGGTGTTTCACGGGCGGCAGAGCGCGCTCGCCTCGGCCATTCACCGCGCGCCGATCGAGGCCTGGGACATCGAGGCGATCGGTCGCAGCTACGACGCGTTCCTCCGGCGGTGGACGCCGCTGTTACCCGGGGTGCGGTCCGGGCAGATCGACGGCGCCGCGGCGGTGCGGGCCCGTACCGAGGTGATGGACACCTTCCGGCGTTTTCCCGTCCTCGACCCGCAGTTGCCCGTGGAACTGCTCCCACGGGACTGGCTCAGGCGCCCGGCGCGGGAGTTGTTCGCGGCCGTCTACGACGGCCTCGCCGCACCCGCCGAGCGACACGTCCGGGCGGTCGTCGAGCGGTTCGCCGACGCCGCGCAGCCCGGCATCGCGGCCCACACCACCGCCGACCTGGTCGCCGGAGTACGCGTCGACGTGCACCCGGCGCAGCCGTCCGCGAGTGGCTCGGCTACCGGGTGCTCGTGAACGGCTGGGAGCCGCGGCCACGACTGTGAGCGATAACAGGGTTGCCGTCCGGCGTGGCCTGAACAGCGCGGTGGTACGACTCGTCCGCTGGTCGTGCGGCGGCTGAGCACGGTTGCTCTGGACGTTTGGTACCGGGCGAAACGCGGCGTTCTGGGAGATCGGCGTGAACGGCCCGTTACGTCTTGACGAACGGCATGTTATCGCTCACTCTCGATATAGAGGACGATCGTTCCCGTGGCTCACCGGGCGAGCCGCACGGGTCGTACCTCCGATCACGACGTCCGCAAGGGCATGCGGCCGTCACCTCGGGACCCGGCAGTTGCCGGCGACAGCCCTCTCGGACCGTGCGTGCTGATGCTGATGCCGGGCGGCCAGGAAGACCGTCCCGATCGGTCGCCCCGAGTGAAGTGGCACATCACCACCACCGATGCAACCACTGAAAAGGAACGCCATGAAACCCATGAGAACGATGCTGGCGGCGGCGACAATCGCCGTCGCCCTCACCACCGGTATGACGGTGGCGCTGACTCCCGCATCCGGTGCCGGCACGACCCTGAAGGCGGCCGCTGCCGAGAAGGGCCGCTACTTCGGCGCCGCCGTCGCGACCGGCAAGCTCTCCACCGGCGCCTACACGACCATCCTGAACCGTGAGTTCAACAGTGTCGTGGCCGAGAACGAGATGAAGTGGGACGCCACCGAGCCGCAGCAGGGTCGGTTCAGCTACACCGGTGGTGA
>NZ_JBITET010000017.1:0-137021 GCF_044455385.1 Micromonospora sp. NPDC051227
TCGCCGATCTCGGTGTGGATGTGCAGATCACCGAACTGGACGTGATGACCGGCGGCAACCAGGCCAACATCTTCGGCGCCGTCACCCGCGCCTGCATGAACGTCTCGCGCTGCACCGGCATCACGGTGTGGGGTGTACGGGACTGCGACTCGTGGCGCGGTTCCGACAACGCGCTGCTGTTCGACTGCAACGGCAACAAGAAGGCCGCGTACACCAACGTTCTGAACGCCCTCAACGCCGGCCCCGCCATCCCCACCACGCCGCCGCCCACGGACCCGCCGCCGACGACGCCCCCGCCGACGGACCCGCCGCCCACCACTCCGCCGCCGGGTACGGGTGGTTGCTCGGCGTCGGTGTCACTGAACTCGTGGAACGGTGGCTTCGTGGCCACCGTGAAGGTGACAGCCGGCTCCGCCGGAACCAACGGATGGAACGTCGGCGTCACCCTTGCCAGTGGTGCGAGTGTCACCAACACCTGGAGCGCGACGGCCAGTGGCTCGACCGGCACTGTGCGGTTCGCCAACGTGGACTACAACGGCCGCCTCGGCGCGGGCCAGGTCACCGAGTTCGGTTTCCAGGGCACTGGCAGTGGGGCCGGCATCACGCCCACCTGCACCGCCTCCTGAGAGCGACTGACTGACCGCACGACGTCGGCCGGTGTGGGGGACCGATCCTGGTCCTCCACACCGGCCGACGTCGTGTCGCGTTCGAACCTGTCGATCAGGAGTACGGGAGCCGCAGCACCGACTGGTTGCCGATGCCCAGCGTGGTCGGGTTGTTGCCGATCGCCGACCAGACCTCCACCCGGACCGTGCCGTTGCTCAGCGCGCCCAACGTGCCGGTGGCCGAGGACAGGCCGGCGTTCTGCGTGTAGTGCTCGTAGCCGGTGACCGGGTCGGTGGCAAAGTAGCGCAGCGTCTCCACCCGTTCCCAACTGCCGTTGCCGGTGAGGTCGTAGGAGATCCGCACCTGCACGCCGTTGCCGACCGCCGTCCCGGCGTCCACGAAGAGGTCGAACGCCGTCTGCCCGCCGGCGTAGGCGAGGTTGAGGCCGGTCGCCGTGAAGACCTGGGCGTTGGTGGGCGTACCGTCGTGGTTTCCGTTTGCCGCCGCGACCGTCGTCGTGGCCGCGCTGCCGGCGGCGCCCAACCCACCTCCGGGCAGCAGGTACCGCGTCGGGTTGCCCGGGGTCGGCGGCGGGGTGGTCGTCGGCGGGGGGTCCGTCGGCGTCGTCGGCGGGACGCCACCGGCCGCGTTGCCACCACTCCAGGTGTGCGCCCCGGTGGTGGCCGTCTTGCCGGCTCCCACGGCGAGCGTGGTGCCGTTGGAGAACGTCACGGTGATCGGCGTCGCCGTTGGGTTCGACGCCACGTAGGTGCGGGCCCCGTTGCGGGAGAAGACCGCGGACAGCGGATGGTTGCCGGTCACCGTCGTGTCCACATTGCCGAGGGCGGCGAGGTTACGGATCCAGTGGAACGTGTGCGCCCGGCTCTCTCCCTCCTCCGGGGTGTAGCCCGGGTTCGCGCGGAGGTTCGCCAGCGCCGCGTCGGGGTCGCCGAGGGCCTGGAACTGCCAGAGGATGTCCTGCCACACCGTCGGTTGTCCGCCGTTGTTGCGGACGAGTTCGGCGTAGTTGGTCCGCACGTACGCCGGGTTGTTGCCCAGGTACAGGTGACCGCCGGTGACCGGCAGCAGGTTGATGCCCTGGATCATCTCCGGTTCGCCGCTGAACCAGGTGGCGTACGCCCCGCCGTCACCCCAGACCATGCCGACCGTCGAGTGCCCGAACGCGGCGGGGAAGTTCTGGTCGCTGACGTCGAACCAGTACTCCTGGATCGCCGCGGCCTGCGTGGTGTAGAGGAAGACGCCCGCGTCGCGGACGGCGGTGTCGCCGGTCGTCTGCCCCCACTGGATCAGGGCGCTCGCGAAGTTCATCCCCTCCGACGAGGACTCCTGGTTGTTGCCGGAGCCGAAGGATCCGTGCCCGGACGCCCAGTCGTGCCCGGCGTAGATGTCGAAGTCCCGCAGGTACGGGAAGCGGGTGTCGTCGCGGCGGTAGTTGTTGGCGTCCCGGATCAGCAGGTCGACCATGCCGCCGTAGCGGCTGGTGGCCGCCCAGGCCGGGTCGAACTTCGCCAGGGTCGCGGCGGCGGCGATGTAGTAGCCGTAGTGGAAGTGGTGGTCGTTCAACTCCTGGTCGGACCCGTACGACGCCGGGTAGCCGATCAGGGTGCCCCAGTTGTTGTCGTAGTAGAAGACCCGGCTGGTCTTGCCGCTGGACGCGGTGAACCAGTCGGTGAGCGTGCTGCGGATCGCGTTCAGCGCGCTGTCGCGCGTCGTGGTGTCGTTGACCTGGTCGGCGATCTCGGCGATCCGCGCGGCCCGGCCGAGCCCCTTGCCGGTCCAGTAGGTGTCGTTGCCGCGTTGGTCCATCGGGTTGGCGCGGGTGGCGGCCAGGTGCCCGGTGAGCGTCGACAGGTCACCACCGCTGCCGTCGCCGACGGCCGGTAGCTCCGGCAGGATGCCCTGGAACTTCATGGCGGTGCGGAACTGGGTGACGCCGGTGAGCACCTTCATCCGGCCACGCGCCGACGGGTAGGTCGGCGTGATCGCGGTGGAACCACTCAGCGACTTCCACTGGTGCGGGTAGAGACTGACCACGGTCTGCGTGGCGCTGCCCTCCCGGGCGGTCGTGGTGAACGCGTACGTGGTGGTCAGGCCGCTGGTCGCGGGGTTGTAGGCGTACGAGACCTGGGTGCCGGTCACGTGGGCGTGCGCGTACCGGCCGTAGGTGGCCGCCAGCTCGGCGCGCTCCGTCGCGCTCGACGTGGGCGGCAGGAGGGCGACGGAGAAGTAGCCGCGGCCGGCCAGGGTGGACGAGATCCGGCCGGACGCCACGGTCCAGCTGGCGCCGCTGGGCGCGAACCCGACGTAGTCGTGGCCGTTGACCCGGAAGCCGATGGTGGCGCCGCTGTTGGACCAGACGTCCGGGGTGCCGGCGGTGCTGATCTGGGCGTTCCCCCCGGTGGTCTGGAAGTAAGCGAAGGGCAGACCGTGGCCGATGGTCGCGCGCATGGTGCGCGTGCCGTCGCTCCAGTGCGGGCTGACCGTCCAGTCCGTCCAGCCGTCGGCCTTCACCAGGGGTGCGGCGAGCCCGGCCACACCGACGCGGATGTCCTGCACGTACGGATAGTGGAATTCACCGACACCGGTGGCGGTGCCGCTGATGGCGGGCGTGGAGTTGGCGGAGAAGCCGAGCCCGTCGCCGAAGGTGTCGTACGAGATCGGGTGGGCGTGCAGCGGTTCGCTGAAGGAGCAGTCGGTGCGCTTCCACAGCAGCGAGGACCACCAGTCGTTGGTGGGGATCGGCCCGGCGGGCGCGTTGGCTGTGGCGAACTGTCGGGGGTTGCTGGACATCGCGCCGCAGCCGCTGGGGAGCGGGCCGACCGGGGTGGTGGTGTAGCTGCCGGCGCCGACGGGTGCGGCCTCGGCCGCGCGGGTGACGGGGATGGCGAGGCCGCCGACGACCAGGGCCAGCGCGGTGGCGGCGGCCAGGGCCCATCGGCGGTGGGGGACGGGAGGTTTCATCGTGCCTCCATCGCGCGCGCCGGGTGCGGCCCTTGCCGGGTCCAGCGCTATGCGTCTGAATTGGGGGGAAGGTCGGGTGAGAGAGCGCTCTCTCGGCAACGGTAGTGGAGTACCGAGATCCCCGTCAATGTGTCCAACGCGTTGCGTGCTGATGTCGCTATTTGCCGGCGCCCGCACGGTCGCCCAGCGGTTCGCCCTCTCTGTCGTTCAACAGCGCGTCCGGCACGCGCATCCGCCACGCGTCGGTCACCAGCTCGGTCAACCGGTCCAGGTCGACAGCCGCCAGACGCAGCAACACCAGGGGCAACCCGTCGTAACCGGGCGCGGTGAAGAAGACCTCGGGCTCCCCGAGCAGGAGAGCCTGCTTCTCGGCCTCGTCGCCGACGAACAGCACCGCGATGTCCAGCCGGATCACCCGAGGCTTGCCGGGTGCCCGCTCCGGATAGGACCAGACGAAGCCCTTGTCGGCTACCCGGAAGTCGAAGCCGTCACTGGGGTTTTCCACCGTGTGCGGCAGGGCCAGCGCCACCCGGCGTACGTCGTCCGCGTCAGCCACCGAACCCCCTCGCACCGCGCACCATCCCCATGCGCCGAGATTACGCGGTGGACAGCTCGATGGCCGTGGCACCGACGATCGCCCGTTCGCCGTTCTCCTGGACATAGCCGACCACGCTGGCGCTCCGCGGATCGAGACCAGGTGGTGTCGCCAGCTCCACCTGCCCCCGCTCGGCGTCCAGGCCCACCGACCTGAAGGCGCGTACGACGTTGTCCTGCCGCAGTGTCCGCCCGGCGTTCTCCCCCCGGGCGATCTCGCTGGTCAGGTCCCGTTCCACGACCGCCATCTGCAACACCGCGCGCTCCGGCGGCTGTTCGGTCCGGTAGTCCACCATCACCCGGTCATTGCCCACGTTGGCAATGGAGAGCGCCAGTGGTGTGGTGGCGGTCGAGGCCATGGCGGACATGATCGCGGCGGCTGCACGGCGGCGATCGGAACCGACGAACTCGACGGTGCCGTTGACGACCATCTGCGGGGTGTACAGACCTCGGGTACCGAACGCGCGGGCGTACGCCTCCTGGCGCGCGGTGTACGCCGCGTCCGCGAACTGGTCGGGCCAGCCCAGGTCGTCCCAGTAGTCGACGTGGAACCCGAGGGCGAAGACGTTCTGGCCCCGGTCCCGTGCGTCGCGCTCGATCCCGCTCAGCAACTCCTCGGCGGGAGGGCAACTGTTGCAGCCCTGGGACGTGAACATCTCGACGACGGCGAAGCCGCCGTCCGTCGATGGGTTCGTCATGGTGGCGTGTCTCCTCCCACGGGTGCCCGGCGGCGTTGCGTTTCCCGTTTCGGCCGAGACAATGCGCGTGGGGTCGCGTCCCCTGCCGGCCTCGCGGGAGGCGCCGCCGGGTGGGGTGGTTGGATGGTCGAGTGCAGTTCACCGTGACAGACGCGCCGGCGCGGGAGCGTTTCGAGGCGCGCGACGAGGCGGGCGCGGTCGTCGGGTTCGTCACCTACCAGCTGACCGGCTCGATCATCGCCTACACCCACACCGAGGTCGATCCGGCGTACGAGGGCAAGGGCGTCGGGTCGACGCTGGCGCGGGCCGTGCTAAACGACGCGCGGAGCAAGGGCCGGACCGTCGTGCCGATCTGCCCGTTCATCGCCGACTGGGTAGTCAAGCACCCGGAGTACGAGAGCATCGTGGTCCGGTCCACCCGCAAGATCAAGTAAGCGGCGTCCTGCGGGGGCGTGCGGCGTCCTCTGGCGGCGTGCCGGGTTCAGGCGTCCGGTAGGAGCTTGGCGGCGAGGGTGCGGGCCGTGGCGGTCAGGGTCCTGCGCACTGGCCAATGCCGACGCGGACGTCGCCATCGGCACCCGCCTCGGGGTGCCCGGTCTCGCCCAGACCGCCACGGGCCATCGCGTTCCTGACCAACCCCGCAGCCGCGTACGTCACCGTCGCCGTGCTTGACTCCCACGGTGTACACACCGCCTGAGCCCCGCCCTCCGCAGCCCGTCGGGAGACCACAACGATGACCGCCTCCACCTTCCGTGCCCTGCACCACGACCGGGCCGCCGGTGACCCGCTCGTTCTGCCGGGCCCCTGGGACGCGGCCAGCGCCCGGGTGCTGGCCGACGCCGGTTACCCGGCGCTCGCGACCCCGAGCGCGGGTGTCGCCGCCTCACTCGGCTACGAGGACGGCGCGACCCCACCGGACGAGATGTTCGCGGCGGTCGCCCGCATCGTCCGCGCCGTGTCCGTTCCGGTGTCCGCCGACGTCGAGGGCGGTTACGGCCTCGCCCCCCGCGAGCTGGTCGGACGGCTGTTGGAGGCCGGCGTTGTCGGCTGCAACCTGGAGGACTCGGAGGGACACGCCAACCTCAAGGACCCCCGGCGGCACGCCGACTGGCTGGCCGAGGTGCGCGCGGAGGCGGGTGACGCTCTCTTCATCAACGCCCGCGTCGACACCTTCCTGGTCGGGACGGGCGATCCGGCCGACGCGGTGGAACGCGCCCGCCTGTACGTGGCTGCCGGCGCCGACTGCGTCTACCCGATCCTGGCACCGCCGCAGGTGCTCCCGCAGCTTCGGGACGGCATCTCCGGGCCGATCAACATGGCCGCCGGACCGGACCGGGAATCTGTGGCCGAGCTGGGCCGGCAGGGCGCCACACGCATCACCTTCGGTCCAGGAATGCAGCGGTACGCGATGGCGTCGATCGGCGACCTCGCGGCCGAGCTGCGCGCCTGAGCCTGAACGTCACCCCCGCGACGGTGACCGGGCGCGTGGGCGCGGGTGGGCGGCCGCTGGCGGGGTGATCGACTCGGGTTCCTGGAAGTCGGGGTGTACCGGTCGGGTGGATCGCGGTTTCCTGAATGCCGAGTCGATCACCGGCGCGGTGGGCGTCGGAGGAGTTTCGGCAGCTACGGCCGAGCCCCCGGCGTGCCGTCGCGGTGGACGGCTGCCGGGGGCTCGAGTGCAGGCGGTCAGGCCTGGTTGCCGCTGGGCAGCACCGCTGCCATCTCGTCGCCGGCGCCGGCGAGCACGCGTGCCTGCTGCGGCCAGCTGGCCAGCCCAGGTGCGGCGCGCAGGCCGGCGGCCCGGATCAGGTCGCGCAGTGCCGGCTCGTCCAACTCGCCGAGCTGGCCGTACGTGCGCACGCCAGCGTCCTGCAACGCGGCCGCCATCTTCGGCCCGATCCCCTGGATCCGGCGGAAATCGTCGGCCGGGCCGGTCGGGTCGGCGTCGACGCTGCTGATCGTCGTGTCGGCGGCCGAACGGACCGGAGGGGTCGCGGTGCTGACCGGCCGGACCGGAGGCGCGGCCACCGCCGACCGCTCGGCCTCCGCAGCGTCGACTGCGGACTCGGCCTGCGCCGGTTCGGCGTTCACCGAGTCGGAGTGCATCGGCTCGGCGGTCGTCTGTGCCTCTGCCGGGTCGATCGCCGTGGCCTTGGGCTCCGCATCGTCGGACGCGCCGACGGAGGCCGCCGCGTCGTCGGCCGGCGTCGTGTCGAGCGGTGCCGCGTCGGCCGGCGCGAGGTCGTCCGCGGGCTGGCGGGGAGCGATCACGGCCGCCGGGACGGGCTGCTCTTCGACCGTGACCGGCTCGGCGGCAGAGTCCACCCCCGGCTCCTGCCGCAGTTCAGCGGCGTCGGACTGCTCGGTGGCCGGTACGGCCGGCGGGTCCTCGGTCAGCGCCATGTCCGCCGGGTCGACGGTGCTCGGAGCCTCCGCCGGCACGGGCACCGGGGTGGGACCGTCCGGTTCGGTCAGCGCGGCTGGCGCGCTGACCGTGTCGACCGGTACCGGCTCGTCGGCGACCGCGGTGGGTGCCGGGTCGACGGCGGCCGCAGGCTGGGCCTCGTCGGTGGTGGCAGCCGGCGTTGGCGTGGTGATCACGGCCAGACCGGCGACGGGGTCACCATCCACAATCGAATTGCCCTGTACGCCCCGTCGGCCGCGCAGCAGCCACCCGGCGGCCAGGCCCAGCAACAGTGCCAGTACCACTATCAGCGAGTGTCCGAAAGACCACGCCACGGCGAACCTCCCTCTCATCAAGTTGGAAAAGTCACGAGAAAAACTCGCCGCAGCTTCGCACACGCGTATTGCCGACGACAGGCAGGATCGGCCGTCAGCGTTGCCGGTGTGCCAGCCACCTCAGCCGGTGCCCGCCGCGTGACACAGCGTCGTCCGATCACGCCAAATCCGACCCGATGTGACCGGGTCCGACATGGATCGGTCGGGCCGAGCGCTCCGGACACGATAAGACCCGGGCCCGGCGCGGGACGCCGGGCCCGGGTCGGGCGATGCGGGGTTCAGTCCCGGTCACCCTCGTAGGTGTGGAAGTCGTCGACGAACCGGCGGCGGAGCCGTGGTACCCGGCTGGTGACTCCGAAGTAGCCGCGCGCGCCGAGCAGCGCGAGCCGACCCACCACCGGTCGGTACATCCGGTCGTCGCCGCTGGTGCCGCTGCGGTTCAACGACTCGGCGACCCGGGCGAAGCCGTACGGCGCCATCACGGCCTCGTAGTCGGCGACCGCCTGGAGCAGCGTTTTGTCGCCGGCGGTGGCGCGGCTGAGCTGTGCGCAGAGCAGGCGGGCGTCGCGCAGCGCGGTGTTCGCGCCCACGCCCCGACCCGGGGTCATGGTGTGGATGGCGTCGCCGAGCATGGTGACGGTGCTGCTCTTCCAGGGCGGCACCGGTTCGGACGTGGACACTTTGATCGGTAGGGCGCTGGCCGGGTCCGCGTGGGCGAGTAGTTCCCGTAGGTGCGGGTGCCAGTTCGCGGTGAGGTTCAGGGCGACCTGCACCAGGTCCTCGCCGCGGCGTTGCATGATGTCGGCCGGGAACCGGTTGGCCGCACTCCAGATGATCAGGTTGATGTTGTCGGTGGTGGTGTCGTGGGCCAGGCCGGGCCAGTCCCGGATCAGGGCGGCGTCGGGCTCGCTGACGCCGGGCTTGATCGCGCGTTCGGCGTCCCACTTGAACTCCATGACGTGCAGTACGCCCATCATCCCGCCGACGCCGAAGATCAGCGAGATTCCCTGCTGGACCCGCTCCGGAATGAGACCCCTGGTGTGCGGGTTCAGCGGGATCCGGGTGGCGATGTTGATCGTCCCGGCGTCGCGGGTGACGGCGTGCGGCAGGTACTGGCGGCGTACGGCGGAATGGGTGCCGTCGGCCGCCACCAACAGGTCGCCGGTGGCGCTGGTGCCGTCGGCGAAGTGCGCGGTGACCGTGCCGTCGTCGCGCTGCTCGTACCGGGTGAAGGTCTTGTCGAAGTGCACCACGTCCTCCAGGCCGGTCAGCAGCACCTGGCGCAGCACCATCCGGGCCACCGAATGTTCGGTGCGTACCGGGTCGGCGCTCGGCCGCAGCGCGAACGACGCGGTCTGGCGGAGCCCCTGGGTGACGACGTTGAAGTAGTGCGGCGGCCGGGCGCAGGTGGCCAGGAAGGTGGCGAACAGCTCCGGGGGCAGACACTCCCGCAGTGCTCGGCTACCGGTGGGGCCGATGCCGACCCGGTAGCCGAGCAACCCTTCGGCGCGGTCGCGGTGCCGTTCGTAGACGGCGACGCCGACCCCGGCGCGGCGCAGGCCGTGCGCCAGGCACAGCCCGCCCGTGCCCGCGCCGATGATCAGGACGTGCGGCGGCGCGGCGGACATGTCAGCCGGCCGGGTGGGCGGCGGGCGCCTCGGTAACGGCCGGGCGCGCAGCGGGTGCGTCGGTGCTGGCTGGGCGCGGAGACGGTGCGTCGTTACCGGCCGGGCGCGCTGCTGGCGCCTCGGCCGCGTCCCACCGGTAGAAGCAGCCGGCGATCGCGTCCCGGGGGGAACGCCAGGTCGGCAGGTACGGCGACGTGTGCGCGGAGAGCCGCTCGTTGACCTGTCGGAAGAGCGGGTGGTTGCGGGCCGCCGCGAGCGCGTCCGGGTCGACGTCGTCCGAGGTCTCCAGCAGGTGTACGCACAGGTCGTGCAGGCAGTACAGGGATCGGTGCGTGGCACCGGTCAGGCTGGGCAGTTCGGTGGCGTCGGACTCGGCGAAGATCTGCGCGACCCGCCCCTCCGCTCCCGGGATGATCCGGCTGACGATCAGTAGACGACTCATGGGACCCCTTCCGCCGGTGGCCTGCCCGACCCCTCGGGGATCGGTGCCACGTGCTCTGTGCGCCCACCGTGCCGCAGCGCCTGTCACATCACCGTCACGTACGCCGACCGGGCGGTGACGGGCACCGCCGTCACGTACGCCGAACGACGGGCGACGGGCGGTCGGTGACCGCCTCCCGGCTGGCCTGGCGGATCGGGGCGAGGGTGTCGTCGAGCAGGGCGCTCATGGCGGGGCTCGGCTCCAGCCGCAGCTCCCGGCGTAACAGGTCCCGGTAGACGTAGAAGGCGTGGACGGCCTCGAAGGCGTTGCCCTCGGCCAGGTGGATGCGGACCACCAGTCGGTGTGGTGTCTCCCGTAACGGCTCGGCGGCCATCGCCTCCAGCGCGGCTTCGAGGGCCTCGCCGTGCCGCCCCGCGGCCAGGTGGTGCCCGGCCACCTGTTCCAGCATGTGCAGGCGGAGTTGGCGCAGGCGTTCCCGGTCCAGCAGCACCCAGTCGTCGTACCAGCCGGGCAGGAGGTCGTGGCGCCCGGCGGCGAGCGCCCCGGCCGCGGTGCGCGGGTCGTCGCCGTCCCGGACTCGGGCCGCGGTGCCGACCAGGTCGTCCACGTCGAGCCGGACCGCCGGGCCGAGGCGTACGGTGTCGCTGTCCACGGTCATCGGGCAGCACGGGTCCTGTCGCAGCCGCCACAGGGCGGTTCGCAGGGAGGACAGAGCCCGTTCCTCCGACGCGTCGGGCCAGAGCAGCCCGGCGAGCTGGCTGCGGGTGGCGCCGGGGCGGAGCCCGATCAGCGCGATCACCCGTTGCAGCCCGCGCGGCACCACCACCGGCACCGCCTTGCGGAGGAGTCGGAAGCCTCCGAGCAGGTGCAGTGAGACGCCCTCCTCGGGCGGGTCTCCGGCGGTCGGCACGGACGGATCAGCGGCCACGGCGGCACCCCCTGCGGAACGCTCGTCCCGACTGTCTGCTGTGTCCCGGATCGGTTGCCCTCGACGCCACTGTCGACCCCGCCGATCGCGGCGTGGTCGGGCGCGGCCCCGCCTGCCGAGGCCGCCGGACTGACCACGCTGAAGATTATCAATAGCGGTCACGTTGCGTCAACGCCCGCGTGGACCTTCTATCAGTGACAGCCAACCCGAGATCGGTTCTGAACTGCACAAACACTAGCGCGTGGCGCACGCTCGGCACATAGCTGATACACAGGTTGCGTCAACGCAGCGTCACCATCATCCGTCGCTGACCGACCCGGCGCGGTGACGCCGCCGTGACGAGGATCGGCGCATCGTGTCGGCAGTCGTCCAGCGCGTCCGGGGGCCACCCGTCGCCGGCCGGACGCTGTGGGGGGAGGCCCAGTATGGACCGATCGCTGATAGTCGCGAAGGTGGATCCGACCGCCGAGGAGCGGGTCGCCGAGATCTTCGCTGAGTCGGACGCGACGGAGCTGCCGCGCCTGGTCGGTGTCCGGCACCGTTCGCTGTACCGACTGCACGACCTCTATGTGCACCTGCTCGAGACCGCGCAGCCGGCGGAGAGTGCGGTGGAGGCCGCTCGTGACCATCCCGAGTTCATCCGGGTCAGTGACCGCCTGCGCCCGTACGTGTCGCCGTACCTGTCGACCTGGCGCTCGCCGCGCGACGCCATGGCGCGGTGCTTCTACCGGTTCGACGCCCCGGACGTCGGGCGGCGGTCGTGACGGCCACCGCGCCACGCGAGGAGCAGCTCTGGTCCCGCTGCGCCGGCTGCGCCAGCCTGCTCTACCGCAAACGGCTGCGCCGCAACCTCGACGTCTGCCCGGAGTGCGGCGAACATGCCCGACTCGGCGCGCCGGAACGCCTGCGCCAACTGGTCGACCCGGGTTCGCTGCGCCTGCTGCCCGACCGGCTGCCGGAGGCGGACCCGCTCGACTTCGTCGACGTCCTGCCGTACCCGCACCGGCTCACCGGCGCGCGGGCCAGCACGGGTCTTGCCGAGGGGGTCGTCTGCGCCACGGCCACCATCGGTGGGCACCCGGTGGCCCTGGCGGTGATGGACTTCCGCTTCCTCGGTGGCAGCCTGGGCTGCGCGGTGGGCGAGCTGGTCACCAGGGCGGCCGAACGGGCGCTGGACGACCGCACCCCGCTCGTCCTGATCACCGCCTCCGGCGGGGCGCGGATGCAGGAGGGCGCGCTGTCGTTGATGCAGATGGCGACCGTCAGTCAGGCCATCGCCGCGTTGCGCGAGGCGGGGCTGCTCACCGTGAGCGTCCTCACCGACCCGACCTACGGCGGGGTGGCCGCCTCGTTCGCCACCAACACCGATCTGGTGCTCGCCGAGAGTGGCGCACGGATGGGCTTCGCCGGCCCCCGGGTGATCCGCCAGATCACCGGGCGGGCCCTGCCGGAGGGCTTCCAGACCGCCGACTTCCTGCTCCGACACGGGCAGGTCGACATGGTGGTGCAGCGCCGTTCGCTGCGCGGACGGCTGATGGCGCTGCTCGCCGCGACCCGCGCCGGCCGTCCGGCGCGTTCGCCCGTACCCCGGCAGGAGCCGGCGTCGCACCGCGAGCGCCTCGCCGACGACGGCGCGGTCCTGGCGCGGCCGACGGACCCGGCGGCCGAGGGAGACGCCGGCACCCCGGCGGTACGCGACGCGTGGGACACCGTCCGGATGGCGCGGCACCCCGGGCGACCCACCACGCTGGACTACCTGGACTCCGTCTTCGACGGGTTCGTGGAGCTGCACGGCGATCGGCTCGGCGCGGACTGTCCGGCCATCGTAGGTGGGGTGGCGCGGTTGGCCGGCCGGCACGTGATGGTCATCGGCCACCAGAAGGGGCACACCACCGCAGAGTTGGTCGCCCGCAACTTCGGTATGGCCAGCCCGTCCGGGCACCGCAAGGCGCTGCGGCTCATGCGCCTCGCGGCCCGCCTCGGCCTGCCCGTGGTCACCCTGGTGGACACCCCCGGCGCCGACCCCGGGGTGAGCGCCGAGGAGCAGGGCCAGGCGGCGGCGATCGCCGAGAACATCCTCACCCTCACCGTGCTGCCCACCCCGGTGCTCGCGGTGATCACCGGTGAGGGCGGCAGCGGCGGCGCGCTGGCGCTGGCGGTGGCCGACCGGGTGCTGATGCTGGAGAACGCGGTCTACTCGGTGATCAGCCCCGAGGGGTGTGCGGCGATCCTCTGGCCGGACCGCTCCGCGGCGCCGCAGGCCGCCCGCGCGTTGCGGTTGACCGCGCCCGACCTGCGCCGGCTCGGGGTGGTCGACGAGGTCGTGTCGGAGCCGTCGACTGCCGCGCACGACGACCCGGCGGAGACCGCCCACCGGTTGCGCGCCGCCCTGCTGGCCAACCTTCTGCCGCTGCTGGACGTGCCGCCGGCCATGCTGGTCCGCCTGCGCCGGCAACGCTTCCGACGGTTCGGCGCGAACCGCGTCGGCGCCCGGGCGGGCCTGCGATGACCGCCGGCGACCGGTCGCTGTCGACCGTCGACGCGTCCGACGACGTCGGGATGGACGGCGAGGAGGCGCTGGCCGGACTGCGCCGGCAGGCGCAGCACCTGATCGCCGAGCTGGCCGGGCCGGTGCGCCGGATCCGGCTGCGCAGCGGACCGGCGGTGCTGGAGGTCGAGTGGCACCCCGAGGACGCGACCCGACCGGACGTACCCCTGCCCCGGGCCGAGGCGGCACCGGCGGCCGTGCCGGCGCCCGGCGTCCCACCTGCGGTGCTCCGGCCGCCGGTGCCTGGGCGCGCCGCGGTACGGGCACCGATCGTCGGCACCTTCTACCGGGCGCCGGAGCCCGGCGCGCGGCCGTTCGTCGCGGTGGGAGACCTGGTCCGCCCCGGCCAGCCGGTGGCCATCGTCGAGGCGATGAAGCTGATGAACGAGGTGATCGCCGACCGGGCCGGCCGGGTGGCCGCGATCCTCGTCGAGGACGGCCAGCCGGTCGAGTACGACCAGCCCCTCGTCGAACTGGACCCGGCATGACGGCGCGGGGTGGTTGACCATGTTCGAGACCGTGCTGATCGCCAACCGGGGCGAGATCGCGCTGCGGGTGCTGCGCGCCTGCAAGGAACTCGGCGTGCGAACGGCGGTGGTCTACTCCGCCGCCGACGCCGACTCGGCGGCGGTCCGCCTCGCCGACCAGGCCGTCCGGATCGGGCCGGCGTCGAGCCGGCGCAGCTACCTCAACGCCGCCGCCATCGTGGAGGCGGCCCGGCAGGTGGGGGCGCAGGCCGTGCACCCCGGCTACGGCTTCCTCTCCGAGGACGCCGACTTCGCCGAGATCTGCGCCGACAACGGGCTGACGTTCATCGGCCCGCCACCGGCGGTGATGGCCGCGCTGGCCGACAAGTCCTCGGCCCGGGCACTGATGAGCCGCGCCGGCCTGCCGCTGTCGCCGGGCAGTGTCGCGCCGGTGCCGACCGCCGCCGCGGCGGCCGAGGTGGCCGACGCCGTCGGCTACCCGGTGATCGTGAAGGCCGCCGCCGGGGGCGGGGGCCGGGGCATGACAGTGGTGCACACCCCGGGCGAGCTGCGCCGGGCGTACACCCGGACCCGGGCCGCCGCGCAGGCCGCCTTCGGCGACGACCGGGTGTACGTCGAGCGTTACCTCACCGAGGCGCGGCACGTCGAGGTGCAGGTGCTCTGCGACGCCCACGGCAACGGGGTGCACCTGGGCACCCGGGACTGCTCCGTGCAGCGTCGGCACCAGAAGCTGGTCGAGGAGGCGCCCGCCCCGGCGCTGCCCGCCGCCGTTCTCGACACCATCGCCGAGACCGCCCTGCGGGGTGCGCTCCAGGTCGGCTTCGTCGGTGCCGGCACGCTGGAGTTCCTGGTCGACGCCGAGGAGAAGTTCCACTTCCTGGAGATCAACTGTCGGATCCAGGTGGAGCATCCGGTCACCGAAATGGTCACCGGGATCGACCTGGTGCACGAGCAACTGCACATCGCCGCCGGCGTGCCGCTGCGGTGGCGGCAGGAGGAGATCCGCCTGCACGGCGTCGCGGTGGAGTGTCGGGTCAACACCGAGGACCCCGCGCGCGACTTCGCCCCCACCCCCGGGCGGTTGGAGCGGTTCACCCCACCCGGCGGCCCGTTCACCCGGGTGGACACCCACGCCAGCGCCGGCTACCTGGTCGGCCCCTGGTACGACTCGCTGCTCGCCAAGGTGATCGTCTGGGCGCCCGACCGGGAGTTGGCCCTCAACCGGCTGGAACGCGCCCTGGACGAGTTCGACATAGCCGGTCCGGGCGTGCACACCACCATCCCGTTCGTCCGGCGGGTGCTCGACGACGCCGCATTCCGCAAGGGCCGCTACACCACCGGCCTGGTCGACCGTCTGCTCGCCGCGCCCGCGTCGGGGCCGACGGTCACTCCCGCACCGCGCACCGCGCCCGCCGCAGATCCCGACGCAACCCACAGGAGGACCCGATGACCGTCACCCATGGTCGCCCGATGACCGCCGAGATCACCGACATCCTGGTGGCGCACTGCGGGCTGGACGCCGACGCCGCGGCCCGGGCGCCCGCCGCGTCGTTGGAGGAGTTGGGCATGGACTCGCTCGCCCTGCTGGAACTGTCGGCCGTCGTCGCCGACCGCTGGCAGGTGGCCATCCCCGAGCAGGCCGGACAGTTGAGCATCCCGGCGGTGGCCGACCTGGTCGCCCGCCGCACCGACCCGCCCGGGCACACCGAGAACAGCGTGGTCATCGACGCGCCGCTGGGGCTGGTCTGGGAGGTCACCAACGACGTGGCGAACTGGACCGAGCTGTTCACCGAGTACGCCGTGGTGGAGATCCTGCACCGCGAGGGGCACACGGTGCGGTTCCGCCTCACCATGTACCCCGACGAGAACGGGGTGTCCTGGAGCTGGGTCAGTGAGCGCACCGCCGACCCGGTGAGCAGGCAGGTCCGGGCACACCGGGTGGAGACCGGGCCGTTCGAGTACATGCGCATCCACTGGCGCTACACCGAGGAGGCCGGTGGCACCCGGATGACCTGGACGCAGGACTTCGCGATGAAGCCGACCGCGCCGGTCGACAACGCCGCGATGACCGAACGGATCAACACCAACAGCGTGATCCAACTCGCGGTGATCAAGGACCGGGTGGAGCGGATCGCCTGGCAGCGCGCCGACGATGGCAGCCCGACCGCCAGCGACGCACCGACGGAGGCCGACGATGAGTGACCTGAGCACCCGCCCGATCGCCGCCCGGGACGTACCCGCCGACCGCCGTCGCGGCGGTGAGCTTCGGGTGCTGCTCGGCCCCCGTACCGTCGGCAGCACCTCGGGCTTTCTCGGGGTGGCCACCCTCGAACCGGGGGAGCGGATCGCCGAGCACTACCACCCGTACAGCGAGGAGTTCCTGTACCTGGTGCGGGGCGCGATCACCGTCGACCTGGACGACCAGCCGACGCTGCTGGCCGCCGGTGAGGGGCTGTTCGTACCGGTGAACGTGCGGCACCGGCTGCGCAACACCGGCGTCGAACCGGCCGAGGTGGTCTTCCACCTGGGCCCGCTCGCCCCCCGACCCGAACTGGGCCACGTCGACACCGAACTGGTCGAACAGCGGGGCGGGTCATGACCGGGCGCCGCACGGTGGTGACCGGGATTGGGGTGGTCGCCCCGGGCGGCGCCAGCCGGGACCGCTTCTGGAAGACCATCACCGAGGGGCGGACCGCCACCCGGCGGATCAGCTTTTTCGACCCGTCGGCGTTCCGATCGCAGATCGCGGCGGAGTGCGACTTCGACCCGGTAGCGGCGGGGCTCAGCGAGGCCGAGCGACGCCGGGCCGACCGGTACGTGCAGTTCGCGCTGGCCTGCTCCGCCGAGGCGGTGGCCGACGCCCAGTTGGTGCTCACCGACGCGGAACGGGACCGGGCCGGGGTGGTGCTGGGCACGGCGGTGGGCGGCACGATGGCGTTGGAGCAGGAGTACGTCACAGTGAGCGAGCACGGCCGGCGCTGGCTGGTGGACGGGGCGCGCGGTGGCCCGTACCTCTACCAGGCGTTGGTGCCCAGCAGCCTCGCGGCGGACGTGGCCTGCCGGCACGGGCTGCACGGCCCGGCGCAGGTGGTCTCCACCGGGTGCACCTCCGGCATCGACGCCATCGGGTACGCCCACCAGATGATCGTGGACGGTGAGGCGGACGTGATGCTGGCCGGCGCTGCCGATTCACCGATCTCGCCGGTCACTGTCGCCTCGTTCGACGCGATCAAGGCGACCAGCCCGGACAACGACGACCCGGCCCACGCCTCCCGCCCGTTCGACGCCGACCGGCACGGGTTCGTGCTGGCCGAGGGCGGGGCGGTGCTGGTGCTGGAGGAGGCCGGGCACGCCCGGCGGCGCGGGGCGCACATCTACTGCGAGGTGGCCGGCTACTCCAGCCGCAGCAACGGCTTCCACATGACCGGGCTGAGGCCGGACGGGCTGGAGATGGGCCTCGCCGTCACCGACGCGCTCAAGCAGGGCCGGATCCTGCCCGAGCAGGTCTCCTACATCAGCGCGCACGGCTCGGGCACCCGGCAGAACGACAGGCACGAGACGGCCGCGTTCAAGCGGGCGCTGGGCCAGGCCGCGTACCGGGTGCCGATCAGCTCGATCAAGTCGATGGTGGGGCACTCGCTCGGCGCGATCGGGTCGATCGAGATGGCCGCGTGCGCCCTCGCCATCGAGTTCGGTGTGGTGCCCCCGACGGCGAACTGGAGCACCCGGGACCCGGAGTGCGACCTGGACTACGTACCCAACGAGGCGCGGGAGGTCCCGGTGGACGTCGCTCTCTCGGTCGGCAGCGGGTTCGGCGGTTTCCAGTCGGCGATGGTCTTCCGCCGGATGCTCGGCGCGGTGGCGACGTGAGCGAGCGTAGCGAGCGAACCATCAGGCACAGCAGCGTGGCGTCTCGCGCCGGCGCGGAGCGAAGCGGAGTGCTGGCGTGAGCGCGGAGGCCGCTCGCGCAGTGGTGACCGGCATCGGGGTGGTCGCACCGAGCGGCATCGGCGCGGACGCGCACTGGCGCACGGTCGTCGCCGGCACCCGCCGGACCGGACCGATCACGTTGTTCGACCCGTCCGGCTACCCGACCCGCTTCGGTGGGGAGGTGCCCGGCTTCACCGCCGACTCCTACGCCGACAGTCGACAACTGGTGCAGACCGACCGGTGGACGCACCTCGGCTTCGCCGCCACCCGGCTGGCGTTGGCCGACGCCGGCCTGCCCGACCGGGCCCCCGACCCGTACGGCTACGCGGTGACCCTGGCCAGCTCGTCCGGGGGCAACCTGTTCGGTCAGCGGGAGTTGCAACGCCTGTGGGGCGGCACGTCGCGGACGGTCGGGGCGTACCAGTCGATCGCCTGGTTCTACGCGGCCAGCGTCGGGCAGCTCTCCATCCACCACCAGTTCAAGGGCCCGAGCGGGGTGCTGGTCGCGGAGTCGGCCGGTGGGCTGGACAGCCTGGCGCACGCCGCCCGCGCGGTGCGCCGGGGCACCCCGGTCGTGGTCGCCGGGGCCACCGAGTGCCCGTTGAGCCCGTACGCGCTCGCCTGCCAGCTGCGCTCGGGGCTGCTGAGTGACGTCGCCGACCCGGAGCGGGCGTACCGGCCCTTCGACGCCACGGCCAGCGGCTACCTGCCGGCCGAGGGCGGAGCCGTGTTCGTGGTGGAGGAGTTGGGGCACGCCCTGGCCCGGGGCGCCCGGGTCTACGGCGAAGTGAGCGGGTGGGGCTCCACCCACGACGCCGCGCACACCACGGCGGAGAGCAGCGGCGACCCGGCCCAGTACGCACGGGCGATGCGGCTGGCCCTGGACCGGGCGGGCGTCGCCGCCGCCGGAATCGACGTGGTGCTGCCCGACGCGCTCGGTGTGCTCCGCTACGACCGCAGCGAGGCCGAGGCGCTGCGGGCCGTGTTCGCCGACCGGCCGCCCCCGGTGACCACGCAGAAACCGCTGACCGGTCGGGCGTACCAGGGCGGTTCGGCGTTGGACGTGGCCACCGCGCTGCTCGCCTTCGCCCACGACACGCTGCCCGCGTCGGCGGGCCCGGACGAGGTGGCCGAGGGCTGCGAGCTGGACTTTTTGCGCGAGCACCGCCGACCGCGCAGCCGCCTCGCCCTGGTCTGCGCGCGGGGCTTTGACGGGTTCAACAGCGCGCTGGTCCTGCGCGGGGCCGCGCCGATGAGGGGAGAGGCGTCATGAGCGACGAACGGGCCCGGGTGGTCTTTCTGGTACGGGTGCCGGTGCCGCGCACCGAGCAGTTCCTCGCCGCGTACGAGGAGGTGCGGCACCTGGTCGCCGGCGGTGTGCCGGGGCACCTGGTCGACCAGGTTTGCCGGTCGTCGACCGACCCGGAGCAGTGGTTGATCACCAGTGAGTGGGCGAGCCTGGCCGACTTCGAGGAGTGGGAACGCAGCCCGGAGCACCGGGACCTGGTACGCCCGATGCGGGAGTGCTTCACCGACGCCCGTTCGCTGCGCTTCCACATCCACGCCCAAACCCCAGCCCTGCCCTGACGGTCCCGCGCCCGCCGCCCCGCCCCGCCCTCGTCGATCATGGAGTTGTGGCGGGCGGCAAAGCGCTCTTTACCAGAACAATTCGGGCATCACAACTCCATGATCGACGGCCTTGTTTCCGCGATCTTGCACTTACTGTCGCGACATAGGGTGCATTTAACGCATCTCGCCGACCGAAAGTGCAAGATCGGCGCGGCGGGACGGGCCGATGCCTTGGCTGCGCCGCGCGGGGTCGACATTGGGGCAGGTGCGCGTAGGGTCCTGTAGCCATGAAGGTGCTGATCTCTGTGGACCTCGAAGGCATCTCGGGGATCGTGCATCCCGCCGAGACGAATCCCGATCGGTACGACTACGAGCGCGGCCGGGCGTTGATGACGGCCGAGGCGAACGCGGTGATCGCCGGGGTCCTCGATGCCGAACCCGACGCGGTGGTGTGGGTCGCCGACGCACACGGAACGTTCCGGAACATCCTGCCGGAGGACCTCGACCGGCGTGCTCACCTCGTGCGAGGCAAACCCCGCCCGCTGGGCATGCTCGCGGGGCTGGACGAGCACACGGATGCCGTTCTCTTCGTCGGCTATCACGCTCGGGCCGGTGCCGGGCCCGCCGTCCTGGCCCACACGATCAGTGACGCCATCCTCGACGTGCGGGTGGCCGGCCGGTCGGTGGGCGAGATCGGCCTCAACGTCGCCATGGCGGGGCACCTCGACGCGCCGGTCGTTCTACTCAGCGGCGACGACACCGCCTGCACGGAATTCAGCAAACTGGTGCCCTCGGCGGTCACCGTCGCCGTCAAGCAGACCCTGGGCCAGGCTGCCGCGGTGGCCCTGCATCCGCAGGAGGCACGGGAGCGGCTGCGCCACGCTGCCGCCGACGCGATCGCCCGGCGCGCCTCGATTCCCCCGGCGACAATGGTCGGCCCGTTGGACGTCGAGGTCGACCTGTACGGCCCGTACATGGTCGACCTCGCCACTCTGGTGCCGGGTGTGACCCGCGTCGGCGGCGGTCGGACCGTCGCCTTCCACGCCGCCGACGTCGCCGAGGCGTACCGGCTGGTCCAGCTACTCGTCCAACTCGCCAGCATCAAACCCGGCTAGCCGGTGACACGGTCAGCCGACGCCCGTCGTCGGTGAACGCCGGCTCCGCCTGGTATCCCAAACCGGTGCCGCCGTGTCGCCAGTAGCCACCGCCGCAGGACAGCGGGATCCAGAAGATGGCCAACCCGTACCCGGAACCGGCAGGGGAATCCGCCGTCGCGACCAGTGTGCGCATCTGAGCCTGCTGCGCCGGCCGTAGCAGGCGGCCTCCGGCCAGGGCGGCCAGGAACCGGTTGAGGTCGGACGCCGTGCTGGTCATCGATCCGTCCGCGCCGCTGTCCAGCCCGCGGATCGCGATCGTCGTGTCCACCAGCGGACCGCCTCGGGTGAATTGCATGTAGTTCGTGGCGTGCGGCGCGGGAAGGTCGCGCAAGAATCCGGTGCGGGTGCGCCGCAGGCCCAGCGGCCCGGTGATGCGGGCGTCCACCTCGCGTGCCCAGCTCCGCCCGGTGACCGCCTCGATCAGCATGCCGGCGAGGACGCAGCACCACGACCGCGGTGAACGTCTTGGTGGTACTCCCGATCCGGAAATACGGGTCGTGCGCAACGTCCCGGCCCGAGCGGACAACTTGCGCGCCCGTCCGGGACTCCAGGCGGGCCAGGACGCCGGTCACACCAGTCGCTCGCAGCGCCTCGGCATCACGCCGGAGCTCACTCGGTGTCGTGGTGGCACCCGTCGCCACCGGCAATGTCGCTGCCGCTGCCACAGCAAGAGTTCGCATGGGCTTCACTATGGTCACCGGCCCGGAGGCCATCACTCCGGCAAGCCCCCCAGTGGTGCTCCGGCCAACCCCGCCGCCGCGGGTCGGTATCGCTTCGACGGGCCGGTGCACCGGTGACCATGACGCCATCGGCCGTCCGGCTGGCACCGCGCGACGGTTGTGCGAGGCGTCATGTCTCGGTGACGCTCTGCCAAGTCGCCCGCCCGATCCTGCCCGCCGAACGGGCTGTCGGCAATCCGGCTGGCCGCTGCTTTTGATCCATCCATTCGCATCTAGCAATGGCCTTGTGGGAGTCGTATGGTTCCCCGCAGCACCCCGACAAGCGTACGTGATGGGCGGATTCGCCCTCTTTCATGCTGGGCGGTGAACGGCAGTGACGGCAGAAGATCCTACGGCGACCGACCCCGGCTGGGTGGACGAAGTCCTTTTCGCAGGCCACCCGACCGACGTTTGTCTCCGACTGCCTGAGCCCGTTGACAGGGCCACCCTGCGCCGGTTGGTCACCGCCGCGCAGGACCGGCTGACCACCGCCGGACTGCGCCCCGGTGGCGCCGCTGCGCTGCGGTTGCCGCCGTCGCTGGCGTACGTGGTGAACCTGCTGGCCACCTGGCGCGTCGGGGGTCAGGCGATCCTGCTCGACCACCGGCTCACCGACCACGAGGTGGACCGGGCGCTGGCCCGGTTGACCCCGCAGGTGGTGGTCGCTGCGGTGCGGACCGGTGGCGGCGCGCTGAAGATCTTCGTCGACGTCACCGAGGGCGTCACCCGGTACGCCGACCGTCCGGCGGTCAGCGGCCACGCCGTGATCCAGCTCAGCTCCGGCTCCACCGGCCCGTCCAAGGTGATCGGCCGCACCGCCGCCGACCTGGTCGCCGAGGTGCACCGCTACACCCGGATCGACGGGGTGGCGCTGCCCGGCGAGCGGATCATCCTGCTGCCCTCGATGGTGCACGTGCTCGGCCTGGTCGGTGGCCTGCTCTACGGGCTGCACGCCGGCGTCGAGCTGGTTCCACCGGAGCGGCTCAGCGGCGACGCCGTGCTGGCCGCGATCAGCGCCGGCACCACGCCGGCCACCGTGCTCGGTGTGCCGTTCCACATCGGACTGCTCGCCTCCACCCCCCCGGCCGGGCCACTGCCCCAGCTGCGGCGGATGACCACCGGGGGTGAACTGGTGCCGGCCGCCGTCGCCCGGGCGTTCACCGACCGGTACGGGGTGCCGCTGGGCAACATGTACGGGATGACCGAGGTCGGGGTGATCGGCACCGACCTGTACGGGTCGCACCGACCGTCGATCGCCCCCGCGCCCGGGATCGAGGTCCGCGAATCCGACGGTGAGCTGTGGGTGTCCTGCCCGGCGTCGCCATACGTCGGACTGAGCGACCCGACCCGCTGGTCCGACGGGTGGCTGCACACCCGCGACGCCGGCAGCGTCGATGAGGACACCGGCCTGGTCACGGTGCGCGGTCGACTCGACTCGCAGGTCTCTGTCGGCGGGATGAAGGTCGACCTGACCGAGGTGGAGGCCACCGTCGCCGAGCTGACCGGGGTTGCCGCCGCCGTGGTGGTCTGGGACGACGGCATCACCGCGTACGTCCAACCCGACGGCCCGCTGTCGGAGGGGACGCTGGACAAGCTCCTCGCCGAGCGGTTGGCCGGCTACAAACGGCCCCGGGCGCTGCACCTGCTCGATCAGTTGCCCCGTACCACCACCGGCAAGCTGGTCCGTTCGACCGAGGCGCTGCGCTCGGCGGTCGCCCCGTGAGCGGGCCGCTGCACCACCTCGACGTCGACCTGCGCGCTCGCCCGCACGGCGACCGCCAGGACGACGCCCCCGCCCAGCCGCGGGTGACCGACCCGCAGGAGCTCGGCGCCGGGCACCGGCCGCAACGGCAGCCCCGGCGGCGGCATCAACCGGCGCAGCCCGCCGTCACGCAACCCCCGCCCGAGCGCCTTGCCGACCGCCTCCTTCGCGGTCCACAGCCGCAGGAAGTCCACCGTCCGGCCGGCCTCGGGCCGATCGCCCAACCAGGCCAGCTCGGCGGGCGGGAACCAGCGTCGGGCCAGCGCGAGCGCCGGCAGCGGGCGGATCCGCTCCACGTCCACCCCGACCGCGCCGACCCGACGGGCCGCGACCGCCACCAGCCCGACGGTGCGGCTGACGCTGACCGCCAGCTCGACCGACCCGGTCACCTCGTCGACCCGGACGACCGGCCGTCCCTCGAGGTCGTGCGTCAGCACCAGTTCGGTCTCCGGGCGACCGAGCAACAGAGCACCCGCCCGCCGCACGAGCACAGCGGCCGGATCCGGCTGACCGCCGGTGTCCCGGCCGACCCACACGTAGGCGGTGTCCCGACCGGACACCGTCAGCTGAGCCACGCAGAGAGGGTATCCATGAGAGCCGAGGTCCGCGCCTTCGTCGTCGAGCAGCTCGCCGACATGAACTACGACGTCGAGGGGCTCGACGACGACACCACACTCGGCCCCTCCGGCGTCGACCTGGAGTCACTCGCCCTGGCCGACCTGTCCGTCCGGGTCGAGGACCGGTACGGCCTGACGTTCGCCGACGACGAGTCGGAGCAGCTGGCCCTCATGACGGTCGGCGAGTTCACCACCATGGTCGCCAATCGCGTCACCGAGGCGACGAGCGACAAAGCCTGATGAGCGGTCAGCCCGATCTGGGGCGAGCTGACCTGATGTCCATGCTCGCCGAACTCACCGCGAAACCGGCTGCCGAGGTGTCCGACCGGATCGGCTCGATGGAGCTTGCCTGGCTGGTGCACCTCGTCGAGCAGCGCTACGAACGCCGGCTCGACCTCACCGACGACGAGCTGGCCGGCATCCGCACCGTCGACGACGCCCTGGTGGTGTTCCGGGCGTCGCTGACCGCCTCCGCAGATGGTTGAGGCGCGCGTCGCCCAGCTCACCGGTGTGCACGCGGTCAGCGCCCTCGGGCGGGGCGCCGACGCGCAGCTCGCCGGTGTGCTGGCCGGGGTGCCGGCGTTCGGACCGGTGGGCCGATTCGACACCGCCGCCCGCCGGGTCACCGTGGCGGCCACAGTGCCCGAGGTCGCTACCCTCCCCGACGAGTTAACCGCCGCGATCGACGCGGCCTGTCGGGCGGCCGGCCTGGACCGCGCGCAGCGCACCGGGTGCGCCCTGCTGCTCGCCGTGCACGGCGGCCCGACCCCGGGACCGGCGCCAGCCGTGCTCGCCGGTCAGCTCGCCGCCCGATGCGGACTCTCGGGTCACACCCGGGTCTACACCAGCGCCTGCGTGTCGGCGAGCACGGCGGTGGCCGACGCCGCCGCCCGGATCACCCGGGGTGATGTCGAGCGGGTGGTGGTCGCGGCCGGTTACCTGGTGGAGCCGGACCAGTTCGCGCTCTTCGACGCCGGTCGCGCCCTCGCGGTCGACGGGGCGGTCCGCCCGTTCAGCGCCGGCCGCCGGGGGTTGCTGCTGGGTGACGGCGTGGCCGCGGTGGTGCTGGAGTCGAGCGCCGTCCGACGGCGCGGTGTCGATCCGGTGGCCACAGTGGTCGGTTGGGGGCGGGCCGGTGACGCGTTCCACCCGTGTCAGCCGGAGCCTGGCGGCAGCGGGCTGGCCCGCGCGGTCGGCGGCGCGCTGCGCCGGGCCGGGCTGCCACCGCAGTCCGTCGGCTACGTCAACGCCAACGCCACCGGTACCGCGCAGAGCGACGCCGCCGAGGCGGCCGCCCTGCGCCGGGCCCTCGGCGGGCATGCCGACCGGGTCCCGGTCAGCTCCACGAAGTCGGTGCACGGGCACGCGCTGGAGGCGTCCGGGTTGCTCGAACTGGTGATCACCGCGCTCGCGCTGCGCCACGGCGAACTGCCGGTCAACGCTGGCTGGCTGGCCCCCGACGAATCCTGCCCCCTGAACGTGGTGACGAACTGTCCCCAAAAGACGGAAGCCACCCACGCCCTGACCCTCAACGCCGCCTTCGGCGGCGCCAACACCGCTCTCCTGGTCGGCGTCGGATGACCGCCCCCAACTCCCCGCGATCTTGCACTTTCTGCCCCGACGAAACCGACCAAGCACCTGAACCGACCACCGAAACCGCAAGATCGCCGGGAGAGAGGGCGGGGGTGAGGGCTCGGGCTTTCTGGCCTGAGGGTGGGGACGCCGGGGGCACGGCGGCGGGGGTGCCTGGGTTTGTGCACTCGGACTTCGCGCCGGTGGTGGTGGCCGTCGCGGAACGGTGTCTGCGACGGGGGTACGGGTCGGCGGGAGTGCCCGCCGAGGTACGGACGGGGATCGTGCTGGTCAGCGCCAGCGGCGATCTCGCCAGCGCCCAGCACGTACGGGCCACCGTCGAGGCCGGCGGGCGGATCGGCCCACTGTTCTTCTTCCAGTCCGTGCCCAACAGCGTCGCCGGGCACCTCGCGGCCCGCTGGGGCCTGCGCGGCCCGGTGGTCTGCCTCAGCCCGACCGGCGACCCGTACACCGACGGTGTCGCCGAGGCCGACCTGCTGCGCGACGACGGCGACGCCGACGAGGTGTTGCTGATCCTGATCGAACAGGCACCCGACGGGCCGACCGAGGCTGTCGCGGTGCTGCTGGGGGGAGGAGCACGACCATGAGGACACGGGGACTGCGCGGCGCACTGGCCGCCGACACCGAGCTGGGTGCGGGGAACGTCCTGGCCCGGGTGCTGGCGCACGGCGCCGACCCGGACGGGCCCGGCCTGACCTTCGACACCGCCGTCGACGGGCACCCCGCCGAGACGCCGCTGACGCTGGGGCGGCTCGACGAGCGGGTCGCCGCCCGCGCCGCCTGGCTGCACGAACAAGGGGTACGCCCCCGCGACCCGGTCGCCGTCTGGGCCTCCACCGCGGCCGACATGGTGCTCAGCTACCTGGCGCTGGCCCGGCTCGGGGCGATCCCGGCGCTGATGAACGGCAAACTCCGCCCGGAGATCGCCGCCGAGTACATCCGCCGCCTGCGGGGCGTCGGTGTGCTGGCCGACGACGCGCACACCGCGTCGCTGGCCGGGCGCGACCTGGGCGTACCCCTGCTCGGCACCCCCGCGCAGGCCGGCACGGGTGACCCGGCCACGGCCCCGGCGCACTACCGGCACCACCCGGACGACCCAATCGTGATCACCCACACCTCCGGGACGACCGGGGTGCCCAAGGCGGTGCTGCACTCGCACGCCAGCCTCTTCGCGGCCACCCGGCACCTGCTCACCATGCCGCAGGCACAGGGCACCACCCGGATCCTCAACGCGCTGCCCGCACCGCACACCGCCACGGTGCTGATGGTCAACCAGGCGCTGGGCAACCGCGCGCAGATGTTCCTGCTCTCCGAGCAGGGCGGCGAGCGGGTGCTGGACGCCATCCAACGCTGGCGCCCCGACGGGGTGTTCGGTTTCTCGGTCACCTGGGCGGAGCTGGCCCGCTTCGACCTGTCCGGGTACGACCTGGACTCGGTGCGGCTGTGGTTCAACACCGGCGACGCCTCGCACGAGCCGCACATCCGTCGTCTCGTCGCGGTCGGTTGGCGCGACACCATCACCCGCGACGGGGTGGCGAAGGTGCCCGGCTCGGTCTTCATCGACGGGCTGGGCTCCAGCGAGATGGGGCACTCGATGTTCCACATCACCCACCGCGCCGACACCGACCGGTACGGCCGCTGCATCGGCCGCCCGTACCAGTTCGCCAAGGTCGCGGTGCTCGACGCCGACGGCGAGCCGGTGCCGGTCGGCGAGGTGGGTTTCCTGGGCATCGACTCGCCGTCGCTGTTCCGGGGCTACTGGAACGACTCGGTCACCACCTACCGCTTCCGCCAGCGCGGCTGGTACCTCACCGGTGACCTGGTCCGGGCCGACACCGACGGCCGCTACTACCACCTGGACCGGGCGGTGGACTCAGTCGACGCCGGCGACGGGCGGCGCTTCTACACAGCGCTGTCCGAGGAGCGCGTCCTCGCCGCCTGCCCGGACGTCACCGACTGCACTGTGGTGATCGTCGCCGAGGCCGGCGCGGTCGTCACCGACGTGCTGCTGGAGTTGGCCGCCGGCGCAGACGAGGCCGAGGACCGCACCGAGCGGGTCCGCGACGCCCTCGGCCCGGACGTCGGCGCCACACTGCGCCGGGTCGTGCCGGTGCGCTCCGCCGACATCCCGGTCACCGTGACCGGCAAGGTCCGCAAGGTGGTCCTGCGCGAGCGCTACCTCACCGAGGCAACTTCGTGACCGCGTTGATCACGGGGATGGGTCTGTTCACCCCGGTCGGGCGGGGCGTCGAGGAGACCTTCGACGCGCTGACCACCGGCCGGTCCGGGTTGACCCGCCCGCCCGAGGGCCACCTGGTCAGCGAGTCGCTGGACGTGGCCGGCCTGCTGCCCGCCATCGACGCGCGGACAGTGGCGTCCGGGCCGGAGACCCGGGTGCTGGACCGGATCGTCGTCCTCGCCCTGCTCGCCGCCGCCGACGCTCTCGCCGACGCCGGCATCGAGGTGGGCCGCGACGTCGACCCCGACCGGATCGGTGTGATCGTCGGTGGGGTCGGCGGGATGGCCACACTGGAGTCACAGGTGCTGGCCCGCGCGGCCCGGGGTCGGGCGGCGGTCAGCCCGTACCTGCTCACCGGGATCCTGCCGAACATGCCGGCGGCGCGGATCGCCATCGCGCACGGCATCCGCGGCTACAGCTCGTCGGTCGGCACCGCCTGCGCCTCCGGCGCCCAGGCGGTCGCCGACGGGGTGCGGCTCATCGCGACCGGAGAGGTCGACGTGGTGCTCTGCGGGGCCAGCGAGGCACCGCTCTTCCCGACATTCGCCGACACCTTCGGCAACGCGCGGGCGTTGGCGCGCGCCGGCACCGACCCGGGCCGGGCGAGTCGGCCGTTCGACACCTCCCGCAGCGGGTTTGTCCTGTCCGAGGGTGCCGCGCTGCTGGTGCTCGAACGCGCCGAGCACGCGGCGGCGCGCGGCGTCGCCGGGTACGCCGAGGTGGCCGGCCACGGCGCGACGACGGACGCGTACCACCCGACCGCCCCCCGCCCGGACGGTGCCGGCGCGACGGCGTGCATCCGCCGGGCGCTGCGCAGCGCCGGTGTGCCGGCGGCGGCAGTCGGTTACGTCAACGCGCACGGCACCGGCACGAAGCTCGGTGACATCGCGGAGACCACCGCCCTGGCCGACGTCTTCGGCGTCGGCGGTGTGCCGGTCAGCTCCACCAAGGCGCTCACCGGTCACCTGCTCGGTGCCTCCGGGGTGCTGGAGGCGGCGGCCACGGCGTTGGCGCTCGGTCGGGGGCTGCTGCCGCCGACGTACCACCTCGACGATCCGGATCCGGCCTGCCCGGCGGACCACATCCGTGGCACGCCCCGCAAGGCCGACCTGGAGTACGCGGTCACCAACTCGTTCGGGTTCGGCGGCCAGAACGTGAGCCTGCTGCTGGCCCGCGTCGCCGAGCCGAGGGGGTGATCGAGGCGGCATCCCGGGCGGGGTGTGCCCGGACGGCAACACAGGGGGAATCGGGTGGGAAGGGTTTCAGGGGACATGGACATCCGTGGTATCGACCACATCGAACTCTACGTGGGGGACGCCCGACAGGCGGCCTTCTACTTCAGCACTGCCGTCGGTTTCGAGATCTGTGGCCAGGGTGGTCCGGAGACGGGGCTGGCGGGGCAGCGCTCGCTGCTGCTGTGCCACGGCGACATCCGGTTGCTGCTCACCTCCGGGTTGAGCGCCGAGCATCCGGCGTCGCGGTACGTGCAACGCCACGGTGACGGCATCGGGGTCGTCGCGGTCGAGGTCGACGACGTGTCGGCCGCGTACGCCGAGCTGGTGGGTCGGGGCGCGACCGGGGTGACGCCGCCGACCACCCGCACCGGCGCGGACGCCGAGGTGGTGATCGCCGAGGTGGACGGTTTTGCCGACGTGCGGCACCGGCTGGTGCAGCGCCGGGGCGAGGGAGGCGAGTTCCTGCCCGGCGCCATCACCGCTGCGCTGTCTACGCAGGACGGTCACCCGCCGGTGCTCGCCGAGATCGACCACCTGGCGGTCTGCGTGCCGCCCGGCCAACTGGACGAGACGGTGCGGCACTTCGAGGCGCTGTTCGACTTCGCGCAGATCTTCGAAGAGCACATCGAGGTCGACGGGCAGGGGATGAACTCCAAGGTGGTGCAGAGTCCGTCCGGGCGGGTCACAGTCGTGCTGCTCGAACCGGACCGCAGTCGGCGGCCCGGGCAGATCGACGCGTTCCTCGACCAGCACGCTGGTGGGGGAGTGCAGCACCTGGGACTGCGCACCGACGACATCGTCGGCGCGGTCGAGGCGCTGGGCCGGCGCGGGGTGCGCTTCGCCGGCACTCCCGCCAGCTACTACGACGCCCTGGAGGCGCGGGTCGGTCGGATCGACGCCCCACTGCACCGGCTGCGTGAGCTGGGTGTGCTCGTCGACTCCGACCACGACGGTCAGCTGTTGCAGATCTTCGCCGAGTCGATGCACGTACGTCGCACGCTCTTCCTGGAGCTGATCGAGCGACGCGGCGCGCGGGGCTTCGGCAGCGGCAACATCAAGGCGCTCTACGAGGCCAAGGAACGGGAACTGGCCGCCGTGGCGGCCACACCACAGGGGGTGGGGGCATGACCGCTACCGAGTTCGAACCCGCGCTGACCGCTGAGGAACAGGCGCTGCTGCCGTCCGACGACGACGTGCGGCACTACGCCGAGCACGGCTGGTACCTGTCGAAAAAGGTGTTTACCGACGACGAGGTGGACGCCCTCGCCGCCGCCGCGCAGCGCTACTACGACGGGGAGCGGGACCGGCGGCTGCCGGTACGCCCACCGAAGCTGGCCTACTGGGAGCAGTCCTTGGGCCCGGTGCAGCGGCACAACGACTACGTCCACCACGAGCACGACGGGCTCGGCGCGATCCTGCGCAAGCCGCTGCTCGGCGCGGTCGCCGCCCGGCTCGCCCAGGCCGACGAGATCCGGGTCTTCCAGTCCACGCTGATCTACAAGCCGCCGATCTCCGGCGAGCCGAGCAACATCGTGCCCTGGCACTTCGACAAGCACTACTGGGCGTCCTCGTCGTCGGGGAAGATGCTCACCGCGTTCATCCCCTTCCACGACTGCGGGGAGGAGATGGGCACCATCACGATGGTCGACGGTTCGCACCGGTGGAAGGAGATCGGCGCCGACGACACAGTGGTGCGGCACTTCGCCGACCGGGACCGCGGCCAGCTGGAGGAGATGCTGGCCGAGAACGCCGCGTACAACGGCGCGGAGATCCGCAAGATCCCGATGGTGATCCCCAAGGGACACGTGAGCTTCCACCACTGCCGCACCTACCACGGCAGCGGCCCCAACGTCAGCGGTCGCCCCCGACAGGCGATCTCGCTGCACCTTCAGGACGGCGACAACGCCTGGCGGGAGTATCCACTCTCCGACGGCACGCTCGCCGCGTACAACCACGACGTGCTGGTCCGCCGCACCCACGACGGGCGGCCGGACTACGCGGACCCCGACTACTGCCCGGTCATCTGGCGCCACCGCGCCCAGCAGGAAGGCTGATGTGACCGACGCCGACCCGGTCCGGCTCTACCGCACGGTCCGGCTGATCCGCCGGTTCGAGGAACGGGCGGTGGAGCTGGTCCACGGCGGGCAGATCGTCGGCGGCATCCACCCGTACCTCGGTCAGGAGGGGATCGCCACCGGCGTCTGCGCCGCGCTCGGCGCCGACGACGTGCTCGCCGGCACTCACCGCGGGCACGGGCACGTCCTGGCCCGCGGGGCCGACCCGGCCCGGATGCTCGCCGAGCTGTGCGGCCGGGTCACCGGCCTCAACGCCGGCCGGGGCGGTTCGATGCACGCCGCCGACCTGAGCATCGGCGTGCTCGGCGCCAACGCGATCGTCGGTGCCTCCGGGGCGATCATCACGGGCGCGGTCTGGGCCCACCGCCGCCGGGGCCGCGACACCGTCGGGGTGAGCTTCTTCGGCGACGGCGCGGTCAACGAGGGGATGCTGCTGGAGGCGTTCAACCTGGCAGCGCTCTGGCGGGTGCCGGTGCTGTTCGTCTGCGAGAACAACGGTTACGCCACCACCATGCCGGTCGCCGGCGCGGTGGCCGGCAGCATCGCCGGCCGGGCCGCCGCGTTCGACATCCCGGCCGTCCAGGTGGACGGCCAGGACCCCGAGACGGTACGCGTCGCCGCGTGCGCCGCCGTCGACCGGATGCGCGCCGGCGGCGGTCCCGAGCTGATCGAGGCCCGGACCTACCGCTTCGACGCCCACCACACCTTCGAACACGCGGTACGCCTCGACTACCGGCCACCCGACGAGGTGTCCCGTGGCCGGGCCCGCGACCCGGTCCGCATCCAGGGCGAACGCCTCACCGACACCGACCGCGCCGCCGTGGACGCCGAGGTCGAAGCGACCCTCGACGAGGCGGTGCGGTTCGCCCTGAACAGCCCGGAACCCGACCCGGCCGACGCGTTGACCTACCTGTACGCCAGCGGCCTGACCGCCCGCACCGGAGGTGGCTGAATGACCGCATGCACCGGAGGTGGCTGAGGTGCCCCGACTGTCGTACCGCCGGGCACTGACCCGGGCCCTCGGTGACGAGTTGGCCCGCGACGAGGCGGTGTTTCTGCTCGGCGAGGACGTCCAGGTCGGGGCGTCGCTGGTGACCACCGGGCTGGCCAAGCGGTTCGGCGCCGAACGGGTCCGTGACACCCCCCTGTCCGAGCAGGCGTTCACCAGCTTCGCCACCGGGGCGGCGCTGGCCGGGCTGCGGCCGGTGATCGAGTTCCAGATCCCGTCGCTGCTGTTCCTGGTCTTCGAGCAGATCGTCAACCACGCGCACAAGTTTCCGTTGATGACCGGCGGGCAGTGCCGTGTCCCCGTCACCTACCTGGTGCCCGGCTCCGGCTCGCGTACCGGGTGGGCCGGGCAGCACTCCGACCACCCGTACAGCCTCTTCGCCCACGTCGGCGTGGTCACCGTCGTGCCGGCCACCCCGGCCGATGCGTACGGGCTGCTGGTCACCGCGATCCGCCACGACGACCCGGTGGTGGTGTTCGCGCCGGCCGGCGCGATGGACGTGCGTGACGATGTCGACGACCTGACGCCGGTGCCGCTGGGCCGGGGACGGATCCACCGCTTCGGCGACCACGTGACAGTGGTCGCGATCGGGCACCTGGTGCACGACGCGCTCGCCGTCGCCGAGGAGTTGGCCGAGCAGGTCTCGGTGGAGGTGTTCGACCCGCGCACCCTGTACCCGTTCGACATCGACGGTCTCACCGAGTCGGTTGCCCGCACCGGACGCCTCGTGGTGCTCGACGACTCCAACCGTTCCTGCGGGATGGCCGCCGAGATCATCGCGAGCGTGGTGGAGCGGGTCCGGCTGCTCGCCCCGCCGCGCCGGGTCACCCGCCCGGACGGGGCGGTGCTGCCGTTCGCCCCCGGGCTGGACCGGGCCGTCCAGCCCGGCCGCGACCAGCTCGCCACCGCCATCCACCTGACCATGAAGGACGGATCATGATCGACCCGAACTATCCGTGGCCGGCGGCCGACCGGGCCTGGACCGACCTTCCGGAGTCGGCCCGTCGGGCCATGGTGGCCAGTGGGGCGGCGGCCTGGGAGCAGGTCTTCCACGGCCGAGCCACCTACAACAAGCAGTGGCGGTTGGCCCGCCCCCCGGTGCTCACCGCCGCCGCCTGGCGGGAGCTCAACGAGGTCTGCGACCGGCTCGCCCAGCTCATCCTCGACGCCTGCCGTCGGCGGGCCGGCACCGCCGGTGAGCTGCGCCGGCTGCTCGGCGTACCGGCGGGGGAGACCCGTCTGCTGGACGAGGCCGAGCCGCTGACCGAGGCGCTGCTGGCCGCGTACCGCCCGGACGTGATCTTCTCCGCCGGGGTGCCGAAGTTCGTCGAGTACAACATCGACAGCAGTCTCGGCGGCGGGTTCGACGCCGACACCGTCATCCAGCGGTACGAGGGCGTCTACCGGGAGCACGGCATCCTCGACGACCTGCCGGTGCGGGCCGCGCCGTCGCTGCTGGACCAGCGGTTCGTGGCGATCCGCGAGGAGTTGCGACTGCCCGAGGGTGCCCGCGTGGCGCTGCTGATGGACTTCGACGGCGACTACCCGGGCCTCGACGACCCGCAGACGTTCATCCGGATCCTCGACCCCCTCGCCGTACGGGCCCGCGACTTCGGCATCGATCTGGTCATCGCCCCGGTCGCCACCGCCACAGTGGACGCTGACAACCGCCTGGTCGTCGACGGCGCACCCGTCGACGCGCTGTTCCGGTTGTTCGTGCCCAACCGGGTCACCGCGACCGCCGGTCTGGACGCGGTGGCCGTGGCCCTCGCCGCCGGCACCCTGCCGATGTTCGTGTCGGCGGCGGCCTGGCTGCTCGGCAACAAGACCACGTTCGGTTGGCTGTGGGAGGACGTGGACGGGCTACCCGCCGACGACCAGGCGCTGATCCGCCGGCACGTGCCGTACACGGTGCCGTTGACCGCCGCGGTGCTCGACCGGGCCATCGCCGAGCAGGCCACGTTGGTGGCGAAGCCGGCCGACGGTTCGGCCGGGCACGGTGTGCTGCTCGGCCCGGAGTTGAGCGCGGCGGACTGGGCCGACGGTGTGCGGGCCGCCGTCGATCAGGGCGGCGCCATCCTTCAGGAGTACCTGCCGACCGACCGGGTGTCGATGGACTTCGTCCAGATCGAGACCGGCGAGACGGTCACCGCCGACGTCCCGTACTCCCTGGCCCCGTACCTGTTCGGCCGGCACGCCTCCGGCGGCCTGGCGAGGGTCGGCTACCCCGGCTGCGACGGCGTCCTCAACCTGGCCCACGGCGTCCTCCTGACCGGAATCCTCCTGACCGACCAACCCCCGGACCTCTCTCCCGCTTGATCATGGGGTTAGCGGGGCCCTGGGCCGCTATGGCCCCGCCAACCTCATGATCACCGCGGCCGGGGAGCCGGCGGGAGAGGGTGCGGAGGGTCTGGGCTGTTGCTATTGCGTCGCTGCGGGCGCTGCCGTGGCGGCCGTCGGTGCTGTAGAGGGTGGGGTCGGCAGTCAGGGGATGGTCGGTCAGGTGCACGTGGATCGTGCTCAGACGCTCGGCCAGACTTGCGGTGTGTGCCGACAGGCGGCGCATTCGCTCGCCCAGGCCGGGCCGGAGGTGCTCGGGAACCGCCGGGCTGTGCGAGACGTCGAACATGCCCACTGTGATCACGTCGGCGCCCCCGTCGCGCAACGCGATGATCATCGCGGTCAGCTCGGCGTCCACCGCCTCCGCGTCGTACGCCGGGTGGAAGGCGTCGTTGCCGCCGCAGACGACCAGCGCCAGGTCCGGTGCGAAGGCCAGCGCCGGGGCGAGCTGGGTGGCACCCACCTGGTGCGCGCGCAGCCCACGTCGACCCAGATTCCGGTACGCCAGCTCGGGGCTCACGGCGGTCAGCTCGGCGGCGACCCGGTCGACCCACTGCACGTCCGGGTAGCCCGGTGTCGGCTCACACATGCCCTCCACGACGCTGTCGCCGAGCGCCACGAACCGCCGCCACGGGTGTCCGCTCAGCAGTTCGGTGGCCTCCCCGGGGCGCAGACAGTACGGGTCCGTCGATTCGGTGAGCGTCGATGGCATGCCGGCACGCTAGCCGACCGCCGGGCCGCCGGGCCAGGCTCACCCGGTCAGGCTGACCTCGGCCAGGTAGACACAGGTCCGCCCCTCGTGCGACGAGTAGTAGCTCACCCACAGCAGTTCGTCGTGCCAGACCAGACCGGGGTAGCTGGTGTCGCCGCCGGACGGCAGCGCGACCAGCTCGGTCAGCTCACCCTGGTCCGGGTCGACGACGCAGATCGCGGTGCGGACCTCGCCGTCGTGCAGGCGCACCCCGGCCAGCAGCAGCCCGTCGGGCAGTCGGAGCAGCGTCGGCCCGCCTACCTGGACACCCAGATCCGTCCAGGTCCAGTCCCGGTACGGCGGCACGGCCCTGCCGAGCTGCGCGCTCGCGGTGGCCGCGTCCCGCCGCAGCAGGCAGAGGGCGGTGCCGTCCGGGGCGAAGACCAGACCGGACTCGTTGGGGTACCCGTCCTCGAACAGCATCGGCACCCAGGGCTTCAGGTCCACACCGTCCGTGCTGCGGTAGAGCCGGGCGAACCTCGGCTCCCGGGTGGCGTAGCCGACGCCGTACATAGCGTCGTCGTGCCAGGCCGCTCGCCACACCCAGACGCCCGGCTCGCCCGCCGGGGTCGGATCGCCCCAGGCGTGCCCGTCAATGGAGAGCCAGGTCACCGTCTGGAACGTCTTGGTGGCCGCGCCGGTGGCGGCCGCCGCCAGCAGTTGCAGCCGCCCGTCGGGGCGCGCCACGAAGCGCGGGTCGCGCAGGTCGGTGCCGGCCCGCGCGATGACGGTCGCGGAGGTCCAGGACCGGCCGTCGGTCGAGGTCAGCACCCGGATCACGCCGTCGTCGCTGAGGTGGGTGCGGGCCTCCCGGAAGGCGCAGAACCAGCTCCCGGCGTACCGGACGAGGTCGGTGAACGCGCTGTGCGGCGCGCTGTCGCCGATCCGGCGCACGGCGGTGACCTCTGCGGTGCGGCGGCGGGTGGGTGACGACGTCATGCGCGGCGGCCTCCAGGTGCGGTGACGACGATCGACGCTAGCCGTCCCCGGCCGACGCCCGCGCGGCCAGCAGCCGAACGTCCGACGAACAACGCGCGGACGCTGTCGGATTGACGTCGCGGACGACACGGCGTCGGCGCGCTGGGGTGGGCTGTTGGCACCCAGCGCCCACGATGAGTGGTGGGCCGACGGCAGAATCGATCGGCGAGGGGAGTGACTGCATGGTCGGTTCGTTCCTTCAGGCCCTCGCGACGAAACTGGTCGAGGAGATCCTCAAGCTTCTGGTTCAGTGGCTGGCGCCGAAGGCGCTGCGGTCGGTGCCGCACCGCGCCTCGCCGAACTGCCCGCGCTGTGGCGGGTACGGGGTCCGCCGCTGGGCGCCCGGCGGCATGTGGATGTTCCTGCCGTCCCTGCTGGCCTTCGCCTGGGGTTTCGGGTTCACACTGCTCGGTGTGCCGGTGGTCGTGCTCACGGTGGTCGCCGTGTTGGTCTCCGACGGCGTCGGGGGAGTGCCGACCGCGCTGTTCGCGCCGCTCGGCCTGTTGGTCCCCGCCGCGCTGATGGTCGCGGGCGCGTTCGGCCTGGCGCACTACCACAGCTACCCGCCGAAGTGGTGCGCCCGCTGCCACGGCCGGTGGCCACGGCGGGAGCGGGACGAATACCTACGGGCGTCGGCCCCGGTGGTGACCTGTGGCTGCGGTCAGCGGCTACGGGTGCCCCGGACGGCCGCGGGGGCGCGACTGCGTTGCCCACGCTGCCGTACCGAACACGCCGCCCCGGCCGCGGCCGGGCGCTAGCCGTCGGTCGGCCCCCGTTCGGGGCTGTGGGTCGGGCAGCGCGAGCGCGATCCGACGGACGTCGTCCCAGCTGGCCACGCAAACACGGTACGCGCCCACGGTCAGGGTCGCGTCAGGACGTGACGGCGGGGGTGGACTGCGTCTGCGTCTGCGACTCGGACGAGCGGGCCAGCAGCGGGCACGCGGTGATCACCAGGCACGCAGCGGCCATGGTCAGCAGGGCCGGGGTGAATCCCAGCGCGTCCACCGACCAGCCGCCGAGCAGCGCGCCGACCGGCAACCCGACGAACGCCAACGAACCGGCGATGCCGATCACCCGGGTCTGCAACTCCGGCGGCACCCGCTCGTAGAGCGCCACTCCGAGCAGCGGGTTGACGGCCGCGATGCCGATTCCGGACAGGAACGTCACCACGAGCACCACCGGCAGCTCGTCGCTGATGGCCAGCGCCACCAGCCGGGGCGTGCCGGCGACCAACGCGCCGACCAGGAACGTCAGCCGCCGGGGCAGCCGGGGCCCGAGCGCGGTGAACACCAGGTTGCCCAGCAGCGCGCCCGCCGAGAACGCCGCCAACACCAGGCCGAGGCCGCTCGGGCCGGGCAGCTCCCGGGCGACCCAGACCGGGATGTAGACGGCCACGCTGGCGTTGGCCACCATGTTCAGCGCCGAGATCACGGCGAGCATGCCGAGCAGCGGCCGGTCCCGACCCAGGTAGCTGAAGCCACCCCGCAGGGCGCGCAGGTAACTTTCCGGCTGGGTGGGTTGCGTCGGGACGGCCGGCGGGCGGACCAGGACGCCGATGAGCAGGGCGCAGACCCCGAAGCTGGCCGCGTCGATGAGGATCGCCTCGGTCACCCCGAAGACGGCGATCAGCAGGCCGCCCACTGCGGCGCCGAACAGTGTCACCACCCGGCTGAGCCCGTCGTACGCGGAGGTCAGCCGGATCAACGGCACTCCGGCGGCCTCCGCGGCCGGGCGGAACATCACGTGCTTCACCCGGTCCCCGATGCCCCGCAGCGCGCCGGCCACCGCGACGAGCGCCACCAGCGGGACGAAGCCCAACCACGGGGTCAGCGCCACGACGACCATCACCACCGCGCTGCCCGCGTCGCAGAGGATCGAGGTACGGCGCAGGCCGATCCGGTCCGCCCACGGCGTGCCCAACGCGCTGGACAGCAGGTACGGCAGGGTCTCGGCGAACGCGACCAGACCCATCTTGGTCGGGCTGCCGGTGGTGACCAGCACCAGCCACGGAATGGTCACCACCGAGATGCGGGTGCCCAGGTTGGAGACCAGGTCCGCGCTGACCAGGACGACCAGTTGCCGGCGGGGGGTCACGCCCCGACCGCCGCCGCCCGACGGGCCGCGTACCGCGCGCGCAGCGCCCGCTTGTCCACCTTCATCGACCGGTTCACCGGCAGCCGGTCGAGGAACTCGACCCCGGCCGGCGCCCACATCTTGTTGAGTTCGGCGGTCACCAGGTCGATCAGTTCCGCCCCGGTGACAGCCGCGCCCGGCCCGAGCACCACGTACGCGTACGGCACCTCGCCGACCGTCTCGTCCGGCACGCCGATCACGGCGGCGGCCCGTACCTCGGGGTGCCCGACCAGCACGTCCTCGATGGGTCGGCAGAAGATCGCCCAGTTCCGTCGATGCGTGACGATCATGTCGTGTGCCCGGTCGACGAGGTAGAGGTAGCCGTCGTCGTCGAGGTGGCCGATGTCGCGGGTTCGCACCCACCCGTCGACGAGGGTCTGCGCGGTCAGCTCCGGCTGGCCGTGGTAGCCGGCGAAGCTCAGTCGGGTCCGCACCCACACCTCGCCGTCGCGGCCCGCCGGCAGCACCGCGCCGTCGTCGTCGCGGATCTCGATGCGGACGTCGCCGTAGGGCCGCCCGCAGGAGCGCAACCGCTCCGGGTGCTCCGGATCGTCGGTCAGCCCGGGCAGCGCGGTGATCACGACCGCCTCGCTGAGGCCGTACACGATGCGCAGCACCGGACCGAACCGCGCGATGGCCTGGCGCAGCCGGGCGGGCGCGGCGGGCCCGGCACCCACGTTGAACATGAACATGGCGGAGAAGTCCGCGCCGACCAGTGCCGGGTGGTCCAACACCTCGTAGAGCATCGGCGGGGTGACGAAGGTCGAGTTGATCCGCTCCCGTTGCACGGTGTCCACGAAGGCCACCGGGTCCCAGTCGTCGCGCAGGAACAGCACTCCGCCGGTGAACAGGTTGAACAGCGTGGTGATCTGCCCGCTGGCCAGCCACATCGGAGAATGCGACAGGTGCCGCAGCAACGGGAACCCGGCGGCGCGGAAGTCGGCGGCCAGGGCGAGGATCTGGGCGTAGAAGCTCTCCCGGTGGTGCACCAGCTTGGGGCTGCCGGTGGTGCCGCTGGTCTGCAGGAACGACTCGGGCGCCGGCACGGGCGCCGGCAGCTCCGCCACGTCGGTGTCGGCGGTGAGGTCGGGGCCGGCGCCACCCGCGCCCAGACAGCAGACCGGTGTGCCGGGCAGCGCGGCGGCCAGCTCCGGGCCCAGACTGGCCCGATCCCGGGCGTCGTAGACCAGGGCGTCCGGGCGGGCCAACCGGATGAACTCGTCGACCTCCCGGCGCGCGGTCACCGGTGCGACCCACATCGTCCGGCAGCCGAGCAGATGCAGGGCCAGTTGCAGCAGCGGACCCTCCACCGCGTTCGCGACGGTCACCAGCACCGCCGAGCCGGGCCGTACGCCGTGCCGGGTCAACGTCGCGGCCATCGCCCGGACCCGCGCGGCGGCCTCGGTGTAGGTCAGTCGCCGATCGCCGCCGACCAGAGCCTCCCGGTCGCCGAATTCGGCGAAGAGGTCCAACACCCTGTGCACGTAGGTAGTGGTGTGCCCGGGTCCGTCAGTCATCCGGCAGCCCCCATCCGAGAATCGGCGGTCCCCGGGCAGCTCCCGGGAACGACGCGACGGTGGCGCTCGGGCGACCGCACCGCCGCCGCCTGGAAGCCTAGGCGCGAAACGGCTGGTCGGAACCGTGCCGACGGGCGATCCGAGCGGCCCGCCGGACATTTGATCGCGTCGATCAGGTTGATTGACGCCCGTCAACGGCGGCGGCTAGGTTTCTGGACCATCGTCCAGGCGGGCGCCGTCAGCGGACGGCCCTGGGCTGCCACACGATGGAGGTTCCATGGCAACGGCAACCCCGAAGAGATGGCCTGTCATCGCCGCCACGGCCGCGCTGTTGATCGCCGGCGCACCCGCCGTCGTCGCCAGCGCCGGTCCGTCCGGCACCGCCGCGAGCCGACCCGACCGCGCCGAGTGGGCGGGCAGTTGGGCCACCGCTGTCACCCGGGGCAACTCGGTCGGGTTGACCAACACCGGCCTCAACGACCAGAGCGTCCGGATGATCGTGCACGTGTCCGTGGGTGGCCCGGCGTTGCGGGTCCGCCTGAGCAACCTCTACGGCGAGCAGGCGGTCACTGTCGGCCGCGCCACCGTCGCCCGGCCGAACACCGCGACCCCCGACGACCTCTCCGACATCGACGCCGCGTCGGTGCGCCCGCTGACCTTCACCGGTGCCACCACGGCAACCATGAACCGGGGCGCCGAACTGCTCAGCGACCCGTTGGCCTTCCCGATCGCGGACGACAGCGACCTGGTGGTCACAGTGCACTTCCCGACCCCGACCGGCCCGACCACGTTCCACGGGCAGTCCCAGCAGGCCAACTTCATCGGCGCCGGGGATCTGACCGGGGCGGCCGAGGGCACCGGGTTCACCACCCGTCCCACCTGCTGCTGGTTCTTCCTCTCCGGCGTCGACGTGCAGCGCAAGGGCACCCCCGGCGCGCTGGTCGTGCTCAGCGACTCCATCGGTGACGGCAACGGCAGCACCGTCAACGCCAACCGGCGCTGGCCCGACCTGCTCTCCGACCGGCTGCTCGCCGACCGGCCGGACAAGCGCACCCCGGGCGTGCTCAACCTGAGCCTGGCCGGCAACCGGCTCAACCACGAGGGCACCGAGCCGGGCGACGGCAACTACCCGGGCTACTACCAGCTCGGCCCGAACGCGGCGGCCCGGCTCAACGAGGACGTGTTCGGCCAGACCGGGGTGCGTACCGTCGTCACCCACCTGGGCATCAACGACATCTGGATGTCGAACGACTCACCCGAGGCGATCATCGGCACGCTGCGGCAGATCAACCAGCAGCTCCAGCAGCGCGGGCTGACCAGCCTGGTGGCCACGCTGACGCCGTACGAGGGGCACGGCGCGCCGGGCGTGTGGACGCCGCAGAAGGAGGCCACCCGCCAGGCGGTGAACGCGTACCTGCGCGGTAGTCGGGAGTTCGACGGGCTGCTCGACTTCGACCGGGTGCTGCGCGACCCGGCACGGCCCAGCCAACTGCTGCCCGCGTACGACTCGGGGGACCACATCCACCCGAACGACGCCGGCAACCAGGCACTGGCAAACGCCGTGCCGCTGCGGCTGCTTGACCTGTGACATGGGCCGGGGGCGGCGGGTGATCCCCGCTGCCCCCGGTCACCGACATCGGCGGGGGAGGAGTTGGCCGTGGACGTGGACGAGATACTCACCGGCCTGTACAGCGAGGAGGGCAGACAGGACCCGTACCCGTGGTACGCGGACCTGCACCGGCTCGGCCCGATCAGCGCGGTGCCGGCGCGCGCCGAGCACCGCACGGTGGCCGCCGTCGCGGTCGGCTACGACCTCGTCGACGGGTTGCTGCGCGACCCGGAGTGGACGAAACAGCCGCCGCCGGGCTGGGAGGAGCAGGAGATCCTGCGGACCTTCCAGACCTCGATGATGTTCGTCAACCCGCCCGATCACACCCGGATGCGGCACGTCTTCTCCCGCACCTTCACGCCGCGCCGGCTCGGCGCGCTGGAACCGGTGATCCTGCGGGTGGTCGACGAGCTGCTGGACCGGATGGCGGACGCCGGGGATGGCGTTGTCGACTTCGTGGCCGACTTCGCGTACCCGATCCCGGCCCTGGTGATGGCCGAGTTCATCGGCATCCCGGCCGCCGAGTTGCCGTGGTACCGCGAGCGGGTGGAGTGGATCGACGAGTTCCTGGACGTGGCGGGGAAGACCCCGCAGCGGCTGGCCGCGGCCAACACCGCGGCGCGGGAGCTGCGGGCCTTCTATCGGGAGCTGCTCGGGCACCGCCGCCGGGTGCCCGGAGACGACCTGCTCAGCGGGTTGGTCGAGGCGCTCGACTCCGGGGAGGTGGAGCTGACCGAGGAGGAGTTGGTCAGCAACCTGATCGTGCTGTTCAACGCCAGCTTTGTCACCACCGTCTACATGTTCAGCAACGGGCTGCCGTTGCTGCTGGCCCACCCGGAGACCGTCGCGGCGTTGCCCACCGATGCCACGCTGGCCCAGGGCTGCGTCGACGAGGTGCTGCGGTTGGCGAGCCCCGTGCACTTCCTGGCCCGCGCCGCGCCGGCCGACACCGTGCTGCACGGCGTGCCGGTCGCCACTGACGACAACGTGCTGATCATGATCGGGGCGGCCAACCGGGACCCGGCGCGCTTCCCGGCCCCGGACAGTTTCGACCCGACCCGTTCCGGCTCGCCGTCGCTGGCCTTCGGGGTGGGCCCGCACTTCTGCCTCGGTGCGGCGGTGTCGCGGTTGGAGGGTCGCCTCGCGCTGCCCCGGCTGTTCGCCCGGTTCCCCGCGCTGACGGTCACCGAGACGCCGACGTACAGCGGCAGCCTGTTCCTGCGCGGCATCGACACGTTGCTGGTCAGCACCGGTGGATAGGAGCGACATGGCAGTGCACCCGGAGGTGGCGGCCTACCGGGCGGCCCGTGCCGCGGCCGGCACCCCGCCGCTGTACGCACAGACCCTTTCCGAGGCGCGCGCCGCGGACCTGGCCGCGATCCGCGCCGGCAGCGGTGTGGTCGAGCCGGTGACAGAGGTACGCGACGAGCGGATCCCCGGCCCCGCCGGTGAGCTGCCGCTGCGGGTGTACCGGCCGACCGGGTCGGGCCCGCTGCCCACAGTGGTGTACTTCTTCGGCGGCGGCTGGACGCTCGGCAGCCTCGACACCGCCGACGGCATCTGCCGTCGCCTGGCCAACGCCGTGCCCTGTCAGGTGATCACCGTCGGCTACCGCCTCGCCCCGGAGCACCCCTTCCCGGCGGCGGTGCACGACTGTCACGCCGCCACCTCGTGGATCGCCCGGCAGGCCGACGAGCTGGGTGTCGACCCGACGCGGCTGGCGGTGGGTGGGGACAGCGCCGGCGGGAACCTGGCCGCCGCGGTCACCCTGCTCAGCCGTGGCGACGGGCCACCGCTCGCCGCGCAGCTGCTGGTCTATCCGAACACCGACTCCAGCGGCGAGCCGGCCGGGGACGACGACCCGGCGTTGTTCAACAGCCGTTCGGTCGCCTGGTACCGGACGCACTACCTCTCCGACCCGGCGCACGCCAGGGATCCGCTGGCCTCGCCGCTGCTCGCCGACGACCTGTCCGGGCTGCCGCCGGCGCTGGTGATCACCGCCGAACTGGACCCGCTCCGCGCCGAGGGGCAGCGGTACGCCGAGCGGCTGCGCGACGCTGGGGTGTCCGCCCGGCTGGAGCACTACCCGGGAATGATCCACGGGTTCTTCGCCATGCCGGGAACCTTCACCGACGGACGGCGGGCACAGGAAAGCGCGGCGGCCTTCCTCCGCGAGCGCTTCGGGCTGCCAGCCGGGCCGGGCGGGGCGGACGAGCCGGCCGAGCCGAATGCCGCGACGGGCCCGGGGTCGGGCGATGGGTGAGCGGGTGTTGGCCAACCTCCCTGCCGTGTCGCTCGCCGACTACGCCGAACGGGCCCGGGCCGTGCTGCCGCCGGACGTATGGGACTACCTGGCCGGCGGCAGCGCGTCGGAGGTGACCCTCGCCGCGAACCGTCACGCGCTGGACCGGGTCGCGGTGCTGCCCCGGGTGCTGCGCGGGGTGGACACCGTCGACCTCGGCACCCACCTGCTCGGCCGTCGGTACGCCATGCCGGTCGGGGTGGCGCCGATGGCGTACCAGCGGTTGGTGCACCCGGACGGAGAGCTGGGTCTGGCGGCGGCGGCCGGCGCGGCCGGAATCCCGTACCTGGCCAGCACGCTGGGCAGCACCCCCATCGAACAGGTCACCGGGGCGGGCGCGGACGTCTGGTTCCAGCTCTACTGGCTGCGCGACCGGGCGCTCGTCCGCAACCTGCTGGACCGGGTCGTCGCGGCCGGCTGCCGGGCGCTGGTGGTCACCGTGGACGTCCCGGTGCTCGGCCGACGCCCCCGGGACCTGCGCAACGCGTTCCGGCTGCCGGCCGCTGTGGTCGCCGCGAACCTCCCCGACGGTCGCGACGCGTTGGCGCACGCTGGTGCCCCCGGGGTGTCCGCGATCGCCGCGCACACCGCCGCGTCGTTCGCGCCGGCGCTGCGCTGGGCGGACCTGGCGTGGCTGCGCGAGCAGGTTGACCTGCCGCTGGTGGTCAAGGGGCTGCTGGACCCGCGCGACGCGACCGAGGCGGTACGGGTCGGCGCGGACGCGGTGGTCGTCTCCAACCACGGCGGGCGGCAACTGGACGGCTCACCGGCGAGCATCACCATGCTGCCGGAGGTCGTCGACGCGGTCGGGGCCGACTGCCAGGTGCTGCTGGACAGCGGCATCCGGTGCGGCACCGACGTGCTGCGGGCGCTGGCGTTGGGTGCGGCCGGGGTGCTCGTCGGCCGGCCGCTGCTCTGGGCGCTGGCCGCCGGTGGCGAACCGGCCGCCCGGGACGCGTTGGCGCTGCTCGTCGCCGAGCTGACCGACGCGCTCACCCTGGCCGGCTGCGCCGACGTGGTGGCGGCCGGCGAGCTGCGCACCCTCGGGGTGGGCTGAGGGGTGGCCGCCACCGAACCGGTCGACCTGAGCGTCGCCGACCTGCACCCCGCGCTGGGCGATCCGGCGCTGACCTCGATGAACTTCCTCAACGAGGTGTCCGAGCGCTACCCGGCGGCGGTGTCCCTCGCGGCCGGTCGGCCGTACGAGGAGTTCTTCGACCTCGCGGCGGTGCACCGGCACCTGGACACCTTCCACCGGCACCTCGTCGACGACCTGGGGCACCGGCCCGAGCAGGCCCGGCGGCTGCTGCTCCAGTACGGCCGGACCAAGGGCATCGTGCACCACCTGATCGCCAGCAACCTCCGGGTCGACGAGGGGATCACCGTCGACCCGGAGGACGTGGTGGTGACCGTCGGCTGCCAGGAGGCCATGTTCCTGGTGCTGCGGGCGTTGCGGGCCGGGCCGACTGATGTGCTGCTCGCGGTCGCCCCGACCTACGTCGGGCTGACCGGAGCGGCCCGGCTGGTGGACCTGCCGGTGTGGCCGGTCGCCGGTGGTTCGGCCGGGGTCGACCTGGCCGACCTGACCGCCCAGGTGCACCGGGCCCAGGCTGCCGGGCTGCGGCCGCGCGCCTGCTACCTGATGCCGGACTTCGCCAACCCCTCCGGGGCCAGCATCGACACCGCCCACCGGCAACGGCTGCTGGACCTGGCCGCGCAGGAGGATCTGCTGCTGCTGGAGGACAACCCGTACGGTCTGTTCCACAGCGACGACGGGCCGCGCCCGCCCACGCTCAAGGCGTTGGACACCGGCCGGCGGGTCGTCTACCTCGGCTCGTTCGCCAAGACCGTGCTCCCCGGCGCCCGCGTCGGGTATGTGCTCGCCGACCAGCGGGTGGCCGGCCCGGACGGGCGGGTCGGCTCGCTCGCCGACCAGCTCGCCATGATCAAGAGCATGGTCACCGTGAACACGTCGCCGATCGCGCAGGCGGTGATCGGCGGTCGGCTGCTGGAGCACGGATGCAGCCTGGTGGCCGCGAACACCCGGGAGCGGTCCGCGTACACCCGGAATCTGCGCCACCTGGTGGCCGGCCTGACCCGGCGCTTCCCGCCCGGGGCGGACGGCGTGGCGTTGGTGCGGTGGACGGTGCCGGCCGGTGGGTTCTTCGTGGTGGTGACCGTGCCGTTCCCGGTCGACGACGCGTTGCTGGACCGCTCGGCGCGCGACTACGGGGTGCTGTGGACGCCGATGGCACACTTCTACGACGACACTGCGCCGGTCCACGCGTTGCGGTTGTCGGTCAGCGCTGTCACACCGGAGCAGATCGACGTCGGGCTGGATCGCCTCGCGGCGCTGATCACCGACGAGCTGACCCGCCGGACGGGTTGACACACCGCGTTCATCGGATGGCAATGCGCTACGACCCGCGTACCGCCGTCCTGGGTGGACGGTCATAATAAGCCGCATGGTTGCCTGGGAGTACGCCCTGCTCGTCCGTCGCTATCAGGGACAGGGCCGCAATTTTCACGTCTCGTTCGTCTGGTACGCGCCGGACGGGTCACGCAAGGACATCACCGCCTACGGCGACACCGCCATCGCGCACCTCAACCGCGCCGGCCGGGAGGGGTGGGAGCTGGTCTCCGCGGCCGAGGACGTCAACAACGTCCAGGGCAGCACCGAAGTCCACCGCTACCACCTGAAGCGCCCGATGGCCTGAGGGCTGCCTGCCCCGCCGCCGGGCCCGCACCCCGCCTGCGTCGATCATGGAGTTGTGGGGGTGGACGAAAGTCGTGCACCGGCCCATGTCGGGCACCACAACCCCATGATCGACGAGAGCGGTCGGGCGCCGCCGCCCAACCGCTCAGCTCAGGTCGATGCCGGGGTAGAGGGGGTACGTGGCCAGCAGGTCGGTGGCCTGGCGGGCGACCTTGTCGGCCAGGCCCGGGTCCAGGGTGTACTTCGCCTTCGACGGGGTGCCGTCGGCGTTGGCACCGGCGGTGGTCTGGGTCAGCACGGTGTGGATCAGCTCGGCGGTCTGGTCCATCTCGGCGGTGCCCAGGCCCCGGGTGGTCAGCGCCGGGGTGCCGATCCGGATCCCGGACGTGTACCAGGCGCCGTTCGGGTCCTGCGGGACCGAGTTGCGGTTGGTGACGATGCCCGAGTCGAGGAGGGCCTGCTCGGCCTGCCGGCCGGTGAGCCCGTAGCCGGACACGTCGATCAGCACCAGGTGGTTGTCGGTGCCGCCGGTGACCAGCGTCGCGCCCCGGCGCAGCAGCCCCTCGGCGAGCGCCTGCGCGTTGTCGACGATCCGCTGGGCGTAGTCGGCGAAGTCGGGCCGGCGGGCCTCGGCGAGTGCGACCGCCTTGGCGGCCATCACGTGCGGCAGCGGACCGCCGAGCACCATCGGGCAGCCCCGGTCCACCTGGTCGGCCAGCTCCGGCTGGCAGAGCACCATGCCGCCGCGCGGGCCGCGCAACGACTTGTGCGTGGTGGTCGTGACGATGTGCGCGTGCGGCACCGGGTCGAAGTCGCCGGTGAACACCTTGCCGGCCACCAGGCCCGCGAAGTGCGCCATGTCGACCATGAAGGTCGCGCCGACCGAGTCGGCGATCTCGCGCAGGATCCGGAAGTTCACCTTCCGGGGGTACGCCGAGTAGCCGCCCACCAGGATCAGCGGCTTGAACTCGCGGGCGGCCTCGGCCACCCGGTCGTAGTCGATCAGGCCGGTCGCCGGGTCGGTGCCGTAGCTGCGCTGGTCGAACATCTTGCCGGAGATGTTCGGCCGGAAACCGTGGGTGAGGTGGCCACCGGCGTCCAGCGACATGCCGAGCATCCGCTGGTTGCCCAGCTCGCGACGCAGCGCGAACCAGTCGGCCTCGGTGAGGTCGTTGACCTGACGGACCTGGGCCTTCTTCAGGGCGGGGGACTCCACCCGGTCGGCCAGCACCGCCCAGAAGGCGACCAGGTTGGCGTCGATGCCCGAGTGCGGCTGCACGTACGCGTGCGCGGCGCCGAACAGCTCCCGGGCGTGCTCGGCGGCGAGCGCCTCGACGGTGTCGACGTTCTGGCAGCCGGCGTAGAAGCGGCGGCCGACGGTGCCCTCGGCGTACTTGTCGCTGAACCAGTTGCCCATGGCCAGCAGGGTCGCCGGGGAGGCGTAGTTCTCGCTGGCGATCAGCTTGAGCGACTCCCGTTGGTCGGTCAGTTCGGCGCCGATGGCGTCGGCGACCCGCGGCTCGACAGCCCGGATCACCTCAAGGGCACTCCGGAATGCGGTGGATTCGGCGTTGCGGGACATGCGACCTCCAACAGACGTGCGGGAAGGCCCAGGCGCTCGGCAAACGTCCACGTGACGAGGCCGCTCCCCGATGGTTCTCCATCCCCACGCGCCAGTAACGGCCTGGGAGGATCCTACCGGGCCGGAACCGGCCGTTCGGGCCGCCCTCCGGGAGGCGACCCCGCCGACGTGATTGGGCGATGCGACGCGGGGCACACGGTAGGTGACCACCGCACCGTCACGGGTGCGGCCAGGGTTCGCACAGAAGGAGTCGAGAACATGACCACACCCACCTCCGACCGGCCGCTCGCCCTGGTGACCGGGGCCTCCAGCGGGATCGGGTACGAGCTGGCGGCGCAGTTCGTCGAGCACGGCTTCGACCTGGTCATCGCGGCCGAGGACGACGGCATCGAGGCGGCCGCGCAGAAGCTGCGCCGCGACGGCGGCCCGCAGATCTGGTCGGTCCGCGTCGACCTGGCCCGCGAGCAGGGCGTGACGGAACTGGTGGCCGCCGTCACCGCGACCGGACGGCCGCTGGACGCGCTGGCGCTCAACGCCGGTCGGGGCGCCGGTGGCGCCTTCGTCGGCGGCACCGACCTCGCTGACGAGTTGGAGATCGTCGACCTCAATGTGCGCTCGACGGTGCACCTGGCGAAGCGGCTGCTGCCGGGGATGGTCGAGCGGGGCACGGGCCGGGTCCTTTTCACCTCGTCGATCGCCTCCACCATGCCGGGGCCGTTCCAGGCGGTCTACAACGCCTCGAAGTCGTTCGTGCAGTCCTTCGCCGAGGCGCTGCGCAACGAGCTGAAGGACACCGGCGTCACGGTGACCTCGCTGATGCCCGGGCCGACCGACACGGAGTTCTTCGACCGGGCCGACATGGAGGACACCCGGGTGGGCTCGGGCAAGAAGGACGACCCGGCGAAGGTCGCCGAGCAGGGCTTCGAGGCGATGATGAAGGGTGATCAGACGGTCACCGCCGGGTCGCTGCTGAACAAGGTGCAGACCGCCGCCGGAAAGATCATCCCGGACAAGCTCAAGTCCGAGCAGCACCGCCGGATGGCCGAGCCGGGATCGGGAAACTGAGCTGCGGCGTACGGCGAAGGGCCCGGCGTGATGCCGGGCCCTTCGCGGTGAGCGGCGGCCTCAGGCCGTCACCGCGTCCATTGCCTTCTTGATCGCCTTCGGCGCGGTGGGGGTACGCGGCGCGTCCGCGCGCAGCGCGATCATCTTCTCGCCGATCTCCTGGAGCTGCTTGCGGCCCAGCGCGTCGCGGACCTTCGGGAACCACTCCTGCTCTTCCTCCTCGACGTGGTGGGAGACGTTCTCGATCAGCACCGTCGTCTTGGCGTTGAACCGCTCGTCGTCGGCGTTCATGCTGGCCAGCTCGGCGCAGAGCACGTCGGCGACGTGGTGTTCCTCGTACGACTCGAGGATGTCGTCCTCCAGGTCGGGCAGCAGCCGGCGGACCTCCGGATACATCACCTCGTTCTCCAGGTAGGTGTGCACGGTCAGTGCCTCCAGGATCTGGTCCACCAACTTCTGCCGCTGGCTCGCCGGCCCCTCCTCGGCGTCCTGGAAGGCCTTGAACAGGCGGCGCATTTCCTTGTGGTCCTCTTTGAGCAAAACGATGGCATCGGTCGACACCGGTATGACCTCCCTGAAAAGTCTCGGCTGGTGGGGTTCCGGTACCCCGACGCCGAACGCGGAAACAGGTGAAAAGGCCTCAGACCATCGCCAGGGTGCGGGGAATCTCGTCGAGCAATTCCCGGGCCAGAAAACCGATCCGGCCGTAGCGGGGAATCAGCCGCTGGCCGCTCACCGAGTGCGCGAAGGAGCCCCAGCAGGCCGCCTGCGCAGGGTCGGCACCCCGCGACAGCAGCCCCGCCAGCAACCCGGCGAGCACGTCCCCACTGCCGGAGGTGCCCAGCCCGGCGTCGCCGCTCTCCTCGCGCCAACCCCGACCGTCCGGGGCGGCCACGTGCCCGTACAGCGACACGACCGCCTCGTAGCGCGCGGCCAACTCGGCCGCATCGGCGTCCAGGTCGTCGCCCGGCTCCCGCCCGAGCAGGTGCCCGGCCTCGGTGACGTTGGGAGTGAGCACCACGGGCCGACCCGAGCCGACCAGCAGGTCCGGTGCGTGGCTGAGCGCACCGAGGGCGTACGCGTCGAGCACCAGCGACGTGTCCGGACGGGCCGCCTCCAGAACCAGGCTCAGCAGGCGGTTGGTCTCGTCGATCGCCTTCAGGCCGGGGCCGACCGCCACCACGTCGGCCTGCGCGACCAGGTCGCCGAGCTGGCCGTCCCGGTCGGCGGCCACCGCGCCGTCGGCGGTCTCGGGCAGACCGATCACCAGCGCCTCGGGCACCTGGATGCTCAGCGCGGCCGCGGTGGACTCGGCGGCGGCGAGCTGGAGCACTCCGGCACCGGCGCGCAACGCGGCCACCCCGGCGAGCAGCACCGCGCCCGGTGTGAAGCGGGAACCGCCGACCACCAGCACGGTGCCCCGGCTCTCCTTACCACCGACCGGCACCGGCAGCGCCCAGTCCCGCAGCAACGCCGGGGTGATGACCTTCACCTCAGACCGGCTCGGCATGGATCTCGTCCTCCCTGGTCGGCTGGGCGCCCTGCTGACGCAGGTGCTCGACGTGGTTGAAGGCGGTGAGCACCAGGCGGTCCTCGTCGTCGGCCGACCACTCGGTGATCGAACAGTTGGCGATCACCTCCTGCCGGGTGAGCGCCATCAGCTCGTCCTCGGTCAACCCCTCCACCAGATAGCGAAGCAGGAAGACCAGCGCGTCGTGGCCGAAGAGCAGCACCCGGCAACCCTCGTGGTCCCGGCGCAGGTCGCCGAGCAGCGTCCGCAGCCGCAACGCCACGTCCGTCCAGGACTCACCGCCCGGCGGCCGGTAGTAGAACTTGCCCAACCGCTCCCGACGGTCGGCCTCGTCCGGGTACCGCCGGCGCACCCCGTGCCCGGTCAGCCCGTCGAGGATGCCCAGCTCCCGGTCGCGCAGCCGCTCGTCGCGGTGCACGGGAATGTCGGTGCCGGCCAGCGCCAGCCGGGAGGTCTGCACCGCGCGCAGGTACGGCGACACCACCGCCACGTCCGGGCGCTTCGCGTCCGGAAGCTCGGCCAGCCAACGGCCGGTCGCCCGAGCCTGGTCCTCGCCGGTCGCGGAGAGCGGCACGTCCGCGTCGCGGTGGGTGAGGTCGATCAGCTCCGCGCCCGACGCCTCGGCGTGCGTCGCCGCGACGTTCGCGGTGCTCTCGCCGTGCCGGACGATCCAGAGGGTTGCCAGTTCCGCCATGCGGCCCCCCTACCCGGGCGCCGCCGACGGTAACCGTGTCCGGTGATCCGCCATGCCGATGTCCGCTCGGTGGACGTCCGGGATGGGCGCAGGTCGTACCCTCGGGGGCGTGGCCACGGCGGCGGAGGAGATCCAGGTGGGGGAGCGGCTGGTCCGCGTCTCCAGCCCCGACAAGCCCTACTTCCCCGAGCGTGGGCTGACCAAGCTGGACGTGGTCCGCTACTTCCTGGCGGTGGGTGACGGCATCCTGCGGGCGCTGCGGGATCGGCCGACCATGCTGGAACGCTGGCCGCGTGGTGTCTTCGAGGGCGCCACCATCGCCACCCGGCAGACCAACCGGGGCGACGCGTTCTACCAGAAGCGGCTGCCGGCCGGCGCGCCCGAGTGGGTGCGGACCGCGCACATCACCTTCCCCAGTGGCCGTACCGCCGACGAGGTCGCGCCGAGCGAGTTGGCCGTGGTCATCTGGGCGGCCAACCTGGGCACCCTGCGGTTCCACCCGTGGCCGGTCACCTCCGCCGACGTGGAACGCCCCGACCAGCTGCGCATCGACCTGGACCCGATGCCCGGCGTCGGCTTCGAGCAGGTGGTGCCGGTGGCGCACGAGGTGCGGGCGTTCCTCGCCGAGCTGGGCATGACCGGCTATCCGAAGACCACCGGCGGTCGGGGCCTGCACGTCTACCTGTCGATCGAGCCGCGGTGGAGCTTCGGTGACTGCCGTCGGGCGGTGCTCGCGCTGGGTCGGGAGATGCAGCGCCGGCTGCCGGACCTGGTCACCACCACCTGGTGGCGCGAGCAACGGGACCGGCCGGTCTTCGTCGACTACAACCAGATGGCCCGCGACCACACTGTGACCTCGGCGTACTCGATCCGGCCGACGCCGACCGCGCTGGTGTCCGCGCCGCTGGACTGGTCGGAGCTGGACCAGGTCCGTCCGGAGGACTTCGACGTGCTCAGCATGCCGGCCCGGTTCGCCGAGCGCGGCGACCCGCACGCCGGCCTGGACGGTGACCGGCACTCGCTGGAACCGCTGCTGGAGCTGGCCGACCGCGACGGGCTGGAGGCCCCGCCGGAGCGCTGAGCCCGGCGCTCACGCCCAAGGGCTGCCAAGCCCGTCGAACTCCTCGAAGACCAGCCAGGTGCGGGTGGACAGCACTCCGGGAATGCTCTGCACCCGGCCCAGCACCACGTCGCGCAGCGCGGCGTTGTCCGGGGCGCGCACCAGCGCGAGCACGTCGTGGTCACCGCCGAGCAGCGCGGCGTGCTCGATGTAGCGCACCCGGGCCAGCTCGGCCGACACCTCCCGCCAGGTGTTCTGCTCGATGGTCAGGGCGATGTACGCCGAGGTGCCCAGCCCGGCCGCCTCGGGCGCCACCTGGGCCCGGAACCCGGTGATCACCCCGTCGCGCAGCAGCCGCTCCACCCGGGCGTACGCGTTGGTGCGGGAGATGTGGATCCGTTCGGCGAGGGTGCGCACCGACGTCCGACCGTCGCGGACCAGCTCGTCGAGGATCCGCCGGTCGACCTCGTCCAGGGATCGGGCCGATCGTCCCGATCCCGCACCCCGGCCCGCTTCGTCGGCGGTCTCCTGGCTCACTGATGAGTCCTCCGCATGCCAACCGTCCCGCCTTCTGTGTCGATCTTGAGTCAATCATCCACAAGCGGAAGCATAGGCTCACCACACGTCCCAGGAGGTTCCGCCGTGACGACCACTCCCCAGGCGGTCCGCAGGGCATCCCCGCGCACCCGTCGAACGGTCACCCCGCCCGACCCGGCGCGCTCGTTGCTGCCAGACGCCGAGCCGGTCCGCCTGCTCGCCGAGAACGGCACGCCGCTGCCCGCCCGCTCCGACTACCCCGAACCACCCGCCGAGGTGCTGCGCGAGCTGTACCGCCGGATGGTGCTCGGCCGCCGCTTCGACACCCAGGCGACCGCCCTGACCAAGCAGGGCCGGCTCGCCGTCTACCCGTCCTCGCGGGGCCAGGAGGCGTGCCAGGTCGGCGCGGTCCTCGCGGTCCGCGACACCGACTGGGTCTTTCCCACGTACCGCGAGTCGATGGCGCTGGTTGCCCGAGGCATCGACCCGGTCGAGGTGCTCACCCTGCTGCGCGGCGACTGGCACTGCGGCTACGACCCGACCGACGTACGCACCGCACCGCAGTGCACCCCCCTCGCCACCCAGTGCGTGCACGCCGCCGGGCTGGCGCACGGCGAGGCGTACCAGGGTCGCGACACCGTGGCGCTGGCCTTCATCGGCGACGGCGCCACCAGCGAGGGCGACTTCCACGAGGGGATCAACTTCGCCGCCGTGTTCAAGGCGCCGGTGGTCTACTTCGTGCAGAACAACAAGTACGCGATCAGCGTCCCGCTGTCGCGGCAGACCGCCGCGCCGTCGCTGGCCTACAAGGGCGTCGGCTACGGCGTACCCAGCGAGCAGGTCGACGGCAACGACCCGGTCGCGGTGCTCGCCGTGCTCACCCGCGCGGTCGCCCACGCCCGGGCCGGCAAGGGGCCCTTCCTGGTCGAGGCGCACACCTACCGGATGGAGCCGCACACCAACGCCGACGACGCCACTCGCTACCGCGACGGCGCCGAGGTCGACGCCTGGCGCGACCGGGACCCGGTCGCCCGGCTGGAGACCTACCTGCGCGCCCGCGGCGTGCTCGACGACGCGGCGATCGCCGAGATCGCCGAGCAGGCCGAGGCGTACGCGGCGCAGCTGCGGACCCGGATGAACGAGCAGCCCACTGTCGATCCCCTGAGCCTCTTCGACCACGTCTACGCCGAGCCCACCCCGCAGTTGATCGAACAGCGTGAGCAGGTCCGCGCCGAGCTGGCCGCCGCCCACGCCGAGGAGGGTGACGCCTGATGGCAACCACCATGGCGAAGGCGCTCAACACCGCGCTCGCCGACGCGCTCGCCGCCGACGACCGGGTCGTCGTCTTCGGTGAGGACGTCGGCGCGCTCGGCGGCGTCTTCCGGATCACCGACGGGCTCCAGGCCCGCTTCGGCGAGAACCGCTGCTTCGACACCCCCCTCGCCGAGGCCGGCATCGTCGGCTTCGCCGTCGGCATGGCCATGTCCGGCCTGCGCCCGGTGGTCGAGATGCAGTTCGACGCGTTCGCGTACCCGGCGTTCGAGCAGATCGCCTCGCACGTGGCGAAGCTACGCAACCGCACCCGGGGCGCGCTGAGCGTGCCCATCGTCATCCGCGTGCCGTACGCGGGCGGGATCGGCGGGGTCGAGCACCACTGCGACTCGTCCGAGGCGTACTACGCGCACACCCCCGGGCTGAAGGTGGTCACCCCGGCGACCGTCGACGACGCGTACTCGCTGCTGCGCGAGGCGATCGAGGACCCCGACCCGGTGGTCTTCATGGAGCCCAAGAAGCTCTACTTTGCCAGCGCCGAGGCGTCTCTGCCGATCCGCAACGAGCCGTTCGGCCGGGCCGTCGTGCGCCGGCCCGGACGCGATGCCACCCTGGTGGCGTACGGGCCGGCGGTGCCGGTCGCCTTGGAGGCCGCCGAGGCCGCCCGGGAGGAGGGATGGGACCTGGAGGTCGTCGACGTGCGCACCATCGTGCCGTTCGACGACGAGACCATCACCGCCTCGGTCCGGCGTACCGGCCGGTGCGTGGTGATCCAGGAGGCGCCCGGCTTCGCGGGCGTCGGCGCGGAGATCGCCGCCCGGGTGCAGGAGCGCTGCTTCCACGCGCTGCACGCCCCGGTGCTGCGGGTCGCCGGACTGGACATCCCGTACCCGGCGCCGATGCTGGAGCACACCCACCTGCCCGGCGTGGACCGGGTGCTCGACGCGGTGGCCCGCCTCCAGTGGGACGACCAGCCGGACGCGCGTTGGGCGGCGGCATGACCACAGTCGAACGGACGCAGGTCTTCCTCCTGCCGGACCTGGGCGAGGGGCTGAGCGAGGCCGAGATCGTCGAGTGGCGGGTCGCCGTGGGTGACGTGGTCACCGTCGACCAGAGCGTGGTCGAGGTGGAGACCGCCAAGGCCGTCGTCGACGTGCCCTGCCCGTACGCCGGGCGGGTGGTCACCCTGCACGGCGCGGCCGGTGAGGTACGCCCGGTCGGCCAGCCGTTGATCACCATCGCGCCGCTGGACGGGGGCGACGAGCCCGCCGGGCACGCCACCTACCGCGAGGAGGAGCGCGCCGGCTCCGGCAACGTGCTGATCGGGTACGGCACCGGTCACGGCACCGCCACCCGCCGTCGGCGTCGGCCCCGCCTGGCGGTGGCCCCCGAACCGGCCGAAGCCGGCCCGACCGGGGTGGCTGCCGGTGCCGCGTCCAGCGACCCGGCACCGCCTACCGCCGCGCTGGTCATCTCGCCGATCGTGCGGCGGCTCGCCCGTGAGCACGGCGTCGACCTCGACACGGTGCGGGGCACCGGACCCGGGGGCGTGATCCGCCGCGCTGACGTGGAGGCCGCGCTGACCGCGCCCGCCGCCAGGCTCGCCGCCGTGCCGGACCCGCAGGTCGGGTCGGCGCCGGTCGGTGACGGTGACGGTGACGTGATCGTCCCGCTGACCGGCGTCCGCAAGGTGATCGCCGACAAGCTCTCCCGCAGCCGGCGGGAGATCCCGGAGGTGACCATCTGGGTCGACGTGGACGCCACCGGGCTGCTGGAGACCCGCGCCGCGATCAACGCCGCGACGCCCGACGCGCCGGTGAGCATCCTGGCCCTGCTGGCCCGGATCTGCCTCAGCGGGCTGCGCCGGTTCCCGCAGCTCAACTCCCGGGTCGACACCGAGGCGCAGCACATCGTCCAGGCCGCCGGGGTGCACCTCGGCATCGCCGCGCAGACCGACCGGGGGCTCCTGGTGCCGGTGCTGCGCGACGCCCAGCGGCTCACCACCGCCGAGCTGGCCGCCGAACTGGCGGCGACCACCGCCGCCGCGCGGGCCGGCAGCCTGCCCCCGGCCCGGCTGACCGGTGGCACCTTCACGCTGAACAACTACGGGGTGTTCGGCGTCGACGGCTCCACGCCGATCATCAACCACCCCGAGGCGGCCCTGCTCGGGGTCGGGCGGATCGTGGACAAGCCGTGGGTGGTCGACGGGCAGCTCGCCGTCCGCAAGGTGACCCAGCTCAGCCTCACCTTCGACCACCGAGTCTGCGACGGCGGGGTGGCCGGCGGCTTCCTGCGGCACGTCGCCGACTGCGTGGAGCGCCCGGCGCTGCTGATCGCCGCCGTCTGACGCGTACCCCCGGCCCCGGCCCTGCCTGTGCGGCGCCGGGGCCGGCGCGCGTCCGGGGTCGTCCGGCCGGGTCATCGGGCCGGGACCGCCCGGCGGTGTGATCGGGCCGGGGTTTCCCGGCGGCTTCACCGGGAAGTCGGCCCCGCCGGAGCGCACCGAACGCGTCGAAGGGAGCCAGCCTGTGGGCGTGGCGAACGAGCTGCTACTGAACTCGGTCCGGGTACACCGGCCCGCCTCGGCCGGTGCGCCGCTGTACTGCGACGCGCTGGAGTACGGGCTGACCGGCGACGGCTCGACCAACGACCAGCCGGCGCTGGCTGCCCTGGTGGACCGCCTCGGCGCCGGGTACGCGTCCGACGGGCGGGCCCGGGTCATCTACTGCCCGCCGGGCATCTACTCGATCCGGGACGCGGGCACCGTGTGGCGCAGCGGTGTGTCGCTGATCGGGGCTGGCCCGGCGGCGACCCGGTTCATGCTGAGCAACGAGGGCAACCGGGCCGACCCGACCCCGTTGGCGTTCTGGACGACGCTCCAGCACGGCGCTGACCGGGACCGGCACATCGCCGACTGCACGTTCGCCGACTTCCAGATCGACGGCTCCGGCGTGGCGATGGCCGAGTACAACTACCTGGCCAAGGGCCTCGGGCTCCAGTACGTGGTGCGGGGCGTCTTCCGTAACCTCTACATCCACCACACCGCCGCCAGCGGGCTGGGCTGCGACTTCCTCCAGGACTCCCTGATCGACGGCGTCGTGGTGGTCGGCTGCGGCCGGCTGGACAACGGTGAGCAGATGGGCGGCGCCGGCATCGGTATCGGCGTCGGCGGCTGGGGTCCGGTGGAGCGGCTGACCATCGCCAACTGCACCGCCCTGGCCAACGGCACCAACGGGATCTTCCTGGAGTTGCAGAAGGACTACTGGGAGTCGCCCCGCGGCTACCGCATCATCGGCTGCCACAGCCAGGGCAACCGCTTCGGGATCTCCGACTGGGGCACCGACGGGCTGATCGTGTCCGCCTGCACGATGACCGGCAACCTGGAGGCCGGCTTCGACGTGTCGTCGCAGGGCACCTCGACCGTGGCCGGGCGGGGTGGACTCGTCACCGACTGCGTCATCGACGGCAACCTGCGGGACGGGGTCAGCATCGGCAACAGCCCCGGCCCGTACATCGTCCGGGGCAACCGGATCAGCGGAAACGGCCAGCACGGCTACCACGCGCGCGACCTCCGGCGCGGCTACCAGGGCCCTGTCCGGGACGTGGTGATCGAGAGCAACGAGTTCTGGGGCAACGGGCTGGACGGCGTCCGCATCGACCACCAGATGACCGACGCCGTGCTGCTCAACAACCGGATCCGCAACAACGGGAGGCAGTACGCCCGAGCCGCCGGCGGCGCGGGCGAGGCCGTCCGCTACAGCGAACGGACCCTGGTGGACCGGACCGCCGACTGGCCGCACGACGGGCACCGGGGCAAGATCCTGCGGGTCGGCCGGTCCGTGGCCACGGTGGCCGCCAACAGCGGTGACGAACTCACCCTGGCCCCGGTCCGCCCGGACGCGTTCAGCGCGTGGAGCGGGGACGTGCCGCCGCCGGGCTGCGCGTACGAACTGGACCCCGCCCCCGGGCGGCGGGCCGGCATCACCATCGACGCGCCGTTCGACTCTGCCACCATCCGGGGCAACCGGATCTGGGACAACCACGACAACCCGACCCAGACGCACGGGCTGTGGATCACCGAGCGCGGCAGCTGCGTGGACTGCCGGGTCGAGGACAACGACCTGGCCGGCAACGCCGACGAGGGGATGCGACTGGACACCCCGCCGGTGGGCGGACGGTGGCGGGACAACCACGTGGACAGCGACTGGAGCTGAGCGGCCGCTGGCCGCCTTCTGGACGCTCCGGCGATGGTGCCGGCGAGATCTTGGAGCTGAACGACGTGCGGCGGCGGTCGGATCACTCCGACCGCCGCCGCTCCGGTTGAGCTGATCAGCCGGCCAGACCGGCCACCGGGGTCGGGTCCAGCACCACCGTCGCCGAAGCGGACTGCGGGGGTACGCCCGGGTCGGTCGGGGCGTCGGTGTACTCCGCGACGAACACCGCGGTCAGGTTGTCCGCGCCGCTGTGCCCACCGTCCAGGAAGGTGGGGATGGTGCCGGAGCAACCCGTCGAGGTGGAGAGCGGGTGCCCGTGCTCATCGTGCCCGAGCACGTAGGTGACCTTCACCCGGGAGCAGTCCACCGGCAGGTCGTCGGTGACCTTCACCTCGTACGCGACCGTCTGCCCGAACTGGAACGGCTGCCCGGCCTCCGGGGTGACGAACTCGACGATCGGTGCGGTCGGCCCGACCACCAGCGGCAGGGTTGCTGAGGCGGACCGTCCGGTGCGGTCGGTCACCTTCAGCGTCGGCGTGTACGAGCCGTTCTCCGGGAACGTCCAGGTCGCGTTCGGGTTGGTGCTGTCCACCGAACCGTCCGCGTTGAAGTCCCACGCGTAGCTCAGCTTGTCACCGTCCGGGTCGGTCGTGCCGGCGCTGGAGAAGGACACGGTCAGCGGGGCCTGCCCGACGGTCGGGGTGCCGCTGATCTTCGGGATCGGCGTCCGGTTGCCCCGGACGAAGTCGATCCGGGACAGCTGGGCGTCCGGGTTCTCGGCGAAGTAACCGTCGCCGTACTCCAGGACGTAGAGCGCGCCGTCCGGGCCGAACTCCATGTCCATGGGGTTGTCCACCACCAGCGACGGCGCCACCGGGCGGATGTCGTCGACGTCGCCGTCCTCGTCGAGGCGGAACTCCTTGATGTAGTCACGGGTCCACTCGTAGAACAGCGGCACCCCGTCGTAGTAGGCGGGCCAGCGGGTACGCGACGTGCTGGTGCCGTCGTACTGGTAGGCCGGGCCGCCCATCGGAGCGATGCCGCCGGTGCCCAACTGCGGGAACTCGGCCGAGGCGGCGGCCGCGTACCAGACCTCCGGCTGCTCGACCGGCGGCAGCACGCGCTTGCCGGTGTTGTGCGGTGAGTCGTTGACCGGGCGCTTGCAGTTGAACTTGGCGCCGGACTCGCCGGTGGCGAAGTCGTAGTCGCGGTAGGCGATCGTCGGCGTCACACAGTAGGGCCAGCCGTAGTTCGCCGGCTTGTCGACGAGAATCCACCGGCCGTGACCGGCCGGGCCGCGCTCCGGGTTCGGGTTGGAGGCGTCCGGCGAGTAGTCGCCGACGTACACGTTGTCGGTACGCCTGTCGACGGCGAACCGGAACGCGTTACGCAGCCCCATCGCGTAGATCTCCGGACGGGTCTGGGCCGTGCCCGGCTTGAACAGGTTGCCGGCCGGCACCGTGTAACCACCACCGGCCTTCACCTTGATCCGCAGCAGCTTGCCGCGCAGGTCGTTGGTGTTGGCCGAGGTGCGCTGGGCGTCGTACGCCGGGTTGCGGTCGGCCCGCTCGTCGATCGGGATGTAACCGTCGGAGGCGAACGGGTTGGTGTCGTCACCGGTCGACAGGTACAGGTTGCCCTTGCTGTCGAAGTCGATCTGGCCGCCGACGTGGCAGCAGATGCCCCGGTCGGTCGGCACGTCGATGATCTGCTGTTCGCTGGCGAGGTTCAGCTTCGTCCCGTCCAGCTTGAACCGGGACAGCCGCAGCGCGCCCTTGAACCGCTGCCAGTCCGCCTCGGTGCCGGTCTCCGGTGCGTCCCCCTCGTTGACGCCGGGGGTCGCCGGGTCATCCACCGGAGTGTCCATCGGCGGCGAGTAGTAGAGGTACACCCACTTGTTCTGGGCGAAGTTCGGGTCGATGGCGACCCCCTGCAACCCCTCCTCGTCGTGCTCGTACACCGGGATGTCGGCGGCGATGGTGTTCAGCCCGGTGCGCGGGTCGTGGATGCGGACCTCACCGGTGCGGGAGGTGTGCAGCACCCGCAGGTCGGGCAGGACGGCGAGGCTCATCGGCTCGCCCGGGAAGTCGTTCAGTGTCACTTTCTGGAAGCTGCTGTCCGGCGGCGCGGCCGGCGCTGCGGACGCTGCCGACGGTGGTACGGCCAGACCGGCCGTCACCAGCAGCAGGGCGGACGCGAATGCGGTCCTGTTCATCAGGTGAGTCCCCCGGGGTGGTTTCAGTACCGAAGTGAAGCGAGATAGTCGAAGCCGACGCGAGCGGTGTCCAGGGCGTCGGCAGGGGAGCGCGGCGGGGTGCCCGCGTCATCACGCTCCACGATGTATTCCTCGATGCCGGCCTCCCGCTCGTGGGCGAAGATGCGGCCGAAATCGATGACGCCGTCGCCAAGGTCGGCGAAGCCACCCTCGACGTCCAGGTCCTTGACGTGCACCTGGCGGATCCGACCGCGGTTGGCCCGGATCACGTCGACCGGGTCGTGGGCGCCCCGCCAGGTCCAGTAGAGGTCGAGCTCGAAGTGGACCAGCCGGGAATCGGTCTGCGAGCTGAGGATGTCGAACCCGGTCGAGCCGCCGGTCAGCGGCACGAACTCGAGCTGGTGGTTGTGGTAGCCGAAGTCGAGCCCCGCGCGTTCGGCCAGCCGACCGGCGCGGTTCAGGTCCCGGGCCAGGGCCCGGTAGACGGCGGGGTCCCGGATCGGCTGACCGCTCGCGTCCCGACCGAAGTACGGGTGGACGATCTTCTTGCAGCCCACCACGTTGGCGTCGGCGAGAGCCTGCTCCCAGGTGGCGGCGTCGAACGGCTGCGGGATGCCGACGTGCCCGGAGGTGGAACGCAGCCCAGCCTCGTCGAGCGCGGCCCGGAACTGTGCGGCGGTGCGTCCGACGAAACCGGCGTGCTCCACTCGCCGGTAGCCGATCCGACGCAGCGCGTCCAGAGTGCCGGGCAGATCGGCGGCAAGCTGATCACGCAGCGTGTAGAGCTGAATGCTGATCCGGTCCACCGGCACCCGGCGGCGGCCCTGGGCCTGCCCGGTGGAAGCGGCGGGCGCGGCGACGGCCGGGCCGCCGAGCAGACCGGCGGCGCCGACAGCGGCCGCGGAGACGGTCGCGGCGCGCAGTACTCCACGCCGGCTGACCGGCTCGGACGCCGGCGTCGGCCCCGGTCGGTTGAGTTGTTGATCCATGGTGGTGGTCCCTTCCTGACGGCTGGTACGCCGTCGGCGGCGGTCGACCTGACTGCCGTCCGCCGGGCGCGCCGAACCGGCCGGAGGCGGGCTCCGGCTGGACGGTGAGGGACGGCGCGGGTGCGGCCCGGACCCATCGGGAGCGGAACGCGGCGACCCGGCAGAGGTGGCGGTAAGTTGATCGACGAATGGGCAACCCTCTATCTAGATCGAGACCTTACCCTTGCCCCCGGATGAAGGCAAAGGTTTGTCGCGTTCGCCGGAAGTTTCGCTTCAACTGACAAAAGTCCGCCCACGAGGTGCGCCACCCGGCCTGACCTTCTACTTCCCGTCCTCATCACGCCGCCCGATCCGCCCGGAGAGCCCGGCCCCGTCGGTTCGCCCCGGCCCCGCCGGGCTCGTCCGGCTCGCCCCGGCGCGTGATCCACTCGGGTTCATGAGAGTCGCGGTGTCAGGACGACCGGGATAGCGCGACTTCCTTGAAGCCGAGTCGATCATGAAGTGGATCGACCGCACAGCGATCAGGAAGCGGACAAAGTCGCGGGCTCACGCCTCATTCGGGTAGGTGGCGACAGGCCAGGCGGACGGGAGGCCGGTCGAGCCTCGTTGGCGTCAACTCCACACGCAACTGACTCCGTGTGCCGGGGCGCATCGAGCTCACCCCCGGGTGCCACCACCCCCCGGCCATCCGGACAGTCGACGTTGCGTCGCTCAAGCGGAGCAAAGCGCATCACACTGGTCGGTTGAACCCCTGTTCCGCCAATTGGAACATTGCCGGAAAATGCTCCGGTATATGCGCCGCCGATTATTTCCGAATGCCGCAAATGGTCCCCTCAAGCGGGCAAGAATGTGGCGAAGGGAAGTCAAAAACGGGGGGACTGAACATGACGTCTAGGCGGCGATTGACGCTGTTTGCGGTAACCATCGCGGCCGCACCACTCGTCCTGGGTGCGTGCACCGCCGACCGGGGTCCGGTGACCGGCTCGGCCAAGAAGCACGCCGCACCACCGGAACTCGCCGTGACGCCGGGGGACAAGGCCCGGGACGTCCCGGTCAGCGCCGAGCTGGGCACCGTGGTCAAGGGCGGGCGGGTCACCGGCGTACGCCTCACCGACGACAAGGGCAAGCAGGTCAACGCCGAGCCGCGCGAGGACGGCTCCGGCTGGGTGCCGAGCGCCCCGCTGCAACCACGACGGACCTACACCGCCGAGGTGACCGCGACCGGTGACTCCGGTGCCACCACCACCCGCACCACCACGTTCACGACGATGGCCAAATCGACCAAGCCGCAGATCACCAGCACCCTCTATTTCAACGGCAATCGGACGTACGGCACGGCGATGCCGGTAACGGTGGCGTTCGACCCAGGAATTCCGAAAGAGGCCAGGGCGGATGTCCAGCGGCGGTTGTTCGTAAAGACGAATCCACCGCAACCGGGCACCTGGTCGTGGCTTGAGGATGGAAGTCAGGTCTATTACCGCGCCCCCGATTTCTGGAAGCCGGGGACCACCATCAGTGTCCGGGCCGGTCTGGAGGGTCTGCCGATCGGAAAGAAACTGGTCGGCGACGCCGAGCGCACCGCGACCTCCAAGATCGGACGGCAGGTCTCGCTGGAGATCGACAACGCCACCAAGCAGATGACCGTGCTGCGCGACGGCAAGCAGGTCCGCCGGATCCCGGTCAGCCTGGGTAAGCCGAGCACGCCGAGTTCCAGCGGCAAGATGGTGATCATGGAGAAGCACGAGCGGGTCACCTTCGACACCCGGGGTGAGCCGGACGGCGGCTACGTGGTCGACGTCGACGACGCCCAGCGCTACACCTGGGGCGGCGAGTTCATCCACTCCGCCCCCTGGTCGGAGGGGGACCAGGGCAACACCAACGTCTCGCACGGTTGCGCGAACGTCTCCGCCACCGCGGCCGACTGGTTGATGGGGGTGACGCAGGTTGGTGACCTGGTCACCGTCAAGGGCACCGAGGTGGAGCTGCAGCCGGGCAACGGCTGGACCGCGTGGAACGTGAGCTGGGACGAGTTCGCCCGGGGCAGTGCGCTGCCGGTGCCGCCCGGGCTCAAGCCCGTGCCGGTCGCCCCGGCGCACCCGGGCGCGGTGGCTGGCGGTTCGCCCGCACCGGCGCCCTCGGTCAGCGGTCGCTGAGACATCACTTACGGCAGGACAGGGTCGGCCCGCCACGACGGCGGATCGGCCCTGTCGCCGCCCGTGGCCATCACCCCAGGGGTACGCGGGCCACCCCGGACCCGGTCAGGCTGCCCAGCCAGAGGTGGTCGCCGTGCTGGCGTACCCCGGTGATCATCGAGTAGTGCCCGTTCGGACCGTGCAGCGTCCGGCGGACCGTTCCCGCGTCGTCGACCAGCGCGACCAGCCCGTAGCGGCGTGGCTGCGGCTGCATCGCGTCGGGCAGCAGGGCGGCGATCTGGCGCAGCCGCGGATGGGGCAGCAGCCGTTCGGCGATCGGCACCCGGGGGCTGGGCAGCGCGATCCAGTACGTCCCGTCGCCCACCGAGGCGAGATTGTCCGGGTACGCGGGCAGGTCGGCGAGGACCCGCACACCGCCGCTGAGCTCGACCCGCAGCAGGCGGTGGGCGCTGGTCTCCACCAGCATCAGCGCCGACTCGTCCGGGGTCAGCGCGATCCCGTTGGGGAAGTACAGCCCGTCGGTCACCACCTCGGTGCGGCCGCTGCCCGGATGGTGGGCCAGCACGCGACCGTTGGGACGGTGCTCCAGCAGGTCCCGCTTCCAGTGCGAGACCGGAAACCGGTCGGAGCTGTCGGTGAAGTAGATGGTGCCGTCACGGCCCACCGTCGCGTTGTTGGTCAGGTGCACCGGGGGTGCCGTTCCGGTCAGTTCGCGTACCGCGCCGTCCGGGGTGACCCGCAGCAACCCGCGGTACGCGTCGCAGACCACCAGGGCCTCGCCGGACGGGTCCAGTTCGATGCCGAGCGGACGGCCCCCGGTCTCGGCCAGCAGTCGGGGTGGGGTGCCGGCCAGCGCGTCGACCGGCCACCACCAGAGCCGACCGTCCTCGTCGCCACTGATCACCCGCCCGGAGCGGTCGACCAGCACGTCCTCAGGGCCGACGGCACCTGCGGGGAGGGGTAGCAACTCGGCCCCGTCGAGCCGGCGGTCGGTGGGGGCCCATGGCCCGGCCAGCGCCGGAGGGCTGGTCGCCGGCTCGCGGACGGGGCGGATCAGCCGGGGCGGCCGGGGCCGGGGGATCAGCATCGGCCTATTCTCCACCCCGGTCTCGGCCGACCCCCGGGTTCCGCGCCCGCGCGGCGCGCCGCCCGGGCCGCTGAACCCACCCCGAGAGGGAGGTGGAGAGCCTCGGGGTATGCCCCTGGGCGTACCCGGAATCACTCCGCGGAGGGGCGAAAGTGTCGGTGGTGGCGGCTAGATTTCTGGGCATGGAAGAGCACAGCGACCGGCTGGACGTGCAGGTCAGCGTGGGTGACCAGATGGTCCTCGTGCGGGTGGTCGGCGAAGTCGACATCGCCACGGTGGCCGCGTTCCGGTCCGCGCTGTGGTCCGCGCCGGCCCGCCCGGTGCTTCAACTCGAGATGTCCGGGCTGCGGCTGCTCTCCGCCGCTGGCGTTCGCACGCTGATCGCGGCGCATCTGCGCGTGCGGGCCTGCGGTGGCGAGTTGGTCCTGGTCGACCCGAGCCCGGTGGTGGCGCGGGTGCTGCGCGTCAGCGGGCTGCACCGCGTGATGCCGATTCTGGAGCTGACCTCGCCGATCGAGGCCGCGCGTCGCCCGGTGGTCGCGACCACCGACCTGCAACTGGCCGCCTGACCCCTGACGACGAGGTGGGCCCCACGCTCACACCCGAGCCCGGGGCCGCCGGCGTGGGCCGGCGACCCCGACAATCGGTCAGCTCACGCCGAGCAGGTCGACGACGAAGACCAGCGTCTCGCCCGGCTTGATGACGCCGCCGGCGCCCCGGTCGCCGTACCCCAGGTGCGGCGGGATGATCAGGCGGCGGCGACCGCCGACGCGCATGCCGACGACGCCCTGGTCCCAACCGGCGATGACCTGGCCGCCGCCGAGCGGAAAGTCGAACGCCTCGCCCCGGTTCCACGACGAGTCGAACTCGCCGCCCGTGGAGTGCGACACGCCGACGTAGTGCACGCTGACCAACTGGCCCGGCTCGGCCTGCGGGCCGTCGCCCACGGTGATGTCCTCGATCACGAGGTCGGCCGGCGGTGCACCCTCGATCGGACCAACCTCGGGCTTACCCGATTGGGCGCCTGCTGCCTGGTTCATGCGGGGATCTCCTGCCGTGTTGGGTGATGTGTCCGGTCACGTCGATCCTGCCGGATCACCCCCCACCGATGTCCGGCGGACCCGCCACCTGCTCCGCGGCCCCGCCGCCGATGTGGGGCTGGCGGTCCCTGGCGCTCCGCATGCGGGCGGCGGGTCACGACGACGCGGCGGGCGTCACCGGTGTCGGTGACGCCCGCCGAGGGGTGCGATGGCTCACCGGAGCCAGGGCATCCGCCGGACGATCGGCAGTGCGGCCCACACCCGGCCGAGGCCCAGGGTGTCGCCGGCGTTGACCAGGGCCAGGACCGCCAGCACCGCGGCGTAGATCAGGTGGTCGTCCATGAAGGGGTTGTTCTCCGGAGGGAGTACGGCGGCCCACATCAGGACCAGCAGCAGCCCACCGGCCACGGCGGCGACCCGCATACCGATGCCGAGCAGCAGGGCGACACCGATCCCGGCCAGGCCGACCATGAAGAGCCAGTCCGCCCAGGCGGCACCGGCGATCCCGGTGTAGAGGTCCTTGAACGGCCCCGTCACGCCGAAGGTCAGGAAGCCCTTGGTGGGGCTGCCCCCGTTGATCCAGGCGTTCTTCTGCTCGGTGGCCATCCCGAAGCCGAACATCTTGTCGACGAAGGCCCAGAGGAAGATCCAGCCGAGTGCCAGCCGGGTGCCGGCCAGGATGTACCGGACGGCTTGGTCGTGAACGGTGCCGGCCCTCGGAGCGGTGTTCTCGGCGGTGACCCGCTCAAACGTCGCGGTCATGGTCTCCACGTCCCTTCTCAGCTTCGCACCGCGCTTCCCGGTGGCATCTCCAGTGGACGCCCACGGCGCTGTCGGCGGCAGGGCCGACAGACCGCAACGGCCCGGGACGTTCGACCCCCTCGGGTCCGGTCCGGCGACCCTGACGACCGTCCGCGGCCGGTCGTAGCGTCCGAGATGGACCAGGAGAGGGAGGCCGTGATGAGGACCTGGCAAGTGGGTGACGTGATGACCCGGGAGGTCGAGACCGTGGTGGCCGAGACCCCGTACCGGGAGGTCGTCGACGTGCTGTTGCGCCGCAGGGTCAGCGCGGTGCCGGTGATCGACGGCTTCCGCAGGGTGCTGGGGGTGGTGTCCGAGGCCGATCTGCTGCACCGGGTGGAGCGCGCCGGTGAGCCGGCGCTGCGACGGGTCTTCGAGAGCCGCCGACGCCGCGGTGCCCGGGGCAAGAGTGCGGCCCTGCTGGCGGGCGACCTGATGACCGCGCCGGCGGTCACCACGAATCCGGAGGCGGCATTGTCTGCCGCTGCCCGGTTGATGGACCGCGAGCACGTCAAGCGGCTGCCCGTGCTGGACGACCTCGGTCGGTTGATCGGCATCGTCAGTCGTTCCGATCTGCTGCGGGTGCACCTGCGGTCGGACGTCGAGATCCGTGAGGACGTGGTGCAGGAGGTGCTTCGCCGGGTGCTTGCCGTGCGGCGTGGGCTGCGCCCACCCAGCGCCTGCGCCACCGACTCCCACCGCTGGTCGCTGCCGCATCGAACGTGTGGGCGGTCCGCCGCGACTTCGTCGGACCGCCCGATGGCGGGTCGGGCGTTCACCTAGGCTCGGAGAGGGGCCGGCCGGCCTGGTAACGGGTGGTGCGCGGTGGTCGATGCGGAGGGCGTCGGTGGCTGAGGCGACGGTCGCGGTCCCGCTGTGGGCCTGGGCGGCGGTCGGCGTGGTGATCGCGGTGATGCTCGCCGTGGATGTGCTCCTGCACCGGGACAACCACGTCATCGAGCTCCGCGAGGCGGTGCTGTGGAGCGCCGTCTGGATCGGCGCGGGTCTGCTGTTCGGGTTGGTCGTCTGGTGGGGCCTCGGCGGTGACCCGGCCATCGCCTACTTCTCCGGCTACCTGCTGGAGAAGGCGCTCTCGGTGGACAACGTGTTCGTCTTCGCGCTGCTCTTCGGCTACTTCCAGGTGCCGCCGGGTTACCAGCACAAGGTGCTGTTCTGGGGTGTCGTGGGCGCGCTCGTCTTCCGGCTGCTGTTCATCTTCGCCGGTGCCGAGTTGCTTGACCGGCTCACCTGGGCCGGGTTCGTGCTGGGCGCGTTCCTGATCTGGACCGGATGGCGGCTGGCCGTACGCGGAAAGCCCGACGTCGACCCGGAACGCAACGTCGTGGTCCGGCTGTTCGGGCGGCTGGTGCCCACCGACACCCGATACCACGGCGGCCGGTTCACCGCCCGGGTGGCCAACCGGCGGGTGGCGACGCTGCTGCTGGTGGCGCTCGTCGCCATCGAGGCCACCGACGTGGTCTTCGCCATCGACTCGGTGGCGGCGATCCTCGCCATCACCACGAACACCTTCCTGGTCTGGACGGCCACCGCGTTCGCCGTCCTGGGGCTGCGCAGCCTCTACTTCTGCCTCGCCGGCCTCCTACGACACTTCGGCTACCTGCGGTACGGGCTCGCGCTGCTGCTGGCCTTCGCCGGGTTGAAGCTGATTCTCGCCGAGACGCCGGTGGGCAAGCTGCCGGTCTGGTTGACCCTCGCCGTGGTGGTGCTGACCCTGGCGGTCTCCATCGGCACCAGCATCCTGGCCGCCCGCCGCCCCACCGACGGTTGAGCCGCCGGCACCGATCATGCCGCTCCGGCCGGCGGCGGTCAGGGACGGCCGGGCTCGATGCGCGCGGTCACGTCGAGGTGCGCGGGCTGGCAGTCGGTCGTCGCCGCGAATCGGCGGACCGCGGCGCGAACGTGTTCGCGTACGCCGGCGGTCGGCGCGTCGGCGGTGAGGTCCATCCGGATCCACACGTCGGGGTGCGGTGGCGCGCCGGTGAGCACCACCCGGGCCCGGCGTACCCCGGGGTTGCCGGTCAGGTCGCGTACCAGCGCGTCGGCGAGAACGTCGGTGGCCAGCCGGGTCCGGCCCGGACGGCGCCCGGGGTGGCTCAGGGTGCCGCGCAGCGTGCCGTCCGGGCCCCGCAGCTCCCGGGTGAGCAGGCGTTGCCCAGCCAGTGCGAACAGCGCTCCGGCGACGGCGGCGGCCAGAGTGCTCCACGGCGCGGCCCTCCGCCAGCGGTCGACCAGTTCGGCGCTGAGCAGCACCGCCCCCGGGTCGGCACCGGGCAACGTGCCGAGGCTGGCCGTCAGCGCCGCCGCGCCGCCCACGACCAGCAGCAGCGCGATGATGGTCCACAGCAGTCGGTGCCCGGCGTTGGTCACGCCGGCCGTCGCCGAGGCAGCAGCCGGACGTCGATCCGGGCGGGGCGGGGTGCGGTGAGGTGGCGCAACTCCTGGTGCACGGCGAGCTCGATCTCCGTCCGGGCCGCCGGGTCGCCGGTCGCGCGGACCCGGGGGCGCCACTGGCCGCCGCGCCGTCGGACCCGGACTCGGGCGCGGCGGACGCCCGGCACCGCGCTGGCGGCGTCGGCGAGCCGCCGTTCCACACAGCGCCGGTGCAGGTACCAGCCGTCTCCCTCGTCGGCGCGCAGGCGGACCGGTGTCCAGCGGCTCAGTTGGGCGACGAGGATGGCCAGGCCCAGCAGGAGAGCCCCGCCGGCCACGGCCCGGACGGTCGGGTCGCGCCACCGGGTGCCGCTCAGCGCGTCGAGCCAGCCTCTGGTGTCGAGCGGTGTCGGTCGGTGCAGGGCGAGCAGCAACGCCTGGACGGCCACCGCGGCGCCACCGAGAAGCAGAGCGGTGGCCAGCAACAACGAGGCGACCCGGTTGGCGGTGCGCATCTCAGCCGTCCTCCGGTGTGGCGGTGCCGACGCCGGAGGAGTCGACGCCGGGGACGAGCAGGTCGTCGACGGTGACGGTCACCACCGCCACGCTGAGCCCGGTCTGGGCGGCCACCCGGTCGGTGACCACCGCCCGGACCGTCTCGGCGATCGTCGGCACGCTGTGCCCGTACCAGGTGATCAGGTGCAGGTCGAGTCCGACGGACCGGTCATCCAGGCGGACCGCCGCCGGGCGGACGACGGACACGCCCGGCACGAGGCTGGCCGCCTGCACCGCGATCCGCGCGACGTCCGCGGTGTCGCCCGGGCGGCGCTCCGGACCGGTCGTTCCGGCGGCCAGGCCGGTGCCGGGGTTCGTCCCCGCGGACGGGCGGGTGGTCATCGGCGCCGCCGAGCGTCGGCGCGGCGGTCGCCGAGACCGGTCACCGCGACGTCGCCGTCGAGCACCCGGACGACCAGCCAGCCGAGCATGCCGGCGAGCACGGCGAGGGCGGCCACGCCGACGCCGGCGAGTGCCCAGACCGCCACGGCGAGGAACCCGGCGAGGAAGCCGAACTGCTGTCGGGACATGGTCACCTCCGGGCCGGTCCGGTACCAGCGGTCGCTGGATACACCCCACGGCCATTCCTGGAACGTCGGCACTGCTGTGATACGCATCACATGAGAAGTCGGTGGCCCATGATCGACCACCTAGACTCGGCCCGGCTCGACCGACCGGCGGATGGATCAGGCAGATGACGAGCATCGGGAGCGACGACCGCAGTTGGCTGCGGGCAATGCCCGCCGAGGCGGGGCGTGACGCGCTGCTCAGCCGCGCCGGCCATCGGGTCCTGGCGGCACGCCGGCTCACTGATCTGGTCCAGGGCCGCCCGCCCGGTGTCACTGGCAGCCAGTGGACATCGGCGAGCCGCGCCAGCTTCGACTTCGTGGTCCACGCCGCCGACACCGGCCGTCCGGTCGTCGCCGTGCAGATCGGTCCGGTGCCTTCTCCCGGCTCTGCGGAGCAGCGCGTGGAGCGGCTCACGGACGCGGTGAGCGCGGCCGCCGGCCTGCCCGTTCTGCGGATCGGCTCGCCCACGTTGAGCGCCGCCGAGCACGGCCGCCGCCTGGTGGAGTACGTGATCGACGCGCGCGCCTACGCTGCGGGCGGGGCCACCGCCGCCGGGACCGAACCGGCGCCGGTGGGCTTCCGGGACATCCTGGGCCGGCTGCCGGACGGGCGTACCGGGCCGGTCAACGACCTCGGCGCGCTGACCCGCGCTGTGGCGGTCGAGGCGTACGTGGCCGGGCAGGTGGCCGACCCGATCGTGCGAGGGCTGCACGTCCGCTGGGTGGACGGGCCGGCGCAGGGGTGGAGCTGGGTGCAGGTACGCCCCGACGGGTGCCTCATCGAGCAGGTCTCGGTGACCGAACACCGTTTCTCCTGCGGTATCGACGCGGCCCGGCTGGCCGAGGATCTCGCCGCCGTCGCCGTGGGGGAACGACTGCGGGAGAACACCGTCGCCGACCTGCTGCCGCGCGCCGAGTGGACCGCGCAGATCGCCGCACTGAGCCAGCGCCGCCAGGAACTGGTCGGAGGGTTCGCCTTCGACCACCTCTGCGCCGACTGACCAGCGCCCGTTTCACCTGCTGATCCCTGCACCGCACCGGCTCCGTGTCCGGTCGCGGCAATTTCCTGTGCGTCTGTTGAACCTTCCCGGCCGCCGCCCCGTACTCCTGCGCGAATGAACAGGATCTCCCCATCCGCGTCCACCGGGCGCTGGAGACGGTGCGGAAAGGGCATCGTCGGCCATCGACGCATTACCGGGTAGGTCACGGTGGTCGCCACCGCGGCGTGCCACCTCACATCCGTCGGTCCGCCGAGGGCAGAAATCCACTACCGGATCGAGAAGGAGAGCAATTCGATGCGCAGGTCCACTCGGGCGCGCCGGCCTTCCGGCAACGCGCGGAGCAAGCGTCTGCTGGCAGTTGTCGGCACGCTCGCGGTCTTCGGCGGAGTTGTCGCCGTGACTCAGATTTCGTCGGCCCAGGACCGGCGGACAAATAAGCCACGCCCGGCTGCCGGGCAGTGCGTGGAGCCGAGCCCAGGCGCTACCGCGCCGACCGGCGGCGGCTCGACCAGCCGGACCTGGCAGAACGGTCGGTGGGTGCGTAATCACTGGGGTGACGGACAGCAGTCGGTCCCCGAGTGCGAGGACGGCAAGGACGGCACGGTGGGCACCGGCACGGCCATCGCCTGTCCGGATGTGGCGGCCAAACTGCCGCAGGTGCCGAACCGGGCGAGGGCCGAGGTGGACCGCAACCTCGCCCAGTTGCAGACCCAGATCGCCGAGGCGGACCGCCGGCTCGCCGCCGAGGGCAACAAGGGTGAGGCGTTCATCCGCAGCGCGATCCTCCAGCCGTTGGCCGGCAAGCGCCGCGCCGTGCTGGACCGGATCACGACCGCCATCGACCGGGTCGGTCCCCGGCCTCAGGGCCTCGCACAGCTCGCCGAGTGCCAGGTGCAGCCCACCGGCGGCACGGGCGGCAACAACGGCGGTGGCACCACGCCCACCACCACCCCCGGTGGCGGCAACAACGGCGGTGGCAACAACGGTGGCGGGAACAACGGCGGTGGCACCGCGCCCGGCGCCGGGCTCGGCGTGCTCGCCAACGACTGCGACGAGAGCCGGCTCCAGCCGCACGACGGTTTCCAGAACGGCAACCGCTGTGTGAGCACCGAGTTCGGTGAGGTCGGCGCGGCGGCCAACAACCCGTCGCTGCTGATCACCCAGTTCCCCGAGCAGGTCGGCCAGAACCAGCCCTTCACCCTGCGGGTCAGCACCCGTAACCTGGTCCGGGACCGCTTCCTGGCCGCCGGTCAGGGTGGCTACTACGTGGAGAGCTCGCTCCTCAACGACCAGGGCCTGGTCCGCGGTCACTTCCACACCGCGTGCCGGATGCTGGACAGCCTGACCGCTCCGCCGGAGCCGCAGGAAGTGCCCGCGTTCTTCGTCGCGACCGAGGACGGCCGCGGTGGCGCCCAGCCCGACGAGGTGACGATCCAGATTCCGGGCCTGCCGGAGTCCGGTACCGCCCAGTGCTCCGTCTGGGCCGGTGACGGCTCGCACCGCCTGCCGATGATGGAGCGGGCCAACCAGACCCCCGCCTTCGACTCGGTGCGCATCGACGTCAACTGAGCTGACGTACAACGGCGGCCGGCCGCCCGGGGCGACAACCCGGGGTGGCCGGCCGCGCTTCGTTTCCGGTGCCCAAACAAACGACGGGGCCCCGCCGTTTCCGGCGGGGCCCCGTCGAGTCGCGTCAGCGGCTCTTGTACGCCTCGACGACCTCGACCGGGATCCGGCCCCGCTCGGAAATCTTGTAGCCGTTCTTGACGGCCCATTCCCGGATGGCCCGGTTCTGCTCCCGATCCATTCCCGCGCCGGTGGGTCGCCCCGGTCGCCGGACTGAACGGGTGCTCTCCACCGGACCGCGGCCGATCCGCCGACCCGCATTGATGTACGGATCGAGCGCCTTGCGCAGGACGCCGGCATTCTCGTCGGAGACATCGATCGTGTAGGCCACGCCGTCGAGACTGAACTCAACCGTCCGGTCGGCCTTCCCACCGTCGAGGTCGTCGGTCAGGACCGTGATTACTTTTCTCGCCATTGCCGATTACTCCCTGTGTGCGGCGGGATGTGTCCAAAGTCTGACCTATCACCCCGGTAATCCGCAACAATATGCCTTCCATTCATTCGGCGCGTCGCGATTCCGTTACCGAGCAAAACCGTGAATCGGTTCGGTGCCGAGGCTTCATTCCCCGAGGATGCCGCTGTGGCCGGCGACGGCAGCCGCCTCGGCCCGGTTCGAGACCCGCAACTTGCGCAGCAACGCGGCGGTCATCCGTTTCACCGTCCGTTCGGAGACGTGCAGTTCTTCGGCGATGTCGACGGTGCTGCGGCCGGCGGCGATCGCCCGCAGCAGCCGCCGTTCCTCGCCGTCCAGGTCGACGGGCGCGGAGCGCGTGGGCCGCAACATGGCGCGCAGCAGTTCGGCCGGCAGCACCGCCCAGCCGTCGAGGATGGCCAGCAGCGGGGGCAGCAGTTCCTCCGGTTCGCTGGTCTTGGGCAGGAACCCCTCGGCGCCGGCCCGCAGCGCCTCCACCGCCGGCTCGGGCTCGGCGGAACCGGACATCGCGACCACCCGTACCCGTGGGGTGGTCCGCCGGATCGCGGCCACCGCCCGGATGCCGCCGGGCGGTGGCATGTGCAGGTCGACCAGGGCCAGGTCGGGGCAGTAGTTGCTGACCAGGGCCGCCGCCGCGGCGGCGTCGCCGGTGGAGGCGACCACCTCGGCGCGGCCGTTGGTGGTGATCGGGAGCAGTAACTCCAGGCCGCGGACGAAAAGGGGGTGATCGTCCACGACGACGAGTCGCAAGGTGGAGGCTCCCGGCATGTCTGCGCCGTTCCCCAGCGGGTACCGATCATGCGGGTTCGCACCGAACGAGAGGAGTCGGGTGGATGCGCGTACGGCATGGTCTGCGGGACCTGCTGCGAGGGTTGCGCCCCATTGAGCCGACACCCGGCGAGAGACGACCGAAGGCGGCCGATTCGGAGCTGCTGCTGCGGGTGTTGTGCCACGAGTTCCGGACACCGATCAGCACACTGACCTCGCTGACCCGCGCGCTGGCCGACGAGCGTCGGGAGCTGACCGGGGACGACCGGCGGGCACTCAGTGAGCTGGCCCGCGACCAGGCCGCCCACCTGCAGAGCCTGCTGCGCGACGCGACCGCCGGCACCGGCGTGCTGACGCCGACTCCGCAGCCGGAGCCGGCCGTCGCGCTGGCGGGCATCCTGCGGGAGGCCGCCGCGCTGGTGCCGGTCGGCCGTCGCCGGGTGCGGGCCACCCGGCGGGCGGCCTCCTGCCCGGTGCCGGCCGGACGAACCCGACAGGTACTGGTCAACCTGGTGCAGAACGCGTTGCTTCACGGGCCGCCGGACGGCCAGGTCGGGCTCTACGCCACAGTCCGCGGGCCCAGCCTGAGCATCCTGGTCACCGACGAGGGCCGGGTCGACGATGCGCTGCTGGTCGCGCTGCGGCGTCCGGCGCCGGCCGTCGGGATGTCCGGTCTGGGCCTGTGGATCGCACGACAGCTCGTCGCGACGGACGGGGGAGCGTTGCGGGCGCACCGGCTACGGCCCCGTGGAGTGGCGCTGGAGGTGCTGCTGCCGATGGCTCGCCCGGTGCGCTGACCCGGGCGGGACACCGGTTGGCCCGTTCGGGTCAGCGCGGCGGGAACGGCCTCGCTACCTGTTTGCGGTACCGAGGAGGTTGGATGTTCAGCCACGTCAAGGATCTGCAGTTCGAAGCCAAGCCGGACGGCCCGGACGCTGCGTTCGCCCGCCGGTTGCAGGAGGTGCTGGGCGGCAAGTGGGGCGAGATGACCGTCGCCAACCAGTATCTCTTCCAGGGGTGGAACTGCCGGCTGCCCGGCAAGTACAAGGATCTGCTGCTCGACGTCGGCACCGAGGAGATGGGCCACGTCGAGATGATCGTCACGATGATCACCCGGCTGTTGGACAATGCGCCGCTGTCGCTGACCGAGGGGATCGCGGAGGACCCTGGAGGCGCGGCGACCTACGCCGGCGAGAACCCGGCGCACTTCATCCACGGCGGTGGTGGCGCCCTGCCCGCCGACTCCAACGGGGTGCCCTGGAATGGCGCGTTCATCACCGCCAGCGGCAACCTGTTGGCCGACTTTCATCTCAACGTCACCGCCGAGGCGCAGGGTCGGCTCCAGGTCGCCCGGTTGTTCCACATGACCGACGACCCGGGCGTCAAGCAGATGCTGCGCTTCCTGCTGGCCCGCGACACGATGCACCAGAACATGTGGCTGGCGGCGATCGAGCAGCTCAAGGAGGACGGACTGGAGGACATGCCGGTGCCCGAGGCGTTCCCGGACTCGGGCGAGTTCACCGAGGAGTACGGCTACACCTACCTGGGTTTCTCCTCGGGCACCGACGCCGCCCAGGGGCGCTGGGCGTCCGGGCCCTCGCCGGACGGCAAGGGCGAGTTCCGGTACGACGACAACCCGCGGGCGAACGCGCCGGAACCGGTGCTGCCCCCGGGTGACCCTCGGTTGTACGGCACCAACCCGGGGGTGGCCGGCTCGCTGAAGAACACGGTGAAGAGCAAGCTCACCTGAGGTACCTCGTCGGGTCGTCCGCCGGTCCCGGGCGACCCGACGGACCGGTTGGAAGAGTGGTCTGAGTCACAGGCCGGAACAAGGGGAACGCTTTGTTACTTGAGTGAGACACGCTCAACTCAACGCGATAGCAGGTGTTCGATGGCAACTCTTCCGGTACTTCCCCTGACCGACGCCGTACTTCTGCCCGGCATGGTCATCCCGGTGACCCTCGACCCCACCACCCAGGCCGCGATCGACGCGGCGCGTGCGACCGGCGACCGCAAGCTGCTGGCCGTGCCGCGCATCGACGGCGAGTACGGCCCGGTGGGCGTGGTCGCCACCATCGAGAAGGTCGGCCGGCTGCCCGAGGGTGAGCCCGCCGCCGTCATCCGTGGCCTGTCCCGGGCCCGGATCGGCTCCGGCGTGCCCGGCCCCGGTGCCGCCCTCTGGGTCGAGGCGACCGAACTCGACGAACCCGCCTACGCCGGTCGGGCCCGTGAACTCGCCCGCGAGTACCGCGCCCTGGTGACCTCCGTGCTCCAGCAGCGGGGCGCCTGGCAGGTCATCGACGCGGTGGAGCGGATGACCGACCTCTCCGAGCTGGCCGACTCGGCCGGCTACGCGCCCTGGCTGACGCTGGAGCAGAAGACCGAACTGCTCGCCGCGCCGGACGTCACCGCCCGGCTGGAGCTGCTGGTCGGCTGGGTGAAGGACTACCTGGCCGAGCAGGAGGTCACCGAGCAGATCAACAGTGACGTCCGCGAGGGGCTGGAGAAGTCCCAGCGCGAGTTCCTGCTGCGCCAGCAGCTGGCCGCGATTCGCAAGGAGCTGGGCGAGGACGAGCCGGACGGCTCCGCCGACTACCGGTCCCGCGTCGAGTCCGCCGAGCTGCCGGAGAAGGTACGCGAGGCGGCCATGCGCGAGGTCGGCAAGCTGGAGCGGGCCAGCGACGCCTCCCCGGAGGCGGGCTGGATCCGTACCTGGCTGGACACCGTGCTCGAGATGCCCTGGGGCACGCGTACCGAGGACAACACCGACCTGGCCGCGGCCCGGGCGGTGCTGGACGCCGACCACGCCGGCCTGTCCGACGTGAAGGACCGCATCCTGGAGTACCTGGCGGTGCGCAACCGGCGCGCCGAGCGCAACCTCGGTGTGGTCGGCGGTCGCGGCTCCGGCGCGGTGCTCGCCCTCGCCGGTCCTCCCGGGGTGGGTAAGACCAGCCTCGGCGAGTCCGTGGCACGGGCGCTCGGGCGTAACTTCGTCCGGGTCTCGCTCGGCGGCGTCCGCGACGAGGCGGAGATCCGCGGGCACCGGCGCACCTACGTCGGTGCGTTGCCCGGTCGGATCGTCCGCGCGCTGCGCGAGGCCGGTTCGATGAACCCGGTCGTGCTCCTCGACGAGGTGGACAAGCTGGCCGCCGGCTACGCCGGTGACCCGGCCGCCGCCCTGCTGGAGGTGCTCGACCCGGCCCAGAACCACACTTTCCGGGATCACTACCTGGAGGTCGACCTCGACCTGTCCGACGTGCTCTTCCTGGCCACCGCCAACGTGGTGGAGTCCATCCCCGGCCCCCTGCTGGACCGGATGGAGCTGGTCACCCTGGACGGTTACACCGAGGACGAGAAGGTCGCCATCGCCCGCGACCACCTGCTGCCCCGGCAGCGGGAGCGGGCCGGGCTGACCGTCGACGAGGTGGAGATCGCCGACGAGGCGTTGGCGCTGATCGCGGGGGAGTACACCCGGGAGGCTGGCGTCCGGCAGCTCGAGAGGGCCCTTGCCAAGATCCTCCGCAAGGTGGCGGTGACGCTGGCGACGGACCCGACGCCGGCACGCGTGGGCACCGACAACCTCACCGGTTACCTGGGTCGGCCGAAGTTCACCCCGGAATCGGCCGAGCGCACCGCCGTGCCCGGCGTGGCCACCGGTCTGGCCGTCACGGGCGCCGGTGGGGACGTGCTCTTCATCGAGGCGACCAGCATGGAGGGCGAGCCGGGGCTGACCCTGACCGGCCAGCTCGGTGACGTGATGAAGGAGTCGGCGCAGATCGCGCTCTCCTACCTGCGTTCCAACGGGCGGCGGTTCGGCATCGACCCGAACGCTCTCGCGGGACGCCGGATCCACGTCCACTTCCCGGCGGGCGCGGTGCCCAAGGACGGTCCGAGCGCCGGCATCACCATGGTCACGGCCCTGGCGTCCCTGGTCACCGGTCGCCCGGTCCGCCCCGAGTTCGGGATGACCGGTGAGGTGACGCTCTCCGGTCGGGTGCTGCCGATCGGTGGGGTGAAGCAGAAGCTGCTCGCCGCGCACCGGGCCGGCCTCACCGAGGTGATCATCCCGGCGCGCAACGAGCCCGACCTGGACGACCTGCCGACCGAGGTGCGCGAGGCGCTGACCGTGCACACCCTGGCCGACGTGGCCGACGTGCTCGCCCTGGCGCTGCGCCCGGCCGACGTGAAGACGCTGGACGGTCCGGCGCTCTTCGCGGTCTGACGCTCCGACCGTCCGGGCCCCCGCCGTCTTCCGACGGCGGGGGCCCTTTCGGTACGCGGGGGAGGTCTACTGTCTCGTCTGCACCGTCAACCACCTCTCCGCCGCGAGGCGGCCCCTGGAGGAACCCCCGTGAACGTGGTGCTCTGGATCATTCAGATTCTGCTCGCCGCCGTCTTCGCCGGCGTCGGACTGGCCAAGCTGAGCCAGCCCAAGGAGAAGTTGCGCGACGTGATGCGGTGGGTGGACCCGGTGCCGCCGTCGCAGGTCAAGTCGCTCGGCGCGGTCGAGTTGCTGGCCGCCGCCGGGCTCGTGCTGCCCGCCGCCACCGGCATCGCCACAGTGCTCACCCCGCTCGCCGCCGTCGGACTGGTCATCGTCATGATCGGCGGCATCCTCGTGCACCTGCGTGCCCGCGAGCAGCAGACCACCCGGGACGGGCGTCGCGCCGAGATCCAGGGTGCGGTCGCCTGCGCTGTGCTGCTCGTCCTCGCCGCCGTGGTGGCCTGGGGCCGTTTCGGCCCGTACGCCCTCTGATCCGCGTCGGCCAGCACGCGACAATGCACAGTAGAGTCTGCCCGCCGCTCGAGGCGGCACTCAACGGGGGAGAGGTATGGAGCCGATCGTGAGCGCACCTGGTGCGGTACCACCGGCGGTGCCACAACGGTCAGATCCAACGGGCCGACGGTTGGGACGGCGGGTGCTTTTCGCCGGCGGCGCGGGCGCCGCGGTGGCGACGACGGTGGCCACCCTTGCCGGTGCCGAACAGGCGGGATCGCCGCCCGTCACGACAGTGCGGGAGGCCCCGCTCAGCCTCCGGGACCCGCGGGTCGGCTGCCGGCTCGACGGCAGTGACGAGTCGGACAAGGTCACCACCGCGCTGAACCTGCTGCCGCCCGGTGGCGGGGAGATCTTCCAACCGGTGGGCGCACTCGGTCTCGGATCGGAGGTCCGCTTCCCGACGAGTGTGACCTGGACCGGCGAGAACATCGGCGCGGCGATCATCCAGCCGGCCCCGGGCTACACCGGTCGTCTGGTCTCGAGCGGTAAGTACAACCAGATCTCCAACGTGCACTTCTACGGTATGCGGACCTCCAACGTGCTGTTGACCGTCCGTGGCCCCCGGTCGGCCTTCCACCACCTGCACTTCGGCAACTCGGGCAGTCACGCCATCGAGTTCCTCGGCAAGGACGCGGACACCAGCGCTCACGCCAACAAGATCACTGATATCAACATCGAGGACTGCCTCGGCGTCGGCATCCTCGTGAACAAGGTCGCGTACGACAACGAGTTCCTCAACGTCTGGGTCGGTGAGTGCCAGACCGGGATACGGCTGCTGGACAGCGCCTGCTTCTTCGACAATCTGCATGTCTGGGGTTGCCGGGGCAACGGCGTAGAGCTGCGCGAACCCGCCCATCGAAACATCTTCCAGAACGTCTACCTGGAGTCGAACGGCACGAGTGGCACCGGCAGCGGCGCCGACCTGCGGCAGGTCTGGGGGACCCAGTTCATCGGCGGCCGGCTGTGGCGCAACTCCACCAACGGCATCGAGGTCTCCTCATCCGGACGTACCCGGATCATGGGGCTCGACATCCACGACAACGGCGCGAACGGGATCCTGGGCCGTGACGCCGACATGTGCCAGGTGATCGGTAACCAGTTCTACGACGACGCGACGCCCCGCCGCCAGGACCGACCGATCATGACGGTCGGCACCAGCAACAACTGGATCGTCGCCAACAACGTGATGCGGGCGTTCGACCACCGGTCCGGTGGCGCGTCGCTGGCCGGGGCCAACAACGTGGTGAACGGGAACATCGGCTAGCGCCTGCGGGCGGCGGGTGCTCGCGTTTCCCGCCGCCTCGCCCGGGCAGTGGCGTCGGCGACCGTCGTACTCCGGCGGTCGCCGACGGCGTGCTCAGCGCTCGTCGCCGCCGCGGTCGCGGCGCACGGTGGCCTTGCGGCCCTTGATCGTGCTGGAGCGCAACCCGGAGATGACCTCGTCGGCCACCCCCTGCGGCACCTCCACCAGTGAGAACCGGTCGGCGATCTCGATCGAGCCGATGTCCCGGCCGCGGATGCCGGTCTCCCCGGTGATCGCACCGACCAGATCCTGCGGGCGCACCCCGGCGCGTCGACCCAGGCCGACGAAGACCTGGACGGTGTTGCCGCCGCCGGAGCGTGGCCGGCCCCCGCCCCGCCGGTCGCCGCCCCGGCCACCGGCCTCCGGTCGACCCTCGCGCGGCCCACGGACCGGAACCTGCGGGATCTCCTCCTCGTCGTCGGAGCCCGGCGACGTCACCTCGTGGGCCAGCTTCACGGCGGCGAGGGCGACCTCCATCAGGTCGAACTCGTCGGTCAGCGTCTCCACGATCACCCGGAACGGGTCGAGGTCGTCCTCCAGCAGGCTCTCCCGCAGGGCCGCCTGGGTCAGCTCCAGCCGCCGGGTACGCATGTCGGCCACGGTAGGGATCTTGTCGATGGTGATCCGCTGGCCGGTCACCCGCTCGATGGTCTTGAGCATCCGGTGCTCACGCGGCTCGGCGAGAGTGATCGCCACGCCCTCGCGGCCAGCCCGACCCACCCGACCGATCCGGTGCACGTACGACTCGGGGGCGGACGGCACGTCGTAGTTGACCACGTGGGTCAGCTGCTCGACGTCCAGCCCACGGGCCGCCACGTCGGTGGCCACCAGCAGGTCGGCGGTGCCCGCCCGCAGCCGGCCCATGACCCGGTCGCGCTGCTCCTGGCTCATGCCACCGTGCAGCGCCTCGGAGCGGTAGCCCCGACCGTTCATCGTCTCGGTCAGCCGGTCGACCTCTTCCCGGCTGCGGCAGAACACGATCGCCGCCGTGGGCGACTCCACGTCCAGGATCCGGCCCAGCGCGGCCGGCTTGTGCGCCCGGGTCACGATGTATGCGCTCTGCCGCACCCGGGGCGCCTCACCCGCGACCTGCTGCTCCCGGCCGATCTCGATCCGCACCGGTTCGCGCAGGTGCTGGCGGGCCATCCCGTCGATGCGCGACGGCATGGTGGCCGAGAAGAGCACCGTCTGACGCTGTGCCGGAGCGTGCTCCAGGATCGCCTCGATGTCCTCGGCGAAGCCCATGTCGAGCATCTCGTCGGCCTCGTCGAGCACCACAGTCGCCAACCCACCGAGGCGCAGGGTGCCCCGGGCGATGTGATCCAGCGCCCGGCCCGGGGTGGCCACCACCACGTCGACGCCCATGTCCAGGGCCCGCAACTGCCGCCCGATCGGCTGCCCGCCGTAGATCGGCAGCACCCGCGCGCCCAGGTCCTTGCCGTAGCGGTGGAACGCCTCGGAGACCTGCACGGCCAGCTCCCGGGTCGGCACCAGCACCAGCGCCACCGGGTCGCCGCCCTGGCGGTGTGCCGCCATGAGGTTCAGCAGCGGCAGCGCGAACGCGGCCGTCTTGCCGGTGCCGGTGGCCGCCTGACCCAGCAGGTCCCGGCCCTCCAGCAGCGGTGGGATAGCCTCCCGCTGGATCGGAGTGGGCTCCTCGTACCCGAGGGCGGCGAGCGCGCCCAGCAGCTCGGGGCGCAGCCCGAGCTCGGTGAAGGCGCTCACCTCGTCGGTGCCGTCGGGGGCGGCGTCAATCGGTGCGTCGATCGGTGCATCGTGCTGTGCAGGTGCGGAACTCATGTGCCAAGCCTTTCATCACGCCGTCCGGGCCGTTGCAGCGACCGCCACAAGAGCTGTCCCCGAGCCCCGTGCCGCGGCTGTTGCGCGACCCCGACGGCGGCCTCGATCAGGCGCCGGTGGTCAGGATGGCCAGCACCATCACCGCGGCCAGGGCCACATCGAGCACCGCGCAGAACTCGGCGTAGCCGCGCGGCACCACCCGGCGGTTGCGGTGGTGCGCCAGGTCCCAGCCGGCGTGCGCCAACCACCCGAACGCCACCAGCCAGTCGGCGGTCCGCCCGCCGGCCATCACCGCGACCAGCGTCAGGGCGACCCAGCCGGCCAGACCGGCGAGTTGGGTGGCGAGCACGCCCCGCCCGCCCAGCGTGCGGCGGGCCACGCCGATCAGCAGGTAGCCGCCGGGCAGGACCAGCATCGTCCACGGGCTGAGCACGCTCGGGTCGACCCACATGTCCACGGTCATCAGCAGCGCCAACCCGGCCGGCCAGCGGTGGGCGAGCGCCACCACGACCCGGTGTCGGCGTACCGGCGCCGACGCCTCGTGCCGGTGTCGGACCGCCACCAGCACCATCGCGGGGATCATCAGCAGGTGACCGCCGAGCAGCAGGGCGTCGGCGTCGATCAGGCCGGCCCGAAACGGCACGAGCAACAGCAGGAACGGGACGTACATCGCGGCGGCCATCTCGCCGACCGCGTGCCAGCGGTGCGCCCGGTAGCGCATCCCCACCGTCATCCCGACGGTCATGTTCGTGGCCATCACCAGTGCGGCTACCTCCGGCCGGGCCAGCGCGTCGCCGACGCCCAGAGCGGTGCCGGCCAGCTCCCACAACGGCCCGAGCAGCAGCATCCCGGCGACCATCGCCAGGGCCATCTCGCCCAGATGCCACAGCAGCCGGCGCCTGCTGCTGGCCGGTGCCGCGGCGGTCGGTGCCGCCGTGGTCGGTGTCGGGGGCGAGGGCGTCGGCTCGTCGGTGGGCGGGGGCGCGGGCGACGGTACGGCGGTGAGGCTGTCCGCGTACATTCGGGTGTTCTCCATGCCTCGACCCTGCCGGTGACCCCGGTGTGGGCGGCAGACTCGATCGTCACGGGAAAACGGTGCGGACCGCACGGCCCGACCGTGACAGTTCGCATGGGTGGACCGTGCGCCGGGCGGTCCTAGGATCGGTGCGTGGCGAGCGAGGCGGTGACTCCCCGGGCGGACCGCCGGCTGCGTGGCGCCCGGCGGGCGACGCTGGTGTCGTTGGCCACCGGCGTCTGGGCGAGCGTCCTGTTACCGGCGGTCGGTCTGACCCGCGAGCCCGACCCGGGCCGGGTGACACTCGGCGCGGTCGGCATCCTCGCCTTCGTGATCGCCCAGACCGTCGTGCTGTACGCGGCCGTGACGCCGTGGCTCGAGCCGCGCTGGCGGCGTCGGGCCGAGCTGAGCCTGGTCGGGGTGGCCGTGCTGACCGTTCCGCTGGTGGGTCCGGTGGCGGCCGGCAGGTGGCCGACCTGGGCCTGGCTCGGTGCGTCGCTGATCGGCATGACGCCGCTGCTGGTGCGGTGGCGGGCCGGGCTGGCGGTCGCGGTCGGCGTCCTGGCGGTGGCGGTCGCGGTGGCCTGGTGGACCGACGGTTCCGTTCCGCGCCACCTCGCCGTGACCGGTGGGATCGGCGCGGCAGTGGCCGCCGTCAACGGGTTCCAGGTCTGGTTCTGGGACCTGCTCGTGGAGGCCCGGCAGGGCCAGGCCGCCCAGGCGCGGCTGGCCGCCGCCGAGGAGCGGCTGCGCTTCGCCCGCGACGTGCACGACGTCCTGGGGCACCGCCTCACGGTGATCGCGTTGAAGGCCGAACTCGCCGCCCGGCTCGCCCCGGTCGACCCGGAACGGGCCGGGAGGGAAGCCGCCGAGGTGCAACGCCTGGCCGCCTCCGCGCTGAGCGAGGTACGGGAGACCGTGCACGGCTATCGGGCCGTCGACCTCGACGAACAGCTCACCGCGGTGGTGGGGGTGCTGCGCTCCTGCGGGGTGCGGTGCACGGTGCTGCCGCTGCCGGTGGACCTGCCGCAGCCCGCCGCCATCGAGTTGGCGGCGGTGCTGCGCGAGGCGAGCACCAACGTGCTGCGGCACAGCCGGGCCGACTGGTGCCGGATCCGCATCGATCGGGAGGATGACGTGGCCAGGATGACGGTGGCCAACGACGGCGCCGACGACCGCGGCCCGGACGCGCACAGCCACGGCCTGCGCGGGCTGGCCGACCGGCTCGCCGCTGCCGGGGGCGAGTTGCGGGTACGCCGGGAGGACACGATCTTCACCCTCGAAGCCACAGTGCCGGCGCCGTCGTGATCCGCGTCCTGCTCGCCGACGACGAGGACCTGATCCGGGTCGCCGTCGCCGCGCTGCTCGCCCTGGAACCGGACATCGAGGTGGTGGCACACGCCGCTGACGGGAAGACAGCCGTCACCGCGGCACTGGCGCACCGCCCGGACGTGGCCGTGGTGGACCTGGAGATGCCCGGCCTGGACGGCATCGCGGTAGCCGCCGAGCTGACCCGGGTCCGACCCGACTGCGCGGTGGTCGTGCTGACCGGGCACGGTCGCCCCGGGCACCTGCGCCAGGCGCTGACCGCCGGCGCCCGGGGGTTCCTGCCCAAGGGCTCGCCGGGTGGGGCGCTCGCCGATGTGATCCGCCGGGTGCACGCCGGGGGGCGTTACGTCGACCCGTCGCTGGCCGCCGACGCGTTGACCCTGCCCCCGTGCCCGCTGACCCCTCGGGAACTGGAGACGCTACGTCTGGTGGAGGTCGGTGCCCCGGTCGCGGTGATCGCCCGTCGGGTGCACCTGTCCACCGGAACCGTACGCAACCACCTCTCCGCCGCCGTGCAGAAGCTCGGTGCCGCCGACCGGGCCGAGGCGGTGCGCACCGCCCGGGACAACGGCTGGCTCTGACCGTCGGCGCGCCTCGCTGACGACCCCGAAGCGTGAGTGGACGGACGCTGACCTATTTCGATCGCACCACGAGCAGCCTCGCCGTGAAGATCGACACCGCCGTGGATCCGTACCGGCTCGGCCTGCGGGCGAGCTACACCCACCTGGTTATGGTGGCGGGCATCCTGCTCACCGGCATCGGGGGCGAGCTGATGCTGAAGGAGCCCGACGCGCAGCGGTCCGTCGGCAACGTCGTGGCGATCCTGGTCGGGCCGCTGACCTTTCTCATCGGGCGGATGATCTTCGAGATCTGGGTGTTCGGCCGTCTGACGAGGCACTGCCTCGCCGCCGTGGTGGCGTGCCTGATCCTGAGCCCGGTCGCGGCGCGACTCCCGCCGCTGGCGGTGGGTCTGCTGGGTGCGGCCACCATCACCGTCGTCGCCATCTTCGACCTGACCCACCGCGCCCGGATCGCGGGTGAGGTCAACCCGGTGTCGGCCGAGGACGCTCCCCGCCGCCACCCGGCCTGAAGGGTGTGGCTCGGTTCCGATCTGTGGGGGTGGCGTGGACCGCCCGGCTAGCGTGGGCGCGTGCGTACGGTGGAACTGGTCTGCTCGCCCGGCCTGGAGGTCGCCGTCCGGGCGGTCTGGAGCCGGCTGGCCGCCGCCGGGTTGCCCAGCCTGGCCCGCAACATCCACCCGACCAACCGGCCGCACCTCACCCTCGCCGCCGTCGACGAGTTCCCGCCGGGGGTCGAACACCGCCTGGCCGACCTGTTCGACGCCGCGCTGCCGGTGCCGGTGACGCTCGACCGAGTCGTCGTCCTCGACGGCAGCGCCCCACTGGTCTGGCTCGTCCGACCCACTCCCGCGCTGACCGCGCTGCACGCCGCCGTCTGGGACGTTCTCGCCGAGACCGACGGACATCGCCCGTGGCATGCGCCCGACGCGTGGGTGCCGCACCTGAGCCTGGCTCTGCGGTTCCGCAACGCGGATCTGCGGTTGGCTCGTGCCGTCGCCGGTGGGCAGCGCCCGACGGGCGACTTCAACGCAGCCCGCAGCTACGACGGCACGAACCGGACGTTGACCCCGCTGACCGGCCGCGGCTGAGGTTGTCACGCGTGTTCCGGAACCTCGGTTGCTGCCCCCACCGCCTCCGCCGTCGCCCCCGCCGCTGAAGTCGCCGCCGCCACCGCCGCCCGCACCGCCGGCGTAGCCGTGGCGGCCATCGATGAAGGGCAGGTCGCCGCGGATGCCGGGTCGTTTGGGCCGCTGCGTCGCGGCTTCTTCCGAGTAGGGACAGTAGGCAAGTCGAGGCGGCCGTCGGGGCGTGTCGCCTCGACGGCCGCCGGCCCGATCCTGGTCAGTTGTCGCGCGGCTGTGGGATCTCCTGCCTGGTGAACGAGATGCCCGCCGCTGGGGCGGCCCGGGTGGCGAGCGAGGTAGCTGACTCGTCCGTGTCGTAGAGCCGAACCGAACCGTTGGCGGTCCGGCTCACGAACCCGAGTCGGATGCCATTGGAGTTCTGAAAGACGAATGCCGTCGGGTCGGTCGGATAGGTCTCGTCCGGTACCGTCGCCGTGGCCCAGTTGCCCCAGGCGGTGGAGCCCGCGGCGGTCTGTCGGCTGTGCTGGATGGTGTCGTCGGTCGTCCGGGTGAACACCGAGACGCGGCCGGTGTTGGGGCTCAGGACCGCGGCCGGGGAGCCGACCGGCGTGATACCGCTGTCTCCCACCGCGTTCCAGGTGCCGGGCCAGGTGGCGTCGATGTTCTGCAACTGGCTCTTGACCACCCCGTCGGTGTGTCGGGCGAACACCATCAGGCGACGGCCGGGCAGTGTCACCACGCTCGGCGTGTCCACGAAGCCCGCGCCACCCAGCCCCGTCCAGGCGGAGGTCAGCGCGCCACCCTTGTACGTGGCAGCCTGCAGGGTGCCGGCCGTGTTGGCCACCAGGAGTGTGGCCGTGCCGTCCGCGCCCGGCACCGCGACCGGCGTACCGGTCAGGCCGGTGCCACCGAGCGGCGTCCACGGAAACAGATCCCCGGCCGTGCCGTCCTGCCGGCGGTGCCACAGCGCGCCCTCGGCGTCCAGGGCGAAGACCACGCGGGTGTCGTCGGAGAGCCGGACGGCGGTCGGCTCCGAGCGCATCGCCCCACCGAGGGCGAGCCATGGGTTCCAGTCCGGCATGGCCGGCGTCTTCTGGGTCAACGAACCCACGTTGCTGGTGGTCTCGTGGGCAACGATGGTGACCCGGCTCTGGGCGTCCGAGACCAGCGATGGCTTGCCGGTGTACGCCTCGGTGCCGGGCACCGGTGACCACTGGATCGAATACAGCGAGTCCGGGTTCGCGCGTCCGTGCCGCAGTTGACCGATGTTGTCGGTGTAGGCGATCTCCAGGCTGCCGAGCGCGGTGCCGGCGGGCGGGGCCTGCACGACCGCCAACGGGGCGTTCTGCCGCGCCGGAGTGGCGGGCAGCGCGGGGCTGGTGATCGCCCCTTGCTGGCAGGTGTTGGTGGTGGTGAAGACGTTCGGGAAGCCGGCCCAGCCTGTGCCGATCTTGTCACTGGTCAGCGGCCAGGACAGGTTGTCTTCGCGGAAGCGGTACTGGAGCAGATTGCCGGCGCTGTCGATGCCGAAGAGCGTGTCGCCGCCGGCGGAGAAGAGCCCCTTGGTGAATGTCTGCCAGCCGCTCGGGCCAACCAGACGGTCACGGAGAATCCACCGCTGACTCGCCGGGTCGAACCGGTGTCGGTAGAGCTTGCCGTCGGACGTTCGGGCGTAGAGGGTGCCGGGGGCGCCGGCCACGATCAGGTTGTACCGGTCCCAGCCGGTGTCGATGACGCGCGCGTCGATGGTCCATTTTCGCGTCGGCTCGTCGAACCGGTACCAGCGCAGTTTGCCCTGGGCGTCGACGGCGTAGAAGTCGCCGATCTGGTCCACAGTGATCTTGTTGCGGAAGGCGGCTGTCGCGTAGTTGGTGAAGCTCGTACTGATGATCCAGCTCTGCTTGCCGTCGACGGTGTCCCAGTTGCTGCCCGTCCATCGGTAGCGGTTGAGCCCGGTCGAGTTGATGCCGTAGACCCGCCCGTCGGGCCCGCCCAGCAACCGGCCGAACGTCTGCCAGCCGCCAGACCCGACGGTGGTGGCGGCGGTGAAGACGCCGCCGTCGCGGCCCGGGGTGCTGTACTGGCGGCGGGAGAGCGTGCCGGTCGTTGTCGAGTTGAAGAACGCCGCCGCTCCGGTGCAGCTGAAGGCGTCGGTCGCCGCCTGTGCGGGAGACGCCGGCAGCGGTGCCACGAGGCCGGCAGCGCCGATGAGCGCTGCGGCGGTCAACGCCAGCGATCGACGCCGAGAAGACGTCCGTGGTGTGGATTCTTTGGTCAACTGGGACACGTTTGTGTCATCCTCCCCCGAGAATAATAAAACGACCGTACTGAATTATTTGCCGTGCAATCCCCAGCAAATTCACGATGAACTTACGGTGCTCGGCGCGTGATTCATCCGTCACGGTCGCGGCCCATCATGCACGACCGTGGGTCGCCTGCCAAGCGCCGAAGCTCGGTCCGGCTCGTGGGCTCAGGAGAGCGTCCACGATGGACGGCCGGGGCGGGCCCGAGCAAGCATCAAACGGACTTAAGCCTTCAAATGCTCGGACTCTTGACGGAAAGTAATCGTCCCAGGTCGTATCGCTGATGCTGAAGCCCGTCTCCACTGCGGCTTGACAGCCGATCGAGCGTGCTGCAACCTACAGCGGCATATCGATGAGTAGCAGCACACGGGGGTGTGAAGCTGTGACCGCTAACTTGGCGGCATTCTGCCGTGCCGAGGCAATACTGATTCTGTTGGGCGATCCGCTCCGGCGTGAATTCCGTCCACCCGAGTCGCCTCTTCGCATCTCCTGAAATTCCCGTCGACCGATGTGTCGACGCCGTAACGCCGTGCCCGTGCAGAGGTAACGGCGATCACGCACCCGGCTGGTGGGCCTTCGCAGGTCTCGCGGCCCTCGCTCGCCTCTCTCTCCGCCTCTCAGCCCGTCCTCTCCTCAGGGGTGACCATGTCCTTCAGCATTCGGCGTCTGCCCGACCCGCGCGGTCGGCTGACCGATCTGCGTGGTCGGTTATCCCGGCAACGCTCGGTGTTCGGCTCCGGCGCCACCCGGTCCCTCCTGGCGGCCGCCCTGGCCGGTGTGCTGATGCTCAACCTGGGTGGCAGCGGGGTGACCGCGCTGCCGGCGGGCGGTGCCCGGGACCGCGACGGCGTCGCCTCCACCGGTCGGGGCGGCGGCGCGAAGCCGAACCAGGCATGGGGCTCGGCGGCGGGCAAGGCGCACGTGACGCCCGGACGCCCCAACCGTGACCTGCCGAAGTCGCAGCGCGGGCAGTACCCGCTGCACAAGCTCGCCGACAAGCCCGCCCCGGGGCGCAACAAGGCGTCCGTGGCGACCGCACCCGTCGACGACACCCGCGGCTTCGACAAGCGGACCAGCCGGGAACGGCCGGCCGAGCGCGACGTCAACCAGCGGGTGTTCGACAACGCCGACGGCACCCAGACCACCGAGTTCTCCTCCGCCCCGGTCAACTACCGCAAGCCGGACGGCACCTGGGCACCCATCGACCACACTCTGGTGGCGGCCGCCGACGGGTGGGGGACCGCCGCCGACTCGGTAGGTCTGCACCTCGCCGGCAACGGCGCAGCGGATCAGTTGGCGCGGCTGAGCTTCGACGCTGACACCGAGTTCGGGTTCGGCCTGGCCGAGGCGTCCAACGCGCCGGGCCGGGTTGACGGCAACGCCGTCACCTACCCCGGCGTACGCCCCGACGTCGACCTGCGCCTGGAGCCCCGGGCCGGTGGCGTGAAGGAAACTTTGGTCCTGCACTCGGCCAAGGCGCCCGCGTCGTACGTGTTCCCGCTGAATCTGCGCAACCTCACCGTGAAGCTGGTCGACGGTCAGGTCGTCCTCAGTGACCGGGAGGGGCGCCAGCGCGGGGTCATCCCGGCGGGTTACATGGTGGACGCAGGTTCCGGCACGGCCGGTCCCGCCACCTCCACCAAGGTCGCGTACGAGCTGGTCACCACGGGTGGGCAGACCGCGCTGAAGGTGACCCCCGACCGGGCCTGGCTGACCGACCCGGCCCGGCGGTACCCGGTCGAGGTCGACCCGACCGTCGGCCCGCCGGTCGCTGCGATCAACGCCGACAGCAGCATGTACGTCCACGGGGATCGCTCCATCGAGGGTAAGGACGAGTTGCTCGTCGGTCGCTCCGCCAATGACAACGCGGCCGCCTACCTCAAGTTCGGCAACCTAGTCAGCCGACTCCAGAACCACACCATCCACGGTGCGGCGCTCTCCGCGGTCAACTTCGACGCGGGTTCCTGCAAGGCGCGGGCGGTCACCGTCCACCCGGTCACCGGGTCGTGGTCGGCCGGCACCGGCTACTCGTACCCGGGGCCGTCAGTGGGTGGCGCGCTGGTCAGCCGCTCGTTCGCCCACGGGTACGTCGCGCTCGGCCAGTCGAAATCCGCGTGCCCGGCGGCCGGGGAGATGTTCGACCTCGGGGCCGGCGGCCGTAACCTGGTGCAGCGCTGGGTCAACGGCCAGCAGGCCAACAACGGTCTCTCGCTGCGCGCGTCGACCACCGACACCTTGGCGTGGAAGAAGTTCGCCGGCACCGGCACGGCCAACCCGCCGGCGCTCTACGTCACGCACAGCCCGTACAACGCCGGGTACGCGATCCCGAAGCCCACTCCGGAGCCCGCCGTCCTGCGCAACCAGGACGGCAAGGTGAAGGTGACGGTCACCAACCTCGGCGCCGAGGCGTGGACGCCGGCCAACTACTACCTCGCCTACCGGGTCTACAACGCGCAGACCGGCGCGGCGGTGACCCAGCAGCGGGCGGCCAATCTGCCCACCACCCTGGCCCGTGGCGCGAAGGTGACCCTCGACGCGACAGTCAAGCGGTTGGAGCCCGGCTCCTACTTCCTCGACTTCACAATGGTGCGTACCGGCGGCGCGGTCTTCACCGACCACCAGGTGCCACCCGGTCGGATCGTGCTCCAGGTGTTCGACGTTCCGCCGGTGGTGCAGGAGCTCTACCCGGAAAACGGCTACCAGGCCCCCACGCTCACCCCGTTGCTCTGGGCCCGGGCCGTGGACACCGACGCCGCACCCGGCGCCACTTTGTCGTTCAAGTTCGAGATCTGCGACCGCACCGACGCCGGTGCGGCGACCAACTGCACCAACTCCGGCTACCAGGCCAAGCAGTCCTGGGTGGTGCCCGCCGGCCGGATGGTCTGGGGCAAGAGCTACCTGTGGCGCTCCTTCGTCAAGGACAGCGCCAACGAGGTCATCTCGCCGTACTCGACCATGCTCAGTTCGGTGCCACAACCGGACCTGCTGTCCCGGATCGCCACCTCGCCCAACGCCGAGCAGGGCCGCGAGTTCGACGCCCAGACCGGCAACTTCGCCACCTCCGCCGTGGACGCCACAGTGGTGACCGTCGGGCCGGAGCTGAACCTGGTCCGCACCTACAACAGCCTCGACCCCCGCACGACCGGCGTCTTCGGCGCCGGCTGGTCCAGCCGGTACGACATGACGCTGGTTCCTGACAACGACGGCTCCGGCAACGTGGTGGTCCGCTACCCGGACGGTCAGGAGGTGCGGTTCGGCAAGAACCCGGACGGCACGTACGCGCCGCCGCCGGGCCGGGTCGCGAAGCTCAGCGTCGACAGCAGCAACTGGAAGCTGGTCGACCGCACCGGCAGCACCTACCAGTTCTCCCTGCTCTACAAACTCCAGAAGATCACCGACAACTCCGGGCACTCGGTCAACCTGACCCTCGACCCGATGACCGGCAAGTTCGCCCGGGCGCAGGTCTCCAACAGCCAGAGCAACACCGCCGGCCGTTCGCTGACCTTCACCTGGAACGGCAACCGCATCGCCTCGGTCAGCACCGACGTGGTCAACGGCGCGAAACTGACCTGGAACTACACCTACGAGGGTGACCTGCTGACCAAGGTCTGCGGCCCGGAGTCCGCCTGCACCAACTACGCCTACGCGGCCGGTTCGCACTACCGCACCGCCGTTCTCGACGCCAAGCCCGACTCGTACTACCACCTCGGCGAGTCCGAGGGCACCGGCGCGGCCAGCGACGTGGCGATCAACCTGGGCAAGGACGCCGGCACGTACCGCAACAACGTCAGTTTGGGCCAGCCCGGCGTGCTGGAGGGCACCAACGGCACCGCCGCCGCCTTCAACGGCACCTCGGCCTACCTTGAGCTGCCCAAGGGCCTGGTCAAAAAGAGCCGTGACGTCTCCGTCGAGCTGTGGTTCAAGATCGGCCTGACCCAGACCGGTGGCCCGCTCATCGGCTACCAGGACAAGGCCGTGGGCACGGCCGCCACCAGCGGCGTCCCCCTGCTCTACACCGGCACCGACGGCAAGCTGCGCGGCCAGTTCGCCACCGGCACGATCGCACCGATCACCTCGGGCATCACGGTCAACGACAACAAGTGGCATCACGTGGTGCTCTCCGCGATGGCCAACACCCAGACCATGTACCTCGACGGGGTCAAGGTCGGTGACCTGACCGGGCAACCGATCGAGCACTCGCTGCTGACCTTCAACCAGGTCGGTCTCGCCTCGGCGACCACGCCCAGTTCCTGGCCGGCCTGGGGCGGCACCGCCCAGCGTTACTTCGCCGGCACCATCGACGAGGTTGCCGTCTACTCCCACCCGATCGGCCCGGACACTGCCAAGGCGCACTTCCAGTACGCGAAGCCGGCCGCCCAGCAGCTGACCCGGGTCACCCTGCCCAGCGGCCGGGTCGCCACCGAGGTCGAGTACGACACTGCCACCGACCGGGTCAAGGAGTACACCGACGACAACGGCGGCACCTGGAAGGTGGGCCAGCCCACCGTCTACGGCGGCGACACCGACCTGCGGCGCAGCGTCCAGGTCCTCGACCCGGCCAACCGCCCCTACCTGTACGAGTACGACGCGCTCGCCGGTCGACTGCTGCGCTCCGGAACCCCGCTCGGACTGGAGACCCGCGAGGAGGACCGACCCGGGCAGACAAGCCCACCGCCGAGCCCGCCGCCCACCGAGGTCTGCACCCAGCCCGACCCGAACGACCCCGCCTTCTGCACGGTGATCCCCGGCGACGCCGGTGGGCCGATCTTCGTGCGGCACCCGTTGGACGGCATGGCCATCCGCTCGTTCTCCTACAACGAGGACGGCCAGCAGAGCAAGGTCACCAATGAGAACGGTGACACGGTGGAGATGACGTACGACAGCAGGGGTCGTCTCGCCACCCGCAAGAGCTGCCGTACGTCCACCCAGTGCTTCACGAACTACTACACCTACCCGGCCTCCATCACCGATCCGTTCGACCCGCGCATCGACCTGGCGGTGGAGCAGCGCGACGGCCGCTCCAGCGGCCCGACCGACAACGGGTTCCTGACCACCTTCACGTACCGAGAGCGCACCGGTCAGCTCCTCACCCAGACCAACCCGGACCTCAGCAGGGTCACCCACACCTACACCAGCGGCGGCGAAGCCGGTATCAACGGCATTCCCCCGTCCGGGTTGCTGGCCAGCAGCATCACCAACGGGCAGACCAAGCCCACCACCTACGCGTACTACGCCAACGGTGACCTGTACAAGGTGACCGAGCCGTCCGGGCTGGTGACCGAGTACACCTACGACGCGCTCGGCCGACGGATCACCGAGAAGGTCATCTCCGACACCTATCCCGCGGGCGTCACCACCACGATCACCTACGACGGGCATTCACGGGTCGCCACCGTCACCGGCCCGGTCACCACCGACGCCGTCACCGGCAAGCAGCACCAGAGCCGGACGGTCAACGAGTACGACGCCGACGGCAACCCCACCAAGGTCACCGCCACCGACCTGCTCGGTGGTGACCCCGAGCGGGTCACCAGCACCGAGTACGACGACGAGGGACGACCGGTCCGGGTCGTCGACCCGGAGGGCAACGAAACCAGCTACGGGTACGACAGGTTCGGCAACAAGACGACCATGACCGACGCCAACGGCAACCGGTACGACTGGGCGTACACCGCCCAGAACAAGGTGGCCGAGGTGCGGCTGCGGGACTGGCGTAGCGACCCGGCCGGCACCCCCGGCACCGGCACCGGCGACTACCTGGTCCTGCACTCCTACTCGTACGACTTCGCCGGGCGGCTGGCCAGCGACACCGACGCCATGGGACGGCGACTGGAGTACAAGTACTACCGCGACGACCTGTTGGAGAAGATCACCCTCAAGGACTTCCGTAACCCTGACGGCTCCAAGCGGGACTACGTCGTGGAGGAGAACACCTACGACGGGGCCGGCAACGTCACTCGCAAGGTCGGGGCCAACGGCACCCAGATCACCGACCACAAGCCGGACAAGGCCGGCAAGGTGGCGAGCACCGTGCTGGACCCGACGGGGGTGCGCCGGACCAACACCTTCACCTACGACTACAACGGCAACGTCAAGCAGACTGTCCGGACCGGCAACCCGTCGAACCTGAACTGGGAGGTGCTGGCCACCTCCGAGGTCGTCGACTACACCTACGACGACGCCGGCAACGTGCTCACCGAGAAGGTCACCGCCGGCAGCAGCACCCGGGTGACCAGCTACACGTACGACAGGCGCGGCCTGCGCACCTCGGTCACCGACCCGCGTGGCAATGTGAGCGGTGCCGACAAGGCGAAGTACACCAGCACCTTCCGCTACGACGAACTCGGCCGTCAGGTCGGGCAGAGCGGCCCGACCGTCCTGGCCGAGAGCGACGGCAACGCGGCCGTTTCCACCAACCCGAGCAGCTCGGTGGGCTACAACACCTTCGGCGAGCAGGTCGCGGTCAAGGACCCGCTCGGGCGGGTCTCCACCTCGGAGTACGACAAGCTGGGCCGGGTGGTGCGCAGCCTCGCGCCGACGTACCAGGCGCCCGGGGCGACCCAGCCGGTCACCCCTGAGCACAAGCGCCGCTACGACGCCCTGGGCAACGTGCTGGAGGAGACCGACCCGGCCGGCATCACCAGCTACACGTACGACCAGCTCAACCGGTTGACCGTGCGGGACGAACCGTCGAAGACCAACGACGATCGGGCGCTCACCCGCTACACCTACACCCGCACCGGTGAGGTCCTTTCGGTCACCGGCCCGACCGGTGCCCGGGTGGAGTCGACCTACGACGATCTCGACCGGCAGGTCACCCAGACCGTCGTCGAGCGCCGGCCGACCACCCGCAACCTGGTCAGCAAGCTCGCCTACGACGACGCGGGCAACCTGACGTCGTCGGTGTCCCCGACCGGGGCGACCACTGTCAACACCTTCAACGCGGCTGGCGACATCACCCGCAGCACCGCGCCGACCGGCGAAGCCATGATCTTCGGGTACGACTTCGCCGGCCGCCAGGTCCGGGTCTCCGACGGGCTCGGCCGCACCACCCGGGTCGGGTACGACCAGTTCGGCAACCGGGTCAGCACCATGAACCTCAAAGCCGACGGCACGGTCCTGCGCACCCAGAGCTACGGCTACGACGTGGCCGGCAACATGACCTCGTCGAAGGACCCCTACAACACCGTCACCACCTACGAGTACGACGCGGCGGACCAGCTCGTCAAGCAGATCGAGCCGACCGACGCCAACCCGATCACCACCACGTTCGGGTACGACGCCGCCGGCAACCGGACCCGCTACACCGACGGCCGCAACAACTCCACCATCTACACGTACAACACGTTGGGTCTGCCGGAATCGGCGATCGAGCCGTCCACGGCGAGCCACCCGGCCGCCGCGGACCGGACCTGGACCGTCGCGTACGACGCCGACGGCAACGCGGTGCGTCTCAGCGCCCCGGGTGGGGTGAGCCGCACGCGGACCTACGACGCGGCCGGCCGACTGACAGTGGAGACCGGTTCCGGGGGTGACACCCCGACCGCGACCCGGACCCTGGACTACGACCAGGACGGCCGGCTGAAGAGCGTCAACGCCCCGGGTGGCAGCAACACGTACAACTGGAACGACAGGGGTGGGCTGCTGTCCACCGCCGGCCCGTCCGGCACGGCGAGCTTCGACTACAACGACGACGGCCAGGTGACCAGCCGCACCGACCTGACCGGCACGGCCAGCTTCGGCTACGTCAAGGGTCGCCTCGACACGCTCACCGACAGCATCACCGGCCAGCAGCAGAAGCTTGGCTACGACGCCGCCGGTGACGTCAAGACCGTCGACTACGGCGCCGGCCGTGTCCGCACCTTCGGGTACGACGACTACGGGCGGGTCGCCAGCGACGTACTGCGCAACGCGGGTGGCCAGACGGTGGCCTCGGTCACCTACGGCTTCGACCTGAACGGCCACCTCACCAGCAAGAACACCACCGGCACCGCCGGTGCCGGCAACAACACCTACGACTACGACAAGGCCGGCCGGCTGATCTCCTGGACCAGCCCGGCCGGGACCGTCACGTACGCCTGGGACGCCAGCGGCAACCGGGTTCGGGCCGGGTCCAAGACCGCGACCTTCGACGAACGCAACCGGCTGCTCTCCGACGGCGACTACACCTACGCGTACACCCCGCGGGGCACCCTGCGGACCCGCACCAGCTCGGGCCTGGCCGAACAGTTCTCGTTCGACGCCTTCGACCGGCTCACCGGGGCGCAGGACCAGACCTACACCTACGACGGCCTGGACCGGGTCGCGTCTCGCACCGGCAACTCCTTCGTCTACGCCGGTCTGGGCGACGAGGTGGTGCACGACGGGTACGAGTACTACGGCCGGGGCCCGAACGACGAGCTGCTCGCCACCGCCCAGGGCGCCGACAAGCGGCTGTCGCTGACCGACGCCCACGGTGACGTGGTGGCGGCCATCAACCCGGCCGACACCCAACTGTCCACGCTGAACGACTCCACCGCGTACGACCCGTTCGGTAAGAAGGTGACCAGCACCGGCAGCACCGGCCGACTGGGCTTCCAGGGGGACTGGACCGACCCGGACACCGGGCAGGTCGACATGGGCGCCCGCTGGTACCAGCCCGGCACCGGCACGTTCACCTCGCGGGACAGCGTCAACTACACCTCCGGCGACTCGATCCTGGCCAACCGCTACACCTACGGTGCTGGCGCCCCGCTGGACTTCGACGACCCGGACGGCCACTGGCCGCGCTGGATGAAGCGGGCCGCGAGCGCGGTGAGCAACACCGTCTCCCACGTCGTCAGCGGCGCGTCCACGGCGTTCAACTACGCCAGGAACTTTGTGTCAACTGTCGCTCACTACGCCTGGTCCGGTATCAAGGCGGTCGGCCGGGTGATCTCCGACGGGGCGAAGTGGATCGCCAACAAGGCCGTGAACGCGGTCAAGATCGTTGGCAGTGCACTCCGGAGCGGGTACAACCAGTTGGCCCGCGCCGCCGACTGGGCGAAACAACAGGCCAAGGTCGTCGCCCAACGCATCTACCAGGCAAAGGTCGCGGTGACCGCCGCCGCGAAGTCGGCCATCAAACAAGCTGTCAAGTTCACCAAGTTGGCCGTGATCCCTGCCCTGACGAAGCCGCTCATGGCGCTCGGCAAGGTGGTCTCCACCGGATTCAAGATGGCGGCGAGTGTCGTCGCGGTCACCACAATGGCCATCCAGGATCCACAGAAGTTCAAACAGAACCTCTGGCTGGCGGCCGCACAAAAGTTGGCGCCGCTCGTCGAGGGCGCCGAGAAGATGTGGGACAAGGCGACCCAGTTCGTCGAGGATCACGCCGCCGAGATCGCCGGGTTCGCCGTCGGTGCCGTCGTCGGCCTGGGCTGCGCCGCGGCCATCGGCTGGACCGGTGTCGGGGCGGTGGCCTGCGGGGCGCTCGCCGGCGCGGTCGGCTCGGCGGTCACCGGCTACATGGACGGCAAGCGCGGCTGGGACCTCGCTGGCGCGACCGCCATGGGGGGCCTCTTCGGCGCGGCGGGCGGAGCGCTCGGCGCGGTTGCCGGCCAAGCTGTCGGAGCCGCCGTACGGGGACTCTCCGGAGTGGCCGTGAGAGGAGCTAGTGCTGCCGCCTCAGCTGCCGCCAGCACGGGCCGCACTGCGGCTGGTGCTGCGGGAGCTTCCGGGCGGATGGTTCTTATGGATTCGGCCGACGCCTTCGCTCAGAACGTCACCCGGACCGCACAGAAGCCGGGATGGTTTGATGTCGTCGCTCATGGGTCGAGGAATTCCGTCGAACTGGCGGACAAGACGAAGATCAGGCACCGTACACTTGCACGACTTATTCAGAACCACCCGGACTATGAAGGTCAAGGGGTGCGGCTGCTGAGTTGTAGTACCGGAGCGGGCGCGAATTGTTTCGCCCAAAACCTCGCCAACCGTATGGGCGTCGACGTAATGGCGCCTGACGGTAAGCTCTGGGCCGGTACTGCTGGCACACTTCGGGTCGGCAAAGAGTGGCGGACTGCTAGGATATCGAGAATATTCGACGTATTTTCACCGAATCGAGGGTGACTTCTGTGCGGGATGTTGGCTATTTCAGAGAACTTCCTCATGGGGGCACGGAGGGGCCTAGCTTGGCCGAAGCTCAGGGTGAGTTGGCCGAGGAGGTCGTTGCCATGGCTGCTGAATACCTGAAGAATGGGCAGGTGGTTGCGGCGGCTTCTGGTTACGCGTTCGACGAGCTGGCCCCCGATCGCCCCGAGATTGCGCCACTCTCCATTCTTACCGATGGCGAATGGTCTTGGCCGAGCGATCTCTCATATTACGTGCAGAAGTATCAGGTCGGCCTGCCGGAGGAGTTCCTTCAGCACGCGGCGGCACGTGGTTGGCGAGTGCAGAAGCTTGCTCCAGAGGAGCTCGAAGAAATTTCTGAAAATATGTAGCTCCTGTTTGCAGCTTGCGCTCCAGGTGTCTGGAAGTGTCTGAAAGTGATGAGCGGGCCAGGAGCGCTTGGTGTTTTGTATGGAGTCCGTCAGCAACTGCATACGTAGTGATCACGTCCGGGTGTTGTGGCAAGCGAGAAAGCTGAAGTGGAGCTGCCGGAATGGCTGTGAGTTTACGAGCGCGCTTTGCGCTCGCAATGGTATTAATCCTCGGCGCGGTTGCGGGCGGGATTCAAATCGGCGTTTCCGGGGCGTATGCCGACGCCGCCGGCAGGGGTGGTGACTTCGTGCCGATCGACAGCATCGCCCTGCTGGACACCCGGGACGGCACCGGCGGCACGACCGGTGTTCGGGGCGCCAAGTCCGTCACCACGTTCAACGCCGTCGGCGTTGGCGGTATCCCGGCCAGCGGCGTCAGCGCGTTGATGCTCGACGTGACGGCGATCTACCCGACCGCCAACACGTTCCTGACCATCTACCCGGACCTGACGGACCCGAAGGCCTCGGCCATGAACGCCTCGATCGGTGAGGTCATGACCAACTCGGCGGTGGTCAAGCCCGGTACGAACGGCAAGCTCGCGGTGCGCAACGCGGGCGGAAACGTCCACATCAGAGTGGACGTGGTGGGCTACTTCACCACCGCCACCGGCAGCCTCGGCTCCGGTTTCGTGCCGGTGGACCACACCCGGGTGGTCGACACCCGGACCGGCCAGGGGATCACCGCCGGCACCATGCCCACCCGTGGGACGCGTACCGCAAACATCTACGGCGGTGGGCTGGTGCCCAGTTCCGCGACGGCGGTCATGCTGGACGTCGTGGTGATCGGCGCGACCGGCAACGGCTGGTTGACCGTCGGGTCGAGTACGGCCGCAGAGACCGGCATCGATTACGCCAAGGGCGCCACCTCGATGGGGATGGTCGTCAAACTGAACCCCGGTGCCAGCTCCGTGACGTTGGAGAATCGCGGGCCGGCCGTGCATGTGGCCATCACGGTCCAGGGCTACTGGACCGGCAGCCCGACCACCGGCGCCGGCCTGCGCACGGTTCCGGCGACCACCCTGTACGACAGCCGTTTCCCCAGTGGCGCCCAGCCGGTGCCCGCCTTCGGCGCCGTCGATGTCGCGGTAGCGGGCACCAACGGCCTGCCGACCCGTGGCATCGCCGCGGCCGTCCTCAATGTGCACGCGGTCGCCTCGACGGTGGACGGGTTCTTCAATGTCACGCCCCTGGGCGGCGTCGAAAACACCGCGTCGACGACGAACTTCCCCGCCGGGCACGTCGCCCGGTCCAGCATCGTGGTGACCAAGCTGGGCACCGAGGGGAAGGTCCGAATCAGGAACGCCAGTAGTGGGACAGTGCACATCGTGGTCGACTTGCAGGGCTGGTACGCCGACCCGATGCCGTTCCTGCCGACTGAGTCCTTCTCCCGCTCGACGGCGTTGCAGGGGGAGCCGAGCGACGGCAGTTCGCTCGGAGTCATCGTCTACGCGCACACCGACAACACCGGGCAGGTGCGGGTCGTCCACCAGCAGAACCCGGACGATTTCAGCAGTGTCCAGCACATCCCCCAGTTCGGCGCGGAGGCGTTCACCGGGCAGCCCTCTCTCAACGTGCAGAACGGCACCAAGCAGGTGCAGATCAGCGCCCTGCACACCACCGGCACCGTGTGGACCGGTGCCCAGACGGCGGCGAACGCGGCGACCTGGGCAACGACCGGCGACCTGGGCGGCACCATGGTGGGCCGGCCCGCCACGGTCACCCTCGCCGACGGCACCAGCGTGGTCTTCGCCGTGGATGTCGACGGTCGCCTGTGGCACTACCGTCAGACCGGGACGGGTGCGTCGTGGAAGAGCTTCGGTGACGTCGACCTCACCGGCGGTGTCACTCTGGTGAAGGTTGACGCCGGTGTCCGACTGGTTGCCACCACCATGACCGGCACCATCAAGACCGCGCTCTACTCCACCGATGGGGCACTCACCGGCTGGACCGACCTGGGCGGAAACGTGACCGGCGTGCCGGCTGCCTTCATCAACCAGGGCTACCGCACCGCGGTGGTGGCGCGTGCGGCCGACGGCTCGCTGGTCATGAAGAAGCAGGAACTGGGTGGGGCCTGGCCGACCACCTGGCAGACGGTGGGTACGTTCACCGCCGCCGGTTCCCCTGCCGCGATCCTCGACCCGGCGTTGGGCCGGATCGCCGTTGTCGCCCGTGGGCCTGACAACGAGATGTACCGGGCGTACGAGACCGAGCAGGGCTCGGGCGCCTTTGGTGAGTGGCTGCGCCTGTACGAGAACCCGGGCGACCCGACCGCCGCCACCGCCGCCACCGATCCCACCATCGCGCCGATCCAGAACTCCGGCGGGCCCGGGTTCGTGGTGGTCTACCGCAACCGGAACAACACCACCATCGCGCTGGACCGGCGGTTTGCCGCCCCCGGAGGGATGGCGGCAGCGAAGGTGAGCCCGTCGGCGGTCAGCTTCACCCCGCACCTCATCCCGACGCCGCCGGCCTGATTCCCGGCACCACCAGCCCGGGGGCCTTCGTCCACGTGACGGAGGCCCCCGAGCGTCCGAGAGTTTCTGCAATTAGCGAGAGAACTCATAGACCTGATCTTCACGGATGACATGAGCTACTTCGACAGTCTGCCGGAGGTGATTGACCGCGAGTTGGCCACACCGCTGGCCGGCTTGTTGAATGCACTCTCCGAAGATCGTGGACTGGTGGATGTAGTTGGAGCGGCACGGTTGGTGGGAGAGGTGGCAGTTCAAGTCTGGTCCCGCGCTCCCTCCGGAGTCGGCGACGCTTATCGGGAATCTGGAAAGGAGTCGCCAGAACTTGCAGCTGAAACGATGAGAATTCCGCACGGTTTCCGACCACCTTCGCCGTTGCTTCCTCTAGGAGGAATTTGCATGAAAGAATTATTAACCTCACGTTTGCGCGCCCGTGTCGGCAGTGGATTAGCTGCCCTTGGTATCGTGCTGGCAATGGTTGTCTCGCCGACCCCAGCCCACGCCGACGCCGCGGGCAGGGGTGGTGACTACGTACCGATCGACAGCGTGACCCTCCTGGACACCCGGGACGGCACGGGCGGCACTACCGGTGTCCGGGGCGCCAAGTCCGTCACCACGTTCAACGCCGTCGGCATCGGCGGTATCCCGTCCAGCGGCGTCAGCGCGTTGATGGTGGACGTGACGGCGATCAGCCCGACCGCCAACACGTTCCTGTCCGTCTACCCGGACCAGACGAGCCGGACGACCTCGGAGCTGAATGCCGCGGTCGGCGAGGTGATCACCAACTCGGTGGTGGTCAAGCCGGGTGCGAACGGCAAGATTGCGGTTTACAACCTGACCGGCAGTCTGCACATCAAAGTGGACGTGGCGGGCTACTACACCACCGCCACGGGCAGCGTCGGCTCTGGCTTCGTGCCGGTGAACCACACGCGGGTGGTCGACAGCCGAGTAGGACTGGGGATCGCCACCGGCACCCTGCCCACCAGCGGGACCCGCACCGCCAACCTTTCCGGTGGCGGGCTGGTGCCCAGCACCGCGAAGGCGGTCATGCTCGACGTGGTGGTGACAGGTTCAACCGGCAACGGTTGGGTGACGGTCGGGTCGAGCGCGACCGCGAAGGTCGGCATCGACTACGTCAAGGCCACCACGTCCATGGTGATGGCGGTCAAGCTCAGCTCCGATGGCAGCCGTAACGTGCAACTGGAGGCTCGCGGGCCCGCCGTGCACGTCGCCATCACGGTCCAGGGGTACTGGACCAGCAGCCCGACCACCGGCGCGGGTCTGCGTCCGATCCCGGCGACAAGGCTGTACGACAGCCGCTTGCCCACCGGTGCCCAGGCGGTGCCCGCGGGCGGCTCCGTCGACGTCGGGGTGGGCGGCACCAACGGCCTGCCGACTCGCGGCATCGCCGCCGCCGTCCTCAACGTGCACGTGGTCGGTCCCGCGGCCGCCGGTTATCTCACCGTCACGCCGCTTGACGGCACTCCGAACCCCACCTCGACTGCCGACTTCCCCGCCGGGCTCAACAACACCCGATCGAGCCTCGTGGTGACCAAGCTGGGCACCGAGGGGAAAGTTCGGATCAAGAACGTCAGCGGCGGTACTGCGCACATCTTGGTCGACCTGCAGGGCTGGTTCGCCGACCCGCTTCCGTTCCTGCCGGTGCAATCCTTCTCTCGGTCGGCGGCGAGGCAGGGAGAGCCGAGCGACGGCAGCGCGCTCGGGACCATCGTTTACGCGCACACTGACAACACCGGTCAGGTGCGGGTCGTCCACCAGGCGAACCCCGACGACTTCGCCAGCGTCCAGCACACCCCCCTCTTCGGCGCGGAGGCGTTCACCGGACAGCCCGCACTCAACGTGCTGGGCGCCAGCAAGCAGATGCAGATCAGCGTCCTGCACACCACGGGTACGGTCTGGGCCGGTGCCCAGACGGTGGCAAACGCCGCGACCTGGGGCACCACCGGGAACTACGGCGGAACCATGGCAGCCCCGCCTGTCGCGGTCACTCTCGCCAACGGCAGCAGCGTGATCTTCGCGGTGGACGCCGACGGTCGCCTGTGGCACTACCGTCAGACCGGGACCGGTGCGTCGTGGAAGAGCCTCGGTGACGTCGACCTCGCCGGTGGCTTCGCCACTCTCGCGCTTGACACCGGGATTCAGTTGGTCGCCACGACCAGCACCGGCACCATCAAGACCGCGTTCTACTCGACCGACGGGGCACTCACCGGTTGGACCGACCTGGGCGGAAACGTGACAGGCGTGCCGGCTGCCTTCCTCATCCAGGGCCCCCGCACCGCTGTGGTGGCGCGTGCGGCCGACGGTTCGCTGGTGATGAAGAAGCAGGAACTGGGTGGCGCCTGGCCGACCACCTGGCAGACGGTGGGCACGTTCACCGCTGCCGGTTCCCCGGCCGCGATTGTCGACCCGGCGTTGGGCCGGATCGCCGTTGTCGCCCGTGGACCCGACAATGAGATGTACCGGGTGTACGAGACCGAGCAGGGCTCGGGCACCTGGGGTGAATGGCTGCGCCTCTACGAGAACCCGGGCGACCCGACCGCCGCCACCGCCGCCACCGATCCCACGATCGCGCAGATCCAGAACAGCGGTGGAGTTGGCTTCGTGGTGGTCTACCGCAACCGGAACAACACCACCATCGCGCTGGACCGGCGGTTCGCCGCCCCCGGAGGGATGGCGGCAGCGAAGGTGAACCCGTCCGCGGTCAGCTTCGCCGCGCACCTGATTCCGACGCCGAAGGGCTGAGCCCCGGCACCACCAGCCCTGAGGGCCGCCGTCCACGTGACGGAGGCCCCCAGGTCGCTGTTCAGCAGTACCTAGACTGGCGTGATGAGCGTTGGCACCGACGGTCGGGGGATGGCCGAGCTGGCGGCGTTGCTGGCCGACGGCACCCGCGCCGGAATGTGCCTGGCGCTGCTCGACGGGCGGGCGTGGACCGCCGGTGAGCTGGCCCGGCGCGCCGGTGTCGCCCCGTCGACGGCCAGCGACCACCTCACCCGACTCGTCCGCGGTGGCCTGCTCGTCGAGGAACGGCAGGGCCGGCACCGCTACCTGCGACTGGCCGGGCCGTCGGTGGCCCAGCTCATCGAGGACCTGGCCGGGCACGCTCCGGCCGCGCCCGCACCGACCGGGTCGCTGCGCGCGGTGACCGCCAGCGCCTCCCTGGCGTACGCCCGAACCTGCTACGACCACCTCGCCGGGCGGTTGGGCGTGCTGATGTACGACGCGCTGCTGGCCGAGCGCCGACTCGACCGGTCCAGCGGGTTGGCGCTGACACCCGACGGGTGGGCCTGGGCGGCCGGGTTGGGCGTACCCGTTGACGTGCTGCGCGCCGCCCGCCGCCCGGTGGTCAGAGACTGCCTGGACTGGACCGAACGCCGCCCGCACCTGGCCGGGGCGCTCGGCGCGGCGCTCTGCCGCCGCTTCACCGACCTGGGCTGGGTCAGCCAGGGCACCGGCCGCGCCGTCCGTCTCACTCCCACCGGCCGCCCCGGCCTGGCCGCGGCCCTGTCCATCCCCGAACACACCCTCGACCCGCCGGCAGCCCCGCCGCCCACGAGCGGCCGCGCCTGACCGGCGAGCAGCGGGTGAACGCGGCGGCATCGTTCGGTGTGGGGCGAACGGTTCGCGCCCTACGGTCGGGCGGTGACTGACAACTGGCCGCACATTGCGCCCGCCCCGGGAACACCGGCGTGTGGGCCGCCCTCGTTCGAACCGGAACGCGGTTGGTGGGTGACCCGGCACGCCGACGTGAGCGCGGCGCTGACCGACCCGGCATTCCAGGTACCGGCCGTCGACACCGGTTCGCCCGGCACCCTCGCCTGGCTGCGCACCACCGTCAGCCGGTTCAGTCCACCGCGACGGCACGCCGACCGTCGGGCGGTCGCGGTGAGCGCGCTGGCCTCGCTGGACCCGGACGACCTGCGACACGACGCGGCGCGGCTGACAGTTGCTGTTCTCGACCGCGCCGGCGACCGCGTCGACGTGATGCGGGAACTGGCCCGGCCGGTTCCGCTGCGGGCGTTGGCCGATCGCCTCGGTTTCGCTGATCCGGCAGCCGCCGGGACGGCGGTCGCGGTCGTCGCGGCGGCGTACCATCCGGGGGTGGACCCGGCCTTGACCGCGCGGGCCGACCAGGCGGTGACGGCGCTGCTGGCACTCGCGCCGCAGGGTCCGTCGGAGGTACGGGCGAACCTGATCGGTCTGCTGGTCCAGGCGTGCGACGCGACCGCCGGCCTGATCGGCGCCGCCACCCATCACCTGCTGCCCCCGGCCGTCCCGGGAGCGGCGGCCACGGCACGGACCGCCGACCTGCTGGCCGAGGTGCTGCGCCTCGACCCACCGGTCCGGGCCACCCGACGGGTCACCGTCGACGAGGTACGGCTGGGCGGGCAGGATCTGCCGGCGGGCAGTCCGGTGCTGCTGCGCTTCGACGCGGCCAACCGTGACCCGCGGGCGTTCACCGAGCCCGCGACGTTCCAGCCCGGTCGTCCCGGTGCCGGGCTGTTGACCTTCGGGACGGGGGAGCGGGGTTGCCCCGGCGACCGGCACGCCCTGGCGCTGGCCACCGGGGTGCTCGACGTGCTGCGAGAACGCAGCCGGCGCGGCCCGACCCCGGTGCGCCACGAGCCGCACCCGACCCTGCGGGTGCCGACAACTCTGGAGGTGAGCGTCCGATGAGCGAACGTCGTGCCGCGTTCCACGCCCTGCACCGCGCCGGTCGTCCCCTGCTGCTGCCCAACGCGTGGGACCACGCCTCGGCGGCGGCGCTCGCCGCGCGTGGACATCCGGCCATCGGCACCACCAGCCTCGGGGTCGCCGCGACCGCCGGCCTTCCCGACGGCGTCGCGGCCACCGCGGCGGAGACCCTCGCCCTGGCCCGCCGGCTGGCTCGGCTGCCAGTGCTCCTCAGCGTGGACGTGGAAGGTGGCTTCAGCGACGACCCGGCGGAGGTCGCCGAGTACGTGGCGGAGTTGGCCGGGCTCGGCGTGGTCGGAATCAACCTGGAGGACGGGCGCGCCGATGGCACCCTCGCCGACACCGAGGTCGCCGCTGCCAAGATCGTGGCAGTGAAGGCGGCGGTGCCGGAGCTGTTCGTCAACGCCCGCACCGACACCTGGTGGCTCGGGGTGGACGACCCACTGCCGCAGACCCTCGCTCGTGCTCGCGCCTACCGGGTGGCCGGTGCCGACGGGATCTTCGTGCCCGGGACCGTCGACCTGGCCACCCTGCGTGTCCTCACCGAGCGGATCGACGCTCCGGTGAACGCCCTGTACCAGCCGGGCGGGCCGGGGCTGGCTGAGTTGGGAGGGGCCGGGGTGGCCCGGGTCAGCACCGGATCGCTGCTGTTCCGGGCCGCGCTGAATGCCGCGCTTGCCGCCGCCGCCGCCATCCGCGACGGCCGGCCCACCACACCTGCGGGACTGCCGTCGTACGCCGAGGTGCAGGCCCTGGTGCGGACGGACGGCGACTGACGGTGGCCGCCGACGCTCCGGCGCTGGTTGCCGGGCGGGGTCTGGCCTGGGCTGAACGGTGCCTTTGGGGCTGAATCGTTTGTGACATCACGGCCCCCTGTGTGGCGACATCTCCGCCCGCTTGTGTGGCATCACGGTCCCGCTTGCGAAGCCGGCGGCGTTGATTCGTTGGCGACATCAGCTCCAAAGCGCCAAACCCAAGGATCACCCCGGTGCGTCGTTCACGCTCCGTTAGGGGGTAAATAGGAGGATCGTTCGGTCCGTTCCGGTCCCGATGATTACGGTGTGTTTCAGGGCGAACCACCCAGTGTCGTGACCGGAGAGAGGGACCCGTCATGCGAGTGCCCAGCCGTAGCCCGGGACAGCAACCCGGTTCGCCTCCGTCGCCCACCGCTCCGGCCCGCCGCCGACCCTCCGGTGCGACCCCCCGCCGCGTTTCCGCCCCCGCTCCCGACCTGCCCGCTTACCGGGCCGCCGTCGCCGAACTGGTGGTCGAGGTCGGCGCCCTGGCCGACGCGGCGAGCACCCGGGCCCGGCAGGTGCTCGTCGACGAGCGGCTGCGGGAGCCGGCGCTCGCCGCGGTCCTCGACGCCACCCCGCAGGGGCTGATCGGCGCGCGCGAGACGTTGCTGCTGGAGATGGCCCGCTACCAACCGAACGACCGCACCTCCGCGACTGACCTCAGCGCACTGGTCCGGATCTACCTGCTCTCCCGCATCGACGTGCTGTGGTGGCAGGACGCGCCGACCTTCGTCACCGACGACCAGGTCAACGGCAGCCCCGAGTTGGTCGACCTGGAGTGGCTGCGCCGCCGCGACCTGCTGCGCTTCCGCTACCAGGAGCAGCCCGCCACGATGCTCGGCCGCGCCGCCCGCGGGCTGCGTCGCCGGCTGCGACCCGACGCCACCCCGCGCACCGCGGGGCTGCTGTTCCGCCGCGCCCGGCGCGAGGTGGTGGCGCTGCTCAACGACATCGGACGGGAGTTCACCGCCGTCGCGCCGCCGGCCACCCCGCCGCTCTGGGTGACCAGCCTGGTCCGCAGCGCCGAGCACCAGTACCGGCTGCGCCGCCTGGGCTACGCGGCGATGCTGCCCAGCGGGCACTGCCTCGGCTACTCGGCCGACGTCGAGCTGGCCTGGTTCGAGCGGTTCGGCGCGCGCGAGGCCCTGGCGGAGCTGCTGCTGAGCCGGCAGGAGGCCGGTGAGCTGAACCTGATCGACGAGGGGCAGGCCTGGCACCTGTGTCTCGCGCCGACCGCCCGGCGTCGCCTACGCCGGGCGTACGAGGCTGAGATGGGGATCTGAGCCGGTGTGCGGCATCGCGTTGAGCATCGGCCCGGAGGCCGACCCGGCGACCTTCCGGCGGATGCTCGCCGCCCTGGCCCCGCGCGGTGAGGTCACCGAGACCCGGTCGGAGAGCGGGCTGCTCGCCGGCACCCGCCGGCTGCGGATCGTCGACCGGGACCGGGCGGTGCAACCGTGGACGTCGACCGACGAGCGTTGGATGCTCTGCTTCAACGGCGAGATCTTCAACTACCGGGAGTTGCGGGCGCAGCTGACCCGCCTGGGGCAGGCCTTCCGCACCGAGAGCGACACCGAGGTGCTGCTCGCCGCGTTCCAGCAGTGGGGCGAGGCGGCGGTGACCCGACTCCGCGGTGAGTACGCCTTCGCGGTCGTCGAACGGGCCACCGGCAGGGCGTACCTGGCCCGCGACCCGCTCGGGGTCAAACCGCTGTACTGGTCCCGTAGACCCGGCTGCCTGCACCTCGCCTCCGAGGTCAAGGCGCTCGTCGGGCACGGCGCCCCGATCGCGGAGGTGCCGCCCGGGCACCACGGCTGGGCGGAGGCGGACGGGCACGTGCGACTGAGCCCGTACGTCGACCTGCTCACCATCGGCGACGGCCTGCCGGTCATCGACGACCCGGACGAGGCCGCGCTGCTGGTCCGCGCCGCGCTCAGCGACGCGATCCGGATGCGGGTGGAGACCGACCTGACCGTCGGGGTGGTGCTCTCCGGTGGGCTGGACAGCTCGTTGACCCTGCGGCAGGTGCGCGACATCCACCCGGACTGCGTCGCGGTGACCGTCGGCGTGGCCGACAGCCCCGACGTGGCGTACGCCCGGCGGCTCGCCGCCGACCTCGACGTACCGCACGTGGTGGTCGAGCTGCGACCGCGTGACATCCGGCTCGCCGACGTCCGCGAGGCCATCCGGATCTCCGAGCTGACCGAGTACGGCGACATCATCAACGCGGTCGTCTCGGTGCCGATCTTCCGGCGGCTCCGTGACCTGGGCATCAAGGTGGTGCTGACCGGCGACGGCTCCGACGAGCTGTTCGGCGGGTACCCGATGTATCACCAGGTCGCCCCGGCGGCGGCCCGCAGGCTGTTCCTGCACCGGATCCGCAACCTGTGCCGCACCGAGTTGCAGCGGGTCGACCGGGCCGCCATGGCCCACGGCGTGGAGGCCCGGGTGCCGTTCCTCGACCTCAGCGTGGTGGAGCTGGCGATGCGGTTGCCGGTGGATCTGAAGCTGCGCCACGGGCAGGAGAAGTGGATCGTCCGACGGGCGTTCGCCGACGTGCTGCCCGACTACATCCTCCGCCGTCCGAAGAACCCGATGTCGTACTCGTCGGGGCTGCACGAGCGGGTCCGGCTGTACAAGCCGCTCTTCGCCCGGCTGCACCGCTCCTTCGGCTACGACCTGCAGGAGCCCGTCCGTCGGGACTTCGACACCGTGCTGAGCCGCTGCGGCAACGACCTGGACCGGGCCATCGCCGACGGGCTGACCCGACCGGACTACACGGTCCTGGAGCACGCCCGCGACCTGGTCGGCGCGGCCAAGTGGAACGCCGCTCCAGTGGTCCGCCGGCTGGTCGGCCCGCGCCCCGCCCGCCACTGACGGCCGCCCCGCACACCACGCTTGACACTGACACGGTGTCAGGGACGAGTGTGAGGGGACCATGTTCACCATCGGAGACTTCGCCAGACTCGGCCGGGTTTCGGTGCGGATGCTGCGCCACTACGACAGCATCGGCCTGCTGCCCCCCGCCAGCGTCGACCCGCACACCGGCTACCGCTTCTACCGCGCCGACCAGCTGCGCCGGCTCAACCGGGTGATCGCCCTCAAGGAATTGGGCCTCACCCTCGAACAGGTGCGCGCGATCGTCGACGACGCCGTCGACGTGGCCGAGCTGCGCGGCATGCTCCGGCTGCGCCGGAGCCAGCTGGCGGAACAGTTGGCCGCCGACACGGCCCGGCTCACGGCCGTCGAGGCGAGGCTCCGAATGATCGAGTCGGAGGGTCGGATGACCACCCAGGACGTCGTCCTCAAGGAGATCGCGCCGGTCCGCGTCGCGGAGCTGACCGCCGTCGCGCCCAGCTATCAGGGCGAGGACATCGGCCCGGTGATCCAGCCGCTCTACCCGGAGTTGTTCCGCCGGCTGGCCGCCGCCGGGATCACGCCGACGGGGCCGGGCATCGCCTGGTACGAGCCCGCGGACCCGGGCGGCGACGCTGTCGTCGTACACGCCGGTGTGCTCGTCGACGCCGAGCCGTCCGCGGCGCCCGACGTCACGGTGCGCGACCTGCCGGAGCTGCGCAACGCCGCGACGATCATCCATCACGGTGCGATGGACGACGTCGAGCCGAGCATGCAGGCGCTCGCTCGGTGGATCGAGGAGAACGGCTACCGCACCGACGGCTTCGCCCGGGAGGTCTACCTCGACTACTGCCCGGACACCCCGGAGAAGGGCGTCACCGAACTTCAGGTCGCCGTGTACCGCGACTGAGCGCTCAGCTCACCAGGAGCAGCGCGCCGACCGCGGCGAACGTCGCGGCGACCGCGAGCAGGGTGCTGGTCAGCACGAACCGGGTCACCGGCACCGCCACCCCGGTGGCCCGGCAGCGCTCGAACCACAGCAGGGTGGCCAGTGACGCCCAGGGGGCGGCCAGCGGGCCGACGTTGGTGCCGATCAGCAGGGCCAGCAGGCGGGTGTGGTCACCGGTCGGCAGTACCGACTCGCCGGCCAGGTAGGCGGGCAGGTTGTTCACCGCGTTGGCGAGCAGCGCTCCGGTGCCACCGGCGCGCAGGGCACCCAGCGCACCACCGTCGGCGCCGACCAGGGTGCCGACCAGGTCGTCCAACCCGTGCCGGCCGAGGGTCTGCACCACCAGGAACAGGCCGGTGACGAAGAACAGCAGGCGCACCGGGACCAGACCCGGGCGCAGCGTGGCGGGGGAGCGGACCAGGAATCCGACCAGCACCAGGGCGAGCCCGACGGTGGAGGCGATCTCGATCTCCACGCCGGCGAGGATGCCGGCGACGAAGATCAGGCAACCGGCGAGCGCCGTACGGTGCAGCACCGGGTCGGCCGGCACGTGCCGGGTCGGCGGGATGAAGCGCCCAGCGGCGGGTCGATCCCGCCGCCACCACCCGAACCAGAGCAGGGCCATGGTGACCGCCACGGCGGCGAGCTGCGGCAACGCCATCCGAGCCGCGTACGCCAGAGGTGCCAGCCGGACCCGGTCGGCGGCGAGCAGATTGGTCAGGTTGGACACCGGCAGCAGCAGGCTCGCGGTGTTCGCCAGCCAGACCGTGGTGACGGCGAGCGGGGCGGCGGGGATCCGCAGGTTCCGGGCCAGCGCGAGCAGCACCGGGGTGAGCAGCACGGCGGTGGTGTCGAGGTTGAGCACGAGGGTGGTCAGCGTGGCGAGACCACCGCAGAGCAGGAAGAGTACGGCCCACCGGCCCCGGGAGGCGATGGCCAGTCGGCTGGCCAGCACGTCGAAGACACCGGCCACGGCGGTCAGCTCGGCGAGCACGATCACGGTGCCGAGGAACAGCAGCAGCGGCAGGATCCGGTGCAGGGTGGCGGTGGTCTCCGCGCGGGGGAGCAGCCCGCTCAGCGCGCAGGCCGACCCGATCACGACGAGGACGGCCGCCACCAGGTCCAGGGGGTGGGGCCGCCGACGCGTGGTCGGTTCGGGCGGGGCGGCAACTGTCACGTCTGTTCACGTTGGCACAGCGTCTGGCCAGCCGGTTCGCAGCCCCCGCCCTGGTGACGGGCCCCACCGTGCCCGCCGCCGACGAGCCTGGCGTCGCACCGCGCCGGGCCCGGCCCCCGAAGATCGGAGACCGGGCCCGGTGTGGTGCGTGGTGCCTACCAGCCCAGGTAGCTGGGCTGGGTCTGCACGTTGAGCTCCTGGTAGCGGGTCAGCTTGGCCGACCAGGTACGCCAGTCGTTCAGCTCCAGAACGTCCAGGCCCTTCACCATGTCATTCGAGTAGATGTGGCCGTTGTAGTAGTACGCGGACCAGGTGCCGCCGCCGACGAACGTGTCGGCCGAGAGCGGGCCGCGCTCCCAGAAGGCGATCTCCTTCGGGTTGGCCGAGTCGGTGAAGTCGAACACCGAGATGCCACCCTGGTACCACGCCTGGACCATGATGTCCTTGCCGAGCACCGGGATCAGCGAGCCGTTGTGCGCCACGCAGTTCTCGGTGTCGGCGTTCGCCCGGGGGATCTTGTAGTAGCTGCGGAAGGTCATCGTCCGGGCGTTGCCGCGGCCGGCGATGTCGTAGATGGCGTCCGCGCCGCGGTTCGGGCCGACGGTCTCGTTGCAGGTCGCCGCCCCGCCACCACCCAGCTCGTCGGTGAAGATCACCTTGGTGCCGGCGTTGTTGAAGGTGGCCGAGTGCCAGAACGCGAAGTTGACCTCGTCCCGGACCCGGTTGATGACCCGGGGGGCCTCCCGGTTCTTGATGTCGAGCAGGATGCCGTCACCCATGCAGGCACCGGCGGCCAGGTCCTTCGACGGGTAGGCGGTGATGTCGTGGCAACCGGTGGTCGCCGAGCCGGTCTGGCTGCCGGGGAAACCGCCGTCCGGGAAGAGGTTCGGCGTCGCGACCACTGCCGCGTCGGTCGGCTTCTTCACCGGCACCTTGATGATGGAGATGGAGTCGTGCGGCGGCTGGCAGTCCGGGAATTCGGCCCGCGGGCTGTACGACGAGACGTACAGGTAGATGGCCTTGCGGTCCTTGCCCGGCACCAGGGTGTGGGTGTGGGAGCCGCAGGCCGTCTCGACGGACTTGATGTATCGCGGGTTGGCCTTGTCCTTGATGTCGAAGACCTTGATGCCCTCCCACGAGCCCTTCACGTTCGCTCCCTGCGTGGTGCTGTTGCAGGAGTCGTCGCTGCGCGACGAGTCGGTGGAGAGGAAGAGCAGGTCACCGTGGACGGAGATGTCGTTCTGCGACCCCGGGCAGAGCACCCGGGCCTTGACCGTCGGCGCACTGGGCCGCGAGATGTCGTAGATGACGAAGCCGTTGTAGTTGCCGGCGAACGCGTACTTGCCCTGGAAGGCGATGTCGCTGTTCGTCGCGTCCAGTGGGGCGACCTTGGGGACGTTCGCGATCTGGCGCAGGTTGGGGCTGCTCACGATCTCGTCGACGCCCGGGATCGTGTTGGTGAGCGCGGGGGCCGGGGCCGCCTGCGGCACCGTCTGGGCGCTGCTCGCCGGGGCGACGAGGGCGCTGGCGACGAGGAGGCCGGTCGTGGCGAGTGCCACGACACGCAGTTGTCGTAACCGTGGCTTGTGGAATCTGATCATCGGCGGGGCCCTTCGCAAGGGGGAGACGATGGTTGACACGTTACCGCCCGACGAAGAACGTCGATGTGAGCTGGATCACATGAAAGTGGGTTCTTCAATGGATAGCATCGCGGTGACCTCGACTGCAGGGAGTGGCCCATGACCAACCGGCGCGCACGCACCCTGGCGGTCGTCACACTGGCTCTCGTGTTGCCGCTGGTGGTGTTCATGGTGATCCGCCTCGACGGCGACACCGGTACGAGCGCACCGAAGCCGGTCTCCGCGCCCGCCACCTCCGCCGCGTCGCCGACGGCCAGCCCCGTCCCCACCGACCTGACCGTCATCGCGCCCGGCCGTCCGGGCGAGACGGCGGCCACCCGCCCGGCGCACGAGGTCCGTGACGCCGGTCCCGCCCCGCACAACTCGCTGGACGTCTGGTTCGTCCGGATGATGATCCCGCACCACGCGCAGGCCCTGGCGATGGCGGAGCTCGCCCCCGACCGGGCCGCCGACCCCGACGTCCGGGCCATCGCCGAGCGCATCCGAGCCAGCCAGGGGCCGGAGATGGGCATGATGCGCGGCTGGCTGCAAACCCGTGGCCTCCCGGCGGAGGTGCAGGGGCACGACCACGGCACCATGCGCGGCATGCAGTCGCCCGAGGCGATGCGACAGCTCGCCGCGGCCCGTGGCGCGGACTTCGACCGGCTCTTCGTCCGGATGATGACCGAGCACCACCAGGGCGCCATAGAGATGGCCACCAACCTGCTCACGGTCGGCTCCGACCTGACGCTCAACGAGTTCGCCAACTCCGTCGCCACCGAGCAGACCGTCGAGATCGACCGCATGCGCGAGGTCCTCGGCGGCTGAGCCGGGGCGCGGGGCGCGAGCGTCCCGGACACGTACGCTGGGTGACCGTGAGACGCACCCTGTTCGGTCGCCCGCTGCGCGGCGTCGCCTTCGACGTGGCCGTCGCCGCGCTGGTGGTCCTCGTCTCCCTGGCCGCGGCGGTGAACCAGCCGGGGGGTTGGGCGGCCACGGCGGTCGGCCTGGGAATGGCGGTGGCGCTGCTGTTCCGCCGCACCCACCCGAGCGCGGTGACCGTGGCGGTCGCGGCGCTCGCCCTGATCCAGGTGATCGCCCGCTGGGGTCCGCTCATCTACGACGTGGCCGTCCTGATCGCGCTCTACAGCGTGGTGAAGTACGGCCGGCGGCTGCGCGATGGCGTAGTGGCCGGTGCGGTCGCGGCCGTCGGCGTGCTGCTGGCCGCCGCACAGACCCCCAACGTCATCCAGTGGTGGGCGACCGCGCTGTGGTACGCGCTGGTCACCGGGGCGGTGTGGCTGGTCGCGCTGAATGTGCGGACCCGCCGGCTCTACGTGCTCAGCCTGGAGGAGCGGGCCACCACCCTGGAACGCGAGCGGGAGGCCGAGTCCCGGGCGGCGGTCGCCGAGGAGCGCACCCGGATCGCCCGTGAGCTGCACGACGTGGTCGCCCACAGCATGGCCGTGATGATCGTCCAGGCGGACGGGGCCCGGTTCATGCTCGACCGTGACCCCGCCCAGGCGCGTACCGCCGTGAAGGTGGTCGCGGACACCGGCCGGCAGGCACTGGAGGAGATGCGCCGCCTGGTCGGCGTACTGCGCGACGCCGGCCCGGCCGGCGCGGTGGGGGCCGACGGTCTGGCGGTGGCGGCCGACCCCGAGCACCGACGCCTCGCGCTGGCCGAGCTGCCCGACCTGCTGGCCCGGTTCGACGACGCCGGTCTGCACGTTCGCAGCACCGTCACCGGTGCGCCGCCGGCCCTGCCGCCGGGCCTGGAGCTGACTGTCTACCGGGTGGTGCAGGAGGCGTTGACCAACGCGCTCAAGCACGCCGGCGTCGGCGCCGGCGTCGAGGTCGTCCTGTCGTACACCGCCGAGGCCGTCATGGTCCGGGTGGTCGACGACGGTCGCGGCCGCCCGCTGGTCAGCCCGGCCCCGTCCGGCGGTCACGGCCTGCTCGGCATGCGGGAGCGGGTGACGGTGTACGACGGTAGCCTCACCGCCGGTCCCCGGCTGACCGGGGGCTGGCAGGTCGAGGTTCGGCTGCCGCTACCGTCAGAGCCGGCAACGGAGGTGATCGCGGCATGACGGTCCGGGTAGTGATCGTGGACGACCAGGCGCTGGTCCGCGCCGGTTTCCGGATGGTGCTGGAGTCCCAGCCCGACCTGGAGGTCGTCGGGGAGGCGATCGACGGTGCGGACGCCCTGCGGGTGCTCGCCCGCACCGAGGCCGACGTGGTCGTGATGGACATCCGGATGCCCACCATGGACGGGGTGGAGGCGACCCGTCGACTCTGCGCCGAGCGGCCCGAGGGTGGCCCTCGGGTGCTGGTGCTGACCACCTTCGACACCGAGGCGGACGCGTTCGCGGCGCTGCAGGCCGGGGCGAGCGGCTTCCTGCTCAAGAACGTCCCGCCGGAGGAACTGCTGGCCGCGATCCGGGTGGTGGCCCAGGGCGACTCGGTGGTGGCTCCGTCGATCACCCGACGCCTGCTGGACCGGTTCGCCGGGCAGCTCGGCGCCGCCCCGAGCGCCGACCCTCGACTCGCGCAGCTCACCGAACGGGAACGGGAGGTGCTGCTGCTGGTCGCCCAGGGGCTGTCCAACGCGGAGATCGCCGCCCGGGTGCACGTGGCCGAGGCGACGGTGAAGACCCACGTCGGGCGGATCCTGGCGAAACTCCAGCTGCGCGACCGGGTCCAGGCGGTGGTCCTGGCGTACGAGAGCGGGCTGGTCACGCCCGGCGGATGACACCGCGTACGACCTGGGTCGTAGCGGCCGGTGGCCGCACCGCGACCCGGGGCGCACGCAGGTCGAGCGCGCAGGTGGAGATCGACAGACCGGTGCCGGCCATAGCGTCGGAGGGGTCCGATCCGCCACCTGCACCGGGAGCCCCGCATGATCCGCCTGACCCTGCGTTCGCTGCGCGCCGAGGCGCTGCGCATGCTGCTCTCGGCGCTCGCCGTCGTGCTCGGCGTCGCGTTCGTCGCCGGCACGATGATCTTCGTGGACGGGATGCGGGCCGGCGCGTACGAGCGGGCCGGCACCTTCGACCGCCACACCGACCTGGGGGTCTACTCGGCCGGCCAAGAGGTGTTGCCCCCGGCACTGGTCGACCAGGTGCGGGCGGTCGACGGGGTGGCCGCCGCCGCCGGTGAGCTGACCAACACCGCCGGGATCGTCGGTGCCGACGGTCGGCCGGTGCTCGGCTTCACCATGCTCGTCGCCATCCCCACCGAGGACGCGCTGCGCTCGTACGACGTGGTGGCCGGCCGGTTGCCGGACCGGGCCGGGGAGGTGGTGCTCGACGCGCCGACAGCGGCCGAGCAGGGCTTCGGGCTCGGCGCGGCGGTCCGGATCGGCGCCACCGGCGGGGCGGCCCGCCCGTACACCCTGGTGGGCACCGTCGACGTGGCCGGCACCGCCCGCGACGTCGGCGGTCCGTTCGTCGGTTTGGTCGGGCCGGACGCCTTGGCCCTCACCGGCGAGCGCGGCTACGGCCGGATCATGGTGGCGGCCCGACCGGGCGCCGACGTCGCGGCGCTGACCGAGAAGGTACGCGCGGTGTCCGGCGCCGAAGCCACAGTGAAGAGTCGCCAGCAGATCCTCGACGAGGCCGTGGAGGACGCGGTCCGCAACGTGGAGCAGTTCCGCATGCTGCTGTTGATCTTCGTGGGGGTCGCGATCGTGGTGGCTGGCTTCGTGATCGCCAACACCTTCGCGATCGTGCTGGCCCAGCGCACCCGACGGACCGCGCTGCTGCGCCTGATCGGCGCCACCCGGGGACAGGTCTTCCGGTCCACACTGCTGGAGTCGGCGGTGCTGGGGCTGGTCGCCTCCGCGCTCGGGGTGCTGCTCGGGGTGGCCCTCGCCGCCGGATTGCGGCTGCTGCTGTCCCGACTGGACGTGCCGGTCACCGGTGGGCTGACCGTGACCGGTTCGACAGTGCTCACCGGCCTGCTGCTGGGCACCGGGCTCACCGTGTGCGCCGCCCTGCTGCCGGCCTGGCGGGGGACGCGGATCGCCCCGGTGGCCGCGCTCACCGACGCCGCGGTGCAGCCCAGCCAGGGTGCCGGTCGGGTTCGGCTGAGCATCGGCGCGGTGGTCCTCGCCGTCGGTGTGGCCGCGCTGGCCGGCGCCGCCAGCGCCGGTCAGTTGCTACTGGTGGCGGTCGGTGGGGTGCTCACCTTCTTCGGGATCGTGCTGTTCGGGCCGGTGCTCGTCCCCGCGTTGGCCCGGGTGTTCGGTTGGCCGGTCCGACGAGTGCTCGGCACCATCGGTGAGCTGGCGGTCAGCAACACGGTGCGCAATCCACGGCGGGTCGCCGCGACGGCCACCGCGCTGGTGATCGGTATCGGACTGGTGTCGGCGTTCATGGTCGGCGCGCGCAGCACCAAGGACGGCATCGAACGCAGCGTGGACGCCCAGATCGGGACGGACTTCGTGGTCAGCGGAATCGGTCAGGACCTGCCGGCCGCGCTCGTCGGTGAGCTCGCCTCCCGTCCTGAATTGGGTGTGGTGCACGAGCAGCGCAGCACTGTCGTCGACGACGTCGAGATCCGCGCGGCCCACCCGGCGCTGGTCGGCCGGACGCTGAGCGGGGTGCTGGCCGGCGACGCCGAGCGGGTCGCGCCGGGGCAGGTGCTGGTGCACCGCGAGTTGGCGCGGGCCCGCGGTTGGCAGGTCGGCTCCCCGGTGACCGTCCGGGGGAAGTCGTTCCGGGTGGCCGCCGTGGTCACCGACGACACCCCCGGCGGTCAGGTGCCAGCGGGTCACGTCATCGACCTGTCCGACCAGGACTTCGCCGCGCTCTTCCCCGCCCAGCGCGGCTACCTGGCCGAGATCGATCCCACCGCCGGGGTGAGCCCCGAGCGCGCCCGCGACGCGATCACCGCGGTGCTGGGCCGCTACCCGACGGTGAACCTGATGGACCAGGGCGCCTACAAGAAAATGCTCACCGGCACTGTGGACATGCTGCTCGCCTTCGTCACCGCGCTGCTCGGTCTGGCCGTGGTCATCGCCCTGGTCGGCGTGGCGAACACCCTGAGCCTGTCGGTGGTCGAACGGACCAGGGAGAACGCCGTGCTGCGGGCGGTCGGGCTCACCCGAGGGCGGATGCGCGCGGTGCTGGCCGTCGAGGCGGTGCTGATGGCGCTGGTCGGCGCGGTGCTCGGGGTCGGGCTCGGCACCGGAGTCAGCGCATCCACGATGGCCCTGCTGGACCGCCTCGGCGGCGACTTCCACGTGGTGCTGCCGCTCGGCCAGCTCGGGCTGATCCTCGGTGTCGCGGTGCTCGCCGCCCTGCTCGCCTCGGTGCTGCCGGCCCGCCGAGCGCTGTCCCGCCCAGTCGTCGAGGCGCTCGCCGACCAGTGACCCGGACGCGGTCCGGTCCGGCCGAATCTGACCCCGGTGACCGGACGGACATCCGCCGGCCGGTCCCGCCATCTTCCCCGGCGGCGGGACCGGCCAGCGGTGCCGGGTCTACAGGCGCTCGACCATCGGGCCGACGCACCGGTTACGGGTGTCGAAGATGTAGCGGGCGTGTCTGACCACGAGGTCGTAGTCGAAGGTGTCATGGTCGGTGACCACCACCACCGCGTCGGCCGCACGCACCTCACGCTCGCTGAGCCCGACCACGGTGACCCCGGCGGGGATCTGGTGCGCCTCGGCGTACGGCTCGACGGCGTGCACCTCGGCGCCGAGGGCCTGCAACCGACGGGCCACGTCCACGGCGGGGGAGTCGCGCATGTCGCCGGTGTTCTTCTTGTACGCCAGACCGAGCAGCAGTAGTCGGGCACCGCTGACGGCCCGGCCGTCCCGGTTGAGCCCTCCCATGATCCGCTGCGCGACGTGTTCGGGCATCTCGTGGTTGACGTCGTTGGCCAGCTCGATGAACCGGAACTGCCGACCGAGGCGGCGCTTGACCTGCCAGGACAGGTAGCACGGGTCGATCGGCAGGCAGTGCCCGCCGACGCCGGGGCCGGGCCGGAACGGCATGAAGCCGAACGGTTTGGTCGAGGCGGCGTCGATCGCCTGCCAGACGTCGATGTCGAGGTGGTGCGAGAGCATGGTCAGCTCGTTGATCAGCGCGATGTTGACCTGGCGGAAAGTGTTCTCGATCAGCTTGGTCAGCTCGGCGACACGGGTGGAGTCCACCGGTACGGTGCGTTCCACGAGGCGCTGGTAGAACTCGTCCACCCGGGCCAACGCCGCCGGGTCCACACCGGAGACCACCTTCGGGGTGTTCTCCAGTCGCCAGGTCGGATTGCCGGGGTCGATCCGCTCGGGGCTGTAGCCGAGGTGGAAGTCACCGGGGCTGGTCAGGCCGCTGGCCGACTCCAACAGCGGGCGCAGCAGCTCCTCGGTGGTGCCCGGGTAGGTGGTCGATTCCAGGATCACCGTGCAGGCCGGGCGTACGTATGGGCCGATACCGATGCCGGCCTGCTCGACGAAGCTCAGGTCCGGGGTCCCGTCACGCAGCGGGGTCGGCACCGTGATGACGCAGATGTCGAACCCGTCAGCGTCGGTGTACTCCGTGCTGGGGTGGTAGCGGCCGCTGCCCAACGCGCGGCCCAGCCGGTCGGCCGGAATGTCATCGATGAACGACTCGCCGGAGGCGAGACGCTTCACCCGGTCGGCGTCGACGTCGAGACCGACCACGTCGAGCCCCGCCTCGACGGCCCGCATGGCCAGCGGTAGTCCGACGTACCCCTGACCGATCACGACCAGCTTTTCAGCGCTCACCCAGGCTCCCGCAGCAGATGGTGTAAATAGCCTGCTGAGAGCCTAGAGGCGTCTTCGGCGTCGTAAGTCCGTTTTGGGGATATCGGTGCTGGTGGGACCGACGGGGGTCGGCGACAGCCGTCGGCTCAACCGCCCGCCGGCACCTCGGGATCGACAGGCGGGCTGGAGGTGGCGGGTGGATCAGGAGGCGCGCTGGTCGTCGGCGGCGCGGCCGTCGTGGGCGCCGCGCTGGTGGGCGGCGCCGTGCTGACGCCTGCCGTCGGCGTCGGCGAGTTGGCGGTCTGGCTCGGCTGCGGGCTCGGCGTGGCGGAGACCGACGCCGACGGGGAGTTGCCGGGCCCGTGTGGCCGGTCCGACCGGCCCGGCCCGACGCTGGTGATCTGCTCGTTCGCCGCGGGCAGATCGACGGGGCCGCTCGGCGCCACCGTCGGCGAGGTGGCCGGCAGATTGACCGCCGGGTCCTCGCCGACGTTACGCGTCGCGGCCAGCGCCGCGCCGAGCCCGACCAGCGCGACCAGCATGGCCGCCGCCGCGCCGACAAGCGGACCCCGCCGTCGCTGGCGCCCATCCGCCACCGCCGCGCCGGCCGGCACGTCCGTGCGGGTGCCCGGCCCAGCGTCGCGCAGCGCGACCGGCCCGGCCATCGCCGTCGGCGGCTCGCCGCCGGTGACCGCCGTCCGAGCGGCCTCGGCCATCGCCGCTCCGCTGGTGAACCGCTCCAGCGGATCCTTGGCCAGGGCCCGCGACACCAGAGCGCGGACCGCCTCCGGAATGTCGTGCGGCAGCTCCGGCGGCTCGTCGTCCAGGTGCCGCACGGCCACCTGGAGCGGATTGTCACCGGTGAACGGCGGACTGCCGGTCAGGCAGCAGTAGGTGACCGCGCCCAGGGCGTAGATGTCGGTGGCGCCGCTGACCGGCCGACCGGCGGCCTGCTCGGGAGCCATGTAGAGGGCGGTGCCCGGCACCGCGTTGGTGCTGGTGATGCTGGTGATGTCGGTGGAGCGGGCCACGCCGAAGTCCACCAGGACGACGGTGCCGTCCTCCTGCACCAGCAGGTTGCTGGGCTTGACGTCGCGGTGCACGATGCCGCCGCGATGCGCCGCGTTGAGCGCTGCGGCCGCCTGGGCCACGATCGACATCGTCTCGGCCACGTCGAGCCGCCCGGCCGCCTCGATGCGCTTGGACAACGGCTCGCCGGCGACGAACTCCATGACGAGGTAGTCCGCCCGCCCGCCGTCGGGGAGGTCGTCCGCACCGCAGTCGAAGACCTGCACGATGCCGGGGTGCCGCAGCGCCGCCATGATCCGGGCCTCGGCGCGGAACCGAGCGATGAAATCGGGATCGGAGACCAGCGCCGGCAGGAGAACCTTGACCGCGACCTGCCGGCCGAGGATCAGGTCGGAGGCACGCCAAACGTCGCCCATGCCGCCCGTAGCGACACGTTCGTCCAAGCGGTAGCGACCGCTGAGCACGACCTCCGATGACAACACCGCATTACCGTACCTAGAGTGGCGCGGGGCGGCGCGCCGCGGCAGGGCCGCCGGGCGGCTGGTTCGGACTGGCTGATCCGGCCTGACCTGTGTGGACGCTCACCCTTCGTGACGCTGCGGATGTGTGGTGTCACAAAAAGCGACTATTTCCGTCGCTCGGGTCGTCGACGGCGGCAAGAAACGGCCTACAGGGGTGGTCGGCGTCTGCTGCGTACTGGCCGTTACGACGACGCGCCGTCGGGCCGGGTTGATAATTGTCACTCTTCCGTGACACGACGCCGACTTGTCGGGTCGTGAGCCCCCTCTTAGCGTTAGCCCGGCTCGGGCCCTCCCGGCTACCTCGGCGGGCAGCGCGCCGATCGACCACCCTGACGTTGGCCCCGGAGGCGCCGCCCCGACAATCGTGGACGCGGGCACAATCAGAGCGGTGGAGGGCGGTGCGGTGCTGGTGCTGATCAGGCGGACGACTCGTGCCGCGTGGCGTGCGCCAGCCCGGTTGGTCGGGCCGACACACCCCGAACGATGCGTGGGTCGCGCATGACCGCCGACCTGTCGGAGGTGGCGAGCGCCGCGCAGGCCGGGGACGAGGAGGCGTTCCGCTTTCTCTACCGCAGCCTCCAGCCCGGGCTGCTGCGGTACCTGACCGCGCTCGTCGGGGCCGACGCAGAAGACGTCGCTTCCGAGACCTGGCTCCAGATCTCCCGTGATCTGCCCGGCTTCACCGGGGGTGAGTTTCGGGCCTGGGCGGTCACCATCGCCCGTAACCGCGCGATGGACCACCTGCGCCGGATGCGCCGCCGCCCATCGCTCCCGGTCCCGGTGCAGGCGCTCGTCGAGCTCGCCAGCGACGCGGACACCGCCGAGCGAGCCAGCGAGACGATCGGTACCGAGACCGCCCTCGCGCTGATCGCCACCCTCCCGCCCCGGGAGGCCGAAGCAGTTCTGCTGCGGGCCGTGATCGGGCTGGACGCGGGGTCCGCCGGCCGGGTGCTGGGCCGCCGTGCCGGTGCCGTGCGGACCGCCGCTCACCGTGGCCTACGCCGGCTCGCGGTCCTGCTGGAGCGGCAGAGCCCGGCCGAGTCGTCGGTCGGGGTCGAGGGGGTGCCACCGCCGCGTGCGGGGAGCGGCCCCGCCCTGCGGGCATCGCACGTCGAACCGGCGGACGGCTGACGTGAGGGGACTCCCGATGAACCCGTTCCGGCGGGCCGACCGCGCCGACACCGAGCGGCTGCTCGACTCGGTCTCTGCCCGGGTGGACGCCGCGGTGGATCACCCGAGCGCCCTGAGCGTGCCCCCGGCCGAGCCGGTGGCCGCGTTGCTCGCCGCAGCGGCCGGCCCCGTTCGCCCGGGCGAGTTGGCCGGGGAGGACGCCGCGGTGGCCGCGTTCCGGGCCGCCCGGGCCGACCCGGCGCCGGCCGTGCCGCTGGGGCCAGGCCGTCGCCGGATGACCACCGGCGCGGTGGCCTGGATCGGTGCGGTGGCAGCTACCGCCACCGCGGGGGCCGCCTTCGCCGCGGTCACCCGGGACCGAGGGCCAGACCCGGTCGCACCGGCACCGTCGCGCCCGTCACCCTCGCCGCACCAGGGCGTGTCCCGGTCGGCCGAGCCCGGTCGGTCGGTGGGCCCCGGCGCCCCGTCGCCGGGCGCGCCGCCGCCCGTCACCGCCACGCCGCCGGCCAGTCCCACTACCGCCGGTGAGATGTACGGACTGTGCCGCGCGTGGCGGGCGAAGGCGCCCGAGCAGCGGGAGAAGGCGCTACGCACGCCGGCCTTCCAGAAGCTGGTGACCGCCGCCGGCGGCCCCGCCGAGGTAGACGCGTACTGCGAACGGCTGGTACCCGAGACGAAGCCGTCCGAGTCGGCGAAGGTCACGCCGTCCGAGCCGGCGAAGGGCAAGCCGTCCCGGTCGGGGAAAGCCCCGCCGTCACCGCCGCGACCGGGCCACCCCGCCGGCGGCTGACCGGTCGGCGGTTGGAGCGGTTTGTTCCGCCCTGCTTCGAAAATTCGTCTGTTAGACAGAGGTTGGTGGTGCCGTGCACGCCCCGACGGTGTCGGTGGGTGGGTTTACGGTGGCACGGTGTGCCGGACCCGGCGCACGGAGAGGGGGCCTGACCCTTGGTGACGTCATCCGACCTGGACCGCAGCGCCATCCTGCGCGAGTCCGCAGCCGCAGTCCGACACCTCGCTCGAATCTGCTTCAAGACCGGCCCACCCACCCACACCGGCGTCGAACTGGAATGGACCGTGCACGACGCCGCCGATCCCGCCCGCCCCGTCGACGCGACCCGGCTGCGGGCGGCGCTGGGGCGGCACAGCCCCGCCACGCTGGATGTCACCAGCCCAGCCGAGCCGCTGCGACACGGCGGCATGGTCACCCTGGAGCCGGGTGGCCAGTTGGAGATCTCCACCCCGCCCCGCCCCTCGGTCGCCGCGTTGATCCGCGCCACCGAGGCCGACATCGCCCAGGTCACCGACCTGCTGGCCGCCGCCGGGCTGATCCTCGGCAGCAGCGGCATCGACCCCCACCGACGGCCGCGCCCGGTGGTGGAAACCCCCCGTTACCGCGCGATGCGCGGAGCCTTCGACCGCCACGGCCCGGCCGGCCGCACGATGATGTACAGCACCGCCGGCCTGCAGATCTGCCTCGACGCCGGTGAGCCGGACCAGGTCGCGGACCGGTGGGCCGCGGCCCACGCGGTCGGGCCCCCACTGCTCGCGGCGTTCGCGTCCGCCGCCCGACACGCCGGGCGCCGCACCGGTTGGGCCTCCGCCCGGATGGCCGCCTGGCTGGCCATCGACCCGGCCCGGACCCGCCCGGTCTGGTCGCCCTCTCGGGCCGGGGACGATCCAACCGACGCCTGGGTCAGCTACGTGCTCGCCGCGCCGCTGCTCTGTCTGCGCCGGAACAGCGCTGACTGGGCCGCGCCGCCCGGGGTGACCTTCGCCGACTGGCTCGACGGCGCGCTGCCACAACCGCCCACCACCGATGACCTCGACTACCACGTCAGCACCCTCTTTCCGCCCGTGCGCCCGCGCGGCTATCTGGAGCTGCGCTACCTGGACGCCCAACCCGATCGCGGCTGGCGGCTGCCGCTGGCGGTGCTGACCGCCCTGTTCGGTGACCAGGGCACCGTGCGCGAGGCGTACACGATCGCCACGCCGGTGGCGCACCGCTGGTCGGCCGCCGCCCGGCACGGCCTGGCCGACCCGGCGCTGGCCGCCGCCGCGGCGGCTCTGCTCGACCTGGCCCTGACCACCCTGCCCCGACTGGAGCTGCCGGCCAGCACCCATGACGAGATCCGGCGAGGGGTCCGCCAGCGGCTGGCCGCCGCAGAGAGGAGAGACCAGTGAGCGCGAGGAGTGAGCCGGTTTTGCGAGCCTCGCAGTCGCGAACGGAAGGCGGCGTCCACGGGGAGCAGTTGCGCGACCACATCGCGGTGGAGTTGGCGCGGGCCCGGGCTCGCACCGCATTGCTGACCGAGGTGGTCGACGACGCCGACCTGACGCGCCAGCACTCACCGCTGATGTCGCCGTTGGTCTGGGACCTTGCCCATGTCGGTAACCAGGAGGAGCTCTGGTTGGTCCGGGACGTCGGTGGCCGGGAGCCGGTCCGGTGTGACATCGACGAGTTGTACGACGCGTTCAAGCAGCCGCGCCGGGACCGCCCCGCGCTGCCCCTGTTGCCACCCGCGGAGGCGCGCGCCTACCTGGCCACCGTTCGGGACAAGGTGCACGACCTGCTCGACGCGGTGACCTTCACCGCGCGGCCGCTGGTCGCCGACGGGTTCGCCTTCGGCATGATCGTGCAGCACGAGCAGCAGCACGACGAGACCATGCTCGCCACCCACCAGCTGCGCTCGGGGCCGGCGGTGCTGCACGCTCCGGCGCCACCCGAGCCGTCGGTCCAGGTCGGCGCGGAGGTGCTGGTGCCGGCCGGCGAGTTCACCATGGGCACCGACACCGATGCGTGGGCGTTGGACAACGAACGTCCGGCGCACCGGGTCGACCTCCCGGCGTACGTCATCGACGCCGCCCCGGTGACCAACGGCCAGTACATGGCCTTCATCGCCGACGGCGGCTACACCGAGCAGCGCTGGTGGAGCGCGGCCGGTTGGGAGCATCGGGTTCGGGAGCAGCTGAGCGCCCCGATGCACTGGCGTTGCGACGGCGACGACTGGTCGTATCGGCGCTTCGGTCAGTGGGCGCGGGTCCGCGCCGACGAGCCGGTGGTGCACGTGTGCTGGTACGAGGCGCAGGCGTACGCGGCGTGGGCCGGCAAGCGGCTGCCGACCGAGGCGGAGTGGGAGAAGGCGGCCCGGTGGGATCCGACGACTGGGCGGTCGCGTCGTTACCCCTGGGGGGACGACGACCCGACCGAGACGCACGCCAACCTCGACCAGCGCCATCTGCGGCCGGCGCCGGTGGGCGCATATCCGGCCGGCGCCTCGCCGTTGGGTGTGCACCAGCTCATCGGCGATGTCTGGGAGTGGACCTCGACCGCGTTCGACGGGCATCCAAGGTTCACCGCGTTTCCTTACCGCGAATACTCGGAGGTCTTCTTCGGCGGCGACTACCGGGTGTTGCGCGGTGGCTCGTTCGGCACCGACCGCTCCGCCTGCCGCGGCACCTTCCGTAACTGGGACTATCCGATCCGCCGGCAGATCTTCAGCGGTTTCCGCTGCGCCCGGGACGCGCGACCGGACGAGTCGTACCGGTGAGTCGCCGCACGACCGGCGGCCCGGCGGCGGGCCGGAGGCGCTGATGTGTCGCCACCTGGCCTACCTGGGGCCGCCGGTCACCCTGGCCGAGCTGTTGTTCGACCCTCCGCACTCGCTGGTGCGGCAGTCCTGGGCGCCCCGTGACATGCGCGGTGGCGGCACGATCAACGCCGACGGGTTCGGGGTCGGCTGGTATCCGGGTGGGGGTGAGCCGGTGCGGTACCGGCGGGCGCAGCCGATCTGGAGCGACCCGACCATCGCCCAACTGGCGGCGGTGACCCGCAGTCCGGCGGTGGTGGCGGCGGTGCGTTCGGCCACGGTCGGGATGGCGGTGCTCGACGGCGCGGCGGCGCCCTTCGCCGAGGGGCGGTGGCTGTTCAGCCACAACGGTGTGGTCCGCGGCTGGCCGGACGCCGTGGTGCCGCTCGCCGCCGGTCTGCCGGTGCGTGACCTGCTCACTCTGGACGCCACCACCGACTCGGCGCTGCTCTGGGCGCTGGTGCGGCATCGGTTGCGCGCTGGCGCCGACCCGGTCGAGGCGGTCGGGCGGACGGTGACCGACGTCGCCGCCGCTGCCCCCGGGTCGCGGCTCAACCTGCTGCTCACCGACGGGCACCGGGTGGTGGCCAGCGTCGCGGGGCACGCGTTGTCGGTCCGCGAGACGTCGGGTTCGGTGCTGCTCGCCTCCGAGCCGCACGACGACGATCCCGGGTGGCGGTCGGTGCCGGAGGGGCATCTCGTCGTCGCCACCGCGGGTGAGGTGCGGGTACATCCACTGCCGGCCCCGGTGAGCAGCGCCGGGCAGGCACGCAACGGTTGATCGAACAGAGGAGCGAACGGATGACCGCGGAACCCCTGGAGATCTACCTCGAAGAGGGTGACCTGGAGCGTGGCCTGCGCGACGACGTCCGGGCCGGGCTGAGCGCCGAGCGTAAGTGGCTGCCGCCGAAGTGGTTCTACGACGCCCGGGGCAGCGAACTCTTCGAGGAGATCACCCGACTGCCCGAGTACTACCCGACCCGGGCCGAGCGGGCCGTGCTGGCCGCGCACGCTCCCGACATCGCGGCTCTGACCGGGGCCAAGACGCTCATCGAGTTGGGCTCCGGCTCGTCGGAGAAGACCCGGCTGTTGCTGGACGCCTTCACCCGCCGGGGTGGGCTGGGCACGTTCGTCCCCCTCGACGTGTCGGTCAGTGCGCTGCGTGGGTCCACCGCCCAGATCGCGGCCGACTATCCCCGCCTGCGGGTGCGGGGCATCGTGGGGGACTTCACCCGGCAACTGGACCGGCTGCCCGCCGGCGGTCGGCGGTTGGTGGTGTTCCTCGGCGGCACCATCGGCAACCTGTTGCCCGCCGAGCGGGCCGAGTTCCTGACGGCGATGCGCGCCGCGTTGGAAGTCGGCGACTGGTTGTTGCTCGGCACGGACCTGGTGAAGGACCCGTCGGTGATCGTGCCGGCGTACGACGACGCCGCCGGGGTCACCGCCGAGTTCAACCGCAACGTGCTGCGCGTGATCAATCGGGAGTTGGGCGCCGACTTCGACCCGGCCGCCTTCGAGCACGTCGCCGTCTGGGATCCGGACCACGAGTGGATCGAGATGCGGTTGCGGGCGACCCGGCCGATGAGCGTGCGGGTGTTGGGGCTGACAGTCGATTTCGCGGCGGGGGAGGAGCTGCGTACCGAGGTTTCGGCGAAGTTCCACCGGGAGGGGGTCGCCGCCGAGCTGGCCTCGGCCGGCTTCGCCACGGCGGAGTTCTGGACCGACCCGGACGGGCTCTTCGGCGTGACGCTGGCGCGGGCGCGGTGAGCCTGTTCACCCGGCGCGGCCGGGCCGGACGGTGATCCGATAGGCTGATCACGCGAAGGGGAGTAGCCCCCAATGTCGTGGTCGACATACTGGTGCGTTCCGCATCCGGCCACGCGGCCCCGGTTCCCTCGGGGCGGGCGAGACCTTCGACTCAGGCTGTTGCAGCCGGGTCGAGGGCGCCCCTGTACCTCCTCCCGGCGTGAACGGGAAGGACGTCATGGAGGGATTTTTCGCCGCGCTGGTCATCAGCTTCGGCGTCATCTTCGTCGCCGAGCTGGGGGACAAGTCCCAGCTGATGGCGCTGACCTTCGCCACGCGGTTCAAACCGATCCCGGTGCTGATCGGCATCACGGTCGCCACCGCGGTGGTGCACCTGGCGTCGGTCGCCATCGGCGTGGGTCTCGGGGCGGTGCTGCCGACCGAGTGGATCTCCCTGGTGGCCGGTGTGGCGTTCCTCGGGTTCGGCGCGTGGACGCTCCGCGGGGACAAGCTCACCGAGGAGGAGAAGCGCAAGGCGGAGAAGACCAGCAAGACCGCGATCGTGGCGGTGTCGGTGGCGTTCTTCCTCGCCGAGCTGGGCGACAAGACGATGCTCGCCACGATCACGCTCGCCACCCAGTACGGCTGGTTCGGCACCTGGCTCGGCTCCACCATCGGCATGGTGGCCGCGGACGCGCTGGCCATCCTGGTTGGCCGGATGCTCGGTCGGCGGCTGCCGGAGAAGACCATCAAGTACGGTGCCGCGATCCTCTTCGCCATCTCCGGTCTCTGGCTGATCCTGGAGGCGGTGAACGAGCTGACCTGAGCATCGACTAGCCGCCCCGTGGGCGGGTAACGGCCCGGGGTGGAGCCGGCCGAGTTGTTGCGCCAGGGCGACCAGGTGCTGGTTGCCGTGGTGGAGGTGGCCGGCGCGCTGGTGATCTTCGTTGGCGCGGTGTGGGCGGCGGTGCGGTTCGTGGTCGAGGGGCTGCGACACCGCAGCGCCGCCCGCTTCACGCCGATCCGGCTCTCGCTGGGCCGCTTTCTGACCCTCGGCCTGGAATTCCAGCTGGCGGCCGACGTGCTGCGTACGGCGGTGTCCCCGTCGTTCACGCAGATCGGCCAACTGGCCGCCATCGCGACGATCCGAACGGCGTTGAACTACTTTCTGGGCCGCGAGATCCGTCAGGAGCAGCGTCAGGTGGCCGAGGGGGAGCGTCGGCCGTGACGGGCGCCCTGGTCACGGCGGTCACCGCCCTGGCGCTGGTCGCCGGGGTGCTCACCACGCTCAGCAGCGGGGCGCTGCGCAGCGGCGTCCGGGTACTGCTGGACCTGCTCACCGCGGCCGGTCTGCTCCGGCTCGCCGGCGAGCCGGATTGGAACGGCCTGGCCGGCGCGGTATCGATCATCGCCCTGCGTCAGCTGCTCGGGGCGGCGCTCAGCCGCCCACCACCATGGTCCGGCCGACAATCCCCGGCGCGCTGCGCCGAGGACGATCACCACCTACCGTTGGCCTCGACAGGTGAAACGGGAAAAGCGGGAGGATGACCACATGAGCCGGCACGACGAACCGAACGAGTACGGCTACGCCGGCGGTGCCACCGCCCCGCAGCCGCCGCCCGGCGGGAAGCCCGATGAGCAGGATCGCGTCGAGGCGGTGGCGGTGCCGGGCGACGACCTCACCGGGCCGACGGCCGAGGCACTGGTCGAGGAGACCGAGGACCTGCCGCCCGCCGATCGTCGCCACTGAGCGCAAGCCCGCGCGGTTGGTGCGGCGGCGCGGCACGACGGCGAACCCGCGCTCGCCGCGCCGCCCCTCGGCGCTTCGCGTTCGCCGGGCCGCACCGGCGGGTTCAGCGGGCGTCGGGGTGCTGGTAGACGTCGGGTACGCCGTCCCCGTCGGCGTCCAGCCGCTCCCGCTCCGCCACCCTCCGGTACGTCGTGTTGCGGCGGCTCAGCACCGTGGCGGCCAACCCGGCGGAGATCACCGAGCCGAGCAGCACGGCCGCCTTGACCCGGTCGTCGGCCGTGCTGCCCGCCCCGAACGCCAGCGCCCAGGTCGGTGCCGCGCACTGTGACCCCGGCGGCGAAGAGGGCGAAGATCGGCACCGCGATGCCGGCCGCCACCGGCCGCCAGCGATGCTCCAGGCGCGCGGCGAGCCCACCTTCGCCGGCGATGTCCGCCGCCCAGGTGGTCAGATTCAGGTCGAGGCGCCAGGGCGCGCCGGGCCAGGGCACCACGTCGCCGAGCCGCGTGTACGAGTCGGACCACGGGGAGTTGGCCCAGATCAGCGCGATCACGGCGCCGGACAGCAGCAGCGCGCCGCCGACGGTTTCGGTACGCAGCACGTCGGCCAGGTGCCGGGGCCTGCGGCCAGGACGATCGGGAGAACAGCCGGATCTTCGGCGGACGCGGGCCGGATGGCGGGGTGGGGGAGGTCAACTTCGGGCTCACCTGCAGGAGTCGGGACGGCAGGAATCCACTCGCCGACCAGACTCTCCGGCACACCGCTGTGGACCCTATCCGGCGGCGCGGTCGGCGGCGACCGCTGGGCCGATCGGATGTCATCCGATCGGCCTCCGACTTTTTCCCGGTTGTCGCCGCAGCCGAATGGGCGTTTGTCGGGTTGGTCATGCGGGCGCACATCTCGCAGCCAGAAAATACATAACTCCGGACATAAGCCGCATGAGCCGCTTTAATGGTTTCACGAGTTTAGAGACGACCTTGGGGGTTTTCGTGAAGTTCTTTGCCGTAACCGGACCGGCATGGGGGCACTCCTGATGGAACTGCTCCGCCAATTGCGCCACGTGCGTCGGCACTGGTGGGTCGCGCTGGTCACGGTCATGGTGGCTCTCGGCGTCTCGGCGTTTTTGACCGTACGGGCCCAACCCCGGTACGTCGCCTCGGTGACCTTCTTCGTCACCACCCCCAACACCGGCGTCAGCGACGCCTATCAGGGCGGGCTCTTCCTCCAGCAGCGCGTCAAGTCGTACGCCGATCTGCTCAGCAGCGATCGGCTGGCGCAGAGCGTGGTGGCCGAGACTCCGGTCGGCCTCACCGCGGACGAGGTGCAGCGCCGGGTGAGCACCTCGACCGAGACCGGCACAGTTCTGCTGCGGGCGTCGGTGACCGATACCGACCAGACTCGCGCGTTGCGCGTGACGGAGAGCCTCGCCAACAAGTTCGTCGAGCTCGTCCAGAAGGTCGAGACGACCCCGGAGGGCAAGGCGCCCATCAAGATCGAAGTGGTCAGTGGCCCGCGGGTCAGCGCCGACCCCGTCTCGCCGCAGCCGGCCCGCAACCTCACCCTCGGTGGTCTGGTCGGTCTGATCCTCGGCGTCGGTCTGGCGATCCTGCGGGGCGTCGCCGACGTCCGACTGCGCGATGCCGCCGGCCTGCAACGCGCCACCGGCAGCCCGCTGCTCGGTGAGATTCCGTTCGAGGCCAACGCCCGCAGCGCGCCTCTCATCGTGGGCGACGCCGCGACCTCGGCGCGCGCCGAGGCGGTCCGCAAGCTGCGAACCAACCTGCGCTTCGTGGACGTCCACGAGCCGGCCCGGGTCATCGCGGTGACCAGCGCCCTGCAGGGCGAGGGCAAGACCACGCTCTCCTGCAACCTGGCCATCGCCCTGGCCGAGGCGGGCTGGCGGGTGCTGCTGGTCGACGCGGATCTGCGCCGCCCGAAGGTCGACGACTACCTGGGCCTGGACGCCGGCGTCGGTCTCACCGACGTGCTGGTCGGCGACGTGAAGGTGGGCGACGTCGTGCAGCGCTGGGGCGACAAGTCGCTGCTGGTGCTGCCCAGCGGGTCGGCCCCGCCGAACCCGAGCGAGCTGCTCGGCTCCAAGGCCATGTCGGACCTGCTGCTGGCGCTGCGCGAGTCGGCGGACATCGTGATCATCGACACCGCGCCACTGCTCGCGGTGACCGACGGCGTGGTGGTGGCCGTGCAGGCCGACGGCGCGCTGCTGGTGACCCAGCAGGGCCGTACCTCGCGGACCCAGGTCGCCGCGGCGGCCCGGTCGCTGCACTCGGTCTCGGTCCGGTTGCTCGGCTGTGTGCTGAACATGGCCAAGGTGGCCAAGGCCGAGGCGTACCAGTACGAGGCCTACCGGGTGGTCGCCTCGACGCCCGAGGCGTCGGTGCCGGCCGACCGGGCCGCGTCCGGCCGGCACAGCGCGACCGCCGACGGGGTCAACGGCGTCCCCGACCACACCCAGGAACTCACCCGGCTGCCCCGATGAGCGCGGCGAGGGGTCGCAACGACCGTTCGATCTCCTCGGCGCAGCGTCGGAAGTCGGCCGCGGTACCGCCGATCGGGTCCCGAAGGTCGTCCTCGTCCGGGGCGGCGGGTTGCAGCCGTCCCCGGGCCTGGGCGGCGGCGGCGATCGCCGCCCGCAACGGGTCCTCGGCCGAGTCGGCGGGCGGTTCGGCCGCCGCGGCGAGCCGGCCGAACTGGCGCAGCGTGAACGTCCGGTGCAGCGCTCCCGGCGCCAACGAGGTGCAGACCGAACGTTGGCGTCGGGTCGCGGTCAGCACGAGCGTCGCGTCGACCAGGTACTCGGGGCGCAACGCCCGGGTCCGGAACGCCGCCGGGTCCGCGCCGCTCTCGGTGGCGACCTCCATGGCGTACGGGTGCATGACCAGCCCGTCGATCGCGTCGGTGCCGGCGCTGGCCACCTCGACGGGTCGGTCGGCCAGCAGCCGACGGGCCAGGTACTCGGCCATCGGTGACCGGCACAGGTTGGCGTGGCAGACGAACAACACGCGATCAGCCATCGGTGCCCCTCTCATCGGTACGGACGCGGGCGCTCGCACCGCGAGGGCGGTGCGTCGACGCCGGTGGCCGCGCGGGGAGGGGTTGTCGGCATCGTACGCGCGCCGCACGCCCGCCGGTCGTGGTGCCGCGCCGGCCGCCGGCGATCTCTGTGGGACGGGGGCGTACCGGTGAAGATCGGCATCCTGTCGTACCACTTTCCGCCCGAGCCGGCGTTCATCCCGGGGAGCCTCGCCGAGGAGTTGGCCGCGCGTGGGCACGAGGTGCGGGTCCTCACCGGCTTTCCGGACTACCCCGGCGGGCACGTCTATCCCGGCTGGCGACAGCGGTGGCACCACGAGACGCACAGCCAACGGCTGAGCGTCCGACGGGTGCCCCGGTACCCCGGGGGCGCCGCGTCCATCGGCGGAAGAATGGCCAGTTACCTCTCCTTCGCCGGCAGCGCGGGGCTGGTCGCCCGCCGGTTCCTGGGCGACGTGGACGCGCTCTACGTCTTTCAGCTCCCGGCGACGACGTTCGCCGCCGCCGGGGTGCTCCGGTTGCTCGGGCGGGTGCCGGCGGTGCTGCACGTGCAGGACGTCTGGGCCCGCGACGGCGCGGAAGAGGGGGGCGAGGGGCGCTGGGTGGCGCGAATGGGCAACGCGATGACCCGGATCTACCGGGCCGCGTCCCGAATCGCGGTCGCCGCGCCGTCGATGCGGGAGCTGGTGGTCGCCGCCGGTGCCGACCCGGCCCGGGTCCGGTTGGTGCTGAACTGGACCGACGAGCGGATCTTCCACCCGGCGACGCCCGGCGCGGCGGCCCGCCAGTTGGTCCGCCGGGATGGACGGTGCGTGGTGATGCACGCCGGGACCATCGGGGCGCGGCAGGGGCTGGAGACCGCGGTCCGGGCGGCCGCGGCGCTGGACCGGACGATGGATCTTGTCCTGGTCGGTTCGGGCGCGGCGGAGCGGCGGGTGCGGGGGCTCGCCGCCGAGCTGGGCGCAGAGAATGTCCGCTTCCTGGAGCGGCGGTCGCCGGTCGACATGCCCGAGCTGTACGCCGCCGCCGACTACCAACTGGTCATGCTGCGCGACCTTCCGGAGCTGCGCCGCATGGTGCCCGGCAAGCTCCAGGCCGCGCTCTCCTGCGCCGCGCCGGTGATCGCGTCGGCCGGCGGGGACACGGCCGAGTTGGTCGAGCGGGCTCGGGCTGGGCTGTCCTGCCCGCCGGAGGACTGGGCCGCGCTGGCCGACCGGTTCTGGTTGGCCGCCACCATTCCGCCGCCGACCCGCACCGAGATGGGTCGCCGGGGTCGGGCCACGTACCTGCGAGAGATGTCGCTGCCCGCAGGCGTGGACCAGATCGAACGGCTGTTGCACGAGGCGGCCGGACGGGTCGCACAGCCCGCCACGGAACCACGAAGGAAATTCGCTTAAAGGGCGACAAACGCAATAACGGTACGAACCTCCCTGATGCGTGCTAAGAACGTCAGGGAATCGACCTTCTGTCCGGTTCCGTGAATGGGAGTGTAGTGTGACGGTGAGCGAACGACCGATCCGGCGGCGGAGCCGGTCCCGGCGTCGTCGGCACGCCCGACTGCGACGGGCCCTCCTCGGCGCCCTGGTGGTCGGCTCGCTGCTGTTGGCGACCGCCGGGTGGGTCGGCTTCCGCGGCTGGCAGGCGCGCACCCACCTGCTCAACGCCGCTGGCCTGGCCCGAGAGTTGAGCGCCCAGACTGTCGGTGGGGACACCGGCCGCGCCCTGCGGACGCTCGCCGCTCTTCAGGAGCAGGCCGGCGCGGCCCGCGCGGCGACGGCCGATCCGACGTGGCAGCTCGGGCGGCGTACGCCGATCGCCGGCGACGACCTCGACGCCGTCGCGCAGATCGCCGTCGCCATCGACGAGTTGGCCCGACACGCGTTCCCGACCCTGCTTCGGGCGGATCTGACCAGCCTGGTGCCGACCGGCGGGCGGGTGGACCTCGCCCGACTCGCCGCCGTCTCCACACAGCTGACCGCGGCCCACGAGTCGGTCCAACGTACCCGCCAGAACCTGGCCGCGGTGCCCGTCGACAGCCTGGTCAGCCAGATCCGGCAGGCGCTGACCGACCTGCGCGACGAGATCGACCGGCTGGCCAGCCTCACCACGGCCGCCGACCAGGGAGCCCGACTCCTCCCGCCGCTGCTCGGCGCGAACGGCCCACGCCGCTACCTGCTGGTCTCGCAGAACCTCGCCGAGTTGCGCGCCACCGGCGGCATGTTCGGCGCGTACGCGATGATCGAGGCGGAGAACGGCAAGGTGAAGATGGGCAAGCAGGGCAGCAGTGCCTCGCTCGGCCGGTTCACCCCGGCGCTGAAGGTGCCCGCCGAGACCCGGGCCCTCTGGACAGACCTGCCCGGCATCTATCCCGCCGACGTCAACCTGTCTCCGCACTTCCCGACCGCCGCGGCGCTGTACCGCGAGATGTTCCGGCGCAAGACCGGCACCACTGTCGACGGCGTGCTCGCCGTCGACCCGGTGGTGCTGTCCTACCTGCTCAAGGCGACCGGTCCGGTGCTGGTGCCCGGCGGTGTCCCGCTCGCCAGCGAGAAGGTAGTGCAGACCCTGCTCAATGACAGCTACCAGCGCCTTGACCTCAAACAGCAGGACGAGTTCTTCGCGGCGTCGGCGTCGGCGGTGTTCGACGCCTTCTTCAAGAAGAATGTCAACCCACGGGTGTTGTTGTCCGCATTCGACCGTGCTATCACCGAACGCCGGATATTGTTCTGGAGTGCCCGACCTGAGGAACAGCGGACATTCGGCGAGAGCCGGATGGCCGGGACGCTTCCGGAACAGGACACCGTGCCGACTGTCGGCGTGTTCCTCAACGACGGCAGCGGCGCGAAGCTCGGCTACTACCTGCGGCCGACGGCGAACCTGACGGTCGGCGAATGCCGGTCGGACGGCCGCCGTGAGCTCCGGCTACGGGTGACCCTGCGCTCAACGGCGCCGAAGTCCGGACTTAGCGAATCCGTTCTCGGCCTCGGCCTGGCTGGCGATCCGTACACCGCCCGCACGTTGGTGTCGATCTTCAGCCCGGCTGGTGGAGCGGTGCTGGAGGCCCGACTGGACGGCGCCGAGACGGCGCTTGGCAGCGGCACCGAACGCCGCCGTCAGGTGGCGACGGCCAGCGTCGACGTCGGCCCCGGCGCCGAGAGGGCGCTGGAGGTCACCGTGCTGACGGCCAAGACCGGCGTCGGGCAGGCCGAGCTGTGGCTGACCCCCACCGCCAGCCCCTGGACCACCCAAGTTCATTCCGCACCAAGCTGTGATCAGTAGGAGGGAACCAATCATGCGGCTATCCCGCATCATCATGGCGCTCACGGTCGGCCTGGCCGTGGTGGCCGTGCCGACGGCAGCGGGGGCGGCACAGCCGCAGCCGACGCCCAGCGCTACCACCGACCCGCCCCAGCCGCCGCCGTACCCGCCGGCAGCCGCCTCACTGACCGTCAACCGACCGACGATCTTCCTCGGCGAGACGGTGTTGCTGACCGGCACCGGCTTCGGCCCGAACGAGACCGTCGACATCTCGGTGACGGTGACCCCGCTGGCCGCCCCGGCCGGCGGTCAGGCTCCGGCTCGCCGGAGCGACGGCAGCACCGTGGCGATGACCCCGGTGGCCTACCAGGCGAGCGCGCCCCTGAACTTCACGGCGTTCACCGACGCCCAGGGTCGCTTCACCAAGAGCTACAGGCCGTCGGTGACGGGTCTGCTGACCTTCACCGCCACGGGACGGGAGTCCGGCCGTACCGCCACCACCGAGCTGCGGGTGCTGCACAAGAAGCAGCCGCTGCCCGTCACGGGTGACAGCCTCGGCACGCCCATGAAGCTCGGTGGCGGCCTGGTCGGCGCCGGAGCAGTGATGTTGCTGCTGACCCTGGCCTGGCGTCGCCGCCAGCGCTTCGGTGGTGCGGCGCACTAATCCACACCACCGGGCTGCGCCCGGATCGCACCGAAGCTGGCGCCCGTCGGAACACTCCGACGGGCGCCAGCCTGTTCAGGGAGACGGGGCCCGCCAGCGTCGTCCCGGGGACCGTCGTCGGTCCGGCCATGCCCGTCGATGTCGAGGTCGAGATGCCGCCGGTACGATCTTCGGCGCCTTGTGTCCGTCTTGCGGCCTTTGCGCGGTCGGTCCGTTCGTGATCGACTCGGGTTCCTTGAAGTCGGGGTTCGGGAGTCCGGGATGCCCCGACTTCCGTGAACCCGAGTGGATCACCCCGGGTGAGGGCCGGTTCGGCGCTGTAAGGCCGGCGCTGTGTGGGTGGTTTGGTCGTTGGTGGGGGTTTGTGGGTGGTGACCGGGCGCCCCCGTGGGCTGGAATCATGGCCGGGTCGGGGTCGTTACATACCCTGACGATCGCAGTACCACCGACTGGCCGCCCGAACCCCTGGGGCTGGTCGGGCAGGTTGGAATGCCAACCCGGGTCCGGTCGTTGCAGTCCGCACGACCGACCGATGGGCACCGCTACGAGGGTGCCCGGCAGGTGGGCCCCCGGGAATGACCCTGGCCCCCGGTCGTTGCACTCCCCACGACCGACCGACGGGCACCGCCACCAGGGTGCCCGGCAGGTGGGCCATCCCCCCGGAATGACTCCGGCCGGCCGGTCGTTACACAGGGACCCGGTGCCCCCCGGCTCGCCAGGTACGCCGACCCCGACGCCCGACACGGGTTTCACCTCCCAAGACTTTTTCCCTTGTTTGTGCAGCGCCGGACGAGGTGC